>CAVTDN010000025.1:0-75460 GCA_963733595.1 uncultured delta proteobacterium | reverse complement strand
TGGCGATGCAGGGACTTGAACCCCGGACACCACGGATATGAGCCGTGCGCTCTGACCAACTGAGCTACATCGCCAGTATCTGAAAAAGCCGGTAGGCTTGAACCGGGACACTATTCAAGATTTCGCCCTGTTTGTCAATAAGAAACCTCCAGGAGAAACCCTCTGCAACATCTTTTCCCCTCTCGAAACAAAATCGTCCTTTCCCGCGCAAGATCGGCGAGAAAGGACGATGGATTCAGCAAAAACAGGCTGAACAGAGGTCGGTCTACATCATGCCGCCCATGCCGCCCATGCCGCCCATGCCGCCCGGAGGCATACCACCACCAGCGCCGCCCTTATCGTCATCTGGCAGTTCAGCGATCATACACTCGGTGGTGAGCAGCAGGCCAGATACAGAAGCGGCATTCTGCAGCGCATACCGAGTAACCTTGGCCGGATCAATGACACCAGCCTCGATCAGATCTTCGTATACCTCGGAAGCTGCGTTGAAACCCATGGGCCCTTCCAGGTTCTTGACATGTTCAACGATAACCGAACCCTCGCGACCAGCATTGGCGGCGATCTGGCGTACCGGCTCTTCGAGAGCACGACGGACGATGTTGATACCCAAAGCCTGCTCGCCCTCGAGTTTGAGCTCATCCAGCACCTTGAGGCAACGCAGGTAGGCAACACCGCCACCGGGAACAACGCCCTCTTCAACCGCAGCGCGGGTTGCATTGAGTGCGTCTTCAACGCGGGCCTTTTTCTCCTTCATTTCCACTTCGGTGGCTGCGCCAACATTGATCACGGCAACGCCGCCGATCAGTTTGGCGAGCCGCTCCTGCAGCTTTTCGCGATCATAATCAGAGGTGGTATCCTCGATCTGGGCGCGAATCTGCTTAACGCGGGCGGCAAGCTTCTCTTTGTCGCCGGCGCCGTCAATGATAGTGGTATTGTCTTTGTCGACCACAATGCGCTTGGCAGTGCCGAGGTCATTGATGGTGACATTCTCCAGCTTGATGCCGAGGTCTTCGGTGATAACCTGCCCACCGGTGAGGGTGGCGATATCCTCGAGCATGGCCTTACGGCGGTCACCAAAGCCCGGAGCCTTGACAGCTGCAACATTGAGGGTGCCGCGGAGTTTGTTAACAACCAGGGTTGCCAAGGCCTCGCCATCAACATCTTCAGCGATGATGAACAGCGGTTTGCCCATTTTGGCCACGGACTCAAGGATCGGCAGCAAATCTTTCATGCTGGAGATTTTCTTCTCGTTGATCAGGATCAGCGGCTCCTCCATGCTGACTTCCATCCGCTCCGGATCGGTAACGAAATAGGGAGAGAGGTAGCCACGGTCAAACTGCATACCTTCAACCACATCAAGAGAGGTTTCCATGGATTTTGCTTCTTCCACGGTGATGACGCCTTCTTTGCCGACCTTATCCATGGCCTCAGCAATAATCTTACCGATGGTCTCATCGTTATTGGCGGAAATCGTGCCGACTTGAGCAATTTCTTTCTGCTCCTTGGTGGGACTGGCAATTTTCCCAAGCTCAGCGACAACGGCGGCCACCGAAGCATCGATACCGCGCTTGATCTCCATCGGATTGTTACCGGCGGCAACCAACTTGGCGCCCTCGGTGTAGATGGCTTGGGCAAGCACAGTGGCGGTGGTGGTGCCATCACCGGCAACGTCGGATGTCTTGGAAGCAACTTCCTTGACCATCTGGGCGCCCATATTTTCGAATTTATCCTTCAACTCGATCTCTTTGGCAACGGTCACACCGTCCTTAGTGATAACAGGTGCGCCATAGGATTTCTCGATCAGAACGTTACGACCTTTAGGTCCGAGAGTGACCTTAACAGCATTTGCCAGGGTATTGACACCAGCCAGTATTTTTTCCCGGGCCTTGTCACCATATTTTAATTCTTTTGCCGACATATTTTTATCTCCTTATAATCGATTAGATTGATATCTTTTCTTTACGCCTGAATCACACCAAGGATATCATCCTCGCGCATAATAAGAAAATCCTCGCCATCCAACTTCACCTCGGTGCCGCCGTATTTTGAAAAAAGTACGCGGTCGCCGACCGCCAAATCGATCGCGACGCGCTCGCCGGCATCGTTGAGCTTGCCGGGGCCAACGGCGACAATCTCACCCTCAGCCGGCTTTTCTTTGGCCGAGTCGGGAATAATGATGCCACCGGCGGTTTTTGCTTCTCCTTCCAATCTCTTGACCAAGATACGGTCATTCAATGGACGAATTTTCATGGACAATCCTCCTGTCTGATTTTTTGAAGTGATTAACGTTTGAGCCGAAGGGGGTAGTTTGGTTGTCCGACGGTCGGCTCAAACCGCATTTAATGGACGAAAACGAAGCTTCTGTCTTCAAACTGCGCAAAACTATAGGGGCGCTTATTGAAAAATCAAGGGCGGGTCGAGTGAAAAAAATAATCACTCAACCCTTTGAAATAATGAGAATAAGGCAAATGGAAGGAAAAAATTATCGACTCAGCCTACCCGGACGCGCCACTTATGGGGGTCTTCACGATGGCCGAACTGGAGAGCCTGCAATTCCTCGAAGAGTCGTTTCGCCAACTCTCCGGCAGCCCCGCCGTTAATCTGAATGTGCTCGTCTCGGTAGCAAAATTCGCCGACCGGAGAGATGACTGCGGCCGTACCTGTGCCGAAACTCTCTTGCAGATTTCCTTTCTTGCCGGCAGCAACAACCTCGTCGATGGTGATACGGCGCTCGCTCACCCTGTATCCCCAGTCGCGTGCCAACTGAAGAACCGAATCTCTGGTGATACCGGGAAGAATAGATCCTTCGAGCGGCGGCGTAATCAGTTCGTCATCAATCAAAAAGAAAATATTAGAAGTGCCCACTTCTTCGACATAGCGACGCTCGACCGCATCGAGCCACAACACCTGGGTGAAACCCTTTTCATGGGCTTCGACCTGGGCTTTGACGCTGGCCGCATAATTGCCAGCGGTCTTGGCGTTGCCGACTCCGCCTGGAACCGCCCGGACATACTTATTCTCAACGTAAATCTTTGTCGGACTGAATCCCTCGGCATAGTACGCGCCGACCGGGCAACTGATAATAAAGAACAAATACTCCTCAGCCGGGCGGAGCCCCAAGGCCGGTTCCGTGGCTATCATCGTCGGCCGGATGTAGAGCGTTGCCCCCGGTGCCTTGGGTACCCATTCCTGATCGAGATAAACCATGGCCCGTAGGGCCTGAAGGACACGATCCTGAGGAAAACGGGGCATGCACATCCGCACCGCTGATTGGTTCATGCGGGCAAAATTGTCCTGAGGGCGGAAAAGATAAATCTGGTCGTCCTTGCCGCGATAGGCCTTCATGCCTTCAAAAATAGCCTGGCCATAATGGAAAACCATGGCGGCAGGATCCATTTCGAAGGTCCGGTAGGGCTCGATGGTCGCATCATGCCAGCCTTTCTGGCGGTTCCAGCGCATGGTAAACATGTGATCGGTAAAAAACTGGCCGAATCCAAGTTTGCTCTGATCCGGTTTTGGCTTCGACTGATCGGCCGATGCTTTTTGCAACGTTACTTCGAAGTCATTCTTGAACATCTTTTCACCCTGTTCTCGCCGGTTTCATCCGGTTTCCGTTTATCGTGAGAATACATACAGTGACCACGCTATGCACGAGAGATCCTGCAGAGACTTTTCCGGTACACCTCCCCTCAGCATCCGCCTGATTTTCGGTCAGCACCAGGAACTGACCCCTTCCACTCAGGCCGCAGCAGTTTCGCGAGAATAATATATTGACTGCCCGGACACAAGCAGTACTCCATCATTTTGGAGTAAATTGCGCCGGGACTGCTTCAGATGCAAACGGAAGTATGAAAAAAAGCCCCTGGTTGCGGAGGCGTGGCACTGATTTCCGACCGGTGAGATGGGAAGAAGAAAGTGAGCGAAAAAAGCGGCTGCAATGTTTCCGCTCAACAAGAAGGGGGAAAATTGGTGGAACCAAGGGAGCCCGTCAATCGCTCACCAACCAGAAGACAGGACTACTTTTGAGTTGGACCTGGGGCGATATGCCTCAAGTCGCGATCTTTGTCGTTGCTCAACTCCCACATCGCAAGCTGTCGCGGGGAATACTGAAAAATCGGGGGTTGCAGAATAATCGTGGCCTCGAAAAATGTGCCCGGCGGCAGGAAAGGAGAGGGGCGTACACTCCCTGCCGCCGGTGGAGATGGGACTGCCTTTACCTCACTTCTCTGCCGCACCCAGGAAGCGATAAATCCATGCTCCCAGAACGGCGCCGACCATCGGGGCGAGCCAGAAAAGCCACAACTGAGCAACGGCCCAGCCGCCGACAAACACGGCCACGCCCATACTCCGGGCCGGATTGACCGAGGTGTTGGTAACCGGGATGCTGATCAGGTGAATCAAGGTCAGGCAAAGGCCAATGGCAATCGGCGCCATTCCCTGCGGCGCCCGTTGATCAGTTGCACCGAGAATGACGAGGAGAAACATCATGGTCAGTACCACCTCGGCAATCAGACAGGACATCAGGGAATAGCCGCCTGGAGAATGGGCGCCATAGCCGTTGGATGCAAACCCCGCTGACAGCTCAAACCCGGCCTTGCCGCTGGCAATGAGATAAAGCACACCACCGGCCAGGATACCACCGATCACTTGAGCGGCGATATAGGGCAGCAACTGGCTTGCCGGGAATCGGCCGCCGGCCCACAATCCCACTGAAACAGCAGGATTAAGATGACAGCCGGAGATATGCCCGATGGCATAGGCCATGGTCAACACCGTCAGGCCAAAGGCCAGGGCGACTCCGAGAAACCCGATGCCAAGCTCCGGAAACGCTGCCGACAATACCGCGCTGCCGCAACCGCCAAAAACCAGCCAGAATGTACCGAATCCCTCCGCAACATACTTTCTCATACGTTTTCCTCCTTCCCAAAGTGTAATGGTTAATAACAGTTGAAAATATTTGATAGTAATAATCAGATATCTTGCAAAAGCTCAAGAATTTTTTGGTGAATATTCGAGGTGTTCTCAACGAACACATGGGGTGGCGGATCAGAATACTGGGATCAGGCGATAAGCGCTCGCAGGCGGCGAAGATTTTCGACATCCTCAGCCAAGTCGGCACCCTTGTCGGTTTCCAGGGTCATGGGGTGGTTGTGGAAACGAGGATCATTGAGCAGGCAACGGAAACCTTCCAGCCCGATCCGTCCCTCGCCGATGTGCTCGTGGCGGTCTACCCGGCTGCCGCAAGCCTTTTTCGAATCATTGAGATGGAAGAAGTGGATGCGGTTACAGCCGATGTGCTGCTCCAATTGGGCGAAGGTCTGCTCGTACCCGGTGACGCTGCACAGGTCGTACCCGGCGGCAAAGATATGGCAGGTGTCGACGCAGACGCCGACCTGTTCGGGATAGCGGCTTTGCGCAAGCAGCCAGCCCAGTTCCTCGAACCGGCTTCCAAGCGAGGTTCCTTGACCGGCAGTGGTTTCCAGCAGGACCCGCAGATTGGAATCGGGCACCCTCGAGCGCTCAAGCGCCATGTCCAGGTTGCGCGTCACCTCGCTAAGCCCCGCATCAATGCCGGCGCCGCCGTGGCTGCCAGGATGAATCACCACAAAAGCAATGCCCAACTGCAGGCAACGCTCCAACTCCTCGGTGAAAGCGGCAACTGATCGCATCGCCTTTTCCGGTTCCGAGGCGGCCAGGTTGATCAGATAGGAGGCGTGAGAGGCTACCGGTATCTCGCCGCTCTGCCGCCATCTTTCTGCAAACCGCCGGACATCCTCCGCGTTCGGCTGTGCCGTGCGCCACTGCCGCTGATTGGCGGTAAATATCTGCAACGACTCGCCGCCGACCTGGCTGATCCGGTCAAAGGCAAGATGCAAACCGCCGGAGATGGACTGGTGGGCGCCGAGTAGCGGCATCATCGGCCTCGTTGCGGACGGGTGACATTCATCACATTTTCCATTGTCGTTCCAGGTATTCCAGGCCGTCGTGGTTGGTCAGGTCGAGCTGGATCGGCGTGACCGAAATGAAGCCGCTGCGCACCGCCTGCTCGTCGGTGTCATCACCGCCGGACCAGTGCACCGTACCGCCGCCTATCCAGTAATGCTTGCGCCCCCAGGGATCGAAGGTTTCCTGGATAGCGTCCCGGTAAAGCCTGCGCCCCTGCCGGGTGAAACGGATTCCCTTGATCTCTCCGACAGGCAAGGGCGGAATATTGATATTGAGCATGGACTTGGGCGGGAGATGCATGGCCAGAGCCATGGAGGCAAGTTTCCAGGCAACTGCCGCCGTCACCTCAAAATCATAGGGCGGATTGCCGCCCAAGGAGAAGGCCAGCGAGGGGATGTCGTACATGGTTCCTTCGATGGCCGCCGAAACCGTGCCCGAGTAACTGATATCGTCGCCCAGGTTCGCGCCGGGGTTGATCCCGGAAACCAGGAGATCGGGTTTCCGGCGCAGGATCTTGTTGATGGCGATGGTGACGCAGTCTGTGGGAGTACCGTCGATGGTATGGATATGCTCGTCTAACCGCACCACCCGCAGCGGCCGGTTCATGGTCAGTGAATGGCTGACCGCGGAGTTGTCCCGTTCGGGGGCGACAATGACGGCCTCCCCGAGTGAACTGACCGCCTCGTGGAGCGCCCGAATACCGGGCGCATAGACACCATCGTCATTGGTGACCAGGATAAGAGGTGTGTGCATACTCTGCTTAATTTGGTTGCATGCTGTTGAATGTGTGCCTGAATGCTCTGATCCGTTCGGCATTGGTGCCGAGATCGCCGACCCCGACACGGGAGGCCGAGCGGAGATCGATTCGGCTGCCGTTGCCGACGGCGGCAACGCGAATGACGATATCGTCGATGAAACCGAAAACCAAGGTTCGGGCCTCCGCTTCGATCAACCCCTCCTCCCTGTACAGTCCGACGACCCGCCAGCGCAGTTTTTCGGCAGCAACAAGACTTTGAGCAAAAGCCTCTGCCGATGGCAACGATGTTTCGATTGGTTTGATGTCAGGATAGGCCTGTTGCTGCTGGTCAGCGGTTGTTCTGCCCGGATAGACGAGACTGTTGTCACTGGATCGCCGCAGAGTTTGCGCCGCCCGGAAGTTGGGCTGATTGTTGGTATCGGTGGTGATATCGTGGATCGGCGGCGTTTTTGCCCCCTGCATGCCGACCAGCAACACACCGATCAGGGGTGGCAAGGAAAGGGCAACGGATAGCAGGCAGTGTTTGCTGCCGTGCCGCCGGTTGGTGCGCAACAGCATAAATAGAACCAGGAGGCTGAAAAAACCGGTCAGCACCATGCCGCCGACCGCCACGGCAACCGTCATGATCGCGAGCCGCCAAGGCAGGAGTGAGGCCCGGAAGCCGAGAACCGCCGCCAAGACCAAGGCTGACCAGAGAAACTGTCCTTTCAGCAGCCAATGAGTCCGGTTTGTTATCACTCGTCACGCTCCTCTACTCAACAAATTAAACCACCAAGCGCCACCCGGATTTCACTGCACGGATTGGGCTGTTAAAAATCCGACCAAGCCTTGAACTGAGGGTACCTTTCACCTATACTTTGTCTGTCGGCGATTTTCTTCGCTGTTTCGAGTGCCACGCTCCGCAGAAGATCAGGTGTGGCCCAACTAAATATTCCGCAACAGGCAACGACCATGAATAATAGCAAAGGCTCACTCATCCTGAAAGCACTTTCCCCCTCCGCCGACGAGGCCCAACTCATCGCTTACCTTGAGAAACGGGCGAAAAGCATTCCGCCGGAACAAATTCCCGCCCTGCTGAAAAATCTGCCGGTGATCCTGAGCCGCAATGTTGCCGAGGAAACCGGACTGCTGGTCATTCGCCGGCTGGAAGAACTGGGGGCCGAGGCCTTGTTCATCCCCGCCCAGGAAAGCAGCGCCGACGAAACGGCCCTTGACCACGCCAAACGAACCTATCGATTTAGCCGCCCTCATGCGAGCCAGGCGGAGGAACTCACGGAAAAACAAAAGACTCGGACCGTCGTTGGGGCAAATCAACAAGGAAATCTGGATCATCCTCTCCATGCTGGGGGTTGCCTGGATGTTCAACTATACCATCGCTTCCCAGTATCTGCTCCTCGGTTTCTACTACGCTTCCGGCAGTGCTCTCCGCCTATTTATTCGGCCGCCGGCAGGCGGTCCTCACCGCCTTTGCCAGCATCCTCCTCGTTGGCCTGGTCAGTTATTACAATCCTGGTCGTTTCGACCAGTTCAATCTGGCCGGGATCGGCGGCGACAACCAGTGGTATCACATCATTTCCTGGGGCTGCATCCTGCTGGTCACCGCCTATACCATGGGAACCCTGTATGAACGCAATAAAAACAAAATGCGGGAACTGCGGCAAACCTATCGGGGACTGCTGACGATCCTTCGCCACCTTATCGCCCAAGATGAGGAGGAGGAAAATCATTGCTTTCGCGTCTCCATCTACGCAACCCGGATAGCCATGTACATGGGGCTGGAAAAGGATGAAATCGAGGATATCCGTTCGGCGGCGCTTGTGCACGATCTCGGCAAGTTGCAGATCAGCCGCAGCATCCTCCGCAAGGCGGTCTCGGCTCAATCAAGACGATCAGGTGCTCCCCAGAGACACCAAATCGTATGAACCGCTTCTCCGCGGCCCCTTGGGCGGGGTGCTTCCCATGCTGCTCGGACACCATGAGCAATTTGAAAGCAATGGCGATCAGGATACCCGTCCCTCTCGGGGCACGCATCCTGGCTGTTGCCGATGTCTATGACGCCCTGACCGTCAACGGTCCCGACCGAAAAGCCCTGCCGCCCGAGGAGGCAAAAGAACACATCGTGGCCGGAGCCGGAGCCAGGTTCGACCCGGAGGTTGTCAAGGCCTTTGTCAGCGCATTCGACCGGATGGAAATGGAACTGCCCAACATCATACTATAAAAAATATCGCAGCCGTGATCCGCTTGCGGCACCGGCTACTCTTTGTCTTCCCACCGCTGTTGCCTGAATTTTTCCAGTTGCCCCTGATAGTAGGCCCGATTCCGCGGATCAAGGCGCAAGGCTTTCAGCTCCGTGACCACAGCCTCCTCGACCAAGCCGTTGGCCCAGTACGCTGTGGCCAAGGTGTCGAGGATATGACTTTGCTCCTTGATGAGAATAGCGGCCCGCGCCAGAGTCAAGGCACGTTCCGGGTTGCGGATGGCTTTTTCTTTGGCGGTGAGCAGCAGCCAGGCAAGGTTGTTGTTCACTTCGGCGCTCTCTGGCGTGAGCTGCAATGCTTTTTCATAGGCATCCACCGCCCTCTGCTCCATTTTTCGGCTTTGGAGAAAATCACCGAGATACATCAGCCAGAGACTGTTTTCCGGTTCTTGTCGCACCTTTTGGAGCAACACCGCCTCGGCGTACTTGGTTTCATACCCCTCCGAGATTTTGCTGACGTCAATTCGTTGCAAGGCCAGAAGAGACAGGCCGATACAGGCACAATAAAAGAAAAGGCTCAAATGTAATTTGCGCTTATGCCGGTCGATCAGCCCCCGATCCTCTTCGCATCGCCTGAGAAAATCGATCCGCTCGCCGATGCCGAAATGGTGCCAGTTTTTCTCGTCCCGATTGCCGCCGCTGAGCAGAGCTATTTTCTCAAACGACTGGATCAACGGCCAACTGGTGCCAAGGGCATGAAAGACATAGGCATCGGCCTGCCGTTCGAAATTGCGGACAAAATAGCCGAAAACAAAACGGAAATAGATCAGCATCAACAACAAAAGCGGCGCGGTTGCAAGTATACCCAACAGATTCTCCGGCGCAAACCACAGATGGGGCAGCAAGCGGTAAAAAAGATCGCTCGACAGAATCAGATGGGGCAGGGGCTTTGCTACCGCCCCGGCGAGCACGCTGAAGCCCAGGAACAAAACAATATAGAGTACCAGGTGGAGATGTTTAACATGGCCGATTTCATGGGCCAGAACGCTGTCCAGTTCATCCTCGCTCAGGGTCTCGAGGAGCGCGGGGTTATCATCAGATAGCGCAGTTTCGGCACAATCCCCATAATACCGGCAGTCAGAACCTGTCCCTCGAAAAGCGGCCAGTAATAGATTTCCGACTGAAAGCCTTGGGCCCGGCAAAAGGCCAAGAGCCGATTCCGCACCGGCCCGGGTGACAAGGGTGAACAGTCCCAAAGAAAACGGACCAGCGGCGGAAAGGCCAAAATCAGGAAAAAGAGAAAAAAGGCAAAAAGGGCAAGGTCGCCCCAGGGTGAGCGCAAAAGCTTGGCCAACCCTGGAAAGGGCAGGGCCCGCAGGCCATCAAAAACCAGGGAAAGAACCAACCAGGGCAGAATGATGGGCAAATTGGCCTTGAAATTGGAACGGACAAAGGCAAAAGCGGTATACTGCCGCTGAAAAATGTCCTGGTAGCGGAGCCGAGCCGCCCTCCACATGAGTATCAGGAGGAGAAAGAAACAGCCGAGACCAGCAATGTCGGCCAGAACCGGCAAACGGCCGTCAAGGGACAGGGGGTGCAGGTAGTACTTCAGATCAAGGAGATAGACAAATCCAACAAACACCAGCACTGCCAAGATCGACAGCTTTTTTTCCACCGAAAAATAACTTGTCGAACCGGAAGCGGACCGGGCGAACATCAGCGAGGCAACACGGGCAAATCCCCAGGTAACCCCCCCGATAGCGGCCAGCGCCCAGAAGGGCGGCAGAACCGGCTTGGCAGCCGGCGTATTGGTGGAGAAAACAAAGATGGCCACCAGGAAATAAATAAGATTATTGTACATCATAGGATTACCAGTCCGTCATCTTGCTTGATGATCTCTCGCTGTCGTGCTGAAAACCGGCGTGGAGGTGAAAACGATCCAAACATATGCACACCTTGGTCAATATGCCAGAATCGTTTGCGATTTCACCTGTTTTTCTCGGACAACGCCCTATTTTTCGGGAATAACACGAAAAACCATTGACCTTTTTCGATTTTTTGTTATTATTTTAAGTTTATTGTAGCTTCGGGCCTATAGCTCAGTTGGCTAGAGCCACCGGCTCATAACCGGTCGGTCCCTGGTTCGAGTCCAGGTGGGCCCACCATTTTTTCGGAAGGGCGGATCGAATATCCTCGCCCCCCTCCATTACAATCGCCTGACATTGAAACCATTGAGCAGCTACCGGCAGCTATTGCTGAAACAACAGCGGGGCATTGAAAGACATGTCTGAGAAGAGGTACATCTCCCAAAAGATGTGCCTCTTTTTCTTTATAGAGTAACAGAGTGCCTACCGTTCGCGATTTTCTCACAATTCTACAGCATATTACCCCGGAAAGCCTGGCCGAGGACTGGGACAATGTCGGCCTCCTGGTCGGTGATCCGCAACAGCCGGTGCGCCGCATCCTTCTGGCGCTTGACCCCACCTGTGGCCTGATCGATCAAGCCCAATCCGGGCGCTACGATCTGGTTATTACCCATCATCCCATTATTTTCCGGCCCCTGAAAGCAATCCGCACCGACACCCCTGTTGGCCGATTCATCACCGCCGCCACCTGTAGCCATATCAGCGTTATCGCCTGCCACACCAATCTCGATTCGATCCAGGGCGGCGTCAGCGATCATCTCGCTCAGACCTTGGGCTTGGTGGACTCCAAACCACTGATTCCTTCACGCAAGGGCTGCGATCTTGACTGCGGACTTGGGCGTCTTGGCACCTATCCCGCACCGATAACCGCCGATGCTTTTCTTGCCAGAGTTCGGCGGGTCTGCGCCCCGCCGTGGATACTGGAGGCCGGGCCAGAGACCCGAACGGGTGGCAACCGTCGCTGTCTGCGGCGGCTCCTGCTCCGATCTTGCCGAGATTGCCTATAACCTGGGAGCGGACGTCTTTCTCACCGCCGAGGTCAAACACTCCGTGGCCTGCTGGGCTGCGGACGCTGGCCTGTGGCTTCTCGACGCCGGTCACTTTGCCACCGAGAACCCCGCCATGGTTCTTTTTCGAGACGCACTGCGGCAACAGACCATTGATCGCGAGTGGGAACGTGGTGATCGACACCGCCGACCCAGCAACCACCCCTCCGGCTCGCATGAACAACGTCATCAAGACCATTCGCACCGCGCCATCCACAGACCATTCGTTCTCTCACGCCCTTTCTCACCTTTTTTAACATTAGACACACCGATCGAGGAGCTCATCATTGAAAGAGGAAATACTCAAACTCATCAAGCTGCAGGCAATCGACAGTGAAATTGCCGGGTTCGACCACGCCATTGCCAAACATCAAGCGTCGTTGCCGGCGTGAACAGGCCATAGCCGAAAAACAGGAAACTATTGCCAGTTTCCGCAACAAGATCGAGCTGCTCAATCAAAAGCAGCTGGAAACCAAGGCCGAGCACGACGATGCTGGCGCGCGGGTCAAAGATCGGCAGAACAAAATGATGCAAGTCCAGACCAGTCGGGAACATCAGGCGCTGCTCAAGGAGATAGAGGAAAACAAGAGATTGGTGAAGGAAACGGAAGATCGGATTCTCCAGTTCATTGAGCAGATCGAACAGCTGGAAGAAGAGGTCGCCACCTTAGACAATCTGTGCGCGGGTGAACAACAACTGCTGACAGAAGAGATCGAAAACGTCGCCAAAGAAATTAAGCGCCTCGAGGTGGCGAAGAAATCCGTGGCCAGCCAGCGGGAAACCGATGCGGCAGCACTGCAGGGTCCCTATCTCAAGCGGTATACGATGCTCCTGACCCGGCGCGACGGCCTGGCGGTGGTGGCGGTCAACGAAAACGTCTGCCAGGGCTGTTATATGACCCTGCCGCCGCAGCAGGTTATCGAAGTGCGCAAAGCTGAGAAATTCAACCTTTGCCCGACCTGCCAGCGCATTCTCTATTACAAAGAACCCGAGGAAATCGTTGGTGGCAAATGAGCTGCTGACGCCGGATCAGATCCTGCGGCGGCTAGCAGAACAGCTCGACGATGCAGTTCTAGAACGTATCTTTCCCCGCCAGCATCCTGACGGCATCCGGCGGATTCTCACCAACAGCCGGCTTGAGGGAAACAGGGCGGCTGACCTTTCCGCACCCTCTCCTCCCTTCACTGAGCCGGTGAAGGCTCCGGCAAAGTTATCGATCAACGGCCGCTGCCGCCTGTTCACCGACGGAGCTTCCCGCGGTAATCCTGGACAGGCGGGGGCTGGCGCAGTGCTCCTGAACGAAGACGGGGCTGAACGAGCGACCCGATCGGTCTATCTCGGCATCTGCACCAATAATGTTGCCGAATACAAGGCGTTGCTCATCGGCTTGGAAGAAGCCCTGCAGCAGGGATGCTCCGAGCTTGCCGTCGCTCTTGATTCGGAACTGATTGTCCGTCAGATTCAGGGACGTTACAAGGTGAAAAACGAGGCACTTCTGCCACTGTATCCAGCAGGTGCGGGAGCGACTGGCCCGATTTGGCAAATGGTCGGTCGCCCATGTGCCACGGGCACAGAACGCTCGCGCCGACCAGTTGGCCAACCAGGGTATTGATCAGAAAGACCGTTAAGGGGTTGGCGTGTTCCTTTAACAGGTCGTCACAAGGTAAGGGGTGAATGCATGATCGCTCCGGCGTAAACCGGAGAGGAAAGTCCGAACACCACAGGGCGCGGTGGTTCCTAACGCGAACCTCGGGCAACCGAGGGAAAGTGCCACAGAAAATACACCGCCGATGGGACGCGCAAGTGTTCACAGGTAAGGTTGAAATGGCGAGGTAAGAGCTCACCGCCCCCATGGTGACATGGGGGGCAGGGTAAACCCCACCGGGTGCAAGACCAAATAGGGAGGCGTTTGAGGGCGGCCCGCCTGAAGCCTCCGGGTAGGTTGCACGAGATGCCGGGCGACCGGTATCCTAGTTAAATGATCATGGTCCGTCCTCCGGACGGAAACAGAATTCGGCTTATAATTCACCCCTTTTTTCTCACACACACGTGCCCAGTAACACTCTTCAGCTTCCCCCGGCCGGGGTCGTCATTCCGGCAGGGGGCGTCGGCTCCCGCTTCGGCCATGTCCTGCCCAAACAGTTCCTCGATTTGGCCGGTTTGCCCATCCTGGTTCGCACCTGCCGGGCTTTCCTCGATCTGGAAGAGATCCGCTGCCTCGTGGTAGCCGCTCCCGCCGATTACCTGCAACAGACTGTCGACCTGCTCCACACCCATTTAACCGCACGTCAAACGGACAGAATCGGCGTCACCGTTGGTGGCGTAACCCGTCAGGATTCGGTGCGCGCCGGCCTAAACAGCTGCCCCCCGAGATCGGTCTGGTCCTGGTCCATGATGCCGCCCGACCGCTGGTCGAGCGGGCGACCATCCTGCGCTGCCTGCACGGGGCCGCGCAATTTGGGGCGGTGATCGCGGCCGTGCCGGTCAAGGATACCCTGAAAAACGTACTCCATGCCGGTATAATCGAACGAACGCTCGACCGTACCGGTCTCTGGCAGGCTCAGACGCCGCAGGCCGCGCAAAGATCACTCCTCGAACAGGCATTTGCCAGAGCGGATCGCACACACTTCATCGGTACCGACGAGGCCTCGCTGCTTGAGGCCGCCGGAATCCAGGTTCGGGTAGTCGAAGGCAGCGAACGCAACCTCAAGGTCACCCGTCCTGCGGATTTGCCGGTGGCAGTCGCCTTGCTGACAAAGGAACAAACCATGAAAATAGGCCACGGCTTTGATGCCCACCGGTTGGTTGCAGGCCGCGCGCTGATTCTCGGCGGAGTGACCATTGACTATGAATTGGGATTAGACGGTCACTCCGACGCCGATGTTGTGGCTCATGCGCTGATCGACGCCCTGCTCGGTGCGCTCGGCGAGGGTGACATTGGCCGCCATTTCCCCGACTCTGACCAGCAGTACAAGGGTATCAACAGCCTGCTGCTTCTGGCCCATGTGCACCAACTGATGGCGGCGCGCCACTATCGACTGGGTAACGCTGATCTCACCATTGTCTGCCAGCGCCCCAAGCTGGCAGAGCATCTTGCCGCAATGCAGACCAACCTCGCCCGCTGCTGCCAGGTAGCGCCGCAGGTCATCAACATCAAAGCAACAACCACGGAAAAAATGGGATACACCGGACGGGGTGAGGGCATTGCCGCCCATGCCGTCGTCCTCTTGAGGTCAGACTATGGAAGTGAATAGAGAACGCCTGGCGGCCAATTTCACCGAACTCTGTGAAATCGACAGCCCTTCGCGCCAGGAAGGCCGCATCTCGCTCCGTTTGCAGCAGATTTTCCGCGATCTCGGAGCCTTGGCAATCATGGAAGACGATTCGAGCAGTCGCACCGGTTCGGAATGCGGCAACCTAATCATCCGTTTTGCCGGCAATGCTGATCTCGCGCCGATTTTTTTCAGTTGCCACATGGACACAGTGCAGCCAGCCGACGGGGTGCGAGTCAAGCGGATCGGCGATCTCTTCACCAGCGCCGGCGACACCATCCTGGGCAGCGACGACAAATCGGGGATCGCCGCTTGCATCGAGACGATGCGGCTTCTGCAGGAAACAAATCGGGCCCACCGCCCGGTGGAGTTCATCATCACCACCTGCGAGGAAATCGGCCTCGTCGGGGCTAAGGCCCTTGACCCGGCACTGATCCAGGCAAGCGAGGGCTACGCCCTCGATTCCAGCGGCTTTGCCAGAGTGATCACCCACGCTCCTGCCGCCAACCGCTTGACCATCACCGTGGACGGGGTTGCCGCCCACGCCGGCTTGCATCCGGAATGGGGCGTGAGCGCCCTCATCCTTGCCGCTCACGCCTTGGCCGAGGTGCCAAACGGTCGTATCGACGAAGAGACCACCGCCAACTTCGGCACTATCAGCGGCGGCGCCGCCTCCAACATCGTTCCGGAAAAGGTGGTGATCGAAGGCGAGGTGCGCAGCCACTCGGAGATAAAACTGGAACGGGTAACCGGGGAGATCAGGGACATTTTCGAATCCACCGTGGCCGCTTGGACCGATCCGACCGGTTCTGCCAAGGGGACGCCTTCGGTGAGCGTGGAGATCCGTCAGGATTTTCCGCTAATGCGGCTTGAAAAAGAAGAACGGGTAATCCGGCGGGTGGAAGCGGCGGCTCGATCAATTGGCATGGAGTTGACATACGAGCGGGCTGGTGGTGGCAGCGATGCCAACATCTTCAACGGCCACGGCTTGGCCACGGCTATAATCGCCACGGGCATGACCAATGTCCATTCCACCCGCGAGCAGGTGGAACTGCAGGACATGGTCGACCTGACCCGGTTGCTTGATAGCCCTGCTGACCGAGGAATCCTGCTGACGGCTTGATTGTCCTCAACCAATGAAGATCATCCCCGGTTCGATCGACCGCACCTCGCCGATGATCCGGCATTCCAGCGCATATCCCCTCTGTCGAAGGATTGCACACAGCTCTTCAGCGGTATCCCGGTTTAGAGCCAGCAGCAAGCCGCCCGAGGTCTGTGGATCGTAGCCGATCATCTCCAGAGAATCCATTTCAGGTAGCCCGGAGCGGACCCACTGGCTGTAAAAGCTGCGGTTACGGTAGGTCCCCTCGGGAAGAATGCCCATGTCGGCAAATTCGCGTGCCCCGGGCAAAACCGGCAGTTCCCCCTTGTTGAGATGGATGGACACCCCGGAAGCCTCGGCCATCTCATGCAGATGACCGAAGAGACCGAAGCCGGTGATGTCAGTGCAGCCGTGCACCCCGGCCCGCATCGCCTCGTTCTCGTTGAGAATCTCCATCGGCAACCGGTTAAGGGTCGCCATCAGTTCGACCACCTGCCGCTCTGTTTCCGTCCCGGCAAGGCTGCCCTTGATCGCGGTTGACAGTATGCCTGTCCCCAGGGGTTTGGTGAGCAACAGCACATCACCCGCCCTGGCGCCGCTATTAAGCAAAACCCGCTCCGGATGCACAAGCCCGGTCACTGAGAGACCGTATTTCAGTTCCGGGTCCTCGATGGAATGGCCGCCGACCAGGAGCGCACCAGCCTCACGGATTTTTGCCAGCCCCCCTTCCACCACCTGCCGGAACACCGACGGATCCATCGTCTTGGCCGGGCAGGCGAGTATATTCATACATAAGAGCGGTCTGCCGCCCATGGCGTAGACATCCGACAAGGAATTGGCAGCAGCAATCCTGCCGAAATCATAAGGATCATCGACAATGGGCGTGAAAAAATCCAGGGTCTGGATCAGGGCCGTGCTCTCGTTGAGACGATACACTCCCGCATCATCGCAGGTCTCCGTCCCCACGAGCAGATTGGGATCACGCGGCAGGTCAAGTCCGCACAGTATCCGGCCCAGGTCCCCTGGGCCCAATTTTGCGGCTCAGCCTGCGGCCTTGACGGTCGCGGTCAGTTTGATGGGTTTGAAACTCACGTTCTTCTGCCAGGAAAAGGTTGGTCGGGTCCGCTTGTTGTAATATTCTGAAACGATACCCGATATTTTGTTGAAAAAAAACGTGTAATCTGGTTGTAAGTATACTTCTTGAGACGGCTGGATCGACAAAAGTACAGGCACAAGGAATCGTCCTTTGTGCCTTTCGATTTTTGGTGCATCCTGACCATAGTGCAGGCAGTGGACATGAACACCTACCAACCCGATTGTGAACTCCCGGTAAAACCCAGGCATGAATGCGGCATCTGTGGGGTTTTCGGCCACCAAGACGCCGCTAAGCTTGTCTATTTCGGACTGTATGCCCTCCAGCATCGCGGCCAGGAAAGCGCCGGCATTGTGGCGGGAGACGGCAAAAAAGTTTTGATTCACAAGGACATGGGCCTGGTTGCCGATGTCTTCAGCGAACGTGTCCTGCAGCGCCTTACCGGCCACCTGGCCACCGGTCATGTCCGCTATTCCACCACCGGCGAGTCAAACATCATCAATACCCAACCCTTCATGGCCACCCACAAAGGCCTGCCTATCAGCGTCGCCCACAACGGCAACCTGGTCAACTCCATCGCCCTGCGGCGGCACCTTGAAGAGCAAGGCTCGATCTTCCAGACCACCATGGACAGCGAGATCGTCATCCACCTGATGGCCCGCCATATGGATCGGGGACTGCAAGAGGCGATCAAAACCACGTTCTCCTGTATCCAAGGTGCTTATTCGCTCCTGCTCATGACCCCGGACACCATGATCGCCGTCCGCGACCCCAACGGTTTCCGACCGCTCTGCCTCGGTGTGCTTGACAACGGCGCCCATGTGGTCGCCTCCGAGACTTGCGCTCTGGACCTGATCGAAGCCGAGTATCTGCGTGACATTGAGCCAGGTGAGGTGCTGATCATCAATGAAGAGGGGTTGACTTCACTCTTTCCCTGGGCCCCGGTGCAAAAAAGCTTCTGCATTTTCGAGCATGTCTATTTTGCCCGACCTGACAGCGACATCTTCGGTTTCAATGTCTACGCCGCCCGCAAGCGGATGGGTGAAATCCTGGCCAGGGAGGCGAATATCGAGGCCGATTTTGTTATGCCCTTTCCAGATTCGGGCAACTACGCGGCCATCGGCTATTCCAACGCTTCAGGCATCCCTTTGGAGATGTGCATGATCCGCAACCACTATGTCGGCCGCACCTTCATCCAGCCGACCCAATCGATGCGCGACTTCTCCGTCCGGGTCAAACTCAACCCGGTGCGCTCGCTCTTGAAAGGCAAACGAGTGATTATCGTTGAAGATTCTATCATCCGCGGTACCACCGGTCGTAGCCGTGTGCAGTCGTTGCGCCGAGCCGGAGCCGCTGAGGTCCATATGGTGGTCAGCTGCCCTCCCACCCGCCATGCCTGTTACTATGGCATCGATTTCCCTTCCAGCTCCCAGTTGATCGCCTGCGGTAACACCGTCGAAGGCATCCGCGACTATCTGGGGTTGGATTCCCTCACCTATCTCAGCGTCGAGGGGCTGGTCGAGGCGACCGGCCTGAATCGCGATAATTTTTGTCTGGCCTGCTTTACCGGCGAATACCCGATCGAGCCGGACAAAAATTTCACCAAGGAAGCCTTTTCCGGCTGCGGCTGCTGAGCATCTCCATCGCATCCGCCTATGAGCGCCATAATTATTGACAGCTACCGCTGCAGCGGCTGCGCGACCTGTTGCGAGATGTGTCCCGACGTTTTTCTCCTTAACCCGCTCACCGGCAAGGCTGACCTGATCGATTCCGACCAGAAGCTGACCGAGGCGATCCGTCAAGCTGCCGCCTTTTGCCCGGAAAAATGCATCCTCATTCCCGCAGATATAGAAGAAAAACCGTGAAGCTTTTTTCGTCTCTGCACAGGCCATAGCTCTACCTTCGATCCCGTCAGGTGAGTGTCGTATTTCCTTGTCCGACCCAATAATTGGAGATTAATCAGCAACAAAGGAGGCCTTAATGGATCCCGCCGCGCTTATTCCCGTCCCGGATGCCCTTCCCGTTCCGTGGGGCTGGTTCCAACTCTTTCTGCTCCTCACCTTTTTCTTCCATATCCTGCTGATGAATGTGATGTTCGGCACCACTTTCATTGCGCTGGTCAACCATTTTCGCAGAGGCGTCTCCGTACCCTGCACCGAAACCGTCTCCGCCAGCCTCCCCTTCACTATCGCCTTTACGGTCAATTTCGGGGTGGCCCCGCTGCTCTTTATTCAAGTCCTGTACGGTCACCTCATCTATACCAGTTCCATCCTCATGGCGACCTTCTGGTTGTCGATTGTCGCCCTGCTGGGCGGAGCCTATTCGCTGGCCTATGTCTATAAATACCGCTATGCGCGATTGGGTGGCGGGCGGGTCTTGGTCGCCGGCCTGATCACGATCCTGCTGATGATCATCGCTTTTTTCTTCTCCAACAACATCTCCCTGATGCAGACACCGGCAAGCTGGAGTCGCTATTTCGACCAACCCCACGGTCTTCTGCTTAACCTCGACGACCCCATGTTCCTGCCTCGCTACCTCCATTTCATGGTTTCTTCAGTGGCTGTCGGCGGGTTGGCCATCGCCCTCTCCTTTCACGGGAAACGCAAACGAGGCGATCAGGCCGCTGCCCCCTGGATTGAATATGGTTGCCGCTGGTTCAGTTACGCCACTCTCGTTAATTTTGCCATCGGCCTCTGGTTTCTCGCCACCTTACCCAAAGGGCTGCTCAACCCGTCAAACACCACCGGCCTGCTCCTGCTCCTCGCCCTTATCGGTGGCATCCTGCTCGCCGTGCCGGCCGTCATGTTTGGCCTGACCGCTCGCGTTCTACCCGCAATTTACTGCACCCTGGGCACGATCGCCTTGATGATTCTGGTACGCAGCCTGCTGCGCACCGCCTTGCTTGCCCCTTGGTTTTCCGTCTCGCAACTGGTGATCACCCCCTCCGTGTCACCCCTGTTCTTTTTCCTCTTCTTCCTCACAGCCGGGCTGATGCTGATCATCTGGATGGTTCGATTCGCCCTTCGCTCCTGTGCCGAAGGGGAGGTGCAATCATGAACTACCCGGTCTGGCAGCTCGACTATTTCGGCGGCGGCCTTTTGATTGTCCTGATCGCCGTCTTCCACGTCTACATCTCCCATTTTGCGGTCGGCGGCGGATTGTTCCTGGTGCTGGCCGAGCGCAAAGCCCATCAGGAGAACAATCCTGATCTCTTGGAATATGTCCGCAAACACGCCCGTTTCTTCCTCCTTCTCACCATGGTAGCCGGCTCCATGAGCGGTGTGGGCATCTGGTTCATCATCTCCCTGCTCAACCCTGCGGCCACTTCCATCCTCATCCATACCTTTGTCTTCGCTTGGGCCTCGGAATGGGTTTTCTTTCTCATAGAAATCGTGGCTCTCTTCCTCTATTATTACACCTTCGGACAGATGGAATACCGCCGGCATCAAGGTGATCGGCTGGATCTATTTCGGCGCCGCCTGGATGTCGCTCTTTCTTGTCAACGGCATCATCGGCTTCATGCTCACCCCCGGCGACTGGCTCCAGGATTCCAACTTCTGGTCCGGATTTTTCAATCCCAGCTTCTGGCCTTCGCTCTTTTTTCGCACCTTTTTTGCCCTGATCATTGCCGGGCTGTTCGGCCTGGTAACCGCGACCTGGCTCAAAGATACCAGCCTGCGGATCACTACGGTCCGTTTCTGCGCCCGCTGGCTGCTGATACCCTTTGTTTTTTTCGTCGCCTCCGCCTATTGGTACCGGGCCGCACTGCCGACCGAACTGGAGGAAATGATCTTTGTCCGCATGCCCGCGATGCGCCTCTTCATCAACGGCTTTTTCCTCTGCTCACCGTTCCTGCTGCTCGGCGGCCTGCTGCTGGCCATCCGCCTGCCGGCTGGCCTGAGCAGATCGCTGGCTATCCTGCTCCTGCTTATCGGCCAGATCTACATGGGCTGT
Source organism: uncultured delta proteobacterium (assembly GCA_963733595.1). Classification (GTDB taxonomy): domain Bacteria; phylum Desulfobacterota; class Desulfobulbia; order Desulfobulbales; family Desulfobulbaceae; genus Desulfobulbus. The sequence continues at coordinate 54,168 of CAVTDN010000025.1, read as the reverse complement.
TTTGAATTCATCCGTGAAGGCGGACGGCGACCTTATATCATCCGCGATCTTCTCTATTCGACCTCCGTTTTTAAAAAGGATGGCGCCCGCCTTCAAGTTGAAGGCGTACTGCCAACAGCCAAGTGGGTTCGTCACCGGGAGATCACCGACACCAATCGCCTCGCTGCCGGCCGGGAACTGTACAACCTGCTTTGTCTCTCCTGCCACGCCATCGGCGGACCCATGCGGGATATCAAAAAACTGGCTGCGCCCTACACCCCGATCGGTTTAGATGCCATGATCAGCGGCATGGACATCTTCCACCCCGCCATGCCGCCCTTCACCGGAACAGCTGCGGAACGAGATGCCCTGGCCTTTTATATTGCCGCCGACCTCAACGGCCGCAGTAATCCCGCACCGTTGATGCTGCCCCCAAAAAAGGTTGAGATTCCAGCTTTTGATCCGGCAACCGATCAATTCGTCCTCCTTGCCTGGAGCCCCTCGGGCATGCACGCTTCCGCCGAAGTCGAGGGCCTGCTCTCTCTCTTGCCCCCGGGGAACACCCTGCAGGCCCAGTTGATCCAGCGGGGCGAAATTCCTGCAATCGTCAACCAGGGCGTCAATCTCAGTTATCGTGTCGAAGATGATTTTGCTGGCACCGACGGAAAACCAGCACCCTCCGGTGTCATGCTGCCGGAGATGGATGTGTTCACATCCGAAAAGATCAGCCTTCCCGTCCTCTCAAAACCGGGGTTCGATCCCTATCCGGTGATCACCCTCGAAGCCAGGGACGAAAACGACATCCTCCTGGCCACAACCAAGGTGATGGCACCAGTCTCCATGGAAATGGGCTGCAGCAACTGCCACGCCGGCGCCAGACGGCCGGATGACCGGCCAGGTTTCAACAAGGAAACCGCCGTCAACATCCTGGAAACCCATGACCGCCTCAGCGCCACAGCCCTCGTGTCCACGACCCGGGGCGGCAAAGAGGTTCGTTGTCAATCCTGCCATGCCGACTCTCTGTTACGGGCCAAGGGTGACAAGGATCGCCTGAATCTCTCCGCCTCCATGCACGGGTTTCACGCCCACTATCTCCGGGACAGGGGGGGCGAGGCCTGTGCGCTTTGTCACCCTTCCTCGCCAACGGGCGGAACCCGCTGCCTTCGTGACATTCATACGGCTGGCGGCCTGAACTGCACCAATTGCCACGGTGTCATCGAAAATCTGGCCCTGGGTCTGTTACGGCACGAGCAACAAGAAGGGAAAAAACAAGCCACACAACTTATGGCCCACCTTATGCCCAAAGCGGTTGAAAATGTAGGGAAAATAGTCCCGCGCCTACCCTGGATAAATCAACCCGACTGTCTCCACTGTCATGTCGATTACCAGTCGCCTGAAACAGACACGGTCGCCAGCACCTGGACCAAGGACGAGCAGGGCCTTTACCGCAACCGCACCGACGAGAGCGGCCGCCTGTTCTGCGCTGCCTGCCACTCCAGCCCGCATGCAATCTATCCGGCGGAGAACCCTTACGGGGCGCAACTTGATGTTCTCCAGCCTCTGCAGTATCAGAAAAACCGGTTGCCTCTCGGGTCAAACCGTAACTGCGCTGTCTGCCATACCGTGGCCATGGAAGATGAAATGCACCATGCCAATACTCTCCGGGAATTTCGCAATGAGTAGGTGGGGCGGTGAGAAATCTCAGGAAAACAGAAAGGTGGTGATTGCTGCTGGTGGCGGGAGACGGCGATGCTGTTGTTGATTGTCCTATGGCTGACCTGGTGCGCCCTACACAGCCTGCTGATCACCACTGGAGTTAGGCAATGGTTTGAACGCCGGAGTGGGGTTTGGCTGGCGCTGTACCGTTTGGGTTATGTCTGCTTTGCCCTGAGCACTCTCCTGCCGCTCCTCTGGTACACCGCAACCCTGCCGCAGCAACCGTTCGGCTCGCCGCCTGACTGGCTACGCGGTGTTCAGTGGGTGCTCTTCCTCTATGCCCTGGTGCTGTTCATCGGCGGCCTGCGCGTTTATGATCTCCAGGCCTTTCTCGGCCTCCGCCAGTGGCGTGATTACCGGGTCGGCCGGACAAGTGTATCCCCGGCATTCAGGAAGGCCGGCATCCTCAGGTATGTTCGCCACCCCTGGTACAGTGGCGGCATCGCCCTGCTCTGGTCTCTGCCGGCCCTCACCGATGTCACCCTTGTGGCCAGGTCTATCCTCTCCGCCTACCTGATCGTCGGCGCTCTGCTCGAAGAGCACAAGCTTCAGGAGGCCCTGGGAGAACCGTACCGGGCTTACTGCCGGGAGGTACCCATGTTCATCCCTTGGAAATTCCGACGCTGACCACTTTTGCCCTGACTCTTTCCGGAATAAATTTGTCACGTTATCATGACCGGCACTGGATCAGAAAGTGGTAATCATACCAAGAGTCACCGCATGAGCACCCCCTTCGGTAAAGCTGCCGTCAATGCCTGCAGGGTTTGCAGAGGTCACGGCGTTCACCGAACGGGTTTGAGTGTGATAGTACATGTAGGAAAGGCCCAGTTCCGTTGCCGGCGAATACCGGTAACGGACACCAGCACAATAGACCATTGCATCGGCATCGGGCAACTCAAACCCCAAGGTATTGGTGGGAACCGGAGTCTGCTCGTAGGCCATGCCGAGGGTCGTGGTCCAATACTCGTTCCAATTATAAGTCAAACCTATGCGATAAGCATCAGCATCTTCCCAGTTTTTACTGATGGCGATGTCAAAAACAGCAAAGGGTGGTGCCTGGAAGCTTTGGCTGTAGGCAAAATCCAATTCTTTAAACGAAGACCAATAGGTCCGATCCCAAGCCAATTCCACGGTCAGCCGATTAAAAGTGTAGGATGTGGCCAGGCTGAGAACTGCCGGCAACGTGATTCCGACAGCGCCGTTACCGGAATATCCGGCCACGGGCATTGTTCCGGCCAATGCCTGAAGCTCCGTATCGCCATTTAGGTCCAGATTAACCTCGGAGCGATAGGTGGCAGCTACGGACCAGTGCTTGACCGGCCTGAGAGAGAGCGCCAGATTATAACCGAACTGTGTGTCCGTTCCGTCCGAGGATCGACTCAGAAAGAGCGGTGAGAGTGGAATGTCTACTTCGTTTTCCACCTCCCCTTTGCCGTACACGGCCCGGACACCTGCCCCGAGGCTGAGCCAATCGGTGGCTTCATATGCGAGAGAAGGATTAGCTTCAACGGTCAACAAAGAAAATTTTTCAGCGAAGGCCCGAGGGTAAGGCTGCGGCCATTGCTTGGCCAAGCCATACGGATAGGTCAGAGAAAAACCGTACCGCAGGTTACCGTATCGGGGTGAGGTTAGATGGAGTAACGGCATGAAAAAAATCTCGTTATCGGATGTGCCGTTTAACATGCTCCCTCGATTGTCCGTATATTCGATACTGGGCAACTGCAGGAGAGTCAATGAAGTTTCCATCAGCCAAAGGTCTGGCAAATAGCTGACATTGGCAGGGTTATAGTAGTTGGAATCCGGCCCTTGGGTAAAAGCTATGTGTGCTCCCGATAACCCGACAGCTTCCAGTGACTGATTGGCAATACGGAATCCTGACGCTGCTGTGATTGCTGGATGCCAGAGGATCAGCAGCAAGGCAATACCAATGAAAGCCCCTCTTCTTCCATCCTGCAAGTCGATTCCGCTCTTCATGATTACCCTTCCTGTCCTTTCAAGCATAACGCTTCGTCTCCACATCGGCTCCGGATACATGACCGAACTCGGTCCGGGTTTCGACCAAGCGCCCCTGGTTCGAAATTGCCGTCGTGGAACAGGTCCGAGATTTCGCTTGGGAGCACAATCAGGGCGTTTTGGGCCACCAGTGTCAACGGCACGCGCAAATCGATCGGCACCTTGGTCATCCTGATAGCACCGCAGATGGATTTGGATCCCTTGTCCGGGCATCTGTTTGCCTTCTGCAACCGGCAACGGGACACTCTGAAAATTCTCTATTGGGGACTGCACCTGTTTATCGCAAATTTCAAGGTTCGCACATGGGTGGTGGAACTCGCGCATTCCTATTTTAACCGTTTTCGCAAGTTGCCGCCTCGATAAGAGGAAACAGATTTGTTGTACTTGTACATCGCGCTCAACATGTTGGCCGCAGCAATGGTCGTCCTGAACAAAATCATGGATATTTGTAGATAAGCGCTAAAACAATAGATCGTACGTTGAGTGTCAGGCCCTGTATCTTATATATGAAGGTCAAGTATGGAAATCCATAAAAAGATGAATAAATTCAATATACTGTTTAGTTTTTTTGTTTTCATTGTCTCAGGCCCCCTGTTCGTCAACCCGCCGCATTCCTTCCATGATCAGGCCCATAAACCCGCCGATCACCGGCAGTTCCTTCTCCTCGGCGGTGAGACCGCTGGTGTAGGTGAAATTACCCTCTCCTTTTGCCAACAGGGTAAAGAAGGCCTCTTTTTCCGAGAGATTTCGATACTGGGTTCTGACCAGTTCCCCCTCATGGAAGGTGACGATGGCGTTGCCGTCATCAAGGGTCAATTGCACCTTTCCTGTTTTTTGGCTGGAGTTAATCAACTGGAAAAGTTCGACAGGATTGATTTCCGAGAGTTTACCGGTCATGCCCGAACTGATGGTGCCTGCCCGCATGGTGTTTGACTGCGCGCGCTCCACCAGCATCCTGTAGAAAAAGACTTGGAGCACAGGATATCGGTTGAGGACATGTTTGAAGTCTTTGCTGGAGAGCGTGGCCAAGCGGGTCTTCTCTCTCGAGTGGATTGATGTGGTGATCGACTCGCCAGACAACAGGCTCATTTCGCCAAAGATTTCCCCTGCACTCATCTCGGAAAGGGTCTGTCCGTCGTCACCAATCACCGCGACGCGTCCTTCAAGCATGATATACAGACTCGTTCCCGGTTCGCCTTTTTTCAAGATAATTTTATTCGCATCAAATTCTTTCAGCTGTAATTGCGCGGAGAGGTCACGGAGGCTGTCCTCGTTCAATGGCTCGAAGATCTCGATTCCACGCAACAAGTCATAGAATTTATCGAGATGGCGCATCCGTGCCTTTTGTTCGGCCGCGGCCAGTAGTTTCATCTGGAGGGTGGCGAAATCTTTTTCTTTCTTGAACTCGAAGCGAATCAGGCCGGTGCAACCGCCGCACTCGAATTTAACTTTTTTCAGTCCATAAGGAGAAAAACGTTCCATGCTTTTCTTGTCGGCCACAGCCTTCATCAGTTCGCGTACCATCATCAGGCAGGCGGGTTTACCCTCAGGAACGGCCAGGGCCATCTGTTCCACCTTGAATTCCTCGCCGACGTTGTAGATCGGGCAGCTCCGCTCCTCGGTGACGATGAAAATAGCGTTACGGTAATCCATGGGCCTCCAAGGGGGTTCGGGCGACCAAAGGCAATGCTTGAGGCCAACCGCAATGTTGCTCTGCTACTGATTCTGCGCAATTCAATCGGAACGGCCCAGGAGGAGATAAATCACCAGACCCAAAAGAGCGGCACCACCAAAAAGAACCGGTAAGATTTTGCTGATTTGCAACTCTCCATTGACCACAAGGGTCTGCATGTAGGGAGTCCCCGATGCATACCAGGCGCCCATAATGGCACCTAAAATGACAATGTCACGAAAGGATTTTTTGTACAGCAGGTAGCCAGTCAGTACAATGAATGGCACCAGGAACCAAGGGTTGGTAAAGAGTCCTGGAAAATCAACCATTTTAATCTGAGCCGGCAGGTGGGTATTTTCAATGAACGTACTGATTGAATTGATGAAATTTCCAAAATTCACAGTCTTCTCCTGGTTGCAGAAAGGGGCAATCGTTCATGCCGGGCATTGTGAGCTTCGTCCGGCTTGTGAAAAACAGGTTTCAGGACCCAGGCGGCAGGGACATCCCGGATACATTCATGGTAGCAGCGGTCAACCGGTTCGTCAAAATGAAAACTCATGGAGGTGGTTTTCCATGTGCGCTGCGGCAGCGCTTATCAAAAAGGAAACAGCGGAGCAACATTCGTGCAAGAAACAGCAGTTCAACTATTACCGCATTGAGGTTCCCATCCGGATGGGTGACAGGGTTTCGCTTGCAACCTCAATGGGTTGCATGGTAGAAATATACTTTCTTCAAGGAGGACGTCGAGCCGGCTGGTACGATGGTGCCCTCCGGGAATCTCGAGAATAGAACCGCTGATCTCACTCATTCATTGCTCCCCGACGACTTGCCTGCCATGAGCCTTATCGATCAACAATCTGTTTTTTCCGCCATGTTGCAAGATGGCCCCTTCGCCGTTGAGGATGCCCCGCCCTTGGCCCATCCCTTTTCCAGGGAGACCAAGGACTGGGTGAAAAAAATCCAAGGCAGCCAGTTGCTGAAAACCAAGTATCGTTCGGTGCGCAATCAGATTTTCGATTTGCTGGGTATCCGTACCTATGACGAGATCCTGGCCCTGATCCACGACAAGGAGTTGCGCGCTAGGGCGGCGGAACGTGCCCATCTGCTGCTTGGCAACATGTTCGGCATCGGCGGCGCACCGCAGGAGGTAATCCGCCACCTCCAGGAATATGCCCGTACCGCCGACGATGTTATCAGCTCGCTCCGGGCTAAGGTTCTGGCCTCTTATAGTGCTCATATCGAAACGACTAACGAGATAGTCACTGCTTGGGATCCGGTCGAACTGTTGCTAGCCCTTTTTGACGACCGCTACCACAAGAAAGCCCGTTTTGAGGCCAAACGCAAACTTGCGCTGATGGGCTTGGCCGGTTCCATTGAGCAGAGGGAGCGAGAAACGAAAACCGCCGAAAAGTTTCGGTTTTTTCTCGATTTCCTCAATGCCTTTGTCTGGAGTCCGGATTACAGGATCGGCGAACTCGACATTCGCTATCTCCACAGCTCCCATAACAGCGATAATTTCAGCTGCAGCACGGTCACGGTGCTCTCTGAGGAAGAAGCCCGTTCCATAGTCCCGGTGGCCGGCGAAAAATTGACCCTGGTGAAGCGGCGCCGCTTCCGCGACAATGGGGCGGATATACCCATTTATGTGACGATCCGTAAAAAGGAGCCTGCGGCCAAGGTGCTCAAACTCCTGCGCAAAAACGAAAAGAATCCGGCCACTGCGGTTGATGATGAACTTGGACTGATGGCGGTGCTCAACTCGGTCAACGATGTCAAACGGTTTGTGCGCCATCTGACGCGGAGCGCAGCCCGGGCCGAATCGTTCATGACTTTGGAGGACATTTCCGACACCCTGACCGGTGGCGAATATCGCGGCACCGCCACCGGCAGCTCGGGCAAGACCTCGATGCTCAAATTCTTTGCCCGCACCGGCGGCATGCGGATCGAATTTATTATTCACACCAATCGTTCCTACCTTAACTACATTTACCAGCGCGACGTGGCTCATGATGAGTACGAGGTCAAACGGATCTTCGATACCGGCGTGGTCGCCTTCCTCTTCCCGCCAGACATCTATCATCTTGATTTGCAAAAAATACGCGACCACCAGTTGACCTGGTTCCGCAAACGGATTGAGGAAAACTGACCGGTTTTCCCGGGTTTTCGAGCTAAAAAAGAAAGGGGAAGGCAGGTTCCTTTTCCGGACGATTAGCCCATCCAGACCTGGTCACATAATAAACACAGAGCCCGCAAACCAAGCAATAGCCAGGATTCTGTGTGTTTGTGTGGATAGAGAAAAACAGCGTTAGGGTTCCAGAACCGGGAACAGGAGAGACGATAATTTTTGGCTAAGGTGCGATGCTTGCTCGGAGATTGCTTCCCCTCGCATTCTCTTTTTTTTGCGCACTCTATCCCCCTTTCGGGAAAAGTCAATTGCTGGCGCTCAAAGCGGCAAAAGCTGTCCGAGTCCTGAATCTGAAAGGATTTATCTGAGGAGCACAAAAAAACGTGCATCCGTTGCTTGCAGATTCAACATGAAAATTATATCTTGCACTGTCCGTTCTCCATCTGTGCATAACCAGGATTTTCCACCAACCCTTTTTCATGCCGGCCAACAGCGCCACTTGCCCATGACTGCTATACCGTCCTCAACAGACCCATCCTCCGCCATTTTGCTTATTCACTGCCCCGACAGCAAGGGGATCGTTGCCACCGTCAGTGAATTTATCTATAAAAATAACGGCAATATCACCTTTCTTGATCAGCACGTCGATGCCCTGCGCAAGGTTTTTTTCATGCGGATCGAATGGGAACTGGAGAGGTTTATCATCCCGGATGATAAGATCGGCGAATATTTCGACACCTTGATCGCTAAAAAATACGACATGCAATGGCAATTGCACTTCTCCCATGAAGTGCCTCGCATGGCCCTTTTCGTGTCCAAACTGCCCCATTGCCTCTATGACATTCTTTCCCGCTGGAAATCCCGGGAAATCGAGGTTGAGATCCCCCTGATCATCAGCAATCATGCCGACCTTGAACCGGTTGCCCGTCAATTCGGCATCGATTTTCACCTGTTCGTAATCAACAGTCAGAACAAGAGAGAGCAGGAGCAGGCGCAACTGCAATTACTGGCCGAACACCGGATCGAACTCATCGTTCTCGCCCGATACATGCAGATCCTCTCGGACGAATTCATCCGCCAGTACAAGAACCGAATCATCAACATTCATCATTCCTTCTTGCCCGCCTTTCCTGGAGCCAAACCCTATCATTCCGCCTTTGAGCGCGGCGTCAAGGTGGTCGGCGCCACCAGCCATTACGTCACGACTGAACTCGATGCCGGGCCGATCATTGCCCAGGATATCATTCGGGTCAGTCATGCCGACACGGTGGAGGATCTGGTTCGAAAGGGCCGGGACTTGGAAAAAGTGATCCTTTCCCGTTCGATTTGGCACCATCTGCAACGCCAGATCCTAGTGTATCAGAATCGGACCGTGGTTTTCACTTGAACCTCTTCCAACCCCAAACTCCTCAGCACACCTCCTCCCCTTGAGGTTGTTCTGCCATCTCAAAAAGATGGAATTCAAGGCTGCCCTCATAGATGAGAAAGGTGCCGATATATCGTCCCGGTTCGTCGGGCACGGCCGTGTTGGTGGTGTAGATGCCGAGATGCCGCTCCCGGGACGGCATGTCCGGGTCAACGAGAACCCACATCAACGGCGCATCGTTCCCTTTGGTTTGCACGGTGAGGATTTGGGCGCCAAGGGGCAAGGGGATGGATTGCATTCGATTCGGCGTGAGTTCAAACTTCCAGATAGTTTTCATAAAATTTCCTGATTTTTTGATATCATAAAAGGACACAGCCACTCTTTTTCTGGTGGAAATAAAGCCAATACTTTTACCTTTGTTGAACAAAGGCTGCAAGATATTGGCACGACCCAGCGGAACCTCCAGGGATCGATGATCCGTCGTCATCGTGGTGATCGAAGCTGCAACAAGGTAGGGTGCGCTCACAAGATCATCCTTGCGGAATTTGGCATTTCTGTTATCTGTGCAGTAGTTTTTTCAGAGCGCGAACGGGTTCCGGATCTTGCCGGGGAAAACCGTTCACAGAACTTCTTCCTATCAAGGTATGTTATGAAATTTCCTATTGATTTGTCGACGTACACACCTTTACGGTTTTCTCTGGCCCAGGGGGGATTGACTCCAGAGCAGCGGGCCACTTTATTGGCCAATATCAATCTCGTGCGTGACAGTATCGTCTTTTTTACCGCTTTGGCCAACACCAAGGGGTTGGGCGGCCATACCGGCGGGGCCTACGACATTGTGCCCGAGCTGCTGATTGCCGACGGTTTCATGAAAGGTGCCGATTCTTGTTACCCTGTCTATTTCGACGAAGCCGGCCACCGGGTGGCTATTCAATATATCATGGCGGTGCTCAACGGCTACAAGCAACCCGAGGCGCTCCTCCATTACCGGGAATTTGGTAAAGGATTCTACGGTCATCCCGAGCGGCACGAGGCGGACGGTGTCTTTTTCAGCTCCGGCCGTTTAGGCCATCTCTGGAGTCACGTCAACGGCGTGGCTGAAGCGCACCCTGGGAAGACTGTATTCATGTTCGGCAGCGACGGCTCCCAGCAGGAGGGTGATGATGCCGAGGCGGCCCGTTATGCAGTGGCCAGGAAGCTCAATATCAAACTGCTGCTCGACGACAACGACGTTACTATTGCCGGTCATCCGAGTTCCTATATGCAGGGGTATGATCTGGTACGGACCCTTTCCGGTCATGGCCTCGAGGTCCACACTTGTGACGGCGAGGACATCGACCGCCTTTTCTCCTGTGTTCGTCAGGCAACAGTCGCCACGGGACCAGTGGCGGTGGTGATCAAACGCAAGATGGCACCCGGGGTCACCGGTATCGAAGGGCTGCCGAAGGGGCACGACGTCATTCCCGTGCCGATGGCCATCGACTATCTCACCGCCAAAGGACATGTGACGGCAGTGGCTATGCTCAAGCAGACGCCGGCCAAGGCCGAGAAGCTCGTCTATCGCGGCAGTACCGCCGAATCGGCTAAAAACCGCGACGAATTCGGCAAAATCATCAGCGACATCCTTAAAGGAATGGACAATCCCGCCGCCAAGGTGCTGGTGGTGGATTCCGATCTTGAAGGCTCCTGCGGCCTGCACCACATCCGTAAAAACTGCCCGGAGGTCTATGTCCACGGTGGCATCATGGAGCGCAACAACTTCTCAGTGGCCGCCGGTTTCGGTTCCGGACCCGGCAGGCAGGGCATCTTCGGCACTTTTGCCGCCTTTCAGGAGATGGTGATCTCGGAAATTACCATGGCCCGCCTCAACCAGGCGAATGTCCTCGCCCATTTCTCCCACTCCGGGGTCGACGACATGGCGGACAATACCTGCCATTTCGGTATCAACAATTTTTTTGCCGATAACGGTCTGGCCGAGCATGATCAAACCCGGCTCTATTTTCCTGCTGATGCCCTGCAACTCAAGGCAATCCTGACTAAAATATTCCACGATCCGGGCCTGCGTTTTGTTTATTCCACTCGCTCCGGCACCCCTTACATCCTCGACGAGAAAGGTGAAAAACGCTTTGGCGAAGGCTATGTCTTCAGCCCGGACAGTGACGAGGTGATACGTCAGGGGAGCGATGGCTATATCGTTTCCTACGGTGAAATGCTCTATCGCTGCCTCCATGTGGTCGAGTTGCTTAAAGATGCAGGCATAGATATCGGTCTGATCAATAAGCCGGTGCTCAATGTGGTGGATGAAGCCATGCTCGCCACGGCTGGGACCAGCCCGATGGTGTTGGTCGTCGAGACCCAGAACAGCAAGACCGGTTTGGGCATTCGCTACGGCAACTGGCTGCTTGAACGGGGGTATGCACCGAAATACGGCTCCATGGGAACTTGGAAGGACGGAGCCGGCGGCTTGTCCGAACAGATTCCCTACCAAGGCATGGGGACCGAGGCTATCCGCGACAAGGTGCAGCAGCTCCTTAAAGAATGAATCCTCCCGCAGAGGAGGCCAACTTCAGATCTGCTGCCGGGTAATAAACCGGAGAAGCTTTTTATTTAAAAGCTTCTCCGGTTCTTTTGTTTCCGAAGGGCCGGAAAGAAGGCGGGAGTCCAAATAAAAAAGAGTCCCTTGCAGTGCTGCAAGGGACTCGGAGGATTACCGGAAGCGGAATGTCAATGCTTTAGAGATCCTGCGGGTTGACAATATTGCCCTTGGCGGCCTTCAGTGCCAGCAGGCCGGCTTTCTGCTCTTCGTAGACGGCAAAAAGCCGTTCGGAGGTTCCTCGCTCCTTGCGCCAGGCCGCTTCCTGCAAATCGATCCGGGCGACTACGTTGTCGATGTAGAGGGAGAACTGCATGGTATAGAGCGACACGGGGTATTCCTTGTTGATCTTTTCGTTGAATAATTTTTTCAGGTCCTCGTATTTCGGAATCATCCCGATCGGGGTCTCGATGGCCTGGACATCACCATGGGTGAACAGCTCGAGCCAGCCCAGCCAGACATGGACATCTTTCTTTTCCCCTAATAAGCCTTTGCCGCTGCCGTCGCGAGCCTCGTGAGTGAGAAAGTAGTTGAGTCCGGCCATGACCGGTTTTCTGGTCATCTTATCGTTGCCGTAAAAATTGAGCTGGGCATCGAGGTAATCGGTCAGGCTGCCGGCGACAAAGGGCGTATTGGCCCAAGGCTGGCGGTTGACGCCGCTGGTACCGATCTCGGCAGCGGTCGCCTTGGAGACGATGGAAGCCCCGATAGCCACACCGGCATCCATGGTTTTTGCTACCCAGATCGGCGGCATGGTGTTCGAATCGCGACCGGAATAGGTGATCACTTTAATGACGAGGCCGTCCGGATCGGCGTTGGCCGCCTTGTTGTGGTTGCCCACCGCCACCGCCTTCAGGGTGCAGCGCGAGTTGGGGTGGGAGATCGGCAGGTCGGTCATCTCTTTTGTCCACGCACCCTGATAGTTAATGCCTTTCTCGGGAAGGGGATCACCGTCACCGGTCCAGCGCGGTTTGCTGTGTTCGTCGACCAGGACATTGGAAAAGATGACTTCAGCTCCCGGCTTGCGCAGACATTGCATCAGGTAGGGGTCACCTTCCAGGTTGACGTCCTCGATGATGCCGAAGATGCCGATTTCCGGGTTGACCGCCCGCAGGGTTCCGTCCTGTTCGATCCACATCTGGGCCAAATCGTCGCCAACGAAATCGCTGCCGACCATGGCGGTGGTGGTCTTGCCGCAGCCCGAGGGCGCCGCGCCGGCAAAATAGGTTTTACGGCCTCCGGGGCCGGTCATGCCAGTGATAAACATGTGCTCGGACAATTCTTCGCCGTTGTGCTTGTACATGGCGCAGTCAGAGGCGAAGCGATGGTTCCCCTTTTTCATCAAGAGGGTGTTGCCGGCATAGGTGCAGAAGGTCGAGAAGGTGGTTTGCCAACTGCGATCCATGTAAATTTTGGCCTTGGGCACGTCCTCCGAACGGTTCGGGCCTTCGGAATGGACGTTGGTGAAAAACTCGCCCCGTCGGGCAACCTCGGCGTCGAAATCGGTAAAGCAGTTGCGATAGAGCAACTCCGCCGAATGCATGACATAGGTGGAACTGGAAATCTCGATGGCTGGAATTGAGGCCCTGGCACCAACCGGGCCGCGGCTGTAAAAGCCGACGAACATGGTCTTGCCCCGCATGATGCCGCGCATGTTCTCGCGGATATAGGCATGCGATTGCTCCCGCAACTCCTTTTTGGCCAGCGAGGAAACCTGCTCGTCCTCATTGGCGATATAAAAAGTCTGGTCAACCATGCGGCCTTGATCTTCGGGCAGGTCGAAATGGATGGTATGGCCAGGCAGGGCCAGCTTTTTTTCCTCGCCTTTTTCAAGGCTCATCCGACGGACTGTTTCGCAATCCTCTTCACTGCCGGTGTGAATGTAGACCTGGTCGGGTGTGCACATGGCAATGGCGTTTGCAACCTTGAGCAGCGCTTCTTCATTCGTGATCGTGGTGAGTCGGTTGCAATGCTCATTGTCGAGTACCTTCGCAAACAGGTTTCTGGCCTCGCCAATGGTCGTAATGCCGCCAACCGCTGATAGAATATCAACGCCTTTTTTGAACTCCAACATCCTGCCTCCGTGGGATTTTCTCTCTGTATTGAATATGGTGAACTGTAGTGGTACAGTTGCTTACAAGTTTGTAAATTATAACATTTAGCTCGATTTTACAGAATTCGCAAACAGGAATGAAAAATTTTTGATTTTTTCCCAATAAACTGTTGATCCCGTGTGCTAGCCGGCCTACGGAACGCAATTGTGCAGATGGAGCCTGAACATGCAGTGGATAAATGGTAAAATTGTATACAATCGAATCGACTCCGTCCGGCGCAACCCGTTCGTGAGTTCCTGCCGAAAATACACGTTTTTTATTGAGGGTCACTGTAACCATCGCCGAAAAGTGTTCGCGATGCTATGCTTGCACCATGCGGGAGTCAGCCCGGTCCTCCTTCTTCCGAAGTGGCTCGAACATTGAATAACAGATATTGTTGTCCATAACCATGCTCTTTAACCGATAAAAACAGGTGCTCTTCGTCGTGTCATGCCCAGTGTAATTGTTTGCCAGGATGCCCAGAATTACCAGGTCGTGGAGTTCTCCACCTCGCTCACCATTGGTCGGGAAGGGGACAACGACATTACTCTCGCTTCGCCCCAGGTTTCCCGCCGCCATGCCTCCATCACCCTCCGGGAAGGTGGCGGGTACATGCTTTTTGATCATGAAAGCACCAACGGGGTGTGGGTGGAAGACCGCAAAGTCAGCGGCATTCAGCTCAGTCATGGCGCGACCTTCCGGATCGTCAACTATTTTTTCACCTTCATCGATGAACGGAAGGATGACCGCCCTTCCCATGTTTTTGCTCTTGAAGGCAACGATCCTCCGGTAGCGTCACGCCCGATGGATTCAGCCACTATTCTTTTTAACCTGGAAGCGGTCTCAGCTCCTTCAGTACCAGAAGCAATAGCCTCCGAACTTGCGGCGGAAGGGGCCGCGACATGGCCTCTTTCCCAGCTCCTTTTGGATCTGCATGGAGTCGACGACGAGGGAGTTCTAAGTGCGCAGATCCTAGTCGGAGCCGTGCAACTCGCCGAGGCGGAACGGGGATTTCTCGCCCTGCTCAACGAGAAAAATGAGCTCATCTATGCCGCTACCCACTGTTTCGATCCACGCAAGGAGAGCCAGGATGTCCGCCAGGTGGTGGTGCAACAGGTGATGGACCGCTGCCGCTCGATCAGGATCAACGGTGGGAAGCAGGAAGGGGGCCGTAAGGGAAAAATGCATGGCAATTCGGTACTCTGCGCCCCCCTGGTACGCGATTCCAAGGCCATCGGCTGTGTTTATCTCGATTATCATCTGCCCGAAGTGTTCAATCCGGACCAGCAGAGCAGTCTCGAGATTTTGGCCTTGCACGGATCCGTGTTGCTTGACATCCTCGCTGGCAGGCAACGGATGCACCGGGAGCGGGAGTCCCTGAAATCGCAACTCGCCACAAAGGACGAAACTATTGTCCGCAGCGAAAAAATGGTCAAACTCTATGAGGATATCCGGACGATCGCGGCCATCAACGTGCCGGTCTTTATCCAGGGAGAAGCCGGCAGCGGCAAGGAGCACGTCGCTGCAGCCCTGCACAATTTTTCCGGGCGCAAGGGGGCGTATATCCCTCTGAACTGCGCCGCCATTCCTGAAGGCATCTTTGAAAGCGAGTTGTTTGGATCGAAAAAAGGGGCTTATCATGAGGCCGTTGACAAACCGGGTAAACTGGAACTGGCTGAAGGCGGCACGCTCTTTCTCGATGAGGTGGCGGACATGTCGCTCATCCTCCAGCCCAAATTGCTGCGGTTTCTCGAAAACGGCGAGATCACCCGTCTGGGCGATACCAGGACACGCAAGCTCGACGTGCGGGTGGTGACCGCCACTAATAGGGACGTGGCGATTATGATCCGAGACAATCGATTCCGTGACGACCTGTTTCAACGCCTGTCCTGTTTCACCCTCAAGGTGCCGCCGCTGCGGGAGCGAGTGGAGGACATCGAGCCCCTGACCCACTATTTCCTCAAGAAATTCTCCGCCGAATATAATTGGAAGGAGCCCCGGCTTGCGGACACCGGGCTGCAACTCCTCATTCAGTACCAGTGGCCGGGTAATGTCCGCCAGTTACGCAATGTCCTGTTGCGACTGGCGGTGCAGTCTCAGGGGCGTCAGATTACAGAGCGGGATATTTTGGCTCTTTCCGAGGAGTTCGGTGCCATGGAACCAGCCCGTCTTGAGGTCTTCCCCAGTTTGGATGAAGTAGAGAAGAACCACCTCAAAGCGGCCTTGGAACGGTCCGGGGGCAACATTTCCGATGCCGCCGCCCTGGTGGGTATTGCCCGCTCGACTTTTTATCAGAAGATGAAAAAATACAATATTTCAGGTTGACTGCACGTGGTTCTGCCATCGCTGTTGGAGAAACGGACAGCCGGTACAGGGTATTGTCCGTTATTCCTACACCACAAGCTTCCTGCTTTTTGCAATACATTTCAGACTGTTAGCATTTCTCCCCTTGCAGTGTTGTCCGATTTCCGGACAATTCCCGCCCCGATAGCACAAGCTCACCCTGCCGTTTGGATGCGGTCGTTCCCGATTTTTCCTTAAGACATTTTTTAACTAGCTGAAACTCCATGTTTGCTCGTGTCTCCCCGGGCAGGGGTCATTTTTGGCATCGCCTTTGCTATGTTACTGACAACAAAGACTGCGTTCCAACCTTGCACAACAAACAACAATATGGAGGTTTTACCATGCTGAAAAAATCCGTTCTCGTCACCACAATCGCGCTCACTCTGTCTGCCGGGCTGGCCTATGCTGATTCCGGAGATTCCACCTTGAGCGGTTCGTTCCACCACAACAAAAGCAAAGGCCCGGCGATCCACCACAACACCTTTGCCTCGCAACCGATCACCAACACCAACACCAACATCGTGACCGTCAACACTTCAGCTACGCAGACCTCGACTGCGACTGTCAAGGCCCCGGTCACCCAAACAGCCACCGCCACGGCAACCTCGCCGGTCAAGCAGACCACGAAGGCCGCCAGCGCCGCGGCCAGCAACTCCACCTCAGGTAGTGCCACCCCGACATCTGCTGGTGCCGACACTACCACTGCTTCAGCCACTGACCCTGGCACCGAGGCCACCGCTTCGACCACCGACGCCACCGCGGAAGCCACTGCCGCAACCACCCAGGTCAAGGATGACGCCAAGAAGGAAATGCAGGCCGAAATTCGTAACGAAATCAAGAGGGCCGGCAACATCTCCAGCACGATCACCGGCGGCAACAACAACCTCGCCAACGCAGCTTCCATCTCCACCAATGGCAAAGCGCAAACCACCGATGCCATTATTAACCGGGTCAACACCTCCGGCAATATCAGCAGCACGATCAAGAACGGCAACAACAACCAGGCCAATGCAGCCTCCATCTCAATGGGCGGCTCCATGGCAGTTAAAGGCCGAGTAGTCAACGAGGTGGAGAATACCGGCAACATTTCGTCATCAGTTGACGGCGGCAACAACAACACGGCCAATGCCGGCTCCATTGCCGTTAACTAAGGTTCCTCTCTCCCCTGTTGCGGTCGGCAAAGATCGCAACAGGGGACCCACCGCAACCTGGGCAGTCAACCTCTCCACGGAGAATGAACATGAAAATAGTGCATATACTCACCATTACAACCCTTCTGGCGGCGCCAGCGGTCAGCCAGGCGGCCGACCTTCTCGGTCTTCGAGCGGAAAACCGGGTGCAGGGCGGCGAATACAACGCCCGGGCCAAGGGCAACAACAACACCGCCAATGCTGCCTCTATTAACATGAACAGCAGCAATGTCCGGGAGGTTACCAATAGGGTCCAGGCCACCGGCACGGTGTCCGCTTCGGCGACCGGTAACAGCAACACTGTGAATAGCGCCTCAGTGCAGATGCAGAATTCCCAGGCCGGCCAAGTGTCCAACACGGTCAAGGTCGGCTCCATCGGCAACACCGTTCAGGGCAACAACAATACCTCCAACATTGCCTCGGTGCAGATGCAGAACTCACAGGCCAAGAAGGTGGTCTCATCGGTAACCGGTGAAGCCCTCAGTGGTGTGATTGACGGCAACAACAACCAACTGAATATTGGTTCGGTGCAGATGAACGACGCTCAGCGGGGCGATGTGTTGACGAAGGCTGATCTGGGTAATGTCTCGGTTTCGATGTCGGGCAATAATTCCCGCGTTGCCGTTGATTCCGTGGTGGCCAAATAAAGCAGATTGTGGAGGAAAAGGACGATGCGAAGAATAACGGCGCCCCTGCTGTTTGTGCTGCTTCTAACGGGATTGTATTTTACTGCCCCCTGCCTGGCCGATGATCTCAATGACGGGATCGAGGCCGACGACGGTGTCCAGCAGTACAATGAACTCGGCAGTTCGACCAAAAACTTCTCGTATCTTACCCAGCGTGCCAAGAGCAAAGCCAGATCGAAGTCGGGCGATGTCGTGCTTTCCGACAAGGGAGCCCTGAATAGCGTCGTCCTTGATGCGGGTGCATCCATCCATGGCGACATCATCATCATCGATGATTCCAAGGGCGACAAAACCGTCATTTCCCATTAATACTGCCGAGGAACGAGCATGCCGTTTGCAAAAAAGAGACTTCGGACCCGGATCTTTCCTGGTTCTCTGCTGGTGATCCCGCTGGTTCTGTTGAGTTTGACCTCCTGCGCCAAGCTCGATCCTCGCCTGGTGGATGTCGACCTACCTTCTGATGTGCCGGTGATCAAGGAAACAAGCTTTGACAAGCCGCTGGCCGAACTCGGCAGGATGACTCAAATTTACGGCAAGCGGGTGCTGATCCAAGGCAAGGACATCACCGATCTCACCGGGCTCTCTCAGTACGGATTCGGCGAGATACCCCGTGACATCACCGAGATGACCAAGAGTGCCCTCAATGCCATCGGCGGTAATGTCGTCTATATCCCCTACAGCCCAGTGTTCATTAACAACTCGATGGTCACCGGCTATTCCAATTTTCAGGGGAAACTTATTCCGGACATTGTCCTCTCCGGCGGCATCACCGAGTTTGACCGTGGTCTGGAAATGAGGGGCAAAAACACCGATTTTGGGGTGACAACCGTACCCTTCAACGTCAACCAGTCCTGGGTTCCCGGTGACGTTATCTCGGTTGATTACAATCAGGATGAAAAAAGCAGCCTTGCCCGGATCACTCTGGATTTTAATCTGCTCGATTTCAGGACAATGGCCGGCGTTGCCCGCATGCAGACTGTCAACTCGATCAACGTCCACAAGGCGACGGCGGATAAAGAACTCGGCTTCACCATTTTCGGTCCGAGTTTCGGTCTCAAGGGCACGGTCAAAAAAGTTGAGGGGCGCCATGCGGCCATCCGGCTGCTGGTTCAAACCAGCGTCCTGCAGATCGTCGGCAAATACCTCTATCTGCCCTATTGGAAGCTGATTCCTGAAATGAAGCCCGATCCGTTGGTTCTGGAAAAAATCCGGCAGGATTTCAGAAGCCTGAGCCAGGCCGATAAAATTGGCGAGATGCAGACCTGTCTCTATCTCAAGGGCTACAACGTGCCGGTCACCGGCCGGGTTGACAACAAAACCCAGGCAGCGCTAGCCAGTTTCAAGCCCGGGTACAATTCTGCCCAGGGGGCAAGCGATACCGAGCTGTATGTTGAGCTGTGGAGTTCGCTCGGTGACAATATGGAGCAGGTGGCCAATCGCCGCGAGATGCTCGCCAGGGCGCTGGAAGGAACCAGCCCTGTCGAAGGCGTGGCGTCCGCGCCAGCGAAAAAGATTCAACCCAAGGTAGTCGATCAATCGGCTCCGGCCAAGGTGGCCAATCAGAAAGAAGAAAGCAAAACCGAGCCAAAGAAGACCGCACCGGCGGAAAAGGCGAGTGCCGGAGCAGCTGCCGTGGCCAAGAGCGCCATCAAGCCGACGGCATCGAAGAAGGAAGAAACCACAGTGGTCAAGCAACAAAATACTTCAGGCGATATTGCGCAGGTATCGCGCAGTCAATCGATTTCGGGTAATAAAAATTCAGCGGAGGCTCTGATCAATGAGAGGCGCATGGCCGAATAATTTTGGCAAGGGTATACTGATCGGCGGTTTGACCGCTATGCTGATCTGCCTGCTGATGGGAGCGGTCCATTATGATGGACCCTCCCTGCCCGTGGCCGTCCTCGATCCGCTCGAGGACAGGGCGGTGCCGCTCTCCAACACGGGTCGTTATCAGATCGCCACCTGGGAGGCGGGGGAGGGTTACGGTGCTTTTGTCCTCGATACCTCAACCGGCGCTGCCAAGGTTGCCTACAGCTCGATCAAGGGGCCAAATGGCAAAACCGTCAACAATCTTGGTAAGCCTTTTCACCAGATGTAAATTTAACGTGGTACACAGCGCACAGTGCGCAGCAAAGGAGTCGGATATGAAATTGTGGAACAGATTACAGCCGGTGGCAGCGGAGCTGATCATCCTGGTGCTGGTACTCGTCGCGGTACTGGCGGCCAATATTGGTCACGCCGCTACCTCAACGGTCGGCCCCAAGGGGTATGGTCTGAAAATTTTCCGCGTGGAGTCGGGTCTCTACCCCTTCGTCCACGTTTATATGCGGACCTTTGACCAGGAGATGAATCCGCTTGGTCAATCTCAACGTGCTCAATATCGGACTGATGGTTGAAGGCCGGGTCTATGATCCGCGCAAGAAACAGTACCTTATTCAGCCCCTCCGTAGCCGGGAAGAGGCGACGCGTTCCATCCTCGTGCTCGATACCAACAAAGCGCTGAAGGGTGCTGATTTTGAGGCCATGATCCGGGCTGCGGCCCGTATCATCGACGCCAAGCGTCCTCAGGATCAGGTGGCCATTCTCGCTCTGGATAACAGCAGCGAGGGCTACTCGGTGCTCTCCAATTTTGATCGCGAGCCCAGCCTCCTTGGTCGTCGGCTTGCCGACCTGCAGCCGCGGAGTGACAAGACTCGGCTCTACGACGGTGTGGCCGCCGCCATGCAGATGGCCGGTAGCGCGGTGGGCGGCGATTCTTCCAGCGATGTCGAGTACATCGTCTCCACATCGATCATCGTCCTGGGCAACGGCCGGGACGATGACAGCGCCATCAATCGTTCCGATCTGATGACCCGGATCTCCAGCCTGAAAATTCCAACGCCGATTTACTCTCTCGGTTTCACCGGAGCAGAGGGCAAGGAACAGCGCAACCTCCAGGCCCTGTCCAAGAATTCCTTTGGCAAATACTACGCCATCGGCAACGCCTATGAAACCATCACCCGCAGCATCGAGGATATTCAGAACATCGCGCAGAGCGATTACGTCGTCACCTTCCGGTCCTATATCCCAGTGGACGGCGACCGCCATAACCTTAAGATCGGGGTAGAATATCCAACCGGAAGCGGCATCATGTACTATGACGCCTCCACCTTCGAGGCCATTGAACCGCCGACCTTTCCCCGAATCCTTGAGGCCCAGCAGAAACTGGACAAGGTCATTCCCGCTCTCAAGGATGAGGAACTCTATCTGAGAAATCCCTTTGCACCGGTCGCCGGAATGCCGCCAACCGGCAAGAACTGAGGATTTTCAGCTCGATCGGCCGGCAATCAACGTCAATCCCCCGTGCAGCCTCCTTGTCGCCCCTAGGGTGGTCGGAGGCTGCACCTTTTTTTTGATTCCTCGACGAACGCATGGAATCTTCAGTGCAAGACCCCGTCCCGCCTAACCGTCCCGCCTATCTGGTGGCTTTGGATGCCGGTTTTTCCTACCGGGAATACCGCATCGACGCCAGGGGTGCCATCATTGGCCGGGATGGGGACTGCTGCGATATCGTCGTCGCCGGGGCCACCGTGTCTCGCCGCCATGTCCGCATATTCCCGGCAGAAGGCTGCCTTTTTTTCCTGGAAGATCTTGACTCCACCAACGGCGTTTTCGTCAACGGTCGGAAAATTATTGACTCCGTCTCACTGCTGGACGGCGACCTGATCGGACTTGGTTCCGCCTCTGATCCCCATCTCCGTTTTCAATATCACAGTAGCCGGGAGGTTCGTTGCTTCACTCTGCCCGCCAAGGAGCAATGGGTGATTGGCCGCAGTCAGGACTGTGACCTCTCGCTGCCCTATGAGCCGACGGTGAGTTCGCGCCACGCTCTCCTCTCCAGCCTAAACGGTGCGCTGCACCTTGTCGACAATCATAGTCTCAACGGGACCTGGGTGAACGGCAAGGCTCTGCGGCAAGGAAACCTGACTGCCGCCGACACGGTGGTCATCGGCTCGACCCATTTTTGTTTTCAACTGGAGGCTGACGGTTCGCTCACCGTTCGTCAGCGGGAATGCGGTCAGGCAGTCCGGTTGGAAGGTGTCAGCCTTTCCCGGGCAGTACCGTTCGGTAGCAAGAGAATCCGACCGCTCCTCGACGACGTCACCCTTGCCATCGCGCCGGGAGAATTTGTCGGTATCCTTGGACCCTCAGGCGCCGGCAAGACCACACTGCTTACCACCCTCAGCGGTTTCACTCGACCGGACCAAGGTGGGGTTCTCCTCGATGAAACCCCCTTGGATAGTGCCTCAGCAATGTTCCGTAACGCCATCGGCTATGTGCCGCAGGACGACATTCTTCATCAAGAGTTGAACGTGGAGGACAGTCTTGATTACATCGCCCAACTGCGGTTGTCGCCCGATCTTTCTCCCTCTCAGAGGGCCGATATCGTCGGTGGCACCATTGAGACCCTAGGGTTGAGTCAGGTTCGGCAGACGCCGATCCACCAGCTGAGCGGCGGTCAGCGCAAGCGGGTGTCGATCGGGGCTGAGCTGCTCGTCCGTCCCAGCCTCCTCTTCCTCGACGAGCCCACCTCCGGTCTCGACCCGAGCACCGAGGACAGGTTGATGCGCCACTTCCGCAGCATGGCGCACAACGGCACCACTGTGGTCATCACGACCCATGTCCTCTACAATCTCGCCCTTCTGGACAAGGTGGCGATCCTCGCCCAGGGCAGACTGGTTTTTTTCGGTACGCCGGAAGAGGCGTTAATGTTCTTCGGCGAAAACGGTAGCCCGCTCAACCAGCCGACCCGGATCTTCGATCGTCTGACCGGGGAGGAACAGGATGCCGTCACTGGCCAGAACAATGGCCACGAGCAAGAAGAGATTGCCGCCCGTTTTGCCCGTCTCTACCTTGATTCCCCTTTCCACCGGGAAAACATCGCCCAAAGGCTCTCCGCGACGGCACGCACTCTTCTGAGTGCAGGGTATGGCCGCCCTCAGCAGGCCGAGGTCGGGCCGCGACCCCCATCGCGCCTCCTGGCACTTGCCTCGGCTGGCGCACAGTTTTTCCAGGCTGCTTCCCCCGCAGGTTCCTTCCGCTCCTGGCGCATCCTTTCCCGTCGCCATCTCCAGCTCCGCGCCAGTTCGATCAAGCGGCTGCTGCTGTTCCTCCTTATCCCGGTTGTCCTTGCCCTCGTCACTCTGTCGCAGCACTTCACCGGGGTTGTGGACGATGAGGTCGTTCGCAGCCAAAAGAGCGTTATCCAGAATTCCGTGGCCCGGGGCGGCGCATCCATGGAAAAGCTGCTCAAACACCTGCTGTCGCCGGCTGGAACCTATGATCATCGATCCGCCACCGATCTGCTCTATGGCCTGCGGCACGAAGGGGTGGCGAATCTGCCCGTCCCCATGAGCGTGCTCTTGATGATCGTCATGACCGCCGTATTCTCCGGCACCTTCATCGCCTGCCTGGAAATTTCGCCCGAGCGGTCTATTTATCGTCGAGAGCGGATGTCGCACTTGCGCATTCTGCCCTACCTGGGATCGAAATTGCCCTTCTGTTTGGCGATGACAGCCCTGCAATGCCTGGTTTTTCTGGTCGTCTGCTGGCTCAACCCTACTCTGCGGCAGATGGCTTTTATTCCGGTTTGGCTGACCATGGTCGCTGTTGCCTGGGGTTCGGTGTCCATTGGCCTGTTGCTGAGCGTTGTTGATCCAACTGGAGGTCGGTTCTCGGTATTACTGGCCATTGCCGTAGTCCTGCCCCAGTTGCTCCTTTCCGGGGGCCTGGGACCTGATTTCTACGGACGAATGGATAGCATCCTGCGCTGGGCGGCCGATCTGCTGCCGGCACGGTGGGGCTTGGAGATGATCTGCACCGCTCTGTTTAGTTCGCTTACAGGCGCAGGGACGCAATGGATTCCCCCCTTTGTCCGGGAGGTGATTGGTTTTGACTTCGGCACAACCGTCTATTATAGTGGTGTTTATGTCCTGTTGCTCCACTCGGTCCTTTGGCTTCTACTCTGTGCAGGATTCCTGAAATATCGCGATCTCCCATAATGTTGAATGATTCCCAGACCCTTATCGACAGCAGTACCGCCGGCCAGCCCCCGGTCGTTCTCAGCGACGATGGCGGGTTGATAGCCGGACGATATCGCCTGTTACGCCCCCTTGGCGAAGGCGGCATGGGCAATGTCTATCTGGCCGAGGACCTGGTGCTGGCCCGCCGCGTGGCGGTCAAGACGGTTCGGCCGGAATTGAGCGGCAACGAGGAGGTCCGTTCCCGGATCAAGCGTGAATGCCTTTTGCATGCTGCCATCGGCGTCCATCCTAATATTGTCACCCTCTATGATACTGTAGAGGAAAACGGGCATATCTACCTGGTGATGGAATACTTTGCCGGCGAGACCCTGGCCGGCCGGCTGGATGCGGCCGCCGGTTCCCGAGGGCTGCCTTTGGACAGCGCATTGGACATTGTTCGCCAACTCCTGCAGGCTCTCGCCTGCATTCACGGCAGCGACATCGTCCACCGCGACATCAAGACCTCGAACATTCTTCTTCAGGTGCAGTCGGATGGCCGCTATCTGGTTAAGTTGACCGATTTTGGCATTGCTCGGGCCGAAATCGAAACCGAAGCCATGACCCGCCTGACTTCGCTGGGAACTCAGGGCCCGGGAACCCCGGTGTACATGGCACCGGAACGAATCGATCCGCAGACCTTCGGTGAGATCTGCCCGGCCTCTGATCTGTATGCGGTTGGCATCATCCTCTTTGAGTTGCTGACCGGGCAGCCACCTTTTACGGGGACGATGACCGAGATCTTTTCCGGGCATCTGGTGCAGCCGCCATCCCTCAAGGCTTTGGCGCCCGGCATCCCGATTCGGTTGCATTCTATTTTGCACACCGCCTTGGCCAAACAGCCGGCTGAGCGGTATCAGGATGCTGAGTGCTTCATCGCCGCTCTGGCCGAATTGGATGACACTGAGCTCGTGTTGCCCGATAACGCGGCCGTGCAGCAGCCCACCCTGTTGGCCGTGCATGATGATCCTGCGCCGAGCATCTCCGGGGCAACAACGGTACTCAACCCCGCCTTGAGCGTCAATCGGGCGCATACCAGGCTGCCGCAAGTCCGCCGCCGGTGGTTGTACGCCGCCGCCGTGCTGCTCGTTGTTCTGGGCGGGTATCTGCTGCGCAGTCAGATTTTCGGTGCAGCTAAGCCCGCACCGATTCCGCCCATTGAGGCCGCCGTCGCGGTGACCGAACCTGCAAACATTGCTCCCTCCGCCTCTGAACCGTTTAACAGCA
This sequence comes from uncultured delta proteobacterium, assembly GCA_963733595.1. Lineage (GTDB taxonomy): Bacteria > Desulfobacterota > Desulfobulbia > Desulfobulbales > Desulfobulbaceae > Desulfobulbus. Next base: position 29,106 of record CAVTDN010000025.1, on the reverse strand, counting down.
TGGCGCAGAAGAACAGTTCGGCCCTCGAAGCAGTCGAGAGCGGACGGCAGCCGAAAGGCACCGAATCGATGGCCGCAGCGGACGGTCACAATTCCGGCCCGGCGAACGAGTGGCAAGTGCTCGAAAACCGCTCCCGCAAAATTCGCTAACCCTTGTTTCCGCAACCCATGCTTGCCAGATTATTCCCTGCACTTTTTGTTGCCGCAAGTTTGCTGCTGAGTGGCTGCGTCCCTTTGATTTTTACTGCCGGCGCCGGTGCCGGGTACGTGGCCACCCACGAAGAACCCCGAAGCAAGGTTGGCGACTTTTTTGATGACCTCGGCAAGTCGATCCGGCAAACAACCCGAAAAATCAAGGGAGAGCCGGCAAGTCGCCGCCCCGCCTCTTCTTCGGTTCAGAGCGGATTGGCTCTCAAAATTCAACGATCGACGTTGGCGCCCGCAGATGTACACACCGGTGAGCAGATCACGCTGACCCTGCAATATGTTGTCAGTGGTGCCCCCGAACAAGGGGTGACGATCCGGGAAAAAAGTTCCTTGAGCGGAGACGGCAAGGAGTTGACAGTGCTGAAGGACGAATCGAGCGAAAAAGAGAACGGAACATGGGAAAACACCCTGAGTTTTTCCGTCCCCGTATCGGCTAAACCCGGTAAATACATGGTGACCCTGCAGATCAGCGCCCAAGGCCAGACGCGCAGTGCCCGCCGCTCTTTCACGGTTCGCTGAGGAGCATGGTGTTCTCCGGCCATACTCTTTCTTGCGAACAAAAGGACTGACCGGTGCGCCTTGTACAAGGGCAGTGCCGCCTGCTCAGCTTCCTGGCAGCCTATGCCGGTGCAACTGATCGCGGTCGCGTTCGCAGCGGCAATGAAGATAACCTGCTGCTCCTCCCCGAGGCCGGGATGTTCGCTGTGGCAGACGGTCTCGGCGGCCTCGACGCCGGTGACGTCGCCAGCAGTACGGCTCTGGCGCACCTGCACGACCTCTGTTCTCCCCCCCATCCCTGTAGTGACAATGCAACATCTCGGCTTGAAACGATGATCGCCGCTGTCAACAGCCGTACCTATGCACATCGGATGGATTTGGGAAAAAATATGGCTACCACTCTGGCTCTGGTGTTCATCAGCGGCGGCACAGCCCTGGCGGCGCATGTCGGCGACAGCCGGATCTATCGTTGGCGCGCAGGCAAACTGGCCAGAATCACCAGCGACCATTCTCTGGTCAATGAACTCTATGAGCAAGGTGCATTGACTGCCAGTCAGGCCGAGCAATCACCTCAGCGCCATGTCATCACCCGGGCCGTCGGCGCCGGACCAACCGTCCTGCCTTCCATCCAACCGCTACCCCTTGAGCAAGGGGATCTGTTGCTCCTCTGCACCGACGGACTGACCAGCATGCTGCCGGACGCGGACATAGCGGCCTGCCTCCGAAGCGGAGAGGCGGATGTCGACCGAACCGCAGAGCAGCTTGTGCGCTTGGCCAACGAGGCTGGCGGCCATGACAACATCACGGTGGTCCTGATCGGGATTTCATCGTAGAACTCTTTTGTTTGCAGCCCAGAAACTATTTTTATCCGTTCGCCACCCTGTTTGGGCAGTTGAATAAAAAATGGGCGTCCCGGTTATCCGGAACGCCCATTTTATGGTGCGAGTTATGAACAGATTACGCGTGTTTCTTCTCAGGAGCCTTCAAGGTCATGAGGATGATAACCGCTACACCCAGAACGCAGGCAGAAATCACGAACGGGATGAAGAAGGAACCGGTCGTGGCCTGGATTTTGCCACCAAGGTAGGGGCCGCAGAAACCGGCAACACCCCAGGCGGTGAACAGCAGACCATAGTTGGAACCCTGCGCGGTCGGACCGAAGTAGCTCAGCAGGGTGGCAGGGAACAGGGTGAACATCGCACCGTAGTTCCAACCGATGACTGCGGCACACAGGGCCAGCAGGGTAGCGGTGTCGCCTGCCGGAAAGAGTGCCAGCATGGCGCCTGCCTGAATGATGAACAGGGTGATGAAGATCTTCTTGGTGCCGATCTTGTCGGCCAACGGACCGATCATGATACGGACCAGGGCGTTGGTGATTGCCAAGGCACTGGGGGCGCCAGCTGCGGCCATGGAAATGGTCTTGGCAGCGTCAGCGGGGATTTTAGCCGCCATATCAAGACCTTCTTTTGCCTTGTATGCAATGGACATGGCGTCGATACCGTGTTTGGCGATCAGGCCGATGACCATGAGGCCGGCAAAGGAACCGCAGAAGTAGGCAACCCACAGCAGCCAGAACTGGGCGGTACCCTTTGGTTTCTTCATAGGTATAGTCGCGGGTAACTTTGGGAGCACCGGCACCTGTAGCGGCCGCGGGCGGATTCCAACCTGCGGGCTTGTAGCCGGCCGGCGGTACTTTCAAACAGAGGGCGGCCATAACGACCATGATGCCCATGGCAATACCGACAATCTTAAAAACAGGAAGAGCGCTGCCGTAATGGTTGATCAACCCGGTAGCCAGCGGTGCCATGATGAAGGAGCCGAGGCCCAGGCCGACAACGGTAAAACCGGTTGCGAGAGCGCGGCGATCAGGCCACCATTTGGGAGCCGTGGCGATCGGCGGCAGGTACACGCAGCCACCACCTAAACCGCAGATGACACCATAATAGAGATAAAGCAGATAGAGCGGGGTTCTGTTGGCGGCCTGAAGAGCCTCGCCGCCTTTCTTAACAACTTCAGGGTCGGGCGGGGTAATGGTGGAAACCATGAAAAACCCGAAGGCCATGACGAGACCGCCGATGAGAACAACGTTCCTGGGCCCAAGCTTGTCGCTCAGGCGCCCGGCAGGAAAGGTCACCAGTCCGAAGATCAGACAGATGAGCGCGTAGGCCATGGCAACCTCGGGAACAGTCCAACCGAACTGAGCCTGGAGAGGTCTGATGAAAACACTAAACGCATACAACAGTAAACCGCAAGTGGTGCTGCCTAAAAGACCTCCAAGTAGTGGTATCCATCTTGGAAAAGTAGTTTGTTGAGACATTTATGCACTCCCCCTTTTTTGAGTTTTATTGAACTGCTTGTTGCGATGAGTACTTCGTCGTTCGAGTTAGTTTCTCCCCCTCCTTTTTTTGCTGAATATTTTTGGGCTGTTGCCTGTTAATGAACGTCCTTCTTGTCAATGTAGCGGTGACTATAAATGAGAAGGAAAGTGCTGTCAACGAACAAAATCAAGGGGTTTGGGGCGTTTCTGGCCTTTTTTTTGCGGCACTCCTGTTTATGCGCGCCAAACAATGATGCGCCATTCAGCCTCCAGGGCCGACGAATACTGGTGACACCGCCGCCGTCCCCCTCAATTCAACGGCTAAGGCAAGGGCCGTATTCCGGCCGCAGAAAAAAGATTGAAAGGTTGGAATGGGGCGCAGAGCGGAATGGGAGGCATTCCCACGTGCACCGGCGGTTGCGGTGAGAGCGGCTACCACCCGGTGGCGATGGGGGCTGGTTATCTCCCTGCGAGATCATTCTGAAGATGGCGCAGAGCGACCTCCTTGGCCTTGGCCTCGACTTCGACCGTTATCTTGAGGTCATGCCAGCAGGAGGGCAGGTCGCCGGGGTCAATGAAATCGTGATGGGGGCGGGGATTGACACTTTGCCAGCCATCTTTGGGACTGGAGAGGTGAAAGAGCGGTTCCCGTGACCAGGTGGCCAGGGCCCGCTCGGTCACCTCCTCGGTCGTTAAACCGTCGGGAAGACAGCGGTGATGGTGGACATCGTACACAAAAGGGATGCCGGTGGCACCGCAGACCGGCAGTAAATCCGCAGGGGTGTAGACCCGGTCATCGTTTTCCAGAACGAGTCGGGAACGAACAGGGTGCGGCAGATCTTCCAGGGCGACGGTCAACCGTTTCAGGGCCGCCGGCTTATCGCCATAGCCGCCACCGCCGTGGAGGGTGATAACGTCGGCACCGATGTATTCGGCGACTTCGGCGTGATAGGCCAGTTCGTCGAGCGAACGGCGGGTGACGCCGGCATCCGGCGAGGAAAGCAGGGTGAATTGATCGGGATGAAAGGTGAGACGGATGTTCTGTTTCGCCGCCGAATCGGCCGCCTGCCGGTACACGTGCTCGATAGCGGCATGCTCGGGCAACTCCGCCAAGTGGTATCCCACCAAGGGATGGGTTTTCAGGGGAAAGATGCGGCTGTTGACCCGGAAGGCACCGATGGAGTTGCGGCTGCAGTAATCAATGGCCGCCAGCAGCGCCCTGCCGTTGGCCAGTATGGTCTGCGACAGCAGGGTTAACTGGTGACGGCGGTCAAACTTGGCCAGGTGCACCGCCTGGCGAACCCCGAAATGAATCGGTTCCTCCTTGAACAGGCAGCAGAGCCCCCAACGGATGCCGTTCATGCCTGAACCGGTCCGTCTCCGACCAGCGGCAGAATCTTGATGACCTGAAAACGGAGCAGATGTTTCGGGCCTTTCGCCTTGTCCTCTTCCGGACTGAGATGCCGCCTGGTCATGGAATGGATCAATTGGGCATCATCGGATTCGTCGATTTTCTGCAGGAAAAGCCGGATGCCTTTGATCCCAGGCCCCTGTTCAAGAAACAGATAGCAGGCATGGCTGTTGGTCTGAAGATGGGCGTAGGTCAAGCGCTCGCGCATGATCATGGCAAGGCGTTCGTCATCTAGAATGTGGGGCTTGGCATAGACCGCGCTGGTGACTCCACCGCCGGCCCCTGCGGTTGACAGTATGCCGGTCCCCTGTGTGTTTGTGAAATACGCGTGCAAATCCATGATTGTTGCTCCTTGGAAACGTTTCAGTTCAGTCCGTTTTCGAAAGAATAACCACACAATCGATCCGGACAATGGGGAGAAGCACGGAAAGCATGACAAACGAAAAGAGGGCTGGCTGAATCTGCAAATCCGGCCGCGGGTACGTCCGTTGCCGGAGGCCGCTTGCGTTGTTGCGTGCTCTCAATTATCATACCTCCACAATTTCCCCCTCTTTTCGCTGTCCTCAAAGGAGAAAACAATGGCCGACAGTCTCTACATTGCCAACCTGGAAAAGGATTGCGGCAAGCTGGTCGTCACCCTGGGCGTCATGGAGTTGCTTTCCCGCAGGATCGACCACGTCGGCTTTTTCCGGCCGATTGTTCCCGGTGACGGCAGGGACGATAACGACATCAACCTGATCAAGAAGCGCTACAACATCGCCCTGGACTATGAGGAAATGGCTGGCATCAGCCATGACGAAGCCCGTGCCCTGATCGCCAGCGACGAGGAGCAATTGCTCTTTCGCGAGATCGTCCGCAAGTTCAGTGAAGTTCGGAAAAAATGCGATTTTCTCCTTTGCGAGGGGCCCAACATCGTCAGCATGTCCGAGGCCTTTGACTACGACATCAGCATCCGCATCGCCCGGGAACTGGGGACGCCGACCCTGCATGTCACCAACGGCCGCAATCGCACCATTGCCGAAATCGAGGAAAATATCGGGGTCACCGAGAAGATATATGAGCAGTACCAGTGTCCGCTGCTGGCCATTTTCGTCAACCGGATCGACCCCGCCCTGCTGGGTGCTGCCGAGGCGGAAATTCGCAGGAATCTCTGGAACAAACCGTTCCGACTTGGTTTTCTTCCGGAAATGGAAGGGTTCAACATGCCGACCCTGGAGGAGATCACCGAGGGACTCGGCGCCCGCCACTTCAGCGGCCCGAAAGTGGGGCTGCAGCGCGATGTCCATTCCATCAAGGTGGCGGCGATGAGCCCGGCCAATTATATTGATTTTCTCGAGGAGGACGATCTGATTCTCACCCCCGGCGACCGACCCGATATCATTTTCGCCACTCTGGCGGCTATTGCCTCCCGCAACTTTCCGACGCCTGCCGGCATGCTCCTTTCCGGCGATTTTGTTCCCAGCCCTTCTGTGGTCAAGCTGCTCGACGGTATCGACGATCTTCCCCTGCCGATTTACCTTATGCCCGGCGACACCTACAGTGCAGCCCGGCGGGCCGGTGAAATTAGGGGCACTCTGCGGCCCCACAACGCCCAGAAAATTGCCCGGGCACTCGGCGTTTTTGAGAGCAATGTCGATACCACCGGCCTGGAACAGCAGGTGATCGAGACTGTGTCCACCACCATGTCGCCCCTGATGTTCGAGTATTCGCTGTTTCAACGGGCCCGGGCCGAGCGCAAACATATTGTTCTGCCCGAGGGCTGCGAAGAGCGCATCCTCCAGGCCGCTGAAATCCTCCGTTCCCGCGAGGTGGTCGACCTGACGCTGCTGGGCGAGGAAAAAACCATCCGCAGCCGGGCCGCATCCCTGGGGCTGAAACTGCAGGACGTGGCCATTATCGACCCCAGAACCTCGGACCTGCGCGACGAATTTATCGAGAACCTGCATCAGTTGCGCAAACACAAAGGGTTCACCCGGGATTACGCCCGCGACGCCATCAATGACGTCAGCTATTTCGGCACGATGATGGTGCATACCGGCCGGGCTGACGGCATGGTCTCGGGGGTGGTCCATACCACTCAGCATACCATTCGTCCGGCCTTCCAGATCATTCGCACCCGCCCCGAGGTTCTGGTGGTGTCCAGCGTCTTTTTCATGTGTCTGGACACCCGGGTGCTGGTTTACGGCGATTGCGCCGTCAACCCGAATCCCAACAGCGAGGAGTTGGCCGAGATCGCCATCCGCTCGGCCGAGACCGCTGCCATGTTCAACATCGAGCCGATCGTGGCCATGCTCTCCTACTCCAGCGGCGCTTCCGGCCAGGGCGAGGATGTCGAGCGGGTGCGCGAGGCGGTGCTCCTGGCGCGCAAGCGGTGGCCGGAGTTGAAGATCGACGGGCCGATCCAGTACGACGCCGCCATCGATCTCTCGGTCGGCAACCAGAAGATGCCGGAAAGCGAAGTCGCCGGCCGGGCCAGTGTCTTCATCTTCCCGGATCTCAACACCGGCAATAACACATACAAAGCGGTGCAGCGCTCCTCGGGGGCAGTGGCCATCGGCCCGATCCTCCAGGGACTCAACAAGCCGGTCAACGATCTCAGCCGGGGCTGCCTGGTGGCGGATATCGTCAACACCGTGGCCATCACCGCTATCCAGGCTCAGGCCGAGGATGAACGGCGGCAGACCGCAACGGTCGGGAAGCAAGCGGCCTGATGCCCGTATCCCGTCCCCTGCCGCCCCTTGTCCTTACCCTCATCGGGGCCTGCATCATCTCCTTTTCCGCGGTCTGGGTGAAACTGGCCACGGTGGCACCGACGGTTTCCGCCTTCTACCGGGTTTTTTTCGGTTTTCTCTTCCTCCTGGGCGCCTGTCTTGTCCGCCGCGACCTGCACAGAATCAGCGGCAGGCAACTGCTCTGGGGCATCCTCTGCGGCCTGCTCTTCGCCCTCGATCTCTATTGCTGGCATACCAGCATCCGGTTCATCGGCCCCGGTCTGGCCACCATTCTCGGTAATTTTCAGGTCTTTGCGCTGGCGGCGTTCGGCCTGCTCTTTCTCCGGGAAAAGGTGCATCTTCGTTTCCTCCTGGCCATTCCCATCGCTCTTCTCGGCCTCTGCCTGATCGTCGGTGTGCACTGGCAGCAGCTCAGTCCCGAATATCGCATGGGCATCGTTCTCGGCCTGATGACCGCGGTCTGTTACAGTGGTTTTCTCCTCATCCTGCGCAAGCTCCAGGCGGAAGGCGAGCAGTTTTCCTTCTTTTTCAACCTGATGCTGATCTCCGGTGCCAGCGCCTTTTTTCTCGGCGTCTACCTGACCCAGACCGATGCTTCTTTTGCCATCCCCGACCGGATCAGTTGGCTTGCTCTGCTCGGTTTGGGACTGCTCAGCCAGACCATCGGCTGGACCCTGATCGCCAACGCCATGCCCCGGATGCGGGCCTCCCTCACCGGCCTGGTCCTGCTGTTTCAGCCCGCCCTCTCCTTTGTCTGGGATGTGCTGTTTTTTCAACGGCCGACCACTGTCATCAACTGGCTCGGCGTGCTCATCACCCTGGCCGCCATTTATCTCGGTATCCAGGGCAGTCGCAGATAACGATGATCGCGTCAACCGGGACACCCCATTGTTCAATCACAAGGAGAAATGATCATGACCCAGGAAAACAGCGAAATGGAAGAACTGCTCGAGCAGATCGGCTTGGTCCTGGAAGCGGCCAGGCAAAACGATTTCGATGCCCTCTACGATCACCGGGCCGCCATCGTTTCGATGTATGCCCAGGCGATGGTGGAGTTTCACTTTGAGGAGCGTCAACTGGAGTGGCTCAATGACCTGCTCGCCTCGGTCGAGACGGATGACATTGCCGCCTGTCGGCGCCTCCTTGAGCAGGAGGAGGAGACGGACATGATCTTTCTTGCTTCCCAATTCGCGGCGGTGATGGCCGGCTTTTTCCACCATGATGAATGTCTGACCGTGGTTCAGGCCATCGGTCTCCGAGCCCTGCTCAAGGGAATGCAGGCCGAGGCAGACGGGAAGGAGTCAGCAGGGGAGACTCCCTGACCTGACCAGGCACAATGAAAAATAGAACACGGGCGTCAGTCCCTCTGCATACAGGTCGTTGATTCGAAAGAAACCGGCTGTATTTCCGTCTCAAAGGAACCTTTGAGCGGACAGATTTTTTTTGTTGCAAGCGCCTCGGCGGATAAGGTAAACATTCAAAATGTTTTATGATATGTGCCTGACGCAGGAAGAGCAACCCCAGCATATAGGAGGGAAGACGATGAGAAAGAAAGCGTTTCTTTTGGCGGTTATGACCTTCGCCATGACCACAACCCTTGCAGCCGTGCCGGTGATCGGAGAGCAAGTGCAGGTGACCGGAACCATCGGATCGCCTGATGCGACGACCACGATCAGCGGCAAACAACTGCCGGCGCCCGATCCCCCATTCGGTGGCGTCATCAAGGACGACGCCCTGCAATCGAAAGCATGGTGGGCGCCGCGCATCGTGCCGCCCAAGCAGGCGCCCAACATCCTGCTCATCATGACCGACGACTCGGGCTTCGGCGTGCCGAGCACCTTTGGCGGCGTCATCCCGACCCCGACGATGGATCGTCTTGCCCAGAACGGTCTGCGCTACAACAACATTCATTCCACCGCCCTCTGCTCGCCGACCCGAGCCGCGCTCATCACCGGCCGCAACCACCACTCGGCGGGCTTCGGCGTCATCTCGGAGCAGTCCACCGGATTCCCTGGCTACAACAGCATCATCGCCAAGGATAAGGCGACCGTTGGCCGCATCCTCAAGGAAAACGGCTACGCGACCTCGTGGTTCGGCAAGGATCACAACGTCCCCGCCTTCGCGGCAAGTCAGGTCGGGCCGTTTGAGAACTGGCCCATCGGCCAAGGATTTGATTACTTCTATGGATTCGTCGGCGGCGACGCCAACCAGTGGCAACCGAACCTGTTCCGCAACACCACCCAGATCTACCCCTTCCAGGGCAAACCGGAATGGAACTTGGTGACGGGCATGGCCGACGACGCCATTGATTACCTGAACCGTATCAACCAAACGGCCCCGAATATGCCGTTCTTTGTGTACTACGTTCCCGGCGCCACGCACGCGCCTCATCATCCCACCAAGGAATGGGTGGACAAGATACACAACATGCACCTCTTCGACGACGGTTGGAACAAATTGCGGGAGAGGATCTTTGAGAATCAGAAGCGCCTGGGGGTGATCCCGCCGGACACCAAGCTGGAGCCTTGGCCGACGAAGGTCATCAAGAACTGGGATGACTGCACGCCTGAGGAGAAGAAGCTCTTCATCAAGCAGGTGGAAGTATTCGCCGCCTATGCGGCCTACAGCGATTACGAGATTGGTCGCGTCATCCAGGCGGTCGAAGATATGGGCAAGCTCGACAACACGCTCATCATCTATATAAACGGCGACAACGGCACCAGTGCTGAGGGTGGGCCGCTGGGCACCCCCAACGAAGTCGCGTTCTTTAACGGCGTCGCTGTGCCCGTCGCGGACCAGATGAAGTGGTACGACGTCTGGGGCACGGAGCAGACCTACAATCACATGTCGGCGGGCTGGTCCTGGGCCTTTGACACCCCCTTCACCTGGTTCAAGCAGAACGCCTCGAGACTCGGTGGCATCCGCCAGTGTATGGTCGCCTCCTGGCCAGGTCACATCACGGACAAGGGCGGCCTCCGCGATCAGTTCATGCACGTCATCGACGTGGTGCCGACCCTCCTCGAAGTCGCCGGCATCCCGGCGCCCGAAACGGTGGACGGCATCAAACAGGCGCCCATCGAAGGCACGAGCTTTGCCTACACCTTCGACGCCAAGAACGCCAAGGAACCATCGCGGCACGCGACCCAGTACTTCGAGATGATGGGCCAGTGGGCTCTGTATCACCAAGGCTGGCTGCTCAGCACCCAGGTGAACCGTGCGCCATGGGAGGCCTTCGGCGCCGCCAATCCCGATCCGCTTAATAACCAGGTGCTTGAACTCTACAACCTGAACAAGGACTTCAGCCAGTCCACCAACATCGCCGAGCAGAATCCGGACAAGGTAAAGGCCATGAAGGCGATGTTCATCGAGGAGGCGAAGAAGTATCAGGTCTTGCCGCTGGACGCCTCGGTGGCTGCCCGCATTGTGGCCCCGCGCCCCAATATCACCGCCGGCCGCACCGAGTTTGTGTACACTTGGCCTATGGTCGGCCTGCCGCAGGGTGACTCGCCGATGCTGCTCGACAGTTCCTACACCATTACGGCCGACATCACCGTCCCCGAAGGCGGCGCGGAAGGCATGATCCTGACCTCGGGCGGCCGCTTCGCCGGCTATGGCTTCTACCTGCTCAAGGGCAAGCCGGTCTTCCTCTGGAATCTTATTGACCTCAAACGGATCAAATGGGAAGGCCCTGACGCGCTCACGCCCGGCAAGCATACGCTGGAATTCGACTTCAAGTATGACGGCCTCGGCCTGGGTACGCTGGCCTTCAACAACATGAGCGGCCTTGGCCGACCGGGCACCGGGGTGCTGAAAGTGGATGGCAAGGCAGTCCAGACTATCGCCATGCCGCATACGCTGCCGATGATCCTGCAATGGGACGAGAGTTTCGACATCGGCTCCGACACGCTGACCGGCGTCAACGATGCCGATTACCAGCCGCCGTTCCCCCTGACTGCCAAGCTCAACAAGCTGACGATCAAGGTGGACCGGCCGAAGCTGTCGCCCGAGGATATCAAGAAGCTCGAAGAGGGTATGCAGAAAGCTGGCGATGCGAAATAAGCCGGTTCGGTCGTGAACTGTGTCGGACGCCGCCTCAGTCGTCCTGGACGGTAAACGCACACAACCGGCGAGCAAGTAGACGGCCTGTCCAAGCGGCGGGCAGAGAAGGGCGGAATTGTTTTCCGCCCTTTTTTTTTCAATATATGGCCAGCAAATCGATGACCGTGCTACACGGCGAGCTCAACAAAAAAGCCTGAAAAACGATCAGCCAGACCTTTCACCCCAACGGCCTGCATGTTCTGGTAAAGCCCATTGGATCGATCTGCAATCCTGCCAGCGTGGACCATGAAACCGAAGAATGATTGGAGTTGACCGCCTTTGCCTGGCCTCTTTTTTATACAAAAATCGACTGCGTGAAGAAAAAGCGAGGGGCGGGTAAGGGGGAATGTGATGCAATTATTCAACTTTTTTTGTACCGTTTTCACAAAATACCTGCTGGGTGCACTCAAAAACTAGTCCTCAACAAGAACAGTGGCGCAACCGCATGAAGAGCCTGATGAAAGAAGACGATATGAAAAAGACTCTTCAGGTATCATTGTCGCTGTCCTCCTCGAAATCACGGGCAACACTGCCTCGGTAACACTATGCCAGCCTTGAAAATACCCCTGCTTCTCCCTGCCCGCTTGCTTCTGCTGTTTTTCCTCCTCCTGGTGTCTCCACAAGAAATCGGTGCCGCCGCGGGTTCAGGCCCTTCGGTCAGTGCCCCGACGCTGCTTTCTCCAGAAAACCTCAACGCCAAGATCAAGGAAGTTGAGGAGAGCGTCGACCTTGACCAGGCGATGAAAAAAAATCTGCTGGACTTGTACCGCAAGGCCCTGGAAAACCTGCAAACAGCCGCATCCCACGATAGCCTTGCCGGCAAGTATGTGCAGTCGATCGAGACAGCGCCAGCGGATCTCCAGGAAATCAAAAAGAAGATCAACAAGTTGGCGCTCCAGCCTCCTCCCGACCAAACGGAAGGCGCTGCGGCTGTTTCTCTGCGGGACATTGAACAGCAGCTTCTTCAGGCCAAGGCAAACGCCACAACGATCGAGACAGATGTTGCAGCCCTGAGCCGTCAGCTCATCGACCAGAACGGGCGGACGGTCAAGGTGGGTCAACGGCTCGCTGAACTCAAGGGAAACGAGGAAGAGCTGCTTGTGGCGCTCAAGGCGCCAGCGCCGCCGACTGAACCTGCCCAGATGTCGGAAGCACGGAACTGGCTGCAGCAGGCACAACTGCAAGCCTTGCGCAGTGAAGCAAAAATGCTCAATCAGGAATTAGTCAGCAGTCCTGTGCTTATAGGCCTGGCAACCGCCCAGCAAGAGGAGGCAGCGGGGCGTTTGCAGGCGGCCCGTTCCCTTGTCCAGAGCCTGGAGGAGAAGGCGAATCAGAAACGGCAGGATGAAGCGGCCAAGAGCATAGGGCAGGCCAAGGAGGAGATGCGGCAGGTTGCGGACAGTCCGCCAGCCCTGCAGCAGGCAGCAATGAGGAACACCGAGTTGGGTGATGCCCTGCAAGCAGTGACAACAACCTTGGATCGCCTTGCAACAGAGAAGGATGCACTCGAGAATGAGTTGGCAAAGCTCGAGGAGAAATCGAAAACTATCAAGCAGAAGATTGAATTAGCCGGCCTGAGCCAGTCCCTTGGGCTCTTGCTCCACGAACAGCAGCGAAAACTCCCTGATGTACGGGTCCTGCGCAAAAAGGCGGCCAATACGGAAGCGATCATTGCCGAGACAGGTTTGCTCCAGGTGCAGTATGGGGAGGAGCAGAAGCTGCTTGAAAATATCGATGCCTATATTGCGGAACTCGAAGCAGATGCTTCTCCGGAGGTGCGGGGAAAGGTTGAACCGGAAATGCGCAAGATCCTCCTCAGCCGCCGGGATCTCCTCGAAAAGCTCGTTGCCTTCAATCAATCCTACCTTGGCATGCTCTCCGAGCGTGAAATCGTCTTCAGCCAGTACATTAAAACCGTGGACTCTCTCAACGGTCTGCTCGCGGAACGGCTGCTCTGGACACGAAGCGCGCCGGCAATGCGGCTCAAGGATTTGTTTGCCCTGCCGCGCGAGGCGGCTGCTTTTTTCAATCCCGACCAGTGGTTGGCGACCGGCAAGCTCTTGATCCACCAGGCTGTTGCTTCGCCTGTATTCCTCCTTCTGTGTCTGATAGCCGCCGCGCTCCTCTGGTGGAAAGGTCGGCTGCTCTCCTTCCATGAAACTCTCGTCAAGCAAGCAAGCCATCCTGCCACCTATAACTTCACCCTGCCCCTGCAGGCTTTCGGCCTGAGCTTGCTGCTCGCCCTGCCGTGGCCGCTGCTCATCATGGGTCTTGCCTGGCAGACCCATCTCCTGGCGGAGGCAACAAGCTTTTCCCTGGGAATAGCTGTGAGCCTGGCCACCCTGTCCTATCGCTATTATCTCCTCAATTCCTTTCGCATGCTGCTTTTGCCGCGAGGCCTGGCCGATCGTTTTTTCCACTGGTCGAAAGAAAGCATCAGCCTCCTTCGCCGCGAAGTCAGCTGGTTGACACGACGCCTCCTGCCGACAGTTTTTGCCACGCAACTGCTCTTGACGGTCAATTTTCGCGCCGGCGGCAATTTTACTCTGGGGCGGCTGGCTTTTATCGCGACCTTGTGCATCTTGGCACTTTTTCTCTATCGAACCCTTCACCCTAAAACCGGGGTGTGGCATACATTTCTCGGCAAAAGTTCACACCGTTTTCTGGAGCGTCTGTATCCCCTCTTTTTTCTCTTCATTCTGCTTCTTCCCCTTGTCTTGAGCGGGTTGGTGATGGCTGGATATGTGTTTGCGGTGGCCTCCCTGGTGCAAGGTCTCATTAATGGCATCTGGACTATCCTGGCCATTATTGTCTGCCATCAACTGATCGAGCGGTGTCTGATGCTGTCCAGCCGCAGGCTTTTACTCCAGAGGGCTCTGGCAATACGCATGCAGGCAAAGTCTGAGGTCCCGGCGGATCAACCCGTCAGCGAGGAAGAAGCCGAACCAATTGAGGAACTCGAAACAGACCTGGTCGAACTCAGCGAAGAGAGCCGCAAACTGCTTGACACCCTGGCAATCATGGCTGTCTTTTTCGGGCAGTGGCTGGTGTGGGCCGGGATCCTGCCGGCGCTGCGCATCTTTAACGAAATCACGCTCTGGACCTCTACCGATGTGGTCAACGGCCAGTCGACCCTCGTGCCGGTTACCCTGGCGGATGCCGGTTCAGCCCTCTTCATCGGCATCATCACCCTGGCGGCAACCCGCAATTTTCCGTCTCTATTAAAGATCGTTCTCCTCCAGCACCTGGACATGAGCCGCGGCAGCCGTTACACCGCCACCACCTTGTCCCGTTATCTTATCGGCGGCACAGGATTGATATGGATCGCCAACATCCTTGGATTCAGCTGGTCGCAGATTCAATGGCTGGTCGCCGCTCTTGGTGTGGGTATCGGTTTTGGCTTGCAGGAAATTGTCGCCAACTTCATCAGCGGTCTGATTATCTTGTTTGAGCGACCCATCCGGGTGGGCGATGTGGTGACTGTCGGCACAACCGACGGCACAGTAACCCGCATCCGTATCCGGGCCACCACCATCCGCGACTTCGATCGGAAAGAACTGCTCGTCCCCAACAAGGAATTCATTTCCGGCCGCCTGCTTAACTGGTCGCTCTCCGATCCGGTTATCCGCATTCTGCTGCCGGTCGGCATCGCCTATGGCAGTGATGTCGAGAAGGCCATGTCCTTAATGGTGCAGGCGGCGGAAGAAAATGGGCTGGTTCTCGATGAACCCAAGCCCGTGGTCACCTTTGACAGCTTCGGGGACAATGCCCTGCTCCTGACGCTCCGGTGCTTCATCGGCACAGTCGATGACCGTGTACCGGCAAGGAGTGCTCTCCATCAAGCTATCGACCAAAAATTCCGTCAGGCAGAAATCTCGATGGCTTTTCCGCAGCGTGATGTCCATCTTGACACCAACAGACCGCTTGATATAAGAATGGTACCGGTGGAGGATGGTCTTCGAAATGTGCCTCCGCCGGAAGCAAACGACAAGACTGAACAGTAGGGGATTGGCCTCATGGCCATTCAGAACAACACTCTTAGGGAGAAAAGCATGAACAAACGGATTGGATTGATACTGATGATAGCACTGTCTTTGAACATCGGGGCTTGTACCAGCACCACCCCACCCAAGGAGGAACTGAAAGTCGAGCGATCCAATGTGGTCACGGTCAGCGTTACAGTCGAGAAGATCGATCTGCAAAAACGGATGGTCACCCTGCGCGGACCTGAGGGCAATCTTCGTACCCTGCATGTGGGTAAAGAGGTGGTCAATCTGCCTCAGGTCCGCGTCGGCGACAAGGTTGAGATTGATTATGCTGAAACTTTGGCCGTGCGGATGGCTGAGCCTGGCGAGGTCAGAAATGAGGTGAAAGCGGTGGTCGGCAAGGCGAAACCGGGCCAAAAACCTGGCTATGTCGAGGAGACTGAAACCACCGTTACGGCTACCATTCTGGCCCTTGACAAGGTGAAAGAAACGGCAACGCTGAAATTGGCCGATGGTAACATGGTGGTGGTGCAGGTGCAGGATCCCGCCAATTTCGACAAGGTCAAGGTCGGCGACACGATTGTCATTACCTATACAAATGGTCTGGCGATCGCCGTCCGGTCAGCAAAGAAATAAACAAGACCACCGTCCAGGTTGATCAGGCTGCAGTCTGTCAGGCCGGTTTCAGAGAGAAATCAAGGCTGCACCACCTGCAGACTGATCACCTGGGAAGGCGCAGGAGAATCAGCGGTGTGCTGTCCACCGAGGCAAAGGCCCAGAAAGCCTTGCCTGTTTTGTCGGAATCGCCGGTATCGAGGGCGGCAGGGTCGCCATGCATTCCATCCACCAAAAAAATGAGGCGCCAAAATGAATGAAATGGCACTGTTCAATGCAGTTATGAACGGTCTTTTGATCACAGGAAGGAGATGCACCATGAAAGCTTCTAAGATTTGCTTCATTCTGACGCTGTTTCTCATGCTCACCGGGGCAAACGGCGCCTCCTCGGCTACCTCGCCACCCGGTGATCCGGGCTGGCCGCGAGTTATCGCCAACAATGGCAAGGAACTGACCATTTACCAACCCCAGGTCGATTCCTGGCAGGACTATAAAAATCTTCAGGTCCGCTTTGCCATTGCCGTCAAGGACGGGAAATCTAAAAATAAAACATTCGGCGTTGTTGAGGTGGAAGCTGAGACCGTTGTCGATCAGACCACCCGCACCGTGGCCATTCTCCCCCAGAAGAGGGAGCTGCGATTCCCGAATACCGCAGAAGCGGAAGCCGCAAAATTACGAACTCTTGTTGACGAGTTGCATCCACCGGGCCACGCGATGACCGTCTCGCTGGATCGAGTGCTGGCCTATCTTGACCCGGCGCAGCAGCGGCAACAGTCTGCGGTCGATGTCAACCTGGATCCACCCAAGATTTTCTACAGCAGTAAACCAGCCATCCTCGTGATTATTTTGGGGGAACCGCAGCTGCAATCCGTTGATGCCAATCAGAAGGACCTGATGTTTGTCGCGAACACCAATTGGGATATCTTCTTCGATACGGAAGGTGTCGGGTATTACCTCCTCAACCAGGAAAGCTGGCTGACAACCAAGGATCTGATCAAAGGCCCCTGGTCAACGGCGGTGACCCTGCCGGGGGCCCTGACCTCGCTGCCGGCCAACGAAAATTGGGACGATGTGCGCAAGCAGATTCCAGGCAAGCCGGACAAAAATCCGCCTCTTGTCCTGATCAGCACCGAGCCGGCGGAACTGATCCTCACCCAGGGCGAACCGAAATACAACCATATTCCCGGGACCAAGCTGCTGCGGATGAGCAACACCGACTCCGTGGTGTTCTATGATTCCGGAGATCGCAACAATTACTTTCTGGTTGCCGGACGTTGGTTCCGCGCCGCCAAACTGGATGGGCCCTGGTCGGTCGCCAGCAACAACCTGCCCGCCGATTTCTCCAGGATACCGGACAGCGATCCTTCTGCCTTCGTCAAGGCATCGGTGCCGGGAACGATCGATGCCAAAGATGCGGTTCTGTTGGCTTCCATTCCTGCTACCACTACCATCGATGTCAATACGCCCCCAAAGTTGCAGGTGAGCTACAACGGCCAACCAAACTTTCAGGCCATTCCCTCAACCACGGTCCAATATGCAACTAACTCCGCCGACCAGGTTTTCCTGGTCAACGGCAGTTACTATTGCTGCTACCAGGGAGCCTGGTACTCCAGCAACAGCCCCAATGGTCCTTGGGCCTATTGCACCAATGTTCCTGCCGCCATCTACACCATCCCTCCTTCCAGCCCTGCGCACAACGTGACCTATGTCACCGTGCAAAACAGCACGCCGACAACGGTTGTGTATTCGCAGACGGCCGGCTACAGCGGAGAATATGTAGCCGCGAACGGGGTGCTGATGTTCGGCGCCGGTATGCTCGCCGGTGCTCTCCTGAACAACCACCACAATGATTATTACCGCTATCCGGTACCCTATTCGTATGGTTGGGGCGCCAGGTATCACTATGGCTACGGCGGTTACTACCGTCCTCCGTATGCTCATTACGGCCCTTACCGGGGAGCGGGGATCGCGACGGCATATAACCCGCGCACGGGCACCTATGCTCGTGGTGCCTATGCCGCTGGACCTGCGGGCAGTGCTTCGGGATGGCGGGCCTATAATCCTTATACAGGTGCCCGTGCCGGCGGCGCCCGCGTCGATACAGCCTATGGCTCGGCCGGAAGAGGGGCAGCTTACAATCCGGCAACCGGCACGGCTGTGCGTGGCGGGTACCGAAGCAATGCCTCTGGAACGGTTGCCGGTGCGCAAACCAACAGGGGGACAGGCGCCGTTGCCTGGGACACCGCCAGAGGTCAAGGCGCCGTTGTCAAAGGGCGGCAAGGGAATGTCTATGCCGGAAAAGACGGTAATGTCTATAAAAGAAACAGCAATGGTGACTGGAGTGCCAATACCGGCAACGGCTGGGCGCCGGTGAACAGGCCGCAGCCCAAGGGTAACCTGCAAGGGCAGGCGCAGCCAAGGGTGAATGCGAATCAACCCGGCCGTATGCAATCGCAGCAGCCCTCTCGAGGCAATCAGTTCACTCAGAACAGGGGCGCCCTGGATTCACAGGCTCAGGCTCGCTCACGCGGCAACCAGCTCAGCCAGAACAGATCCAATTTTGCATCGCAGGCTCAGGGGCGATCAGGCGGCGGAAGCAGATCCGGTTTTAGCGGCGGTGGCGGCGGCAGATCCGGTTTTAGCGGAGGCGGCGGGTCGGGGTGGAGGCAGGGGGCGATAGGACTCGACGCAAAATCGGTCGCGGTAGGAATGCCGCTTACGCGGCACCCCTACCGCGACCGATATACCTTGAGCCTGTCGCGGATCGACTCGTGCAGCCAGAAGAGTACAACGATGATCTGGCCGGGAACAATGCCATCCAGTCCCTCCTCAAAGTGGGATAGATTTCCAAGATTCCTTCCTTTTCGATTTGTCAAAATTTTCCGTGGCTATGCATGAAACTCAACAATCCTAATGGATACATGAGCAAGGCATATAGCGGCTCCCTTTTTCTTGGACACAGAAATGAGGTAAATTGAGTGTTCAAGGAGGTGGCTGATGCAAGACGAGAAAAACAAGACCGGCGCAGAGTCGTGCGAGCGCAGCTCGCACGGCGAAGCGGCGGGGAATACGAGGTGGAGCGTGGGCAGGAAGAAGGAGGCCGTACTCCGTCTCCTGCGGGGTGAGTCGCTGGACGCCCTGTCCCGAGAACTGGGAGTTGAAATCTACAGGCTGGAGGAATGGCAGCGAAAAGCGCTCCATGGCATTGATTCCGCCTTAAAGGTTCGACAAGGCGATCCAATGGCCATCGAATTGGACGCGGCCATGCGCCGAATCGGCGAAATCAGCATGGAGAACGAGTTGTTGCGGGAGAAGGCGAGGCGAGCGCACCCTTTAGCGATGAGGAGATCGAAGAGATGAGCGCTACGATTTCCCTCTCCACAGGCAAAACCTATGGCGTTGCGAGAGGTTGCTCCGCATGGGGCGTTGCCCGCTCGTCCCACTATGCTCGTAAGACTCGACGGATTCATCCGACTTCCTCGTCGAAGCGAGGCCCGAGGCCGTTGCTCAGCGACAAGGAGTTGCTCGTGCTCATCCGCGCTGATCTGGCCATTTCCCCGTTCATCGGTGAGGGGCATCGCAAGGTATGGGCGCGCCTCCGTTTTGTCGAGGGGCTCAAGATCAGCCGAAAAAGGGTGCTGCGCATTATGCGGCAAGAGCATTTGCTCTCACCCCACCGGGTTGTACGTGGACTGTCCACGGCACATGACGGCAAAATCATCACCGCAGCCCCTGACATCATGTGGGGCACTGATGGCACCAAGGTGTTCACCCTCGATGAGGGCTGGTGCTGGCTCTTTACCGCCGTCGAACACTGGAACGCAGAGTGCGTCGGTTGGCATGTTGTCAAGACAGGGGATCGGTTTGCCGCCCTGCAACCGCTCTCCATGGCCATGAAACAGCGATACGGCTCCGTTAGCGAAGGCGTTGCCCGTGGTCTGACTTTGCGGATGGATAACGGCAGCCAGTACCTTTCGGATCACTTTCAAAATCAAATCAAGTTCTGGGGCATTGCATCCAGTTTTGCCTTTGTGGCGCAACCAGAGACCAACGGCGTGGCGGAACGGTTCAACAAAACCCTTAAAGGAACAGATTGTCTATGGCCGTCTCTACCGAAATGTCGAGAGCTTACGGGCTGCGGTCGGAGCTTTTATCGAAACATGCAACCGGCATTGGTTGCTGGAGAAACTCGGATTCAAGAGTCCTTGGCAAGCTCGGCAAGAATTCGACAACCAATTGTTCAAGGCGGCAGCGTGATTCTTGACTTGTGTCCAGGGAACCGGGCGCGCTACCTCACTTTGAGGCCGCGTTACGGACGATGGAACGTGATACACCAAGAATCCATTCCATCGTCGCATGACCGTGGATTATGAATTCATTGTTGAATTAGAATTGGAATTATACAGAGCCATAAAATTTTATCGGCGTCTTCACGGCTGGCGATTTCGCCATGCAGCACGCCGATAAAGCGTCATTTGGGCTGTTGTATTGCGGTTGTCTCGCCAGAAGAGGATAGAGCTGGGTTCGGGTTGGCTGAGCCCATTAATGGGTTTCTCGAGGTGAAGCGTGGACGCCAGGCGCCAAGTGATGAGAAGGAGCAGGCTCAGGCCCGCCATGCCGAGAATGGTGTACATAGGCGTATTGTCTTGTTGTCTACCAGATCACGGATCGATGCGGGGGCGGGTTTTGTCAACTTTAGTTGCCCGCGATTTTCCGTACTTGCTTGCAGGTTTCCCTAAGGTCAACGGTAAGGATTTTCCGGTTTATTACCACTGGTTGACCGTTGACGATGACAGTGCGGATATCGGCGGCAATCCGACTGTACACCAAAAGATTGGGACTGTGAAAGGGCTGGAGATGAGGTTGCTGCAGGTCGATGAGGATCAGGTCAGCCGGAGCGTTCGGGGTGAGTGTGCCATGACCAGCGGCCAGGCCGAGGGCGTCAGCGCCTCGCCAAGTTCCCATTTCCAGGATGCAGCGGGCCGGGATGGCCACGGGATCGCAAGGGTTGATTTTGTGGACCTTGGCGGCAAAATCCATCTCCCGGAATAGGTCGAGATTGTTGTTGGAGGCAGCACCGTCAGTGCCGAGGGCAACCCGCAGGCCTCGTTGCAGCATGGAAGTAAGGGGCGCCCGGCCCGAGGCCAGTTTGGAGTTGCTCTGGGGGCAGGTCACCACGCTGGTGCTGTTATGAGCCAAGAGGTCGAGATCAAGGTCATCGGCCCAGGTGCAATGGACACAGACCGTGTCCCGGTCAAGGATGCCCAGTGCTCCTAGGTGCCGGATCGGGGTCGGCGCCAGCGGTTCGGCGATCTGCGATATCTCTTCCCTGGTTTCGGCCGTGTGGATAAAAAAAGGCGCTTGGTATCGCCGGGTCAATTCCTTGGCCCTTCGCAGGGTGTCGTTGACGCAGGTATAGGGTGAATGGGTGAAGACCGCCGGGGTAATCAGCGGGTCGCGTCCCTGCCAGCGCTCAAGAAAACGCGTCGCCACCTCGATATTCTGCTTCGGGTCTGTTGCACCGGGGGCAGGGAAATCGATCACCGCTTGGGCTGCCACGCAGCGCAGGCCTATTTCGGCGCAGGCCCGGGCTACCTCATCTTCCAGGAAATAGCCATCAGCAATCATGGTCGTCCCGCTGAGCAGCATCTCGGCGGCAGCCAGTTTGCTGCACCAGTAGACCATTTCAGGATTGACCTGTCGGGCCTCGGTCGGGAAGATATGGGCATGGAGCCAGGTGGTCAGGTCGAGGTCGTCGGCCATGCCCCGAAAGAGGGTCATGGGCGCATGGCAGTGACCGTTGACAAGGCCGGGCATGGCCAGTTGTCCCTGTCCGTCCAGCACGGTCCCGGCCGCAACCGTCGGGCACTCGGCCATAGGGCCAACGAGGAGGATTCTTCCAGAGTCGACGGCGACAAATCCTGGATCAATCAGCGTCTCGTTGCCGGGAATGGGGAGAACCGCGCAGTTGGTTATCAGGAGGTCGATTTTCATAACTGCTTGCACAAGAACTCAGAGATAGTGTATCACAGGGAACCGGGCGGAGGCGGTGAAAAAAACACTATACCCGAAATGCCGCCAGCGGCAAGAGGCGGACTGCGATGGCTCATCTCCCATCTCGATGCCCATCGCGGCGCGATCTCGCCGGCCAAGTCCTGCTGCATGGGCGCTGAAGAGAAGGAGACTGTAGCATGCCAATACCTGAAAAGAAAATTTTTGTCGCCCAGTTGATAGCCGGGCAGCAGTTTCAGGAGGTGTTTCTGGTTGCAAAAAAATCGCTGGCTGAAACCAAGGCAGGTAAACCTTATCTTGCCCTCGCATTGATGGATAAAACCGGTGAGATTGAG
This sequence comes from uncultured delta proteobacterium, assembly GCA_963733595.1. Taxonomy (GTDB): domain Bacteria; phylum Desulfobacterota; class Desulfobulbia; order Desulfobulbales; family Desulfobulbaceae; genus Desulfobulbus. The sequence continues at coordinate 6,896 of CAVTDN010000025.1, read as the reverse complement.
GCCAGGGTTTGGGACAATGCCCTTCAATTTGAGACCCTGGTTGAGGAGGGCAATTTTGTCGTCGTCCAGGCTGTGGCCAAACCTTTTCGCGACCAGATGCAACTGGGCGTCAATGCGCTCCAGCGGGTGGCGGATTCGGCCGTCGAACTGGCGGATTTCATGCCGGCAAGTTCCCGACCGCTCTCTGAAATGGCTGCCGAACTCGACGCGGTTATCGCGGGGATTGTCGATCCGTCGTTACAAGCATTGCTCCGCACGATCTTTCAGGGGGAAACCCTGTCTCGCTTTCAGCAGGCACCTGCCGCCAAGAAGCTGCACCATGCCTATATCGGCGGCCTGATCGAACACACACTGTCGATTGTTGGCATGGCGGAGAAGGCGGCAAGCCACTATCCACTCATCGATCGGGATATGTTGATCGCTGGCGCCTTGCTCCACGATCTAGCCAAAATCGAGGAGTTCGATTTTGCCCGCCCGCCCTTTGGTTACACTGATCGGGGAAGGCTGGTTGGGCACCTGGTTCTGGGCGTGGAACTGATACGTAAGGCAGCGGAGCAGGTCGAGGGGATCAGTGCTGAACAGATGGATCGACTGATGCACATTGTTCTCAGTCACCACGGGCAGTATGGTTTTGGTTCCCCTGTTCTGCCGATGACGCCCGAGGCCATCCTGCTTCATCATCTCGACGATATGGACGCCAAAATGAACTATATGCAGGGACTGCGCGCAAAGATGAGTGGCGGCGGTTGGCAGTGGACCGAGTACCAGCGACATCTGGAACGGTATCTTTATCTCCGGGCCGGCGGCGTCGAGGAGGAACCGACGGCGGCACAGAGCGACGTTCCGGAGGAGCCACGGGAGGAAGAGGTCGTTCCACCGCCGGAACCTGCGCCGCCGCTGCAAACCAAGAAGGCGGCGCCTCAGCGGCAGCAAACTTTGTTCTAACCCATGGCTTTTTCTCGGATTCTCGGCCAGACCAAGGCGCTCACCCTGCTGAGCCGCGCATTGACGAGCAGCCGTTTGGCCCATGCCTACCTGTTCAACGGTCCGGACGGGGTCGGCAAGACCACCGTGGCCCTCGATCTGGCAGCCATCCTCCTCTGCCGCGATCCGCAGGCAGGCCAACCCTGCGGAACCTGTCCTGGCTGCCTGAAATTTCAATCGGCTAATCACCCCGATTTTCTCCGTATTCGTCCGGATGGCGCGGCAATCAAGATAGACCAGATTCGCGAACTGAAAAAGGCGCTCAATTTTGCACCGTTTGAGAGCCGGCAGCGCATCGTCTTGCTTGAGGAGGTGCACACCATGCGCCGTGAGGCCGGCAACAGTCTGCTCAAGGTGCTGGAGGAGCCGCCTGCCAATAACCTCCTGATCCTCGTGAGCAATGCCGTCGGGGCGCTCTTGGACACCATCGTCTCCCGTTGTCAAGTCATTCCCTTTGCACCTTTACCGTTGGGCCTGGCGGCCGGAGTCATCCGGAAGCAGCGGCCGGAGTTGGATGAAACCGGCAGCCTGGCCCTAGCCGCCCTGGCCGATGGGTGTCCCGGCCAGGCACTCACCATCGAGGCTGACGGTCTTCTTGCACTCTATGGGCGGATTTTGGAGGCACTGCTTGCCGGGTACGGCAAGGTGCCTGAACGGATAGAACGTGCGTTGGCCCTGGCTGCCGACCTGGCCGAGGCAAAAGAGGGGATTAGCCCCCTCTTAGCCCTTTTGCGGATTTTTCTAAAAAATGCCATGGCGGCCCGCACCGGAACCACAGTGTACGCCTGCACACCGGAGGTAGAGCGGGCAAGAGAACGCTGGAATTTGCAACAGCTTTCTGATAAGATGGCTGCCATTGATCTGGCGGAACAAGCACTTGCCAGAAACTGTAACCGTGGTCTGACCAGCGAAGTGCTTCTCCTGGATCTTTTTGACTGCAGCACCCCCATGGCCTGAAACATCATGACAGACGCGCATACCGGCCCGCAGCCCGCCGACCCGCCTTCAATCGGGGCAAGTGGCGGTGAGGAGGCGGTTCTTCATTATTATAAAATTCGATTTCGTGAGCAGGGGCAGGAGTTTACCGCCAGCGCCCATCTTGCGGATCTGGCCCGCGGAGACCGGGTGATGGTCCGGTCAGAGCAGGGGCCGGAACCGGCGACTGTGGTCAGCCGCTCCGCCGGGGTGGTGGATGCCGCCATCGACCGGCCGGTGAGCTACCGCATTCAGCGCCGGTCCAGTAACGAGGAGAGCGGGAAACAGGTCTTGCTGCCACAGCTGGAGCAGGAGGCTTTCCATCTTTGCCGCCGACAGATTGAAAACCTCCGCCTACCGATGCATTTAGTCCGGGTGGAGCGGTTTTTTAACGGCTCCAAGATCATCTTTTATTTTACCGCCGAAAGCCGGGTCGATTTTCGTGAGCTGGTCAAGCTTCTGGTGCAGGAATTCCGGACCCGGGTGGAGATGCGCCAGATCGGGGTCCGCCACGAAACCCAGATGATTGGTGGGCTAGGCCCCTGTGGCCGTGAATTATGTTGCACCTCTTTTCTCAATAAATTTGATTCAGTCTCGATCAAAATGGCCAAGGCTCAGGATCTGCCGCTCAATCCGGCGAAGATCTCGGGTCTGTGCAATCGCTTGCTCTGCTGCCTGACCTACGAATATGAATCCTACAAGTCCATGAAGAAAGGGATGCCACGTCCCGGACGGCAGATGCAGTTCGAGGGTAAGACCTATCAGGTCAACCGACAGTTTCCCCTGCTCGGCAAGGTATCGGCGGTTTCCACCGAAGGGGAGGAGCGGATGTTCACCGAGGAGGAATGGCGGGCGGCGGATCCGATTCAGAAAAGCACCGGACGCAAAGGGCACGGCAGGAGAGGAGGGGGCGAGTCCCGGCAATCCACCATCGATATTTGGGGCATGCAGGACGGGCCAGAGGACGACTGATTCTTTTTCCGGCGAGGACTGGGGACATTCTCCGCGACCGTCGATGTAAACGGCCACTTTCCTTTCATACTTCAATACATAACACACCAGCATGCCAACTTACGTTACCACCCCGATCTATTATGTCAACGCCATGCCCCACCTGGGACATGCCTATACCACGATTGTCACCGATGCTTATAGCCGTTTCCGCCGTCTCTGCGGTGACGATGTCCGTTTTCAGACCGGGACCGACGAGCACGGAGAAAAAATTGCCGAAGCCGCTGCCAAGGCCGGGGAGACCCCCCGGGTGTATGTAGATCGGATAGCGGCAACCTTCAAGGAGACTTGGCCGCTGCTCTCCATCCACCCTGACTACATCATCCGCACCACCGACGCCGATCATATCAGAACGGTACAGGATATCCTCCAGCAGGTGCACGACCGGGCGACATTTATTTCAGCGAATATTCCGGTTTGTACTGCAAGGGCTGCGAACGCTTCCTTTACCGAGAAGGAGCTGGTGGACGGCAAATGCCCCGATCATCAGGTGGAACCCAAGGCTATTTCTGAACAGAATTATTTTTTTCGGATGTCCAAGTACCAGGATTGGCTGATCGACCACATCAAGAGCAACCCGGATTTCATCAGTCCTGAGCGCTACCGCAACGAGGTCCTCTCTTTCTTGAGCGAACCGCTCGAGGACCTGTGCATTTCCCGACCGACCTCTCGCCTCACCTGGGGCATTCCATTACCTTTTGATCAAAATTTCGTCACCTATGTCTGGTTTGACGCCCTGATCAACTACCTCACCGGCATCGGCTATCCCTACAATCCGGATTTTGCGAAATACTGGGCAACGGCCGAGCACGTTATTGCCAAGGACATTCTTAAACCCCATGCCATCTACTGGCCGACCATGCTTCGGGCGATGGAGCTTGAGCCTTTTGAGCGTCTCCATGTCCACGGCTACTGGAATGTGGACGCTACCAAGATGTCTAAGTCGATCGGCAACGTGGTGCGGCCAAAAGAGCTGGTCGAGGCCTACGGGGCGGATACGGTCCGCTACTTCGTCTTGCGGGAGATGAGCTTCGGTCTTGATTCCTCCTTTTCCAGCGACGCCATTCTTTCCCGTCATAACTCAGATTTGGCCAACGACCTCGGCAATCTCTTTTCCCGCTCATTGACCATGATCGACAAGTACGCGGCAGGTCAGATTCCGGAGCGCGAGTCGGGGAGCATGTTGACTCCGGATGACCGGGAGTTGATGAGCGCTGTGTCCGCCATGGTGATCCAGTACCGGGAGAGCTTGGATGATTTTAAGTTTCACAAGGCACTGCAGGCCATTTGGGAAGTGATTGGTCTGCTCAACCGCTATATAGTCACCAATGCTCCTTGGGAGCTGGCCAAGAATCCGCGGCAGGCCGACCGGTTACGGACCGTGCTCTATTTCCTGGCTAGGCCTTGTGGAAGATCGCTCTGGTGTTGGGTCCCATCATGCCGGCAACGGCCGAGAAAATGGCCGCCGCCTTGGGTATGCAGGATAAATTTATCGGTGCTGTCATTGATGACGCCTTGGAATGGGGCGGAATTCCGGTGGGCACGGTCATCGATAAGGGTACCCAGCTGTTTCCCCGGCTGGAGAATAAGACGGATGTTCCAGTGCCCGCTCCCGGCAAGCCAAAGGTGGAGAAAGAACCGAAACCGGCTTTGGGAGAAGGGTTGGTCAGCTTTGATCAGTTCAAGTCATTGGAATTGCGGGTGGCGGAGATTGTCGCCGCCGAAAAGGTGGTTAAGTCGGATCGTCTGCTCAAGCTGACCGTCAATGCGCCGGAGCCGCGGACCATCGTCGCCGGCATTGCCGAGCATTATGCCCCAGCGGCCCTGATCGGCCAGCGAGTGATCATTGTGGCCAACCTGAAACCGGCAAAACTGATGGGGATCCCCTCACATGGCATGGTGCTGGCAGCGAAAGAGCAACTGGCGGACGGTTCGGAAAAACTGGTGTTGGCCACGGTTGCCGGCTCTATTGCCCTCGGCAGCCGGGTGGCCTGACTCCGGCGGCGGCTAGCGAATGTCGCCGGCCACCGCAACAATTAAAAATGAAACTCTCCCTTATCCCTTAGCTCGCAGGTATCCCTATGTTCATGCTCGGTAATTTCCTCATGGCGATCGCTAAATTGATCAATTTTGCCCTCGGCGCCTACATCTGGGTGGTTATCGCCCGGGCCGTCATTACCTGGGTGAACGCCGACCCGTATAATCCGATTGTCCGTTTTCTTCGCCAGGTGACCGACCCGGTGTTGGAGAAAATTCGACGGGTTGTGCCCATTATGGGAGGTCTCGACCTGAGCCCGATGATTCTTATCCTGATCATCATTTTCCTCCAGAGCTTCCTGGTACCCACCCTGCAGCAGATTGCCGCGAATTTGCAGTAGTTGGATGATGTTGGTCCCGACCGTAAGTATCTGAGATGACACCTGCGGCGGAGATTCCCTACCTGCAGCCCCTGCCCGATGGCTCCCTGCTGCTCCGTCTGCACGTCCAACCCCGGGCCGCTGCCAATGGCTTGGCCGGTGTGCACGGTGACATGCTCAAGATTCGCCTGACAACGCCGCCGATAGACGGTAAGGCCAACAAGGCGGTCATCGCCTATCTGGCCAAACTTTTCCGCCTGCCCAAATCCGCTTTTGTTATAAAAAGCGGTCAACAGAGTCGAAATAAAACAGTTGTCATCAAAGGGGCTAACGAGCAACAGGTTCGATCCGAACTCGGTATTCTTCTTGACCCGCTGGAAAATTGAGGCATTGTGCGCCATGGCGCACGCTAAAGGAAGGTCACTGTCAACGCTTCGGTTCCTGTCCTTGATGTTGGCGCTTACTTTGCTGGTGTTCACCGTTATCGGCGCCCTCGTAACGTTGTTCTCGAAAACCGCCAATGAACCCGCCCTTGAAACGAGGAAGAATGTTCCCCAGGTGCACCAACTTGACAGAGAGAGCTTGCGCCAGGATGGTCGCAACACCGGTTCCTGACATTTACCCCTTTCACACGCTCTCTGTTCCGGGAGAACAAATATGAAGAAAATGGTGATTGCCAATTGGAAGGCCAATCTCTCGCCGGAAAAGGCGATGCAGTGGTGCGATACGTTTGCACAATCCTATCGGCCGCGCCTCGATATTGAGGTGATTCTTGCGGTGCCGTTCCTCTGCCTGGAGCGGGTGGCGGAGAAGACAAAGCCTCTTGCCGGGGTATGTCTGGCCACCCAGGGGGTTTCCTCCTATCCGCAGGGCAGTTATACTGGATCGATTCCAGCGGCATGGCTGCGAGAACTGGCGAGATACACCTTAATCGGTCACAGGGAGCGGCGGCGGTATTTTTATGAAACGGTGCAGGATGTGGCCCGGCAGGCCTATGAGTCGCTGGCCGAAGACCTGCAGCCTATTGTCTGTTTTGACCGGAACCTATTGACGCCGCAGTCCGCCGCCATGGCCGTTGAGGAATTGGGGCGGCTGATCTGGGCCTATACACCGGACACGCCCCTCACGCTGGAGATGGCCAGGGACGAGGCCGAGATTCTTGCCATGCTGCCGCAGATTGCCAGGAGAACCGAAAACCGGCCGGTGTTATACGGGGGAGGGGTGACGGTGGACAACGCTGAAAACCTATGGCGGCTTCCGGGGCTCAACGGCATTCTGCTGGCCAGGGCTGCCTGGAGGCCACAGCTTTTGCCGCCATGGTCAATTCACTGTGAGGCCGTGCGCCAGTCAGCCTTCCTTGGGACGGGTCACATTGCACAGCAAACGGCGATACGTTCCTCCATGGGCGGATGGGTCGAGAACAGGCCGGTAATGGTGCCGCCCTTGAGCGGATTGACAATGTACATCTGGGCAGAGGCTGGATTAACGTTCATCGGCCGCTGGGCATTATAGCTCGGCGAGTTTGTTGAGAAGCGCTGGCCAGCGCTTTCGGATGGCCGCAGATTTCCG
>CAVTDN010000024.1:0-67634 GCA_963733595.1 uncultured delta proteobacterium | reverse complement strand
TTCCCGCCATTCCTTACGGTTCGCTGATAGCCGCAACTGCCGTCGCGCTGCCTTATTGATTGGCTACGGTAAGAGTACAATTCCTCGTAATGCTGACACTGGGGTATAATGACTATTTAAATTTAAAAGACGAGACCAGGGAATTGATTTTACCTTCCCAGAATTGAAAGCTTTTCTCAGCTTCGGCGGCTGTGCCCCCTTGCCCGCTGCATGAAAGGGTCCATATTAATCCTGGAGTAGCGGTCATGACTACCCGCCCTGCAGCATAAGTATTTTTGCCTGTTTTGTATTGAACCCGCGCTCGATGTGCGGGGCGAGAATGGAGAATTCCTGCATCGGCCTTCAATACCTTGACAGCACTATTCCCTTGACCAAGAACCTCTTCAAGTTCGGCTGGAGTTGGCGGCACAATGAATATTTGGTCGATATCGCTCTGTTTCGCGGAGGTTGCATTGGGGTAGCGCTTTACAACCACAGCACATTCAGCCGCAGGAGAATTAGCGGGAGACATTACTTTCACCCGCAGGTTGGGCATTGAGGAAGGACTGGTTATCCATGATGCCGGATATTGAAAGCTGAAGCCAAACTCCTTGTTGCTGTAGCTGTTTAGCTTTTCAGCGCAACGCGCAGGCGGCGTGACAAATGCCAGGAAGAGAATGAGAAAACCTAAATATTTCGAGCAGGCGATATGGTTCATCTTTATAGCTCAATCGAGTTGGTTAATATAGCCATGAGTCCTTCGCGGGCATAAAAATGAATTGTATCATATCTCAAGCAAACTTCCAATTGCTGGTAGGGCGCGGCGAGAAGAGGGGCCGGAGACTAGAAAAAGGTGCCGCGCGGAAAACAATTTGTTTTCAGAACGTTATACTCTTTAATTTTCGGGTTATGATGTGTTGGAAACCGGCCAACTCGAAAAACAAACTCATTTGATGATTTTTTTATTCTTTCAAGATGATGAAGAAGGAGGTTAATGGCCGAACATTAACCATGGCCGTGGCTCCCCAGATAGCCACAACTTGTTGAATTTCAGCTTGCTGAGGATGGTCAGCGATTAGGTCTTGTATGGTATCGACAATCGGATGGGATGAATAAAAGAAGTCGGTTAATTCACTGGAGCTATGTCATGCCCAGCGTCATTTGCCCAATCTTAAACAATGGCTTCAGTCGTCAAAATTGATTATTTTAAAAGCTCGCTCCCTGAAATAATCCGTCATTACTATTCAACTGCCTGTTCAATCACGATAAATGAGGGAAACGCCGAGCAGCTGCATTGCATTCCGTCAAACATGGTCGGAAAAAATAACCTGTAACTTTTGGTTCAATAACAAGCTAGCCCTTTGCATGACAATAGACAATTTCAACAAGGAATCCTTTTGAAGAACAACGATATTTTGAGAAGTATCCGATATGCCTTCGACCTGAGCGACGCAAAAATGATAGCTATCTTCGGGGCAGCTGATCATCAGGTAACGCGTGGGCAGATTAGTGATTGGTTAAAAAAAGATGATGACCCCTCTTTCCAAGGGTGCGGAGATAGGGAGTTGACAATTTTTTTGAATGGGCTGATTAATGAAAAACGCGGAAAACAAGAAGATCGGCTATCCGTACCTGAGCAACGTTTAACAAACAATATTATTTTAAAAAAATTAAAAATCGCTTTGGATTTTAAAAGTGAAGATATCCTTGAGATCATGGCACTGGCTCAATTCAGAATAAGTCAGCATGAAATTAGTGCTTTTTTTCGAAGACCGGACCACAAACACTACCGTCTGTGCAAAGATCAAATTTTACGGAATTTTCTCAAAGGTGTGCAGCAAAAATATCGGCCCAATCCGCCTGCCGATGAAACATGATGGATGTTGTATTGCAAAAGCGTTCATTCTTGTCTCATTCGGGAAAAAGCGAACATCTTTATCTTCAGCATGTCACTTCGACAATTTATGGAGAACCGTCTCTCATGAAAATCGCCTTCGCTCTTTTGGTAATGATCGCCATCGGTGCATTGACGGCAACCGCTCAAGAGGCGGTGAAAAAGGATATCATTAAAACATCGACCGGCGATGTGGAGATTTCCTTCATTGGCCACGCGTCACTTATGATGACTTATCGTGGGAAAATCCTCCATTTTGACCCCTACGGCAAGGTGGCGGATTATACAAAACTGCCCAAGGCCGACCTGATTTTCATTACCCACGACCATAATGATCATTTCGACCAGGCGGCTCTGCACAGTATCCAGAAAAAAGATACGGTCGTGATCCTTCCCCCCATCTGTTCTGAAAAGGTGCCGGAAGGCTGGATCATGGAAAATGGTGAAACCACGATGGTGCAGGGAGTTGAGGTCAAAGTTATCCCTGCCTTCAACGTAGTGCATAAACGGGATAACGGTCAGGCCTTCCACCCGAAAGGTATTGGCAATGGCTATGTGCTGACCTTTGGCGATAAACGAATATATGTGGCGGGCGATACAGAAAATATACCGGAAATGAAGGCGCTGAAAGGAATCGACATCGCTTTTCTGCCAATGAGCGTACCCTCCACGATGACGCCGGAGATGGTGGCCGACGCGGCAAAGGCGTTTAAACCAAAAATCCTTTACCCCTACCACTATACTGAGACTGATCCGACAAGGCTCACGAAACTATTGAAAGACACGCCGGGTGTCGAAGTGCGTATCCGGCAGCTGCGATAAAGAAACCACAGTGTTGTGAGTCTACAGCCGGAATATTGAATGCCCGACCAAGTGAGGAGGTAAGATATGTTTGAATCTGCGGAATTGGGACACAAAATTAAAAAATCTGTTTATGAGAAGGACGTTCCTCCCTTGCGTGAGGCCCTGCTCAATGCGCAGATGGGACTGGCGAAATCGGCCAGGTTTCCGGTGATTATCTTGGTCGGCGGATTGGATGGCGCTGGTCGTGGCGCAACCGTCAACCTGCTCAACGAATGGATGGACCCGCGGCACATCCAAACCCATGGTATGGGGGAACCCTCCGACGAGGAACTTGATCGCCCTATGATGTGGCGCTTCTGGCGAGCCCTGCCGCCAAAGGGGAAAATAGGGGTCTTCCTTGGTTCGTGGTACACTTGGCCGATCTTGAATCGGGTCAATGGTGTTACCAAAATGGCTGATCTCGAACAGAGCATGGAGCGGGCTAAACGACTGGAAAAAATGCTGGTGGACGAAGGTGCCCTGCTGATCAAGTTCTGGCTGCATCTTTCGAAAGAGAAGCAGTTGAGACGCCTTAAGGAATTGGAAAAGAATCCCTTGACCCGCTGGAAAGTCACGGAGCGTGACTGGAAACACTTCAAGGCCTACGACAAGTTCCAGGAAGTTCATGAAAACGTCATCCGCCACACCAGCACAGCCGAGGCCCCCTGGCTGATCGTTGAAGGCGAGGATGCGCATTACCGCAACCTAACCGTGGGCAAGGTGATTCTCAAGGCGATCCAGGATCGGCTGGAACTGGAAAAAACACCATCACCCAAGATTCTGGCACCACCGTTGATGCCCTCCATCGACAATCTGCACCTGCTGAAAACCCTGGACATGGGGCAAGCAATCGACAAGGACAAGTCCAAGGTCAAACTGGAAAAATACCAGGGCAGGCTGAACGAGCTGACCCGCGATTCCAAGTTCAAGTACATGTCGGTTATTGCGGTGTTTGAGGGGAACGACGCTGCCGGCAAGGGCGGCAGCATCCGCCGCATCACCGGCGCATTGGATGCCCGTTATTACCAAGTCATCCCCATTGCCGCCCCCACCGAAGAAGAACGCGCTCAGCCCTATCTGTGGCGATTCTGGCGTCATCTCCCGCGAAAGGGGCGGGTCACTATTTTTGACCGTTCCTGGTATGGCCGGGTGCTGGTAGAGCGCGTCGAAGGTTTCTGCGCAGAGGCGGACTGGATGAGGGCATATAGCGAAATCAACGAGTTCGAAACGCAAATGGTCAGGCACAATCTGCTGGTCGTCAAATTCTGGCTGGCCATTACTAAGGAGGAGCAACTGCGAAGATTCAAGGAGAGGCAGAAGACTGGATTCAAGAGCTTCAAGATTACCGAGGAAGACTGGCGCAACCGGGAAAAGTGGGAGCAATACGAACAGGCCGTGTGCGATATGGTCGACCGGACGAGCACACTGCTTGCTCCGTGGACGCTGGTGGAAGCCAACGACAAAAACTTTGCGCGTAACAAGGTGTTGAAAACCTTATGCGAAAGAATTGAAGCGAAATTGAAAGAATTGCATGAAGAGGGTGTCGACTACCTGGATAAGCCCAAGAAACGGCGCTGATGCCGCCACCCGTATCAGTTCGATGTTCATCAGCATTGAATAGTCGTGCTCGCAAGCCTATTGGTCAACATAGACGTGGTACAGATTCAATAGGCATCAAAAGAATGAATCCAGGGCTCGGGATTGATCGAACAGGTGCAATGTGGCTCGGGAGGATAGATGGGCAATGGCGACAACACCTATGCCCAGAAACAGACAGACTGTTCGCCGGCAAGGACCTGAGCCGCCGATTCTTTGTGCACCCGCCGGCGCGAAGTGAGCAGAGATCGTTCAAGTCATGGTGGTGTAGAGGACAGCCTGCCTAAAAGCCGTCACAGGGCATCCAGAGAGAGTGTGACAGCTGGCGGTTCATTGCCGGTGAAGGGCTCCGGGGCTTTGACGCCCACGCGGTCCTTCGGAATCTGGTTCTGTCCTTCCAGGTGGGTTGCAATTGCCTGCGCGCGGTTCTCGGCCAGTTGGAGCAAGGTCTTGTCGGCGACCTTTTCCTGCTCAACCAGGCGCGTGTACAACTCGCCCGCCCAGAGCGCCGACTGTTCGGGACTCCTCCCGCCCGGAATGATCTTGTGGAGGCTCAGGCTAGCGGTCATTTTGGCAAACATTCCGGATTCCTTGTCCCTCTTCCCCTGGTTCTGCGCCGGCATTCGCGGCGTCACCTTGCCTGCTGCAATGCCGTTGTCGAGTTCCTCCAGCGATGCCTTGCCGAACCGCTCCTCATAGAGTTTCTCGAGGCTCTTGCGCGTGCCGGAATCGGCAAAATCGAGCGCATCAGGGGGGTCGTCCGGGCTAAGCCGGGCGCCCTGACGGGTTGCAACCGTTCTGCGAATACTGCGTTCCCTGAGTTCCAGCCCATCAGCTTCAGGACTGTACCGCCCCTGGATAACCAGTTTGAGCTGCGGCCGGCTCTTGAGCGCTTCGGCAAGCTTGAGGAGTTTTTCTTTTTCCGGGGGCATGAGAGTGTGGCTGCCGGGGTCGAATGTCACCGCGTCAAATTTTTCCGCATCCCCACCCAGCAGGCTGCCAAGAGCCCGGAAAGGCGCTGTTGTCGCCTTGGTGATCAGATTGGTGAACATTTTCCAGATGAGCGAGCCGATGCTGAACTGGGGATCATCAAGGTCACCAGTCACTGGCAGGCCGATATCGATCCGGCCGTTGCTATCGGTGAGCAGCGCGATAGCCAGATCCAGCGGCAGATTGCCCCCTGCCGTATCCTCCACCTTATCGCCCAGGGAGAGGTTGTCGATCACGATCTTGTTTTCTCCGGTCATTTTATAGTCGTGCAGCTTATAGTTGAGATCTGCGGAAAACTTGCCGGACTTGATCAGCCGGCCGGCGAATTTGCCGGAGTAGGGCGAAAGATTTTTCATTTCCAGGTTGCGAAAAACCATTGCAAAATCTGAGGCGCGCCCAAAATCGCTGGGCCGGATCAGACCTGTTATTTTTGCCGTCCCGTACTGATCGACCTGCCCGTCCATCTGCACCGTGGCCTGGGCCTCTTTGACCGAGGAAAGACCGGCGATCGTCCCCTTGAGGTCATGAATTCGGGTCATGAACTGGGGGCGAAGGCTCAGGTCAGCGAAGACGATATTGCCGTTCTCCACCCGCAGCCGGGAAACCTGATAGGTAAAATCATCCTGGCCCCCTTGCTGCTTTGTGCTTTTCGCTGCTGGTTTGGCTGCCGGATTGGACGTGGAACCGTGCTTTTTTACGACCCTGGCAAAATTGAGCATATGATCATCGCCGATTATGATCTCGCCAACCGGCTTGGACAGTATGATTTCGCGCGTCTCCAGACGGGTGGGCTGCAGGGTCAATTTGCATTGGGGAAGCTGCAGGGCGTCCCAGCTCAGGAAAGGTTTTTTTGAGCCCGTTTCGATTAAGCGGAGATTGTTGAGGCTGAAACTTCCCTCATACACCGCCTGCTGCGGGCGCTTCGGCAGACCATACCCCAGCCGTCCACGGGCGGAAACCTGCGCGGACTGCATTTTCAGGGTAACGTACGGTTCGAGATAGGGCTGCAGCGACGCGAGCGCCACCCCGGTCAGATTGACGTCGGCTTCCACCGCCGGGAGAGCAGGGTGGACGGTGCCGCTGACCGTTGCGGTTCCACCCTCTTCGATCTGAAAACCGGCGGTGAAACCCATGGGCGATGTCCCGTCAATCCCGGTCAGCTTGGCAGTGAGATTCTGGACGCTGAACACGGGCTTGTCAACGCGCGTTGTCAGGTCTGAGAATCTGGAAGCAAACCCTCCATTTCAAAAGACTTCACCAGAAACTTCCACCCGGGGGCCGCACTGGGGGCCGATTTCTGGCCGGCAGTTTGCGCTCCCGTCCCTTTTATCTGCAGAAGCTGCTGCCAGTTGATCGTCCCGTCAGCTTCCCTGCCGGCATCCATTCGTCCTTTATGCAATGCCACCCGGGCAATACTGGCCGAGCGGGCGGCCATGTTCAGGCTGCCGCCCTCGACGGTTATTTTCTCTGTGGCAAAGAGCGGATCCTTGATCTTGGAGCTGAGCACTTTGACCCCTCTCAGCTCGGTCGCCATTTCGTGCAGGACGATGGCAGGCTGCTTGCCGCCTAGTTCGAGATTTGCCCGCATCTGGAGATCAGCGCCCGCCACCGCTGCCTTGAAGGGCACTTTCCGGCTCTTGTCATCCAGATCAATGGCAAGGTTTCTGATCTCGAAAGCGTCCACCTGCAGCTTGAGGGGAGAGCTTGCTGCCGGCGGCGGCGATATCTGCTTCTGCCCAGTGGTGGAGGGCGGCTGGGCGGGCGGAGGCGGTGGAGGTTGCGTTGTTTTCTGATGGTGTTTCGATGGCGATGCGTTGACGATCTGTTGCATATTAACGTTGCCCGACTCATTGATCCGCACATCCACGGCGCCTTGCTCCAGCAGCAGACGGCTCACGTGCAGCTCACTGGTCGCCAGGTCGAAACGAGGCGCACTCACTTCCGCTTTCTGCAGTCTAAAAAAGGCGTTGTCTGTCCCACGCATCTTCAACGACAGATTCGATGTCGCAATGCGAATCCCTTCAAGTGCCACCTGAGCCGGCTGGGCAGTGGTGTCGATGAGGTATCCGGCTGAAAGATCGATTCTACCTTCTGGGGGATCCAGGTTGAGGCTGTCTCTGATATACTGCCACAGACTGGTCAGGCGGATACCGTTGAGGGTAACGGTACCTTTTGCGCGCAACGGGAACAAAGAGCCTTCACCCTCCACCTGGACAGCTTCATCATTCGCTGTGGTGGCCGCAAGGTGATAGGTTCCGGCCTGATCTTTGATCGTGGTAATATCCTGTAAGCGCAGAGAGATCCCCTGGAAAGCAACATTCGCGGGGTCGCTCTGGCGTTTATCAACAAAGGTAATCCGGCCCTCCTGGATGGTGGTGTTGTGGACAAGGACCGGCAGAGAAGGAGAGCCTGGGCTGTCCGGGGCCGTGGGCTGTGGCGGTGCGGCAGCGAACCTCTCGAAATTGAGCGATCCGTCAGGCTCCATCGCTACATGGATATCGGGCTTATCGAGGGCCAGTTCCTGGAGCACGATTGCCCAGCGAAACAGACTGCTCATTTCCAGGTCTGCAAAGAGCCGCGAAAAGGCAACAAGCGGTGCGCCGTCTGCTTGCTTCAGGCTGAACCCCTCGACTTCAATCGACAAAAGAAAGGGATTTATCCGGATTGTATCGACAGAGGCCTGGCAATGCAGATTCTGTTGCGCAAAGAGGGGAAGGCGCCACTGGAGGATCGCCGGGGCGGCGAAAAAACCGGCAAGCGCATACAGCAGGACAGCTGCCAGCGCGATGACCAGGGGTTTACGGGCCAACACTTTTCGTATGTTCTGATCCATGGTCTCAATCCGGTGATGTGGGCAAGAGAGCGCTACAGTGGTAACGGTATGCCGCTCGCAACCGCTTTGCAGGTGTTCTGCAAACGAAGGGAACTTATCATTCTTATTTCCTGCAAACAGCAATTGTAACGGGAATATGAGCAGATTTTAGCAATAAAAAAGACTAGGTAGCATCTTTTTCACGGATTACCCATTGAAGGGTGCTTTTTTCCACGCCATCTACCTCAGCACCCTGACCGCAGGGCACATCAGCTTTTTTAGGCATGGTTCTTAGAAACAAGAGACCGGGCACAGCAGGCCCTCGGTGATCAGCCTCTCCAACAGGAGTTCATGCTGCTGCTCGTTGATGCTTTGCTCGCAACGCAGGGCTGCCCAATAAGCCTCCAGGGTTCTGGGCTGCTCAAACAGTTGCAAGGTGGCCCGGTATAAGGCATGGGGCATGGCGACAATGCCGTTGATCAGAAACAGGCAGACGGTCCGCCGGTAGGAAAACGGGCCGGTTTCGTTTTGGTGCAATCGCCGAAGCAAAGGGAGCAGATCGAGGTAATCCTGTTCGTGGGTGCTGACACGGTCCCGGTCAAGGACAAAACAGCCCTCGGGAGTCGACGGGACAGGGGCTACGGAGACAGGTCGCAGGGCCTGTTCGATTTTATTGCGGCTGAAACGGATCAGGTCGACCAGAAACAGCGGGCCCGGATTGCGGCCAGCCTGCAGCCGCCGTCCGAGTTCATCGATAATCGCCGCCAGCGGTGGCGTGGTGAACAGACCGGCCGCTGTCTCTGTATCGATCCAAGGTGCAAGCGCTGCTTCCAACTCGCTGACCCAGCGATCCTCGAAACAGACAAGGAGAATGTGCAGGAGTTCATGACAGTGGCGCTCCATCTGTTCCAGCACCATGAGCAGGGCCTCGTGGCGGGCAAGAAAGGTCTGGGACAGGTGATCCGGAACAAGCAGGCACAGATTATCCACCGGAAAGGGGTAGAGGCTGCCCTCGTCCACCTGGGCTTTCAGATGAAGAAACCGGGCAAAGTCGCGGGGCTGGTCCTGGTTGTCCTCCCAGTAGCGACTGCCGACATCGGTGGAGAGGTGGTCGAAACAGACATGGACCGGCAACCCCTGGAGAAAAAGCCGGTGCTTCAACAGCAGGATCTCACAGGTTTCCCGTTCCAGTTCTCCGGCCGGCATCGCGGGGTGATAGCGGCTGAAAAAAGCCTCGATCCGCACCCGCCCGTTGAAGGCCTCGCTGATTGCGCGGAAGTTTTCTTCCATTTGTTGCAGGCTGTAGGTCGTTCCCCGTTTGATAGCCATTCGTCGGGCATCAGCAACGACTTCAGGTGAGAACTCGAATATCGGCGGCAGGTCGTTGCAATTGAAGGCACGGCGGTAGAGGTCGAGAAATTCGCTGTCGAGCAAATGCCAGGCCCCGTAATGGAGGGTGAAATGGCCCTGCAGGTCCTTGTTCTCGCTGATGGCACGAAATAGATTTTTGACGAAGGCCGGATCGTTTTCGTAGCAGATGTACAGAATAGTGGTCTGTGCCTTGAGCAGATGCAGGTCAGCGAGGATGGCGGGGATCGAACGGGTGACCGGCTTGCCGCGACCGGAGTGAAGGCGAAAGGCATGACGACTGCCGCCGCAGTATTCGCAGTCAAAGACGCAGCCGCGGCCAAGGAGAAGCGGGAAACCGAGTTTGGTATTGATTTTCTCGAAATAGCGTTTCGCATCAAGCAGGCAGGAGCAATCAGCAAAAGCCAGACTGTCGAAAAAGGGCTGCTCCATTAGCCAGTGGCTTTTACTGCGCCGGATGCCGCTTTTTACCCGCCAGACCAGATTGGCTATATCCTCGGGCGGGCGACCTTGCAGCAGATGTGCCACCGGTTCCTCGGGGTCGCCGGTCACCACATAATCGAGTCCATCGACGGTTTCCAGCAGCGACTCAGCAAAATAAGAGGCGGTGAAGCCGCCACAGAGGGTAATCACCTCGCGACTCCAGTCCCGGACCATAGCCAGGGACGCCAGTAGACCGTGGGCTGTTTCCTGCCAGTGGCAGACGAAGCCGACATGGGTGGGCCGCAGGGTGTTCAAGGCGCCCAACAACCGTTCCTGCACTTCGGCATCAGGGTAGAGAGCCGGATTGAAAATCCGCGCTTCCAGGCCCTGTTTGCCGAGTGCGGCGCAGAGGCCGAAACTCCCCATGGGAATATAGAAAAAATAGGGGCTGGCGCAGTTGATGATCAGCAGTCGCGGCGGCAAAGGCGTACTCGGCAACTCTTCATCCCCCTTTTAACTGGGAAGGGGGAGGCCTGCCATTGTCCGTGACGACGGCTTGCCGGTCTTCGGCAAGAGCGGCGAACTGATCGCGGAGCAAATCCTGAAGGGCTAACGAGGTCTCCTCGATCTCGCCTTCGTGTCCCTTGTGCACGGCGCGGAAGAAACGGTCGCAGACTGTGCGCTGTTCCCGGCTCCAGTGGCTGGTTAACCCGCTTTTGCCGCCCGCAGGCTTCGGCAGACCCGGCAACTGTTCATAATCGCGGCGACCGTGGGCCCAGTTGATCACATGCGAGTAAAAAAGCAGGCCTCGATCCAGGAGGATGTAGAGCAACTGAATGTTGCCGACCGGCCCCACCATCAGTTGTTCGCCTCCCATTTTCATCCCCAGCAGTCGGACACCGGAAAGCAGGTCTTTGCCCTTGAGGGCTGTGGCCCCGGCTCCGATCAGGCCGCCGACCGCTGAAAAGAGACCGAAGGACGTACCGATAGTGGCGGCGTCAATGCCCACACCCAAGGCCGCGCCGCCCAGTGCTCCCGCCAGGATGATCTGCCGGTCGCTCAGGCCGAGAAATTCCCAGGTCCGCTTGCTGAACAGATCCTCTTCCAGGATCGACTGCGGCGGCAATCCCAGGTCGAAGATATTATGCTTAAACAGTTGCCGAATCTTCTGCTGGACTTGGCGCTCCCTCTCAGCGACATAGTCGCGGAATGCCTGGTGCAGCGCACGGCGTTTGCGCGCCTCCTCGTCGCGGGAACAGGGGACGGTTCTTCGGTAGGCGAGAATATCCTGGAGCAGGTCGGTGAAGAGGGCGGCGGCACGCTGATTGCGGACCTCCCAGTCCTCCTGAAAGGCGTCAATCACGGTTCTCAGCACCGGCTCCAACTGTTGATCGATAGCCTTGAGGCTCTCTAAGAGGTCGATCCGCTGCCGGTAATTGGCTCGACAGGAATTGAACAGGCGGATTGCGTTGAAATGTTTGCGAAATTCGTTCTGCCAGTGCGTCAGGTATTCGAGCCCCTCCTCCTTGCAGTTGATCACCGCCATTCGGGGCGCACCGCTCAAGCGGAGGATTTCCATCTCGGCACGATCAACGTGACGCAGCGGTCGCGAACCGTCGACCACAAAGATAACTCCGGCCCCGGCAGCCACCGGCCCGAGCAGTTCGCAGTCGTCGTGAAAAGCCGGGTCGCCCCGGTGTGCATCAAGAAAGGCTACCAGCATGCCTTCTTCCGGTCCCTGATAATCGTGCAGCCATTGCAGGGTTTGACGCGGATTCTGGAATCCGGGGGTGTCGATGAAACGGATAATCTCCCGGCCATCGATGCGTACGGGAAAAGCCTGGCAGGCCACGGTTTCACCAGGAATGGGGCTGACCCGGACCGAATCGTCCTCGGCCAGGGTAGAGAGGACCGAGGACTTGCCTTCGTTGGGGTGGCCAATGATGGCAAATTCGGGAATGGTGGGCTTCATGGTTGCACCAGGGGAAGGACCTCGAGGCAGGGATCACTGAGAGCATCCAATTTCTGCACCCAGATCCGCATTGGTTCCGGATCGACCGGCGTGAGGACGGTTTCTGCGGCTGGCTTGCCGACGAGGAGGATGGTCAGCGGTATTCTTTCCCCCGTTACCCGGCGCAACTCTCTCAGGAAAAGTTCGGTTTCCTTAAGCGGCGGCTGCCATGCCTCTTGCAGCAGCAGAATGCCAGTCAAGACCCCCTGCTCTGCGGCCGCGCAGATCGGCGCCAGACTCTCGGCCTCGGCCACACCGGGGACACCGTGCCGGATGCATTCGATGCGGGCAGAACCGAGCCACGGACGCAGCAGCTCAGTGAGAGTGGCTTGCGGGCAGTCCTCGTAGATTTCATCCGGAATCAGCAGGCAGACTACGGCTCCCTCGAAGACCGTCCCCGGCACTGCTGGAGACCAGGCTGGGGTGCCAGCATCCCTCCCTCCCGGTGCGGTTTCCCCAGGCGGCATTATTTCGGATCGCCCGGTTTCCCGAATCCCGCTGGTGTCGATCCGGGGCGCGGTCATGCGCCGCAAGAGCGGCCGGATTCCGAGGGTAGCAAAATGCAATTGCTCCAAAACTCGACGCTGTTGCACCATCCCCAGCACCAATAGCAGGCAGCGGGGCAGGAGGCCGTAGACCAGTACAGCGCAACAGAGAAAAGGCCACCAGGAAAGAAGGTCGGCGGTCGCCAAATGGGCGGCCCCTTCCTTGAGCACCACCTGGCTGCCCTGAATCTGCGCTAAGTTTGGGTAGGCCTGCGGTACGGCCCAGGTCCAGGGAAGGGCGATCCATTTGACCAGGCCGGCGACAAGGTCGGCGGAAAGTTGGAGGCTTGATTGCCAGGCAAAGGCGATATCGGAGAAGGTCACCTTCGCCAGGGTCGCGCCGATCACCCCGATGTTGAAGCCGATGCCACCCAGTTGCACCAGAATGAAAGCCGGCCAGATGAGAAGGGCCGCCAGTTCTTTGCGCTGCCGCACCCCGCCCACAAGCGCGGCCAGATCGAGCCGCTGGTGTCCGCTCATCCTGCGCTGCACCCACCTGCGGATGGAATCCAGCCCCCGCATCAGCAGCCGGCCGATGAGGATGTACGTCACCGAGGATTCCATCGGAATTCGCCGCAAACGCCTGTAACACAAAAAAAGCGACTGCAGGCCGAGCAGCACGAGTTGGAAGAAAACGAACAAACCAAAATAGACCGAGACGTTAAGCGGTGTTGTTCCGGAGTAAAGCAGCAGGGAGCCGGCCAGGCCGAGACCGGAAAACAGGCCGCAGAAAAAAATCAGCCCCTGGCAGAGGAGAGTCAGTTCCTGCCACACGGTTCCGGGCAGCAGCAGCCCTTCGTGCCCCCGTTCCTGCCGGTACTGCAAACGCCGTATCGCCAGCCATTTCCGTACCAGTATGCGGGGTGGAATATCATCCACCTTGCCCAGTTTCGGCTCGATCTTGGCCAGGTAGATGATCCGGTCCCGCTTGGCCAGGGCCGCTTCTCCATCCTTGCGCCGCACCTCCTCGTCAAGTTTGGAAAAAAAGTGGAGATCGATCAGATCTTCAATGTCCCACAATTTTTTCACGGCTGGAACTCCAGGGATAAGGGCACAAACGGATAGGGGCACAAGAGATTGGGGTGCGAAAACATTGTGTCGTATAAAGAAGGTTTACCATGGGCCGGAAAGGATGGGCGCACCGGCATCTGCCCAAGAGGCTGATCGATTGACACAGTTTTATCCCGGTGGTTCTTCTCGGTGCTCTGCCCGCGCCCATTCTCTTCATCGACACCGTCTCGCGCTCCCTTGACCTTGGCAAGCCCGAACTGCTGCTCGCCATTCCCACTCTGCTGTCAGTCTGGAAGACGAGAAGTCTGGGCGGCATGGTCATCGTCGGGATGCTTTTGTCCTGACTCGCGGGGAGGGTGTTCTGAGTCGGCACAGCACGGCCGCCGCCCCTCGAGATAACAGGTGGACTGTCGCCCCTTGCCCTTCATCTCGACGGCGACCGAAGCGGAAAAAACAAATTCCCGTTCCAGCCGCCGTCGAACTTCGGCCGAGACATTAATCTGCATCGGTTCGGACAGGGACTCCAAACGGGCGGCGATATTGACCGTATCGCCGAAGATATCATACAGATATTTTTTCGAGCCAACGATGCCGCCCACCACGGGGCCGGAATGGATACCTATCCGCACCTGCCATTGCTGGCTGGCGGTGCGGTTACGTTCGCGGAGATAGGCGACCATCTCCAGGGCCGCGATAGCCGTATCCTGGGTGTGGTGCTCGTTGGCCTCGGGTATACCGCAGGTAAAGAGATAGGCATCGCCGATCGTTTTCATCCGCTCGCAGCGGTTGGCTTCGGCAATCCGGTCAAAAGCGGTAAACAGGGTGTTGAGTTCACCAATGAGAACCTCCGGCGCTAAAATGGCGGCTGCGGAGGTGAACTGGACGATATCGACGAAACAAACGGTGACTTCTGGGAAAGACTGGGGGGCGCAGCTACCCTTTTCCATCAGCTCTGCAGCGACCCGCGCCGGCAGGACATTGAGCAGCAGAGCCTCGGACTTCTGTTTTTCCACCTCGAGCTGGTGATTCTTCTCGCCCAGTTGCCGCTGCAATCGGCACAGTTTGAGGTGGGTGTTGATCCGCGCCAAAACCTCGCCCGGGTGAAAGGGTTTGGTGATGTAATCGACGCCGCCGGCCGCAAAACCGCTGAGCTTGTCGGCTGTATTGTCGAGTGAGGAGATGAAGATAACCGGGATATCACGGGTCATATCCCGTTCTTTCAACTGGCGGCAGAGTTCCAGCCCGTCCATTTCCGGCATGAGAATATCAAGGACAATCAAATCAGGCCGTTCCTCGCCCACCAGGAGCAAAGCCTCTCTGCCATTATTGGCGGCGCGGACCCTGCAGCCCTCCTTTTCCAGGAGGCGCATCAGTATGCGCTGGTTGATGGGGGAGTCCTCAACAACCAGGATGGAGGCCGGACGGGCGACCGCAGGGTCGTTCATCAGAAGGGGCTGATGGTTTGGCGGGCCCGCTGCTGCAGGGCCATGTCGATCAGCACAAGGGCAGCCATGGACTCGACGATCGGCACCGCCCGCGGCACCACGCAGGGATCGTGCCTCCCCTTGGCCTCCAGCACCACCTCGCCGCCGTCGAAATCGACGGTCTCCTGGGCCATGCCGATGGTGGCCACCGGCTTGAAGGCCACTCGGAAGACCACGGGTTCGCCATTACTGATTCCGCCCTGGACGCCGCCGCTGTAATTGGTTCGGGTCCCCAGCCGTTCGCCCTTGCGAACGAAGGGATCGTTGTGTCCGCTGCCGCGCATGCGGGTGCCGGCAAATCCGGAACCGATATCAAAGCCCTTGGTGGCGGGGAGAGAGAGCATGGCCTGGGCCAGCCGGGCCTCCAGCTTGTCGAACACCGGTTCCCCCAGGCCAATAGGTACGTTGCGGCAGACGCAGGTGAGAATGCCGCCGGTGCTGTCCTTGGCCGCCAGCACCTCTTTGACCCGCGCCTCCATGCGCCCGGCCGTGACCGCATCCGGGCAGCGAACGATCTGGGCATCGACCTCGGTCCTGCTGATTTGTTCGACATCAACCTCCGGGGCCTCGATGTCGCCGACCGCACTTACCCAGGCCACGATTTCGGTGCCGTAGATCTGGTTGAGCCATTTCTCGGCAATGGCCCCGGCGGCCACTCGACCGATGGTTTCGCGGGCACTGGAGCGGCCGCCGCCGCTCGAGGCGCGGACACCATACTTCATCTGGTAGGTGAAGTCGGCGTGGGACGGGCGGGGAATGCGGCTCATTTCGCCATAATCCTGGGGCCGCTGATCCTTGTTGTTGACCAGGAGCATGATCGGCGTCCCCAGGGTGCGGCCGAATTCGGTTCCGGAATAGATGGTGACCTGATCGGCCTCCTGTCGGGGGGTGGAGAGATCGGACTGTCCTGGCCGTCGGCGGGAAAGTTGCGGCTGGATATCCGCTTCGCTCAGTTCCATCCCGGCAGGACAGCCATCGACGATGGCGCCGACGCCCTTGCAATGCGATTCTCCGAAAGTCGTGACCCGGTAGAGGGTTCCCAGCGTGCTGGACATGCGAAACTCCTTTAATCTACTTGAAAATCAGATAAAACGGTTGATGTACCAGGCGCTCGCCTTATCGAGTCCGGTTCGCACCGAATATTCGGGACTGTACCCCAGCAATTGGGAGGACTTGCCGATATCGGCCAGGGAATGGCGGACGTCGCCGGCGCGGAAATCTCGATAGACCGGTGCTGCCGCCGCAGCTGATGGAACCTGCACGGCCACCCGTTCCT
The DNA here is from genome assembly GCA_963733595.1 of uncultured delta proteobacterium. GTDB lineage: Bacteria > Desulfobacterota > Desulfobulbia > Desulfobulbales > Desulfobulbaceae > Desulfobulbus. The sequence goes on along the minus strand of CAVTDN010000024.1, from coordinate 51,402 downwards.
GGATGAGCCGATATAATTCACCCAGGCTGGTACGCTCCCCGAAAGCAACATTGTAGACCTGATCGGCGGCGGCGTCATCGGCGGTGGCGGCCAGGATGTTGGCCTGGACGCAGTTGTCGATGAAGCAGAAATCGCGGCTGGTTTCACCATCGCCGTTGATGAAGACCGGCTCGCCCTTGAGCAGTCCGGCAAACCATTGAGGGATAACGGCGGCATAGGCGCCATCCGGATCCTGGCGCTGGCCGAAGATATTGAAATAGCGCAGGCCGATGGTCGCGAAACCGTAGGCGCGGGCAAAGACGGCGGCATAGAGTTCGTTGACCAGTTTGGTCACCGCGTAGGGTGAAAGGGGGTTGCCGATCTGGTTCTCGATCTTGGGCAGACCGGGATGATCGCCATAGGTCGAACTGGAGGCGGCGTAGACCATCCGCCGCACCCGGGCGTCGCGCGCGGCTACCAGCATGTTGAGAAAACCGCTGATATTGTTCTCGTTGGTCGTGATCGGATCTTCGATCGAACGCGGCACCGAACCGAGCGCCGCCTGATGGAGGACATAGTCCACCCCGGTGCAGGCCTCACGGCAGGCTGACAGGTCGCGGATATCGCCCCGGATGAAACAGAAACGATGCCAGGCCGTCGCTCCCACCCGGTCCTCGACCTCATCAAGGTTATACTGGTGCCCGGTGGAAAAATTATCGAGCCCTACCACCCGCTGGCCCAACTGGAGCAGGGTCTCAAGCAGATTGGAACCGATGAAGCCGGCAACACCGGTCACCAGCCAAGTGGCTGACTGTTGCCGGAGGTGTTCCCGACGCTCTTGATACACGTTCATTTTACCTGTTTCCCTGCCCTTTGATTTGTTGTACCTTGTGCCGCATCACACCGATTATATCCGGTTGGATAATAGCCTTGACCGCCGCCAGCGTCAATGGAGATAACATCGCGAGCCAGCTCCGTTCTTGCCATGCCGCTCACCCGAAAAATCATTCACATCGACATGGACGCCTTCTTCGCCTCGGTCGAGCAGCGGGATCGGCCCGAACTGCGCGGGTTGCCGGTGATTGTCGGCGGCGATCCCCAAAGCCGGGGCGTGGTCGCGGCCTGCTCCTACGAGGCCCGCACCTTTGGCATCCACTCGGCCATGCCCAGTGTCCGGGCGCACCAGCTGTGTCCCCATGCCGTTTTCCTCAAGCCGCGTATGGCGCGCTACCAGGAGGTGTCTCGGCATATCATGGCCCTTTTCCACCGCTACACCACATTAGTGGAGCCGCTCTCCGTGGACGAGGCTTTTCTCGACGTCACCGGTAATCTTCTCGGAGAACCCTCGGCCACCCGGATTGCCCAGATCATCCGCAAGGCCATCCTTGATACCACCGGACTGACCGCATCGGCCGGCGTCTCCTATAACAAGTTTCTGGCCAAGATTGCCTCAGGCCACAACAAACCCGACGGCATCACGGTGATACCGCCTGACAGGGCCCAGGTCTTCATCTCTTCTTTGCCGATCGGCAAGTTTTTCGGGGTCGGTCGGGTTACGGAAAAAAAGATGCGGAGCCAGGGCATTCGCACCGGCGGCGATCTGCTCCGCTTTTCTCGCCAGGAGCTGATCACCCTTTTCGGGAAGAGCGGTCTGTTTTTTTATGACATTGCCCGGGGTTTCGATCAGCGCCCGGTGCAACCGCTGACAGTGCGCAAATCCATCGGCTCGGAAACCACTCTGCCGTCGGATATTCTCGATTTTGTCCGGGTGAGCGCGGTGCTCTTTGAACTGGCCGGGCAGGTGGCCCGTAATCTGGCGCGAATAAAAACCGGCGGCCGCACCCTGACGCTCAAGGTCCGTTACAGCGATTTTACCACCATCACCCGCTCCTGCACAACGGCGCAGGGCTTTTTTGCCGCCAGTGACATTCTCGCCCAGTTACCGCGGCTGCTCGCCGCCACCGAAGCCGGGCGGCGCAAGATTCGCCTGCTCGGGGTGACAGTGGCCAACCTCTGCAGCGAGCAGGAGGCACTGCGCCTGCGTATCCGCCAACTGCCCCTGCCTTTTCCCCCCGGCCGACCGCGGAAAGCGCGGGCTGTTACGCCGCCCGGAAGTTTTATTCCTTCTGCAGATAGACCGTCGAAGTCCGGATCAGGGCAAGAAACTCGGTAAAGCTTCTGGCCTGAAGGGTCTGCTCGATCATCAAAGGATCACGGTACAGCAGGGACAGCTCCGCCACCATGTCGCCGCGGATGCCGGGATCGTTCTTCGGTGAAAGAATGAGAAAGACCACATGGGCCCGCGGCGCATCCTGGCTGGACATGCCAATTCCCGAGGTCGAGACGCCGGTGACCACATAAGGCCGGCTGATATCGTCCACCCCGGCTGCCAGCAGCACGACATCGTTGACAACTGCCGCGCAGGCTACATCCTCGGGGGCGCAATGCACCCGGGTGATGCTGTGCGGTTCCAGCCTGCCCTTGAACACCCGGTCGACCGCGGCCGCCATCTCCTCGATCACCGCCTTCATCGAACCAGCCTCCATCCCGGGCAGGAAAAGTCCGGAACGGAACGAATCCTCCAGCCGCGCCTTGCGTACCGGATGGAGGATCAACTGCATCATCGGGCCGCTCATCATTGAGGTCAGGATGGCCGTGATCACCAAGGCGACAAACAGCTCCTGATGGATGATTCCCCGTTCCAGGGCCAGCAGGCCGAGGATGATCTCCATTGCTCCGCGGGAGTTCATGGCAAAGCCCACGGCCAGGGCTTCCCGGTGGCGCATTCGCCCCCACTTGGCCCCCAAAGCGCCGCCGATCAGCTTGCAGGCACAGGCGATAACGAGGACGATCACCACCAGGGTTCCGTCAAAATGGGCAATAAAATTGACCTTCAGGCCGATGCTGGCAAAAAAGATCGGTGAAAAAACGCTGGAAACGAACTGGTCGAGGATATAGCGGCTGCGCCGGCGCAGGTAGGGTGAGTCGCCCACGGCCATGCCGATGAAAAAAGCGCCGAAAATGGCATGGATGCCGATCCATTCGGTGAAGGCCGCCCCCAACAGGGTGAGGATGACGACAAAACCGATCTCGCCACCCGGCCACCAGGTATATGCCTGGACATAGGGCAGAATCCGGTGGATCAGCCTGCGGCCGATGGTGAACACAAAGAGGACGAAACTCAGGGCCAGGATGACGGTCAGGGTGATACCATGGCCGGCATCGGCCACATTGTCGATCAGCCCGAGAACCACGGCAAAGACGATCCAGCCGACCAGGTCGTTGAAGATGGCGGCACTGACGACCACCACGCCGAAGTCGCTGCGGTAAAGATCCATGTCGAGCAGCGTCTTGACGATCACCGGCAGGGCGGAGATCGACATGGCGATGGCCAGGAACAGGGCGAAGAGCAGGGGGGCGACATCTGTCTGCGCCCCGAAAAAAGACGGCAGGTTCCAGGCAGCGAGAAAACCGGCGGCAAAGGGAATGACAATGCTCGCCACTCCGACCTTGAGCCCGACCCAGCCCTTTCGCCAGACATTGGAGAGATCGACCTCAAGACCGGCCACCAGGAGAAACAAGGTTACCGCCACGCCGGTGATGGTATTGAGGGCAAGGGCGCTTGGCCCTGACGGAGGAAAGAGGAAGCCGTTCACCTCCGGCGCCACCGACCCAAGTACGGTGGGCCCGAGTAAAACACCGGCCAGCAATTCGCCCACCACCGCCGGCTGCCGCAGCCGCTGCGCCAGTTCGCCGAATACCCTGGCCGCTCCGAGCAGGAGGGCCAGGGAAAGCAGCAAGACGGTGAAGGTGTTTGGGTGGATAGTTTCCATAGAGGCACGGGGAAAAGGGGCCGTCATAACCCGTCGGCGTTATTCTTCCCGAATTTAGGTGACAGCTTGTCGCCTGTCAAAAGGATAATATTCAAAATCGATGGTCTTTCTCAGCCAATCTGCAAATAAACGTCAAAAGATAAGCAAAGACGCCTTGCCGCAAGCATCTCAAGGCGTTCTAAAATGATGGGGTTTCGCTGTCACCCTCCATCATCCCCAAAGGTCAGACGGGCTTTTTTTGTCGATTGCAGCTCAAGGGCCGGTTCTGCACAGTCTGGCGAATGCACCGGGACTTGAGCCCGCCCCCCGGAAAACCCGTCCCTGCCGGTAATCAACCAGCCAGTAGCCGCCGGGATGGCAGCGGGCCGCCGTGAAGATGAAAGGCTGCTCCTTGGAAAAGCAGGGGTGCAGATACAGTCCCTTGGCGTTTCTTTCGGTCTGGAGCAGGGACATGGCCTCATGCAGGGTCGGCAGCCGCCAGTCGTGCCAGCCGGCAAACCCCTGTTCGCGCATCCGTTCGACAACGAGTTTGATGGTCCGCAACGAAGCAAGGTCCAACCCGCCCATTTGCCAGACCAGCCCGGTGTGTTCGTCGGTGACCGTGAGGTTGTCGCCGTTGTCGACCAGAAAGCTGGCGCAGCTGCCCTGGGGGCGGCGCTGGTTCTCAAAAAAATTCCAGGTGTTGATTTCGGCTTCCATCTGCGCCGCATCCAGGCTCTGCGCCTCCGCAGGCAGGATGCATCGTCGGCCGGTATAGGTAAACGCACCTCGCAAGGGCAGCCCGCCGGCCCAGCTCTCAACCGCCGAGTTCTCAGCCAGCAACTGCAGGCAGCCCATATCCACCTCTTCGACCAGATGGGCGTGCAGCCACCGCTTGAGGGGTGCATCAATGGCGTGCACCCGGCGCAGGATCGAGGTTGTCTCCGGGTTAGCGACACAGGCGCGCACCATCTCGGCCGGGGCCTTGATCCGCGCCAGTACCCGCGCATATTTGACGCCCTGCTCCATCAGCAGGAGTTTCGGCTCCGCCTCCCAGGTGTCGATAGAACAGTAGAGCACCCGCTGTTTGGTCGCACACTGCTCTTCATGAAAGCCGGCAGAGGTAAAGGTCCGGTAGGCCAGATCCGGGGTCATGTCCAGATCGATGGCACGAACCGTGGTTGCACTGATACCGAGCAGCTTGAACAGATCCATTCTTTCTCACAGAGGATACGACCCGCACGCCGCTTCTGAAGAAGTGCGGGCCCTATCGATGCATAATGGGCAGCGGCCCGGCGGCTGGCTCACTTCATAGCGGCCAGTTCGCGTTTCTCGCGATAGAGAAAGCGAACCACGTAGTACTCGAAGGGATAGCCGCTCTCATAGTAACGGAAGGGCTGCTTGTGCCGGGCATCGATGGCTTTCATCACCGTGCCCGCGGTCTGAATGCCGTCGTCGAGGTCCACTGCATCGGCGATCGCGGTATGGACTCCGGAATCGACCGCGAACCCGCCAGCACTGCGGACGGTTCCCGGTCCAAGCACCGGCAGGACCAGGTACGGGCCGTCATCGACACCCCAGCAGCCAAGGGTCTGGCCGAAATCCTCATCCTGCTGTTTCATTCCCATGCCGGTGGCCGGATCGAAGAGGCCGACAATGCCGATGGTGCTGTTGGTCAGGAAACGGCCCGCCGTCGTCACGGCCTTCCCGCCCTTGGCCTGGAGAAGGCTGTTGTAGAAGGTGCGAATTTCGCCGATATTATTGAAAAAATTGGACACGCCGGTCTGGACGAAGGTCGGGGCGATGAATTCGTACGAATTCACGACCGGCAGGAAGATGTATTGATCGAAGTGATAGTTGAATTTATACATGCTCCGGTTGAAGCCCTCCCAGGGGTCGGACTCGCGGGCGATGTACTCGTCGTCTATTTCGCTCACCGTGTGCATGGCTGGCTCAACAGGCGGCCGGGTGGGCTGGGTCGCGGCGCACCCGACAAGGGTCAGCGCCAGGTAGAGGGCGGTCAGGAGCGGGAAGGCCCGGCGAATGGTAACGATCATTGCATTATCCCCCATTATTTGAAAAAGCCGACAAAGTCGGTCATGTAAGCCATGTTGTCACGGTATTCCAGATTCCCCAGATGGCCGCCCCGCGGGTAGATCTTTGTCTGCTTGCCGAACAACTGGCGGAGATACTCCCGGTCAACCGACGACAGAATGAAGTCGTTCTCGTTGGTCATGGCCCCGAACTTGGGGTTGGACATCAGGTACCGCTCAATGCTTTTTAAACTCTGGGCCTGGATCAGTTTTTCCCTGGTGAGTCCCGGTCGTTTACCCCGGAAGTAGGGGTAAAAGTACTCGTCAAAATACTGGAGGAAGCTGAGGTGGACGCCCACCCGGAAATAATCGTCAAGGGGATCGGTGTTGGCCAGGACCAGGTTTTTCGGCACGATATAGCCGCCGTTGGTCATGACGTCGGAGACGAAAATCATCCCTGCCGAGTTGATCCGAAAGGTCAGTCCAATCAGTCCCCCGGCCTCGGCCTGGTTGACGAGATCGGCCTTGTACACTTCGTAGAGGAACTCGTTGTTGACCTCGACGAAATCACCCTCGCGGTAGAATTCGACGAACTTGTTGAGCATCCTGTTGAAAAAGACGCCGATTTTTTTTGGCCCGCCGGGAATGTGGGTCAGGAGTTCTTCAATTCGTGTCACCGAGTCGTAAAGGCTCACCGCCGGATTTATCAGGAGCACCCTGGTGAAATTGAAGACCTTGCGCTCGTCGTCGAGTTTGGCCACGAAAGCAGCTTGCGTTGCCCCGAGGCTGTAGCCGGAAAGAAAGAAACCGGACACCTCGATATCCCCTTTCACCTGCTTCCAGGCAGCCTCCATCACCTGGTACAGGTCCGCTGCATCCTCGACCAAGTCCCCTGGGATGTGGCTGCGGGAGGCATTGATAATGAAATTGGGGTGGGTGGGCGATGACAGGGTGATGACGTGGTAACCGGCCTCGTAGAGGGATTTCATCATGGCGACCAGCTTCGGGGCCCTGTAGCTCGAGCCGGTGCCGGCGATCAGGAAAATGAGCGGTGCCTTCTTTTTCTGGTAGGCCAAGGTGCAGCGCAGGCCATCGTCGTAGAAGAAGATGTCCGGTTTGTTGAGGTTCGGGATCAGATTGAGCACGAGTTCCCTGGTGGGGATCTCTTTGGGCAGCGTAGCTTTGAGTTCATCCGGCGTCCCCAGGATCGTGGCCCCGTAGGCGCTCGGGATCGGGTAGCCGTAGCTGCCCCCGGTCGTCGCCTGGCAGAGTCCCGGCAGCAGGACAAGGCACACGATGAACAGCAGTCGCAGGTGCTTCATGTTGTTGTCTCCATTTCCATCCTTGATTGAATCTGAGCTTTCGGGAAGAGCTCAGGGCTGAACCATTCTCCGTCGAACCGGCATCTCTTGCTACCATCTTTCCCACCCTTCGACAAGAGCAGGGTGACAAACTTCGCAGAAAAAACGAACAGATATCCTGTTCAGGGGCAGCGGCGGGAGGCGCCAGGGGGCGATCAGCCCGCAGGCGGTGCTGACAACAATACTATCAGGTCATATTTCAACCTGATTGCCGAGTTCAACAACCCGATCAGGTGGAACCTTGAAGAATGAGGTGGCGTTCCAGGCGTTGCGGGACATGAAAATAAAGAGGTGTTTACGCCACTGGGCCATGGGGGAGGTTCCGGTGGGGAAGAGGGTTTCCCGGCCAAGGAAGAAGGAGGTTGTGTAGATATCGATCATCAAGCCCTTGTTCCCCAGCAATTCAATAAGTTTGGGCATGTCAGGGCTTTCCATGAAACCATAGATATGCCTTGATTCGATAAAAACCTTGGCCCAGGTCCTCCAGACTGACCCTTTCCTCGACGGGGACGGTGGGCGTTTCTGCGGAAAGCATGGACAGCATCAGCACCCGTTCGTGCAGGGCCTCATTGTGCTTGAGATGATGCAGTAAGGTATGCGGAATGCCTTTAGGGTTGATGGACATGAAGACAGCGGTGCCCACTGTTCGCTGCGGACTGTATTTGGCAAGATCGTTGAGAAAGATATCGGTCGGCATCCGCTCGATTTCATAATGTTTGGCCAGCAAGGCGCGGCCGTCGCGCCAGGTGATCATGACGATCAGAATTGCTGCGGCAATACAGATGGTGATCCAGCCGCCGTCGACCACCTTCAGCATGTTGGCGGCCAGAAAAGAGCCGTCGAAAAACAAAAAAAGAACAACCAGGGCGATGCTCTGCCACAACGGCCATTTCCATTTGAGCCGCGTGACCTGAAAATACATGATCGAGGTTATGGTCATGGAGGCTGTCACCGCAAATCCGTACGCGGCGGCAAGGCGAGATGATTCCTTGAAGACGAGCACCAGGGTCAGGCAGGCGATCATCACCATCCAGTTCACTGTCGGGATGTAAATCTGGCCCTTGGCTTTCTCTGAGGTGTGGATGATGCGCATGCGCGGGGTGAACCCCAGCTGAACGGCCTGCTGGGTGAGTGAATAGACACCGGAAATCATCGCCTGTGAAGCAATGATCGTTGAAAAGGTGGCCAGCGCCACCAGCGGATAGAGCAACGATTTGGGCGCAAGGGCAAAAAACGGGTTGATATTGGTGATGTCCGGATTGTGCAGCAGATAGGCTCCTTGCCCGAAATAATTGAGCATGAGGCCGGGAAGAACCACAAAACACCAGGTCAGGCGAATGGGCAGGCGGCCAAAGTGGCCCATGTCGGCATAGAGGGCCTCGCAGCCGGTAATGCAGAGCACGACCGATGCCAGGGCGACCGTGCCATGCAGGTGATTGATCGCAAAATAGTTGAAGGCATAATACGGGTTGAGGGCAGCAAGCACTCCGGGTTGTTGGCTGATGGAGAGAAACCCGAGAACACCCAAGGTGCCGAACCAGATAATCATGACCGGACCGAAGACTTTGCCGATCACTGCCGTGCCGTGCCGCTGCACCAAGAAAAGCGCGGCCAGAATTATGCAGGTCAATGGGACCACAAAGCCGGCAGCCGCGTCCGTGGCCATATTGAGCCCTTCGATGGCCGAAAGGACGGAAATGGCAGGCGTAATGACACCGTCGCCATAGAGCAGTGAGGCCCCCGACGCCGTCAAGATGGTGAGGATGGCCCAGCGTTTTTTATCGTTCTTCAGGCGGCTGCGCAGCATGGCCAACAGGGAAAAGGTGCCGCCTTCCCCCTTGTTGTCGGCCCGGAGGACAAAAAGAACGTATTTGAAACTGACGACAAAAATCAACGACCAGAAGATCATCGAGAGAATCCCCAGGATGTTGGCCTCTGTGGTTGCCACCCCGTGCGGACCGGAAAAGCATTCCTTGATGGTGTACAGGGGGCTGGTGCCGATATCACCGTATATGATTCCCAGAGCCGCCAAGGCTAAATGGGCAAAAGGGACATTGGGATGGTGCGTGGGTGTGGATGATGGGGGGGAGACGGTTTGAACGGTCGCTTCCACAGAGTACTCCTGTTGACTGGCCAAGACATATGTAGCCCCTGGCGTACCATCCGGAGGCTCCCATTGACGCATGCGAGGTTAGCTGACGGGCTCAGGCTGAGAGATGCCTTACGCATTGTGCGATCCGCCCCGGAAATCTGGTTCCCCCGCTCCCGCCCCGGCGGGATTAAGCGTTGTGTATACTGCTCCTTCTTCACCGTGTGAAGAAGTGCTGTATTTACCCTCGTTGCATTCCCTTTTGCAATCGAATTTTTCCCGGGATTCTTTTCGGCTGGGGCATGGCAAGGAAGGCGAAAACTGGATGAGGAGAAACACTTCGGGCAAGAGGGGCTTAGTCTCTCCTTGTGCTTTCGCCACCAACGAGCAAAGGGCAGGGCAATAAAAAAGGCAGGGCCGTCAGGCCCTGCCTTCTCATTCCAGTTTTACGGAAAATTTAATTGCGTCTTCTTCTGGCGGCTCCTGCCAAACCGAGTGCGCCTAAACCAACCAGAAGGGTGGTGGTGGGTTCGGGGATGGGAACGGAAGCCGGGGCGTCAAACGAGATCACATAGACATTAGCCGAGCTGGCTGTCCCGCCATTCTGAACGACCCAGCCCTGCTCAGTGGGTCCGAAGGTATAGTGCGGCCACGCACCAGCAAGATTCGGACCATTACCGGCTTCTGCGAACTCGGACGAGGCCGGAGATGCACCGAGGTTCGAGAACGCAAAGCCACCCCCGTCACGACATCGCCAGATGGAGCAGACCATCCACCGCACCCGGTACCACTGTAATTCAGGGTGTTCGATCGGTGATCGTGTAATTGTCCACGGCCGTAGATCGGCGAAGTAAAGCTCGATCTGAACGCCGGGGTTGGGGGCATTATTCTCAACATCTCTAAGGCGAAGCCATACTCATCGCCGCATAGTTGTAGCCGTTGGGAGCCGTTCCCGCCACCGCCCCCCCAAAAGGCCTGAAAACCGAGAAATCCGAGACGGAATCCCCAGCAGAGATGACCTTGGCACCCAGCACGATCTTCCCGACTTTGACCATCCAGCCCAACCCGTATCACCGAAATTGAGCGTGCTCGTCGTCACCACCTCATATCCGTCCAACTTGGTGATGTCGACCATCGTCGCACTCGCCATCCCTGCCATGCCAACCACAAACAACCCTGTCGCCATTCCCGCCGATACCCTAGATTTACCCTCAAGCCCTTGCAACCTAAGGTTTTTTTTGCAAGAACGGCCAAAAGAACAGTGGGCAAACGCCTGGGTTTCCGGAAAAAGGCAAGCGCGGAAAAACTGTTATTTGCTCCGTGGATTGAGCAGATACGCTAGCGCTGACGTCTAGTTGCGGTGTCCACCGCCACTACTTGCTTAGACAATTTGAGGAGGAATGGGTAAGGCGGGCCCGCAATCGGGAAGGGTCGCCGGTTGCTTCATAGAGAATGAGCCTTTTGCAGAATGAACGGTTCTCGGTTCCGTGGTTTCGACCGGAGGGGACTTTGCCGTATCAGAGATACGGCTGTATCTGTGGATGACCTTCAACATCCATTGGAATTGAGCCGGGTTTGCCGTGTTTCTCACCCTCATTTTCCGGGCCGGTTCGTGTTGCGATAACTGGGCCTAACAGTACCGTAATTTCCCCGCAGAACCACAGCGCCGCACCTCCATCCTTGGCCCGGCCATTCAACAATCTGATTACCATCCAAATTCAGCCGATTTTTTCTGGATGGTATCCTTATGAAAATTCTGGAGATTTCTCCTCGCTGTGCTCGTCGAAATGACATCTCCGGGACGTCATCTCGAACGCAGTGAGAGATCTCCTGCCGTCGAAACAGTCTCTGGCTGAAGATTGATGGTAATCAGATTCAACAAAGAGGAAGACCGAATCGGCCCTCCCTGTTGACAGTTGTACGATGAACCCAAGCGCGTCTGGGTACACTCCCCTCCAGACTTCTAGAAATACAGATCCCTGGTCTGACCGTTGCGGATCGCCACCACGTTGCGCCGGGCCTGCTCCCGATGCTCGGCCTTGGGCACCTTTTCCAGTTCCCTGTCAACCAGCGCATAGCCCATCGCCTTCACCTCGGGCGAGGCGTAGTCCTCCAAATATTCGGAAAGCGTCATCAGGGCGTTGGGGTGGCAGACGTTCTTGATCTGCCCGCTCTTGGCCAGGGCCATGAACCGGTCGCCGGTGCGGCCGGAGCGATAACAGGCAGTACACCAGGAAGGCACGAGCCCTTCGGACATCAGCCAGGCAATGATCTCGTCGGCCGACCGCTCGTCGTTTTTGGCAAACTGGGCGGTCAGCGTGGGATCGATCTCGCCGGTTTCGCGGCGAAGTTTTTCTGCCATGTAGCCGCCGACACCAACGGCACTGCAGGCGCTCATCTGAGTGACGCCACAGTCGAGCAGATCCTTGCGCATGGCGGCACTCTCGCGGGTGGAGATGATGATGCCGGTGTAGGGCACGGCCAACCGCAGGACCGCGACAATCTTCTTGAATGTCTCGTCGTCTGGGGTGTTGGGATTGACCGTACTCAGGTCCACCCCCTCTGCCGGCCGGATACGGGGTACCGAGATGGTATGGAAGCCGACACCATAGGTCCGTTCCAGGTGCTCGTTGTGGATCACCATGGCCAGGGCCTCGAAGAGCGGGTCGTGGAGACCGAAGAGCACACCGGCGCCGACATCGTCGATCCCGGCAGCCATGGCCCGGTCAAAGGCGGTGGTATGGTACCAGTAATCCCGTTTCGGACCGGCCAGGTGAAACCGTTCGTAGGTCGGCTGGTGGTAGGTTTCCTGGAACAGGATGTAGGTGCCGATGCCCACTTCCTTGAGCTTGTGATAGTTTTCCACCGTGGTCGCGGCGATGTTGACGTTGACCCTCCGAACCTCCCCGGAGAGATCGGCCTGGGTCCGGTATATGGTGCGCAAACAGTCGAGGATATAATCGATCGGGCAGTTGACATCGTCCTCGCCAGCCTCAAGGGCAATCCGCTTGTGGCCCATGGAGACGATCTCGATGATCTCGTCGCGGACCTCGTCCTGGGTCAGCTTGCGGCGTTTGAAGCCGTGGCAGTCGTTGTAGGCGCAGTAGGCGCAGCGGTTGACGCAATAGTCGCTGACATAGAGCGGCGCGAACATGACGATGCGGTTGCCGTAGATAGCCTCTTTGATTGACCTGGCCACCTGGAAGAGCCGGGGCAGATGCTTGTCGTCCATCTTGAGCAGGCTCGCCACCTCGAGATGGCTCAGGCCCGCAAAGCGGGAGGCCTTGTCGAGGATTGCTTCGATGGTGCTGTCTGGCGTGGCCGCCGCCTGGTCGAGGAGGGCTTCGATTTCCCGTGGGCGGATGAATTTGTCGATTTCTACAGTCGCCGTCAACATGGCATGACCTCCTTTTTCCCAACAGACGGTCGCTGGTGACCGCCTGTCGGTGAATACATAATCAAACAATAGACCTGATGTAGCCTGTAGGCAAGCGGCTCAGGCTGAAACAAGGCCAAGGCTTTAGTGCCGGGCTTGCGGTGGGCTGATCGCCGTGCTGATCGTGGACCGGGAACACGTCAAAGTTCTCGACGATGAACAGATACATCAGAATGCCACCCGAGATCAGGCCTAGAGACCGGAACAACTCGGCCGCCGAAGGGAAATAACTGGCTCCGGCCGCCTCGGCCATGCCACGCTCAAACGTGACAGTGCGGGAGAACCGGAGAAACTTCGGAAAAGGTTCCGGTCAAGTGAACCGAACCGAGGTGACGTTGAGGTGTTTTTCCTCGAGCAGGGAAACAATACGACGGACGATATTGCGCCGCAGGTCGAGTTCCTGGGGGGTGTTGGGGTCCTGGTGGGCCTCGTTGATCCGGGTGCCGACAATAAAATGGATGATATCGCTGGCCAGCATCAAGCGCACGATATCGCCAGCCGGATTGGCGGGCAGGCGAGCGACTGTCACCCCTTCGGCGAGCAATTGGGCGACATGGGCCAGGGTAAGGGCACCCTCGGTGATCAGATCGATGCCCTCCATCCGCGCCGGAGGGGGCATGCCGGTATCGGCCCCGCTCAGATCGACGGTGATCGGCCGCCGCAATATCCGGCCGATGATAGTGGCGGTGGTGCCACCACAGATAATTTTCCGGCCAGGAAAGCTCTGAGCGGCCTGGGCCAGTTCGACATCACGCTGGGGCGCAAAGGGTGGCCCGGTCATGACTAAGAGCTGCCTTGGCACCCGGAAATGAGCCACGACGCAGCTGATGTCGTCGCGGGCGACAGCCGCCGTCATTGGCCAGGGCCCGATCCATCAAAGCAGCGGCCAGCCTCCGGGACGAGATCTCGGGGCTGGCACAAATCAGCTCCCGGGCGCAGGCCATTGTCTCTTCCCTGGGTCCAGCCGAACGGCATGGCAGTCTGGCCCATGCCCGATTGGGTGATGCCGTCTGAGCAGCTGATCAGCCGATCACCAATGGCCAGTTGCAGCCTTCCATGGTAGATCAGCCGATCCTTCCACCGTTCCAGGGTAATTTCCGAGCGTTCCAGCTCCACCTCCTCGGCCCCTCGCAGCAGCGCTAGAGGTGGGTTGCCGTGCTCGATGAAACGCAGCGACCCGGTTTCGTCGAGATCGATCAGGGTAAAGGTCGAGTAGCTGATCTTGCGCACTTCGCAGATCGGCAGGGTATCCATGATCGAGCGCGCCCAACTGCGGGTGTCGGTGCAGGTGGAGGCGAATTTAATCGCCATGGAGGCGGTGAGATTGGCCAGCACCGAAGCCTTGACCCCGGAGCCCAAGCCATCGGAGAGGACCGCCAACACCCGTCCTTCCTCCTTGATCCGGTTGGTCAGGACCACATCACCGCAGATAGATTGGCGGTGCTTGCTGCACCGGGCATGGTCGACATCGATGAAGGCGTTGTCAGCCATAGCCACCTCCGCCCTCCTCGCCATCAATCTTGGCCGGCGAGAACGATTCTATGATGCTATTGAGGGTCACTTCGGATTCGGCGGCATTTTCCCCGAGAAGATAGGCGATCTTCTGGACGGTGACCAGATTCTTCTGAATGACCTCGCGTGCCCGCCGGATGACCTGCTCCTTCTGCACCGCTGGCCGGGTGATATCCTGAAAAATTGCGCCCACCACCGCGTATGGGTCGATGGTGAAAATCGAGAGGTGGAGGATGGTGTCGAGGAAGCGGATATCCCGATCGATGATATCAATATCGTTCTTGAGCACACTGGCAAACAGATGAGTGGAAGGGCAGGAGCTGCTCCAGGGAACAGCCTTCCACCTCGGCCGGCATCGTGACTGGATGGTGATGATTGATGATGGTCGCAAAGGCCTGGTTGCATTCCAACACCCGCAGGTCGCTGTCGACGATAACCACCGCCGAGGGCATCTTGTGCATGAGGACATTGGCCTTTTTGAACGCCAGTTGCCGCATCCAGGAAACGCACATCGCCCGTTCGGCCCGTCGTGCAATCAGGGCCTTGCCGAATTCGCGGCAGGAATCGTAACCGCAACCGCCGCAGTTGAGTTCATCCTCGCGTGAACGCTTGCCGATCGAACGCAACACCTCGGTAATTCCTGTTTCCGAAAAATCCAGCTGACTGAGGGCCAGCGGCTCGATCCGCCGGTCGATCTCGAACTCGGGTTGTCGGGGCACCGACTGCTCCTCGGGAAAGCGGGCTGAGGTCAGCACCCGGTGGCGCTTGACCACGGTATTGCCCGGCTGGGTGACCTTGGGCCCGTTGATGCAGCCACCCTCGCAGGCAAGCAGCTCAAGGAAGAGCCCGTGTTCCGATTTGAGATCAGCCAGACCATCCAAGGCCTTTCCCACCGCGTTCAATCCGGAAAAACTCATGAAGGCGGCATCGTCGATGCGGCATTGGGCACGAATGCCGGCAATCATGCCGCCATCAACCGGATAGAGCACACCCTCCTCCGCCGCCGTGGGGACAAAGCAATCCTCCTCGCCAGGGGTTAATGTCATGGGATCGATCCGCTCAGCCGCGAGCCAGAGGCGGAGATCCTCAAAGGTCAGGGCAACATCAAGCAGTTCGGGGTTGTCGTCGGCTTCAACCTTCTTGGCGATGCAGGGACCGATGAAGGCTACCGCAATGCCCTTGCCAAAGTGGTGGCGCAGCAGCAGGCAATGGGCCAACAGTGGCGAGAGCAGGCCGCTGACCGCCTCGGCCAGATGCGGCCGGTGTTTCTGAATGAAGGCAACCACGGATCGGGCAGGCCGAGCTGATCAGCACCTGCCCGGGCTGCTCACGGAGGCTTTGGGCAACATGGGCGCTAACCTGCTGGGCGCCGAGGGCGGTCTCAGAGACGCCGGCGAAGCCCAACCGCCGCAGAGCAGCGATCATGTGGCCTGGAGTGATATGGGGGAATTCGGTCAGCCAGGAGGGGGCAAGGGAGACATAGACCCGTGACGGCAGCTTGACCAGTTGGCGGGCCCTGGCCAGATCGTTACGAACGTGTTTGGCCGCATTGGGGCAGGTTGAGACGCAGACGCCGCAGTACACGCACATCTCGGTCACGATGGTGGCATAAGCGTCCTGAACCCGGATTGCCTTGACCGGGCAATGGCGCACGCACTTGTAGCAATCCTGGCATTCGTGTTTTTCGGTGTAGATCGGTGAGCGTTTATCCATCGGATCCTTCCTTGACGCTGGCGAGATGGTGACGGAGCAATTCGGCGAAACAGGAGGCCTGTGCATTGCTGTAGAGGGTATCTCCGATGGTGATATGTGGCCCCTGGGTACATTGATTTTCGCAAAGATGGCCGGTTATGTCGGGCACCAGGCCGGCCGCTTCGACACAGTGCCGAAGGGTTGCGATGGCCTGGCCGTTATTACCCCGAGTGTAGCAGGAACTACCCATGCAGACGGCGATCTTCAAGGGAGGCGGCATATCAGGCGCTCTTTCCAGCCGCTGTCCCCTTGCCCCCTGACCGCTACCGACAGTCCGCCCCAGCGCCGAGATCTGGGCGCGGATCTGGTGATCGCTTGCTTCGGCGGCTTCGATCCGGTCTGCCTTGCCAGGATAGATCGCGTACAGCTCGCGATAGTGGGGTGGCGTCAGATTCGGCATGATCACATTGGCACCGCGCCGCAGCGCCAGTTCCCGTCCCAGGGCAGTATCCATTACCGCCACTGCGGTGGTGGCCGGGATATTGGCATCCGCACGAAGGATGCGGGCCAGGGCCAAGACCTTGCACGTCATCTCGATGGTTGACGGCACCTGATCATAGGCAGATAATACTGGTTGCACCTGCCAAAGCGGCGTCTGCGGATGGGCGATAAAGGGACCGATGCCGATCATATCGAGATCGAGTTCGCGAAACAGCAGGAGATCATCGACCAGGATCTCGTAACTCTGCCCAGGAATGCCGACCATGACCCCGCTACCGGTTTCGTAACCCAAGGCCTGCAAGCGACGAAGAAGTGCAATCCGGTCGGAAACCTGGTCACCCCGGTCGGGATGGATGGAACGGTAGAGCGCCCGATCCGAGGTTTCAAAACGGATGAGATAGCGATCCGCCCCGGCCTCGCGCCAAGTTGTCAAGTCGGCATCGCTGCGTTCCCCCAGGCTGAGGGTAAGGGCCAACGGTGTCGCCGTCTTGATCCGACGGATGAGGGCGGCCAGTCCGTCGACCAAAATGCCGTCGTCCTCGCCGGACTGGAGCACCAGGGTGCCGTAGCCCAATTGCTCGGCCTGGAGAGCACAATTATAGACTTCCTCATCGGTCAGCCGATAGCGGCTGATGGTCCGGTTCGCGGCCCGCAATCCGCAGTAATGGCAGGAACGGGCGCAGTGGTTGGAAATTTCCACCAAACCGCGCAGATGGACCTCCTCACCTACCTGCTCCGTCCGCACGCGGTCCGCCCGCCGCCAGAGCTTATCCAGTTGCTGTGGATCGTCACAGCGTAGCCAGTGGAGAATTTCCTGCCGATCCATACTCATCGACCTCCGCTCCCACCCTGGGTCAACGTACGGTACAATTCCAGGGCGGCCGGAAAAGGACTGAGGGCACGGGCGAAGATGCCCTGACTGTAAGCAATGGCCAGGCCGTAATTGGTGATCGGCACTCCGGCCTCACGGCAGTGCATAATACGGCTCAATACTTCGCGGCGGTTCAGCATGCAGGAACCGCATTGAATCACCAGCTGGAACTCCTGCAGGTCGGGGGGGAAATCATGCCCCTGGACATGGGTGAACGCCAGTTGACCGCCGACGAATTGGGTCAGCCAGCGGGGGATCTTGACCCGGCCGATATCCTCGCCGATAGGATGATGGGCGCAAGCCTCGGCGATCAAGACCCGGTCGCCGGGCTGGAGCTGTTCGATGGCCAGGGCACCGGCCACCTGGGTGAGCAGGTCGCCCTTGCTGCGGGAGAAGAGGATGGAGAATCCGGTCATGTTGACCCCGGAGGGCACATCGGCGGCCACCTTGAGAAAGGCCTGCGAATCGGTCACCACCAGCTTGGGCGGGGCTTTCAATAGGCCAAGGGCGTGGCGCAGTTCCCGTTCCTTAACCACCATGCACAGGGCATCGCCGTCGAGGAGATCGCGAATGGTCTGTACCTGTGGCAGGATCAGCCGTCCCTTGGGCGCCTCCTTGTCGATGGGTACCACCAGCACCGCCGTCTCACCCGGACCCACCAGGTCGGAGATGATCGCCGAACTGTTAACGTAATCGGCCGGAGCCAGCTCGATGATCCGCTGCTTCAGTTCGCTGATCCCGGTACCGTTGATGGCAGCGGTGTACACCAGCGGTATGCTGTTGGCGGCCAACTCGGCAGCCAGGGTGTCGCCGGCGCGCCCCTGGTCGGCCTTGTTCATCACCACCAGCACCGGAATCTGACGCGCTTTCAAGGCCTCCAGCAGTTCGCTCTCAAAACTGCCCCATTCGCCACCGGCGCTGACGATGATGCCCAGATCGGTGCGATCAAACACCGCCCTGGTGCGGGCAATGCGCATGGCACCCAGGGCGCCGACATCATCGACTCCGGCGGTATCGATGAACAAGACCGGCCCGAGCGGCAGCAGCTCCATCGGTTTTTCGACCGGATCGGTGGTGGTGCCGGCCACATTGGAGACAATGGCCACCTGCTGGCGGGTGATGGCGTTGAGCAGGCTCGATTTGCCGACGTTGCGGCGACCGAAACAGGCCGATATGGAGGCGCAGGCCTTTGGGGGCAGATTGGGTCATGTTAACGATTCGTTTGGGATGGAGAAGGGACAAAGCCGAGGCGGCAGACTGCGGTGGCGCTGGTCAATTGATCGAACTGCTGATCATCGATACCAGCCTCGACATCGGGCCAGCTCGCGGATGGATCGGCCGGTACTGGTGGCCAGCGCTGCCAGTTCCGTTGCGCGTTCATGGCCGATCACCGGCACCAGGGCGGTTATGGTAGCGGTGGCGTTGGCGACCTGCTGGGCGCAACGGGCTGTATCCACCTCGATGCCGCTCATGCAATGGCGGCAGAGAATATCGTCAGCCCGGGCTCAGCAGATCGAGGTTGTCCAGCAGGGTCTGGGCCACCAGGGGCAGGAAAGGGTTGAGTTCAAGGTTACCTGAGGCACAGGCCAGGGTCAGGGCGGCATCGTTGCCAATCACCAGCATGGCTGCCTGGCTGACCGCCTCCGGAATCACCGGATTGACCTTGCCGGGCATGATCGAAGAGCCGGCCTGACGCTGGGGTAGACGGATTTCACCCAAGCCGGCATCGGGCCCGGAACTGAGTAACCTGAGATCGGAACAGATTTTCAGCAGATTGGTGGCATGGGCCTTGAGAATTCCCGAGACCTCGACAAAGACATCGGCGTTCTGAGTGGCCTCGACCAGATTTTCCGCCCGGGCCAGCCCCAGCCCGGTCAGTTCGCGCAGGGTTTCGGTCACCTCAAAGATGTAGCGGCGTGGTGCGGCCAGGCCGGTGCCGACGGCGGTACCGCCGAGATTGACCACCCGCAGTCGTTCATGACACTTGGCAGATGCGCCAGCGGTCGCGGTTGATCGCCTCGGCATAGGCGCCAAAGCCACGGCCGGCGGTGATCAGCACCGCGTCCTGCAATTCGGTGCGGGCCACCTTGACCACATGGGCCCAGCGCTGCTCCTGCTGCTGGAAAGCTTCCTGCAGGGCCACCACCTTGTGCTCCAATCGGGCCAGCAGCTCAAGGGCGGCCACCCGTAGGGCGGTGGGAAAGACATCGTTGGTCGACTGGTGGAGGTTGAGGTCATCCAGGGGACTGATCCGCTTATAGTCGCCTAGGGCGCAACCAAGCAACTCCAGCGCCCGGTTGGCCAGCACCTCGTTGACATTCATGTTGGCGCTGGTGCCGGCCCCGCCCTGCAGTCCATCAACCACCACCCATTGATCAAGCTCACCTTCAGCCATCTCCCGGCAAGCGGCCTGGATGGCTTCAGCTTTGGCTGGATCATCCTGCCAGATGCCCAGGCGGTGGTTGGTTTGGGCGGCGGCCAGCTTGACCAAACCGAGGGCGCGTATCAGCGCTGGGTGGAGTGGCCGGCCGGAGAGGGGAAAGTTCTCCAGCGCCCGTAGGGTGTGGATGCCCCAGAGATTGTCGGTAGGGATATGGCGC
This sequence comes from uncultured delta proteobacterium, assembly GCA_963733595.1. Classification (GTDB taxonomy): domain Bacteria; phylum Desulfobacterota; class Desulfobulbia; order Desulfobulbales; family Desulfobulbaceae; genus Desulfobulbus. The sequence goes on along the minus strand of CAVTDN010000024.1, from coordinate 31,516 downwards.
GAACCAAGCGCATCGGTTTCCTTTCGCGAGGGAGGCATGTGGTCTGCTCAGGGCAAAGGGGCTTTTGGCAAAAACATCGAGTCAATATGGTTCGTTTACCGTATGTCCGATGAAGGCTCATGAACAAGAAAGAACTGTTGGCAAAGATTCCAGATCGATCGGTCTCCGGCTTTAGCCATGCGGTATGTGCAGGAATAGGGAGCGCTGTCCTATTGGATCTGCAAGGCGGCTACTCTCGATACCATGCCAGAGGTTCTTCCGTAGCGCGACGGTCTGTCGCGAAAACCGCCATGCCCTGGAAGAACGAAAAAACCGCTCAAGTCGGCAACAGGGACACCAATCGTTGTGAGAGGGCTGCCTCGTTGAGCAGGCGTCGACCTAGATCGACTTACTGCTTCAGTTGGGCATGGATGGCATGCACAACCTTCTCCAGGGTGGCCTGGGAGATGATCGTTTCACCGATCGCCGCATTGGGGCCCACTTCGCAGAGCTCAAAACAGAAGGATGCCTGGACCTGCACCCTGTCGCCGAGATCGTTGGCTTCGACATGCTTCATCAGGCCTTGGATGATCTCCTGTGAGTTGCGCAGAAAACAGCTTGTCCCGACGCACACCCGGACGATCAGCGGTCCATCACCCGACTCCTTAACCTTGGACAGGGCTACATCCTCGGCGCCGGTGCATATCACTACCCGATGCTGTGCTTCCGTCAACACTTCGACACTCTCACATTCCTGTTGCAACCTGCTCATGCGTTCACCTTGTCCTGTTGCTCGACATCATCGATAATCCGGATGGTCGCCTCAGGGGTCATTTGCCCATACCCCTCTTCGTTAATGACCACCACCGGCACGGCGGCCGTCCCGCAACTGTTTGAGCAGTCGATAGTGGAGGGGCAGACGGCGCAGGGTCGGCTCTGGAATGCTTTTCACCAGTTCCTGCATGGAACGCTCCTTTGATTCGTTCATCGCTTTTACTCTCGGATTACAAAGCAAGGGGAAAAATCGATTCAGCCTGTTCCGCAACCTGCCAACCCGGCACAGTCGAGAATTAATTGTTGATTATTATCATCATAAAATTAATAAGATATGTCAACAAATAATAATAAAAGCGCCTTTCTCCTCATTCAATCATGAAACTGGATTATTAGGTTGTAGATACCCTCAAATCCACGCAAAACCCGACCTGTCCCCGATAGCTTCTCCTGTTTTTCTAATGCACGTTCCCTCTGCAAGCGTTGGTTTGCTTTGCGGAGCCTCTTTTTGTCAGCCTCCTGAGATGTTCCGCAAGTGCTTGACAGAAGACTTTTATTTTTCTAACCATACAATCTGCAATTATCGCTAACCGGCAAGGGCTGGTGAGCGCGTCGTCAGGAGGGATTATGGATTCGACACTACCAGGGGTACTGCTCACCGGCGCATCGGGCTTTGTCGGGCGAAACTTCATCAAAGCCGCCAGCGGCAGATTTCGGCTGTTCTGCGTGGCCCGGCGCTCCATGGAGGAGGCCGGCGTTCAACCCGAGGCCAACCTCCGCTGGCTCCAGGTCGACATCGGCGAAAGGGATAAATTGCTCGGCAATGCCCAGCGGCTGCGTGACTTCGGCGGCATTGAATATGTGGTCAACCTGGCCGGCTACTATGATTTTACCAATCAGGAGCACCCGGAATACGTCCGCACCAACGTTGAGGGGACGAGAAACATGCTCGATCTGGCCAAGGAGCTGGGGGTCAGGCGTTTTGTCTTTGCCAGTTCGCAGGCTGCCTGCCGGTTCGGCGAGGTAGTCACCGAGGAGACACCCCCCGATGCCACGATCCCGTATGCACGCAGCAAGCGGGCTGGCGAGGATCTGGTTCGCCAGTATGCCCAATGGGTGCCCGGCGCCATAGTCCGGATCGCGGCGGTGTACAGCGACTGGTGCGAATATCCGCCGCTGTACACCATGATCAATAACTGGTGCTCCGGTAAATTTATCGAATCCCATATTCTCGCCGGACGCGGCCGCTCGGCCATCCCCTACATCCATGTCCAGGATTTGGTGCAGCTCTTCCTCCGAATCCTGGAGAAGAGTAAAGAACTGGAACCACTATGCGTGCTCAACGGCGGACCCGATGGGGCGGTCTCGCATCTGGAACTGTTCAACATCGCCACACATTTTTATTACAATGCCGCGCGCAAACCGTTTTTTGCGCCCAGGTGGTTGCTGACCCCCATGATTCTGGCCCAGCAGTTGCTGTGCCACCTTCGGGGCAAGCAACCCTTCGAACGGCTGTGGATGCTCGAATATGTCGATCAGCAGCTGGTTGCCAACAGTTCCCGGACCCGGCGTCTGCTGGGGTGGAAACTGACACCGCGTAAAACCATTGCCAGACGGCTGGTCTTCATCATCGAAAACATGAAGAAGAACCGGGATCTCTGGCGGAGTTGGAACGAGGCCATGCTGGTCAAAGGCGGCGATCGTCCCCATATCGTGCTCCACGACCTGCTCTGCGATGCTTTGTCGGTCGCCCGTGACGATGTGGTCGACACCATCACGGCGCAGCTGCTGGGTCGTGATGCGGTGGTCAAATCGATCACTGCCCAGGTCATCTGCACCGAGCAGCCCCAGGGGCAGGCCAGCTGCGTGCGCACCCTGCAGGCTATGGACAGAAGGGTAGCGCATTCGTTTCTCAAGCTCTTGTACCAGCTGATCGTCACGGTGATGCGGACCAGCAACCGGCCGATGATGCAGCAGTATGCACATACCATTGCTTTTCTGCCCATGTCCGCTGGGTTCGAGAACAGCCTGGTCAGCCGCAGCCTGTTCATCCTCGGCGAGTTGCTGATCGAACAAGTCCGCTCCCGGCCGAAGTTCAAACAACTGACAGCCAAGGCGGAGGACTACATCACCATGACCATTCACTTGGCCATCGATCAGATCGAGGATCAGATCGAACTTGCCCGGCTGCAGTCGCCGTTGCTGATCGAGGAGCTGAAAAATATGCCGCCGCCGGACGACAACCACCGCCTGGAATCGATAGTGGTTCAGTTGGAGGAGATATGCAACGAGGCGGTGGCCGGCCATTCCTGGAGTTGTCCGACGGTCAAGGAATAGAGACAGTCTCGACAGCTAGTTCGGGAACCAGCAGGTCGGGCTATTGGGGCGAGGGTAAAATTCGATTGTAATAAAATGTTCTTTGAGGGCAAATAGATAGCCGTTACCTTCGCCACTGCGGCTGCAGCAGACTGACAACGCTTAAACACGCGCTAGTGGAATCAGGGGCCCACTTTTCGGGGGCGGATCGCTCGAAGGTTTCGAGTGCGAGGTGCCCACCGCAATAATGGGCTGGCTACAAGACGGGAACTTCTTGACTTTTCCATGAGTACTCAAAGTGAGCATTCCTCTCGGGATGCTGCCTTCGCCTTTCGATATCTATGGCGCTGCCGGCCACAGGGAGTTGGACAACCAAGAAAATTTTAAAGTTTATCTATAAAAATTGCTGATTTTTTTCATATTTTCAATCAGAAAAACCATGCGCCTGGTTATGGATTTGCGCGGTGTTGGTTTCCAGGACAGTTCGCGGCGGGTCCGGGAACTGTCGGCGATAAGCTGCTGATCGATATAGTGTAGCATCCACAGTTGCTCGAAGGGCTCCTTGCCCTGCAAATGGCGCAGCACCAGTCACTGAACACCGCCGCGATTCGGACGATGGCGCTGGGAACCCACTGCGAATATTCTTGAACCAACTCCTCGCCCGCCCTTTTGCTCCGTGCATAGGGAATGTCGGCATCGGGCGGCGTCTCTTCGGTCACCACGACGCCAAACGGGCAAGCCGCCTGTGAACTTGCAAAAATAAACCGTTTCGCGCCCAGTTCCTTGGCCAGTTCGAGCATGTTCCTCGTCCCCCATACATTGGTGCGGACGTAGGCGGGATGTTCCTTGTTGGTGAAGTCGTAGTGACCAGCCAGGTTGACCACGTAATCGACCCCGCCGTAATCTCGCAATCGTTGAGCAAATCCCAGCAGTTTGTCCCGGTCGGCGATATCCACCTGGATCCAGCGGAGATTATTTTCCGGCTGCACCCCTGCCTCCTCCATGGAACGCCGGGCGACGCAGAACAGCCGGAACCTGCCGGCAGCGGCCTTGATGAAATTGCGCCCGACAAAACCGGATGCACCGGTCAGGATCAATCCTGGTAGCGACTCGTCCATTGCTCCTCCTCAAAGTATGTTCGCCGCTCTCGATCCGGAGCCGTTCCCGGCAAGGCTGCACGTTTGCTATGGATAGTGGAACAGAAGCAATCTGTCAAGAATGAGAACGCAGGCCCCCAAGCCCCGCCCGGCGGAACTGCGGATTATGGTGTTTTTTTCGTTGGCGTGGTGTAGTACTGTGCCATGCTTTCTCCCTCTTTTTCATCGCCCCAAAACTGCCAAACCCTGATGCCCGCAAAAGGACAGGCGCATCTCCTGGTGGTCGGGGGCGGCGCGGCAGGCCTGATGGCCGCAGGCCAGGCCGCTCTCCTTGGGGCGGAAGTGGTTGTTCTGGAAAAAATGAAGCGACCGGGCCGCAAACTCTGCATCACCGGTAAGGGGCGCTGCAATCTGACCAACGTTGCTCCTCTGCCCGAATTTCTTGGCCACTTCGGCTCGACCGGTCCTTTTCTCCGCCAGGCCTTTCACCGCTTTTTCACCCCAGAGCTGCTGGAGTTTTTCCGGGAACTGGGACTGGTCGTGGTCACCGAACGCGGCGGGCGCGTCTTCCCCGCCTCGGGCAAGGCGCCGGAGGTGCTGGCGGTGTTCGAGCAATGGCTGGCGCGGTGCAATATTCCGATCCGCACCGGAGTGACAGTCGACCACCTGTGCATCGAAAACGGCCTGCTCACCGGGGTTTCCTGCGCAGGCACCGTCATCGCCTGTGAAGCCCTCATCCTGGCCACCGGCGGCGCCTCTTATCCGCTCACCGGCTCTACCGGTGACGGGTACCGGCTGGCCGAGCAGGTCGGGCATCGCATTGTTCCGATCCGCCCGGCCCTGGTGCCGCTGGTCACCGAGGGCGGCCTCGCCGCTCGCATGGAGGGCTTGCAGTTGCGCAATATCCTGGTGCGGCTGTTCATCGACGGCAAGAAAAAGGCCGAGGCCTTCGGCGAGCTCGCCTTTATGAAATTCGGCCTGAGCGGCCCGGTGATGCTCACTCTCAGCGGCAGGGCTGTTGATGCCCTGCGGGCAGGAGGAGAGGTCGTTCTTCTGCTAGACCTCAAGCCCGCTCTGGACGAAAAAAAACTCGACGCCCGCCTGCTGCGTGACTTCGAACAACGCCGGCTTGAATCCCTTGCCGACGTGCTGCGCGGCCTGCTGCCCAGGGAGATGGTGGCCGTGGCCCTGGCAGAAATAGCCCTGCCCGCCGAACGGCCGGCCGGAACCATCCGCTCAGAGGAACGCAAGCGGTTGCGCCACTGGTTGAAGAATTTCCGTCTTCGGGTCGTCGGCCACCGGCCGCTGGCCGAGGCCATCGTCACCGCCGGCGGGGTCGATACCAGCGAGGTCGATCCCCGAACCATGCAATCACGATTGGTGCGCGGCCTCTATTTTGCCGGTGAGGTGCTCGATATCCAGGCCGACACCGGCGGCTATAACCTGCAGGCTGCCTTCTCCACCGGCTGGCTGGCCGGCCGCTCGGCGGCCGCCCGATTCACCATCCAGGCTCAGGAATAAGATGTTTCTCCCCACCACCCGCCAGGAAATGGCCCCGCTGGGCTGGAGTGCGCTTGATGTCATTCTTGTCACCGGTGACGCCTATATCGACTCGCCCTTTATCGGCGTGGCGGTGATCGGCAAGATTCTTGTCCAGCACGGTTTCCGGGTCGGCATTATTGCCCAGCCTGATCCGCTGTCGGAGAACGACATCACCCGTCTCGGTGAACCCGCTCTGTTCTGGGGCATCACCGGCGGTTCGATCGATTCCATGGTTGCCAACCGCACCGCAGCAAACCGCAAGCGCAAAACCGACGACTACACCCCCGGAGGCCTCAACACCCGCCGTCCAGACCGGGCGGTCATCGCCTATGCCAACCTGATCCGCCAGCATTTCAAAGGAACCGTGCCCCTGGTGCTGGGCGGCATCGAGGCCAGTCTGCGCCGCATCGCCCATTACGATGCCTGGGACGATCGGGTGCGCCGTTCGATTCTCTTTGACGCCAAGGCCGATTACCTGCTCTACGGCATGGCGGACAGGACCGTGGTCCAACTGGCTCGGGCCCTGGCGGCAGGGCAATCACCGCTCTCGATTCGCGGCCTCTGTTATGCCAGCCGCCACCCCGCCGGAAACGGCCCTGATGCTGCCCGCCTACCAGACGGCGGCAGCGGACAAAAAAGCTTTCATCTCGATGTTCCGGACCTTTTACGACAACAACGATCCCGTAACGGCCCACACTCTGGCCCAGCAGCAGGATAGTCGTTTTCTGGTCCACAATCCTCCACAGCCGCCGCTGTCTACCGCCGGAACTCGACGCCATCTACGGCCTGGATTTCGAGCGTGACCTCCATCCCCGGGACCGGCTGGCAGGCCGGGTAGCAGCCCTTGACACAATCCGCTTTGCCCTGACTACCCACCGGGGCTGTTACGGCGAGTGTCATTTCTGCGCCATTGCCGTGCACCAAGGGCGAACTGTCCAGAATCGCAGCATCGAATCGATCGTCGGAGAGGCCAAAATTCTCACCGCTCACCCGGCTTTCAAGGGCGTCATCGCCGACGTCGGTGGCCCGACCGCCAACATGTACGGGTTTGAGTGTACGAAAAAACTGCTTAAAGGCGCCTGCAGGGACAAACGCTGCCTGTTCCCTTCGGTCTGCCCCAGCCTCAAGGTTGACCACGGCCCCCTCATGGCCCTGCTGCAGCGATTGCGCAGCATCAATACCATTAAAAAAATTGCCGTGGCTTCCGGCCTTCGCTACGATATGATCCTTGCCGACCGTAAAAATGGTCTCAACTATCTGCGGGAGGTCATTCGTCACCACGTTTCCGGGCAGATGAAGATCGCGCCCGAACACAGCAACGCCGGCGTGCTGGCGGCCATGGGCAAACCGGGAGCGGACGGCCTCCTGCAATTTCGCCTGTTGTTCAACCGCCTGACCAAGGAAGAGGGCCTGGAACAGTTTCTCACGTACTATCTGATCGCTGCCCACCCGGGCTGCACCCAGGCGGCCATGGACGAACTGCGCCTCTTCTGCCAAAAAGAGCTGCATCTGCTGCCTCGCCAAGTGCAATTATTCACTCCCACCCCCTGCACCTGGTCCACCCTGATGTACTGGACCGAGACCGACCCCTTCACCAACACTCCCTGTTTCGTCGAAAAAAGCGAAGCAGGCCGGGAGCGGCAGAAGGAGGCAATCGTCCCTGCCGCGCGCCGGCCGAACAGCGACTCAAAAGCCCGCCGTTCTGCCGCCCCCAAGGGAAGGAAAAAATGACCCTTCTTTTCCGGCTTGCGCGAGAGTGGAGGGGCAATTTGCTGTTCTTCTCGTGGTGAGCGCACTCCTGGAAAAGCGCTCTCCGGGTGTTCCCTCCGGCAGATACTTCATGCAATCTTCAGCGGTTTATCGTATATAACCCGACACAATCGGCTGTTTTCCTGCACTGGATTCTCAGCCCGGCCCCTGTTCTTTTCCGCGAACCACAAGCGATGACATCTTCAGCCACAACAACGCCGGCGCAGGCCGCTGACACCTCGACCGAGGCGGGAAACTGGTTCCCGGAAAACCTGGCGCAGATCACCCATAGCCTGGACGCAATTGCCGGGCAGCCAGGGGCGGTGACGCCGGTGGCCGTCTTTGATTTCGACAACACCTGCATTTTCCGTGATGTGGGACAGGCCGTGTTCCGCTATCAGTTGCAGCACCTGCGCTACCGCCTGACCCCGGAACAACTGGCAGCCATCCTGCCGAAAACCGGCGGTGACCTGGCTGGCCGGCCGATGACTGCAGTCTCCGCTGCCTTGGTTGACGCCTACCGGTCACTCTACCCGCTGCTTGCCGCCGAAAGGCAGGGCGAGGCGCAACTCCGGCCGGAATATCGGCTGTTCGCCGCCCTGCTGCTCTGGTTCACCGATCAGGCCCGCAAAAATGAGCGTTTGGGGCCGCGCTATGTGCTACCGTTCATGGGTAAATTGCTGGCCGGATTTTCCACCGCTGAATTGCGGCATCTGGCTGTCGAGGTGGTGCAGGCGGTCTCCAAGGAACCGCTGTTAAAGGAAACGCTGGCAGTGGAAGCCCCGGAACCGCTCGGCCGCATTGAGGCGAGTTATCCGCTCGGTCTCCATGCCCATCCGGAGATGCAGTCCCTGATGCAGAGCCTCGCAAGTAGGGGGATAGAACGGTACGTGATTTCGGCGAGCACCGAATGGCTGGTGGAGGGAGCGGCCGAACTGCTGGGGTTTCCGGTGAGTGCGGACCACATTTTCGGCATCCGGGTCCGCCTGGATGAACACGAAGTGCTCACCATCGACGATCCCGCCGCCTACCCCGTTACTTTCCGCGAGGGCAAAGCCGAGATCATCGAGAAATGGATCGCCGGCAGGCCGGTGCTGGTTGCCGGCGACGCTGATACGGACTTCGAGATGCTGACCCTGCCTGACGTGGCTATCCGTCTGCTGGTCAACCGCCGGCAGAGCGGCCTGATCAGCAGCCTCTACCAGGATCCGCGCATTCTCCTTCAGGGGCTGGACCTGAACCGTGGTCGCTTCCGCCCCTCGCGTGAATCAATCGGGGCGTGAAACGCTTCTGTTTTTCAGGTTGTTGAGGCGGGAGACTTTCAGCAGCGCAGGTTGCATCGATCAGACACCTTTTTGTCCCCGCCACTTCAGCGTCTCCAGTCTGTGCGCCGTCGCGGCCGCTATTTTTTCAACGTCTTGGCGAAATCGAGCATCCGCTGGATAGGGATGCGGGCCTTGGCAGCCAACTCCGGCGCGACCTTGATTTCGCCCGCTCCGGTCTCCAGGGCCACCGCCAATTTTTCCAAAGTGTTCATCTCCATCCAGGGACAGCGGGCGCAGCTCTCACAGGAGGCCCCCTCACCTGCGGTCGGTGCTCCCAAAAGGATTTTGTCCGGCGCCAATTGCCGCATCTTGTTAAAGATGCCGGCATCGGTTGCGACAATGAACTCCTTGTTCGGCAACCGCTGCACCGCCTGGATCAGGGCAGTGGTGGAACCGACCACGTCCGCCTGCTCAACCACGTCCTGGGGCGATTCGGGATGGACGAGCACCGCCGCCTGAGGATGCAGTTTGCGCAACCGGGCCAGGGCATCGGCCTTGAATTCCTCATGCACCACACAGGAGCCGGGCCAAAGGATCATCTCCACTCCGGTCAGGCGCTGAACATAGCGGCCGAGGTGCCTGTCCGGCCCCCAAAGTATCTTTTCTCCCTTTTCGGCCAGATGTCTGACCACCGGCAGGGCAATGCCCGAGGTGACCACCCAGTGCGAACGGGCCTTGACCTCGGCGCTGGTGTTGGCGTAAACCACCACCGTATGATCGGGATGACGGTCACAGAAATCGGTAAAGAGATTGATCGGACACCCTTCGTCAAGTGAGCAGGTGGCCCCGAGATCGGGCATGAGCACCCTTTTCTCGTTGTTGAGAATCTTTGAGGTTTCACCCATGAACCGTACCCCGGCCACCACCAAGGTCTGGGCCGGGTGTTCGGCGGCGAACCGGGCCATCTCCAACGAGTCGGCGACGCAGCCGCCGGTCTCCTCGGCCAGATCCTGGAGTTCGCCGTCGGTATAATAGTGGGCCACCAGGACCGCATTCTTCTGGCGCAGCATGGTTTTGATGCGTTCTTTCAGTGCCGCCTTTTCCCGGTCTGGCATCTCCAGTTTGACGGGATGCGCCGGGACCCTGACCAAGGGTATGGAAACATCCGCCAGGTTTTCTCCTGCTCCGTTTTTCATGTCCAACTCTGCTGTCTCGATTTCGATCAAAAAAACCGGACGCCGTCCAAGGCGACCGGCCCCATTGCAAGGTTCCCTACTACCGCAAAACCCTTCCCAGCACAACTATTTTCAAGGCGACCGCCCCGAACAGTGCATCCCATCGAAAACACGACAATAAAATAAGTTTACAAACGTAAATCATCATGGTTTTATATTTAAGTTAACCTGCGGCCGACGGTCCGCGTCCCGGCTCACCACACCCCCACAAGCGAATCATGCACGTTTACCCTTCCGACCTTGTCGCCCTCATCAATCAGCGATGGCATGACATGCCACCGCCGGAAGAAGGCGCCACCGGAGCGGAGATAAGCGCCCTGCCGGGCAAAGCGGCCCTGGAGCGCCTGATCTCCACCTGCTACCAGGTGAGCATGATGCGCGAGGAGGACCGGCCGGTCACCCTGCGCCTCATCCTCGCTCCCTCGCAACTCTTTCCGCCCGATCAGGGGCCGCCCAAGGGGTTTCTCCGCCTGCTGTTCTCCACCCCGCGCGCCTTCAACGAATATGAATTGCGCCGCCTCTCGCCGGCCGTCGATTTTGAGCGTTCGCTCATCGGCATTGAGCCACATCCGGAAAAAGGCTTCCAGATCTGGGGGACTATCAATTCCGGTCTCCGCTGGCTGCAGGAGGAGCGCGGCGGCCACAAAAAAACCAACCGCCTGCCCGATGCCTTTGTCGTTCACGTCACCGGGCCGGGCATGCTGACCATCTGCCGGGGGCTGAAGATAGTCGCCACCCTGAACGGCGGCAAGCTGCTCGACTCCAGTACCAACGTCTTTCAGTCCAAGTGGCTCAATAAACTCTTCGCCCCTGTCCGCGAAGCCCTGCTGGAGGACCATGAATTGTTCCGGGCCAGCGCGATCTACCCGGTGGCCAAAATTCAGGACGAGTTCATCGAGAACCTCCAATTTCAGCAGCTCAAGCGCATCCTCAGTGTTACCCGGATGAACCGGCACGGCGGCACCTTCATCATCTTCCCCAATGGCAATCCGGCCGCACTCCTGACCAAGAACCCTGATATCCTCCTCAAATACCGTTTTCAGGATGATGAATCAATCCGGCGGACGGAAAACCTGATGATCAGGACGATCCGGCTGGCGACCACGGCCCTGGGCGACATCAATGACCCGGACAAGGTCATCACCTGGCAGGATTATGTTGAACTCCGCCACGAATCGGCGGTCTATGACCTGGAGGAGGCCCTGTACGAGCAGGCCCAGTTCGTTGCCAGCCTAGCCTCTGTCGACGGGGCCGTGGTGATCAGCAACCAGGGACCGCTCGGCTTCGGCGGGATGATCGTCGGCTCGCTCGACAAACTCACCGAGGTGGCGAAAGCCAGCGATGCCGAGGGGAAAATCCTCAACCTGGCCAAGATCGAAGGCTACGGCTCCCGGCATCGTTCCGTCTACCATCTGTGCAACGCCCTCCATGAGGTTATGGCCATCGTCGTTTCCCAGGATGGCAACGTCCAACTGGCGAAATGGCGCAACGGCATCGTCACCTGCTGGGATCTGACCAGCCAGATGCTCATCGGCGATACCTGAACGCAGCCCCCTCCCTCCCTGCAATTCGGCTCATTCACCCGTTTCCGGCAAAAGAAGTCTGACTTCTTGGCTTATGCCTCTTGCATTGGGGCAGTACCGCAATGGTGGCACTGCTCTGCCCTGTTGACCGGCATGGATTCCCTTTCTCTTATTTCTGTTGCAGAGGGTGCCGATCGCATCGACCTTGCTTCTTTTTCAAGGGGAGGCGAACTGTTGGGGCAACACCTGTCAGGTGAAGGCCGAGGCTTTGCCCCGTTGCCGGCGAGGAGGGTTCTCTGCAAAGAAAAAGAAAACCCGCTGCTGGCTCCACCCACACATTCGACCGTAAGGGTCCGGGCAGCAAAATCTTCCTCCAGGTACCCTTCGAGCAAGAGCGGCCCGCAGACGGCGAGCAGGTGGCAGTGCTGTTCGTAGACCTTGGGGAACAGGGTGCACTCCACCAGGCCGGTTTCATCTTCAAAGCTGAGAAATTCCATAGCCTCGCCCTTCTTGGTACCGACGATCTTGCCGGTGATCAGCCAGCCGAGGAAACGCACCCGGCGCCGCTGGGCGACAGCGGCCGCGGGCAGGTGAAGGAGCTCCCTGGCGGTCAGGGCGCCGAACCAACGGCGCTGCTCGGCGAAGAGTGTAATCGGATGCAGGCTGCAGAGAAAGCCCAGGACCCGGTATTCGTTGCGGAGCCTCTGCCGCTTGTCCTCCGGCGGCAGCGATGGAGGTGCCGGGTCAAGGGGAAAAAGCGAACCCGCTGTTTTGCCGCTTTTCCGCCAAGTGGCGAGCAGCCAGAGGGGAATACCCCGGTTTGTCGCTGCCCCTGGTTGCAGCTCATCGAGGGCGCCGGCGTGGATGAGGGCTTCGGCTTCATCCACACCCGGATGCACCCGTCCGAAAAAATCGAACATCGAGACAAAGGGACGTTGTCGCGATTCGGCCACAATCCGCGCGATTGTGGCGCTGCCCAGGCCGGCAACAGCCATCAAGCCAACCCGGATGTGCTGACGGCTGCCCTGCCAGTGCCTCGCGCTTTGGTTCACATCCGGCGGCAGGACAGTCAATCCCAATCGACGGGCCTCGGAGACATAGGCAAAGGTCGAGTAGAACCCGCCCTGGTTGGAGATGACGGCCGCCATGAACTCAGCCGGGAAATGGGTTTTGAGATAGGCGGCCTGGAAGGAGACCCGGGCATAACTGGCTGAATGCGGTTTGCAGAAGGAGTAGCCGTCAAAGCTCATCATCATGGCCCAGATGCGGCCGGTTATAGCCTCGTCCACCCCGAGTTCCGCCGCAGCCTTGAAAAAACGGCCCCGGTAATCCTTGAGCTGTTTCTCTTTCTCCTTTTTCGACATGATCTTGCGCAAACGGTCGGCATCGGCGTGGGAAAAACCGAACTGCACCGCCACCCGCGACACATCCTCCTGATAGACCATGATCCCGTAGGTTTCATCGAGCACCCCGGCTATGAGGGGATGCAGCGGCTGCCAGTCGCCACCGTGCAGGCGGCGCAGGTATTCGCGGATGAATTCGTTGGCCGCCGGCCGGATAATCGAAGAATGGATCACCAGATGTTCGAAGTCGCCCTGTCCGGAGCGCTGCTGCAGCAGCCGGGTGGCCGGGCTTTCGATATAGAAGCAGCCCATGGTGAGCCCTTGCGCCACTGTCTCCTGGGTGGCCGGATCATCTTCCGGCTGCCAGCCCCGTTCATCCAGGCTGCGGCCCCCTTCCCTGACCTGATGGATCGCATCCCGAATCACTCCCAGGCTACGGTTGCCGAGCAAATCGATCTTGACCAGGCCCGCCTCCTCAGCCCCGTCCTTTTCCCATTGGATGATCGGCACGCCCTTGGCGGCGCGCTGCACCGGGACATAATCGCTCACCGGTTCGGGGGTGATGATGACCCCGCCAGGATGCACCGAGAGGTAGCGCGGCGCACCGCTGATCCGCGCCGCCAGCCGGAGGATCTCGGGCCAGGGGCCGGAAAGATCCGCATCCCGCAGCTGTGGCAGGGCCTGGAGTTCCTCCAGGTAGCCGTCTTCCGCTGTTCCGGCACGCCAGATCCAGGGCAGTTTTTTGGTGATGCGGCTGATTTCGCCGCCAGGAATACCGAAAACCTTGGCGGTTTCGCGGATTGCCATGCGCGGCTGCAGGCCCACATGGTTGGCCACCATGGCCGCGCGGCAGCCGAAACGGGCCAGCACTGCGGCCAGGATCCGGTCCCGCTCATCCCAGGCAAAATCGATATCAATGTCCGGGGGGTCGCTGCGGCCGGGATTGAGGAAACGCTCGAAGTAGAGGTTGTGACGGATGGGGCAGACATTGGTGATCCGCAGGCAGTAGGCCACCAGGGAGGCCGCGCCAGAACCCCGGCCGCAGGTGCGGGCAACCGGACCGACGATGTCGCGCACCACCAGGAAATACGTGGAAAATCGCATGGCGGCGATAATAGTCAGTTCGTGATTGAGCCGGGTGATGACTGTCTCGGGCAGAGGCGTGCCGTAGCGTTGCCCGGCACCGGCAAAAGCAACTGCACGGAGGTGCGCATCCGCGTCCTCTTGGTGCCAGGGCGGCATAATCAGGCCGGTGTACGGGGTGCGCAAGAGGCACTGCTCGGCAATCAGCTCGGCTGCGCTCAAACACTCAGGCCAGAGCTGGAAACGGCGCATCCATTCGGCAGGTGCGGCGAGGGCGGCCGAAGCTGTCACCGTTTCCGTTTCGGGCAAACGACAGAGCGAACTGTTGCTGTCGATGGCCCGCAGCAGCCGGTAGGCGGGAAAATCTTCAGGGGCGAGAAAAAAGCAATCCTGCATGGCTACGGCCGGAATGCCGAGGCTCCGGGCCGTGCGTCGCAGGTCGCTGTTATGCTGGTCGGGGCGGCCCACCAGGGCCGCCGCTGTATGGGCGCCCATTTCGCGACAGTGGTGCAGCAGGGATTGGTCCGTTACCAGAACGATCAAGCCTTCGTGCCAGGTGCTCAGGGCGGAAGGCAGATCAAAGGCCGGGTCGCAGTGGCGGGCAGTGAGCAGGTGGCAGAGGTTGCGGTACCCGGTCCGATCCTTGACCAGGCAGAAGAGCCGCTGCTGTTCCGTGCGCACCTCGGCGCCGATGATTGGGGTAAGCCCTTCCTCCTCACAGGCGCTGAGAAAGGGCCAAAGGCCGTACAGGTTGTTGCTGTCCGTCAGGGCCAGGGTGACGTAGCCCAGCTGCCGTGCGCGGCGGCAGAGCGCCCGGGGACTGGCTGTGGCCTGCATCAAGGAGAAACGGGAATGGAGGCCCAGCCCGATCATGGCGGTTACTGCATTCCGGCGACTGCGGGTTGTTGACAGCCGCGAAGGATTGCACCGCTGCCGCAGCGGTCGCGTATAGCGTCACAGGCCTCACTGATCCGTCGGTTTTTCGTTTGCCGGGGATCAATAGCCGCAAACAGGGACAGCTGCTGCACCGGATGCTGGAGGAGGGAGCAGGCGAGGGAGATCTGCCGCAGGCGAACGCGCCGGTGCCAGCCGCGATAGAGGGCGGTGAGGGCCAGGTGTTGCAGTGCCGGATCATCGTTCATCGGAGCAGGGGTCACCGCCTGGCGGGTAACGTGGAGACCGTCGGTGTAGAGCAGGCCAACCGCCACCCGGCGGCAGCCGAGATGTCGTCCGCGCAAGCCATACCCGGCCTGTTGCGTCAGCGTGGCCAGAGCGGCACGGATCAGTGGTTCCTGGTTGCTGTCCGGGGAAAAAGTGTGCTGGTAGAGAAATGGAGAACCTGGAGTGCCGGCCGGTTGTATCGGACTGGGATCAATCCCGCGTACCGCCTGATAGAGGAACCGGGCCCGGTGGTCGCAGAGCACACTCAGTTCCTGGACCGAGAGCACGGCGGCCTCGTGCACCCGGCGGATATTGACGTGCTGCAGGCGGGTCAGATCGTCCTGGGCGATGCCGGGCAGCAGATCCAGAGGGAGCGGCGCGAGGAAGGCGCTTTCTTCACCGCCGCCGACGATATACTCGCCCCGCGGTTTGACCAGGCGGCTCGCCACCTTGGCCACCAGCTTGTTGGGGGCTACCGACCAGATGGGGTCAAGGCCCAGATCCCGACGCAGCGTGTTGCGCAGCCGCCAGCCGATATCCGGCGGTGGCCCGAACAGCCGGTGCGTGCCGGTGACATCGAGATAGAGGTGGCCAGTGCCGCCGGAGCGCTCGACCAAGGGCGTGTAGTGGCGAGCGTGCTCCAGGCAGCGGGACAGGGCCTTGTGGTACTGTTCGGGCCGGGGCGGCAGTACCAGGGCGGCACGGCAGCGGTTGCGCGCCACGCTGAGCAGCATGCCCTTGCGCACCCCCTCGGCGTAGGCTTCGTCGCTCATGTCGTGCACTATGGCGCGCGGCGAGGGCTCGGCGATGATCAGTGGTTTATTCTTCAGGCTGCTGTCGAGCAGCCGCTCCACGGCGACGCTGAAATCGGCAATATTGAGATGAATGATCCTTCGTTCCATGAAGGTCATTCTAAAACAATGTACAGTCAATGTAAAGTTTAACTGTACATTAAAGCGGAAGGTGCAAGGGGAGGCGTCAACTCAGCAGGCGGGCCATGGTCTGGGCATTGCGAATCGCCTGGCCCGCCACGTGATTATTGAAAAGGATGACGCCCGTGTTGCAGGCAGCGCGCATCCTCGGGACACGCTCCAGGCTCCACTGGGTCAGCTCGGCATCGGTGTAGTGGTAATCGAACTGCTGCTGTTTGGAGCCGGATCGCCAGCCCGTACAATTGCGGCCATGAAGGCGGAGGTAGAACAGATCGGGGTTGGTGACCAGGTCGAGAGCGGGAAAAAGGTCGGGCAAAGGTGGGGCGTCGACGCTGACCAGGGTGATGCGCCGTGCCTCCAACCCCTTGAAGACGCTCTCCTGGGCCCAGGAGCGGTGACGAAATTCCACGGCCAGCGGCAGAGGGTGCAGCGTATCGAAAAGCCGGGCCAGGTAGGTGCGATTTTCCGGGGTGCGTCGGAAGAAAGGCGGCAGCTGCACCAGCACGCTCAGAAGACGCTTGCTGTCTACCAGGGGCCGGATGCCCTGGTGGTAGAGTTCGGCTTGGGTCCGCCAATCGTCAGCGATTTCGTGGGTCATGGTGCGGGTGAGCTTGGCGCAGAAGAGCAGGCTGGAGCCGCCGCCGATCAGCATCCGTTCCACGGTCTCGGCCCGGATCATCTGGTACCAGGTGTAGTTGAGTTCCACGACTGGCAAGAGCCGGCTGTAGAGGCCGAGCATCTCCGCTGACCGGGTGCCGGCCGGGTAGATGCCGGCTTCGATCCATTCGGGATAGGAGAAGCCGCAGGCGCCAACGTACACAGGCGAATCGGCGGACATGCCGGCTTTTCCGTTCAGAGGGCGGCCATCTGCTCGGGGCCGCGCTGGATGCCGATCACCTTGCCCTGAATCAGGACCTCGCCCAGGCCGTAAACCATGACCGGATACTTGTCGTTTTCGGGCTTGAGCTCAATGCGGTCATCCCGATAGAAGAAGCGTTTGACCGTGGCCTCCTCGTTGTTGATCAGGGCCACCACTATTTCGCCGTTGGCCGCGAACTGCCGGGGTTCGCAGATGGCGAGGTCTCCTTCGAGAATCCCGGCATTGTGCATCGAATCCCCCTGGACCCGCAGGGCAAAAAGGTGTTCGCCGCGAAAGATTGCGCCGTCGACCAGTATGCTTCCGGCCCATTCCTGCTGGGCGTACAAGGGCAGGCCGGCGGCGACCCGGCCGATAATCGGCACGGCCCGGCCGCTCGGCAGTGACGCTGCAGGCTCCTGGCCAAGCAGAGCCACGCTGCGGCTGTAGCGGCCCTCGCGTCGAATCCATCCCTTCTCCTGCAGCGACTGCAAGAGACTGGCAACGGCCGTATGGCTGATGCCCAGATCCTCCGCCGCTCGGCGCAGACTGGGCGTACCTCCTCCGCTGCTGATCCGGTTCTGCAGGTAGCTGAAAAAGTCCCGTTGCCGGGTTGTCAATGTGCTCTGGGGTTTACGCATGGCGCCTCCTTCTCTTTGTCTCTGTGCTGCTCAATGTACTATAACATTAAGAAATGTCAAGGGTCGGTTCGCGTTGTTCCAGCCGAGATGCCGTCATGCCGGAAGTCCGCGTTGCGGGGCCGCTTATGGCCGCCCTTATCGGGGGGGTGAGGAGCAAACGAGTGGACAGAGAAACCCCGAGACCAGTTCTGCGATTTCCTCTTCCCGTTTGAGAAAGAAATGATCGGCGCCTTTGATGATCGTGTGGGAGATGTTTTTTTGTGTTGGCAACAGAGCCGGCGCTGCCAGCAGGCTGTCGTTTTCTGCCGTGATCAGGCAGATGGGGATGGGCAGCGATTGGAGCGTGGTGAAATCGCATGCCGACAAGGGGGGGGCAATGGCCGTGTAGGACAGGGCTTGGGCCGTGATGGCGGTCAAGGCCATGTGGGCCCCGAAGGAGTAGCCGACGAGATGGAAACGGTCGAAATATCGGGCGCTCCAGGCAATGACTTTGTTCACTTCCTCATTTATCATTCCATAGTCATTGCATCGATCCAGTTCATTCCAGTATTCAAACAGGGGGAGATCCGGCCGGGGGCTGGTGCTTTTGCCCACGGCCGGGTAGTTGAAGAGCAGCACCGGCAGGGAAGGTGCCATTTTTTTCGCCACAGCCTGTACCACGTTGTTTTCCAGGTTGCCGGCCAGCAGAGGATGGGGCGGACAGATGATAATCCCCGTGTCTGCTGTGACTTCGCCGCTGTATAAAAGCCGACCTTCCAGTTGGCCGCAGAGACCGGGAATGGTGACGTCCAGAATGCAAAGATCGCTGCCCATCAGTACACACCCTGCCGGTCAAGGGGCGTGGCAAATTGGAGGGGAGCAATGCGGGCAAGTCCAATCTCGTTGTTGGGACAGGCAACGGCCAAGGCTGTGTCCCGTTCCGCCAGATTGAGGATGAGAAAGCTGGGGTCCAGGCGGTGCAGGATGACCCGGCCGCGCTGGCCCGGAGCGACACAGGTGATCAGATCCTGCGGGGCTTGCTCATTTTCTGGGATCGGAGCCAGTTGCAGCCAGAGAGCCGGGTCCTGCACCTGAAAGACATCGTCTTGCATTCTTTCAGGGGGCGGGGGCACCTGGATTTCCGCTTCTGCCAGGTTTTCTGTGCCTTTCCTGACCTGCGGGAAGGTTACGCCAAAGAGGCTGTTGCCATAACCGGGAAGGATCACCGCATTGGGGAAGTGGGCCTGGAGTTCCAGGGCAGTTTGCGGTTCAAGATTCATGCCGCCGGTATGGATGCCGAGGATCTGTTTCTTCTCGTCCGGGCGCATGACCCCGGCCAGCGCCACCAGCAGGGGCGGGGTGGTAAACAGGGTGCTGATGGCCTGCCGGCTGATGATATTGGTTGCCTGGGCAAGGACATGATCCAGGTAGAGCTTCAGTCCCATGGAACCTTTGGCTTGCCGCTTGATCCAGCGCACATCGCAGTCCACGGTAAAGGGCTCCAGACTGCCCAGGGAGCGGGCCATGTACCGCGCGGAACGGTCAATGATATGGGGGCCGCCTGGCCCGACAAAAAGCCAACGACCGCCCCAGGGAAAGTTGTGTTCGGCCACTGCCTTCAGCCAGGGGGCAAGGAAGGCATCGTCAAACTCCTGGGGTGAAAAAACGCGGCGGCATGGATCGCCGGTGGTGCCGCCGGTCTCGGAGAGGAAAAAGGTGGAGAGATTCTGGTGCAAGGCTCGGGGGATAAAATCGGTGACGGGCCGGGTGCGCAGGGCCCCAATGTCCATCGGCCCGAGGCGATGAAAATCCTGGCGGCTGCGGATCTCGTCCCTGACGTTGAAATCAAGTTGGCGCTGCCTTTCCAGCCAGAAAGGGCTGCCCTGTTCCGGATGAAAATGCAGGGACAGGACGTTTTGAATATGCAGGGGATCCATTTATTTCTTCCACGAAAGGATGAGCAAGGGGAGGAGGACCATGTCACAGAGGATGGCCAGCCATAGGGCGCCGCTGATCAGCAGCCCAAAATCACGCAGGGGGATGAAGGGCGAGGCGAGAAATCCCAGGAAACCTGTTCCCGAAATCAGGGCGGCGGTCAGCATGGCGGGGCCGGCATAGTGGATGGTGTTGTGCAAGTGTTCCCTTGTCGTGCCAGGCGTTCTGTTTTCTGCTTGCAGACGATGGAGGAAATGGATGGTGTCATCCACCACGATGCCGAAAACGATGCTGGCTACCGTCACCGTGGCCACGCTTAAGGGAATTCCCAGCCATCCCATGAGGGCCAGGATAAAGAAGACCGGCATGATGTTGGGGATAATGGCCAGTATCGCGAAATGGATGGAACGCAGAGCCAATCCCATAACCAGTGAAATGGGGAAAAAGGCGTTGGCAAAGCTGGTGAGCAGTGAAGTGAAGAGGTGTTGTTGCCCTCGACAATAGAGAGGGACGGAACCGGTTACGTAGGGCTGCTCCTGATGGCCGAGTCGTTTCTGGAGAAAGGCCTCCAACTTCTCCGAGAGGTCCAGCGTCTGCTCGGAGGTCAGGGTCTTCAGCAGAATGGTGGCCCGCTCTGGCCGCTTTTCCGTCTTGCTCAAGGAGAGCAGTCTGGGAAAACTGGCGCCGTTTGCGGTTGAGTCGGTGATCACCGTGCCATCGGCCAAATAATACAACATCTGGGTGATAACCGGGTTGGCTTGAGCAAAGTCGGTGAAGACAGCTTGCAACGCCTCATTGTTGATCCCGCTACCGGCGAGGTCGACCTCAAAGGGAGTCAGGCCCAGACCTGCGTTTTCAATGTATTGATAATTCTGGCGCACGACAGCGTTCTCTTCAAAAAAGTCGAGAATCAACGAGCCGGTATTCAGACGGCTTATGCCCACGGCGGCGAGCAGGGAAAGGACCAGAAAGATTCCGGTGAGTGGCAGGCGATTCCTGGCCATGAAGGTGACGATGGTATCCGGAATGGTGATGGAACGACAGGGAGCAGGCTCAAAAAAAAGGGCCAGCAGGATCAGCGGGTTGATCAGGGACAGGGCGCTGGCCACAGTCCCCCAAATTCCAAGTTGCTGAATGGGGAGATAATCACTGAAGACCAGGGAGAAAAAACCGAGCATAATCGTGAGCCCTGAAAGCAGGCTCGGGGCGGCCACCTCGCTGAAGAGACTGACACTGTCAGGATGTTCTTCATCCGGTTGTTTGAGGACCAGGTGGATGGCGTGGGCAATGCCCAGGATCATGGTGCAAGGGGGCAGTGCCAGGAGAATCATATTGAGTTTGATTCCGGCCAGGGCCATGACGCCGACAATCTGAAGGGCGGGGACGAATCCGCACAGCAGCACGAGAAGAACATTGCGGCGATTGCGCACCAGAATGATAACGCCAAGAGTCAAAATAGCCAGAACGACGGGGAACAGGGTCTGGGTGGTCTTGGCAGAGAGGGTGTCAAGCATGGTGGTGAGGTACCAGACCCCTCCCAGGTGATAACTTGCCCTCTGCTGCTGGAGAACACGCTCCACCTCAGAGAGCAAGGCGGCAAGGTCAGTTGGGCTGCTCTCTGCCTTGGGGAGGATAAAAAACAGTCCCGCCTCCTCGCCGGTCAGGGATTGGATGGAAAGACTGTGGAAGGTGGCGGCGCTGGTCTGCTCTTTGAGGGCATCGGCTGTCTCTTCCAGTTCCAAAAGACCCAATCCCGGCAGATAGACAATCAGCGGGTCGATGATATGGTAACGGGCGACAAATTTTTGATATTGCAGCCAATGGGGATCATCAGCCGATTGCCAGACGGACAGGGAGTTGTCCACCCGGCTGTGCAGGGTGAAAAAACCGCTCAACAGGGTGAGGCCTGCAAAAAGAAGCAGGGTGATCGTTCTGTGTCCTCTGAGGGTGAGGGCAAAGTGCTCGAAAAAGGCGTGCATGCTCTACGGTTATTTTTTCTTAAGAAAAGAGCTGGTCCACGGGGTGATAAACTTCAGCCCGGCAGAGCCAATGGCATGATTGACCCGGTTTTTCACCAGATCCTTGGGGCCTTGGGATAAAAGGGTGTCCAGGGAGGAGAGAAAATAATCAATTTCTGTTTCGGTGATAATCAGCGGTGGATAGACCCGCAACACCGAACGGTTGTTGAGCATCAGGGTTCCCAGAATTCCGAACTGTTTGAGCAGAGCAGCGGCAACCATGCCGGGAAGATGCTCTTTCAGTACATTCCTCAATCCCGGAATCTTGGCAGGGAGGTATTTGGCCTGGTCGACGATCTGTTCGTCGAACTCGATGCCGACCATCAATCCCCGGCCCCGCACGGCGCGGATCCAGTCAGGATGTTTTTCTTTGATGACTTCCAGACCGGCAAGGAGTCGTTCGCCCAGAATTCTGGCCCGCTGTCCGAGATCTTCCCGGTCGTAAACCTCCAGGGCGGCCATGGCCGCTGCGCAACTGGTCGTACGTCCGCCAAAAGTCGAAGTCTGCACCAGGCAGTCATGCGGATTGTTATAGGCAGTCTCAAAGACCTTGGTCGTCGCAATAGTGGCGCCGATGGACGCCAGGCCGCCGCCTAAGGATTTGGCTATGACCAGGAGATCCGGCACCACCTCTTCATGCTCACAGGCGAAAAAGGTGCCGGTGCGGCACATGCCGGTCTGGATCTCATCGAGAATGAGCAGGACGCCATAACGGGTGCAGAGCTCGCGAACCTGCCGCAAGTATCCTGCGGGCGGCACAATGACCCCGGCCTCGCCCTGAATGGGTTCGAGAATCACGGCGGCCACGGAATTGTCGCCTTCCGGAGGATTATTTTTCAGCAAAATGTCAAGGGCCGCAGTGTCGCCGTAAGGTACGGTCTTGCCCGGCAGCAGCGGAAAAAATTCCCGCAGCCGCTGGCCGCCGGTGACCGAGAGCGAGCCCAGTGTCTTACCGTGCAAGGAATTTTCGGCATAGATGAACTGCGGCCGTTTGCCCTTGAAGTAGCGTGCCGCAAGTTTAAGGGCCGCTTCCACGGCCTCGGTCCCTGAATTGCAGAAGTAAAAACGGTCCAGGGTGCCGGGGGTGAGCAGGCTGAGATTATGGGCCAAGCAGGCTGCATAGGGGGAAAGCAGTTCTTTGGAGAGATCCACCCGGTTATTCTCCAGGACTTCAAGGATGGCCGCTTTGACTTTGGGATGGTTATGACCAAGATTCAAAGCGCCGTAGGAGGAGACAAAATCAAGTATTTCCCGGCCATTGCTGTCAATGATGGTGGCGCCCAGGGCCGACTGCGGCTGGATGGAGGTGTATTCTCCCATGTCAAGCAGCGCAACCAGGCCGGGGTTGACATACTGTCTGAACAGGGCCACGGATTCCTGGTAGGGCTTGGTGCTGACATCTTCGACGTTGATCCAATTTTTTCGCATGGTGTTTCTCTATTGTCTGCAGTTGACGCTTGAAAGAGGAGGGTTGTTGAGGCGGAGCGTCCAGAGCTGTTGGGATATGGGTTGACCCTTGATAGACGTTCTCCCCGCAGATGTAACAGCCCGAATTATGGAGAAGCAGCGTAAGGCCATGTCCTGAAAAATTCCTCAAGGGCCGTGGCGGTGCGCAGAGCCTCCATGGTATTGCCTTCCATGCTGATATTGCCCTGGAAGAAACCCTGCTGGGGCGAGAGATTGCCCTGTATCACTTCGAGGAAGGTTGAGGGATGCACCCGGTAGCCAAAAGCGCCGTCATGTCCGATGGATATGTCGGTCAAGCGCCCCTGGTCGATTTTTAAGGTTCGGCTGGTGCAACTGGCAATCTCAAGCCAGAACTGGCAGGAGAGGGAAGCCAGGCCGGTGATAAGTTGCCGTCCATAAAAAGTGGGCAGAAATTTTTCGAAATATTCATCAACGACTTGACGTGATGCGGAGGGCAGTAAAACCCTGGCGGCATCTTCCTCTTTTTTGCTGGTCAGATAAAGGCTGAAGGCGGTGAGCAATTCGTTTTCTGAGATAGCGGGACGCCAATCTGCCCCGAGGAGCGCGTTGAGATGGGTTCGGTCAAATTGGACGTTGAGGGCAAGATACGGGTCATACATGGCGGTTTTCCGGGCCATGATTTTTTCGGCCGCGGAGGCGGGGTGCTGTTCGAAGTCTTGCGCGTCAGCCAGACGGGCTACTTCCCTGCCAAAGGCGACGTTGAAGACATCTTCCATCATCCTGTTGGGGCAGGGCTGAGTACTGAGCAGATGAAAGGTCTGGCCACCGATGTCGGGACTGAAAGCGATCCGCAGGAGGGCCTCGACCACATTGTCGTCAAAGATAAAAGGCAGAGAGCCGGTCACGTCGCCCCGTACCCTGATGATGCCGTCGTCTTGATTCTTGCGGCTGGCGGCAAGCAGGATACGGAACACCCCGTCGAGAAAGATAAAGGGGCCAAAGGTATTGAGTGATGCCTGCGAGGGCTGCCGCTCTAAGATGATACTGGGCCGATAGATGGTTATTGCCGGGCTGCCTCCCGCCTTTGGGCGCGCCATCTGCGAGCGGAGAAACTGTTCACCGCGGAACTTGCTCTCTTCGTAGCCATTGCGAAAATGTTGGCCGCAATCAAGGTCGCGTTCGTGAAAGAGGCCGGCACGATCGCCGCAGACAAAGGCGGTGGAGACGTGATGGAGGTGGGCGCCGGCCTCTGCGGCCAGAGCGTAGATATTTTTAACGCCGTTGATATTGACCGTTTCATAGTCAGCCACCGATGCCCCTTTGAAATCGGTGCGGGCCGCCAGGTGAAAGATGGTCTCCACCGAGGTGCAGAAATCACGGTAAGTGTCGATATCGAGGCCAAGCCGGGGCTGAGCAACATCTCCTGACCGGTAGGTGCAGTTTGGGTTCAGGGGATCATTGTCTCTTGGGGGCCTGCGACAGAGGACGATAACCTGATGACCAGCCGCGCAGAGGGCCGCCACCAGCGGTCTACCAACAACTCCGGTGCCGCCCGTGACAAGAATACGTTGTCTGGTCACTCAATCACCTGACCGGCGGCCTGTTCCTGCCAGTTGAGAACAGCCTCCTCAGTTTCCTGGGCGGAGGGAATGTTATGGACCAATTGCTGGATATTTCTGGCCATGTTGGCGATATATTTATCTTTCAAGATTTCGTCGTTGAACCGCAGGGCCTTGCGGCTCCAGGCCAGGCAGTGGCCGCACTGCTGGCAGCCCAATCGGCATTGGGGTAACTTTCGGGCGAAGAAATCAAGAAACCCCTCCAGCGCCTTGTTGTCAAGGATGACATCAAGGGCGGGAAGGCGAGTGCCATCGCCATTTTCGCGGAAGGCAAGCCAGTGCGGCCATCCCAACAGATCGAGCAGATTGCCGGAAAATTCCCTGGCCAGATAGCTGCGGCAAAGGCGCAGGATTTCGGATCCGGGCAGTCCCCGACCTGCTATCTTGAAAGAGGAAATGCCGGCCTCTTCCCACAGATGGAGGTCTTCGGGGCGCACCCAAGGGCTTTTAATAAATTCACCTTCCTTCTGGAGTTTCTGGAGGAAACACCAGTTGAGGTAATACTGGTTGTACGGGATACCAGCCCCGCCGCGCAGAAAGCTCTGCGATCCCATGGAGGCGACGCAATAGTGGTTATACTTGAAATGGCACTGGCTGATACAGACGGGGTTGACGATGATTTCAAGGGGTACCCGGCTCTCGGCACTGGCTTTTCGTAAAAACTGAAAATCCCGGTTGACCTCGACATCCAACACCACCCGTGCCGCGCCAGCCTCCTGGTACTGCCTGATTCCGGCCATAGCCCCCACATAGCCAATGGTGGAGGTCACCACCTCAAGCTGGGGGAAGGTGCTGCTGATAATCTCCACCAGGTAAGGGATGGCCACGGTGACGGACGTGACTCCGGCTTCCACCAGGAACTTCAGCAGTGCGGCCAGTTCCGTTCGGCCCTCATGAGTGTACTCCAGGTTCGAGTAACTGGGGGCGTTGAGCAGGTAATTGAAGGTGATGCCGTTTTCCCTGGCATGAGCGACATGGCGCTGAAACTGTTCGCGATTGACGGCCGGGAGATATTTGGCGGGTCGGGCCGAATTGAAGGCACCTTCCTGGAAGGAACCGTAGATTTCAGCGATTTGGCCGCCGCTGTTGGCGAATTCCCGGCTGAGATCACTGAGCTGGTTGATGAAATCTGGAGAGAAGGTTGTGGGAACGGTGAAGTTGCGCATTAATGCAAGGCCTCGGAAAAAGGAGCAACAGTTGTTGAATAAAGGATAACAGGCGGCCGCTCCGCATGGCTTTTGCTGTGGCGCTCCAAATCCAGGCGCAAGGAATCGGACAAAAGATCCGCAGCTAAAAGAGGAATCAGGATTTTTTTAGTTTCCCCGGCGGCAAGCGGCTGTTGCTCATTGCTGACCAACACCCTTTTTTCTGCCACCGGGCTCCCATCCTTTGCAAAAATCAGCAAGAGCTGCATTTCTTTTGCTCCGTACGTTCCGGTCGGCAGATTGTGGGGCAAATTATTGAGGACAGTGATCTCAAGGGCCGATGTTTTTAGTCCTTTCTTGATGGGCAGGGTCGTGATCGTTATCCCGCCTGGAAAATTGACCATCTTTTCAAGGGTTATTTCATGGCTGCGGGTGGGGTGTTCGTCTTCAAAGGAGACCAGGAGGTTGGAGAAAAAACTGGTTCCCTGAGTCGCGCGGCGGTGGACAACGGGTTGATGACATTCCTGACAGGTTCTGGTGTTCTGCCGTGCTGCTGCTGTCTGTTGCCACTGGGAATGGGTTTCTGCGTGGCAGGTGGCGCACAGGGACGGGCTTGGATAAAAAGTATGATCTTCCTGAACCGGGTGGGGGTTGAACAACGAGGAACTCGCGTGGGGACCATGCATTTTGCCTTGGAAGAGATGACAATTGATGCAGGTGACTCCCTCTTGCTGGTTAAAAACTCGATGTTCAGTTTTCTCAGCTCGAATCTCAAGGGGGCTGTGGCATTTAAGGCATTCCTCTTCTGGCGGGTTGCCTGCGGCCTCCTGAAAGGTCGTGCTGGTGAAAGCCTTTGCGTGGGCTGTGCCCTGCCATTCTCGATACTGTTCGACATGACATGCACCGCACTGGCTGGCCTGAGGTCCTCCAGTGCTTTCAGGTGGGGTGCGGGTCAGGTCGCCGAAGGGCGTGCAACCGGCAATCAACAGCGTTCCGAAGAACAGAACAATTCTCATGCTACAGGTCGGAAGGCGTTTGGAATGCGGCATATTGCGAGAGCATTTTCAGAAATTTGATGTGATCACGGCAGAGCAGACATTGAGGTGCGATGGCGTCGCTGCTGGCGACACTGTCCTCCCTGGCGTTATAGGTCAAGATGGGATGATAACGGGTGCCTCTCGGGATACTGAGGGGCATGGTCATGCATGATCTCTCCAGGCAGGGGGCGGCTTGATGAGCAAAAAGACCGCATCGTACTCAATCAATTGCAAAATGACCATTATATCGCCAGAAGATGAAGATTTCATGAAACATCGAATGTAGAAAAGAATATTTTATTTGCATAAGGAAAACCTTGGTCTCCCGCCAAGTTGAGGGTTCATGGGGTTTGCCGCAAGAACGACTCATAGCTATTATTACGTTGCGCTGTTTCCTCAACGCAATGAAAAAAGAAGTGATGATGAGCCGTTTCCGAAAATATCACAAACGATATCGCGCTGCCTGTCTCATATGGTTTTTTTCCCAAAATACCGTTTCTGCCATCACCTCTCGTCTCGATAAGGTATGCCAAGGCAAAGAGACCTGGAAAACCTGATCAAGCTTAAATGCACCATTCAGCCCTGCAATCTGCTGATTGACACTTGGGAGGTGACGGAATAATGAAGGAGTTGAAGAAAAGCTACGGAAATTATGGTTCGCAAGCGTACAATGCACCAGGCATAGATTTTAATCAACAGAGGGATTATGGGCGCAAACAAAGCTAAGTTGAGAAGGGAACGGAAGAAGCTGGCGCAATCGCAACAGAAAGCGCTCCCGCCCGAACAGAAACGGCGTGTCAAGAGTTGGATGATCCGCCTGGCTTTCATGATTCCACCGATGCTGTATGCTTGCTATCTCGTTTGGGATCTCAGCAGGCAATGATTAGAAGGGGAGGAAGAAATGACGGTGAGGTTGGTCCGCAACGGTGGACACCTTAGATAAGTCAGGCGACCTCTTGTCGGCTGATACCAAAAAATATATTGCCGGTAGGCAGTTGAGCAGGCTTTTTTTCTAAAGCTGACTCGCAAACGGCAACGTGACGAAAGGCACGGCTACCGCTCTTATGTCCGTTCGGTAGGACAGCGGGTTTTCCATTGCGCTGTTACTTGCATATTCCGGTAATGATCTCCATGTCACCCATTGCGACAAAAGGCTTTCCCGACCCCTTTTTGTATTCTTCAATTTTTATGACTCGATATGGGTGCGTGCCGCTGGCGAAGGCCCCGAAGTCTGCTACGGCTACAAAGGAATTTTCCCCCGAGCCTCTATGTATTACAAGCGTTGACTTTGCCAAGGACGTGTCCAGGTTGCTTGATTTCCCAATGATCGCACCTGTCTCTCGAGAGATAGAAAACGGGTTTTGCTTTATGTGTTTTTCTGAATCAGATTCAGGGAAGGTATCCAGCGATCCGGTCTCGCTTAGGCGGTAGACATGGTTAATTGTGCAGTTGTAGTCGCGCTCACCGGCCAACGCAACACCGCTTAGAAACCAAGATAGGACTATATATGCGACCAAGTCTATACGAATCATTGTGCGGCATCTCGCAACTATAGAAAAACGATCAATTGCTGATAGAAATGGCGGAAGAACAAACTCGTCTACCCCGGGTGCTCCTTAGAATCCAAGCTTGCCCTGCTTTGAGCGGTGCAAGTTGTCTCGCTTGCGCAAGTAAGGAAAAACAGCCTTTTCTTTCAACTTCAAAAATAGATTTTCACACCGACATTGCCGGTCATTCCGCTTACATCGATATTGTCCCCACGCCCACCTTCCAATTCCTGGAAGCGGTACATCATTTCGCCATATAGCTTGATTATCGAAAAAGGTGTCCACTCAAGTCCGCCGCCGAGATAGCCGCCAAAACTTGAATCCACATCGGTCCGATCGTCATCCGCGTAGATAAAGGACAAGCCGCCAAGGGCATAAGGGTTCAATTCAGCACCAGGCATCAGGTGCACTTGCACCCCCAAATCAAAAGGAATCAACGTAAGTTTGTCATTTCTACCCAATGTGCTGTTTTCAAAGAAATAGATCCTGCCGTCAAGTTTGATGTGCTCAGTGAAAAGAGGCAGGCTCAGCCCTATGCCAGCACCCCACGTCCCCTCAGCCTCGCCCACATCCCAATAGCTACCGAAACCATACAGGTCTATCGCCATCGCTGGTGAACAGGTAGAGAGGAATAGGCATCCCGTCCCGAACAGAAACGCAATCATTGTTTTCTTCATTCTTCTCCCCAGAGTATCATTGGGTTGCTGATGCCGACAACGCAACCAACGTGTTGCATGCAGACGATAAGCGCTACACATCTTAAAAAAGAATACCATGACTGACCGCATTTTCAGCGGTCGATCAGGCTGGCATATCGATAATATACACCTTGTGCGGAACGGGCGAACAATCGGCTGGAAACCCTAAAAATCATGGCCTTTATCGTATCATGACGAATGTTGCTGGACAACAAAAAACCCGCTATCCTCGAAGGAAGCGGGTTTAATGAACGGTGTTGGACACCGTTGGACCGTGTAATGGGCTAACCTCTATAGCATTATATTTTTATATATTTGTAATTGTTTAATTATAATTAAGGGGTTGTTCATGTGTACCCCTAAGTGTACCCCTAAAAGCAAATCTACCGCCCTTTTTGTCTATTTCTGGAAAGGATGAAACAAAAAGTAAATAGCCCTTTGTCCCTGCCTTTTTCCCTGGCATTGGTGGCGTCCCGGCAACCCTCCATCGCCAACCGCCTCGGCTGATCATTCGCGGCATAACTACTTCTCGGCGGTGTCGGGAATCTGCCATTTTCTTTAGCAGGTATTTGGCGGATAATTAGTTGACCGTGAAGGTCGGCATCAGTGCAACCTTGCATCAGTTAGAGTAGTTGACTATCCTCTCGTAGATAACCTTCGACAGGACAGCAAATGCCGAATGCTCAAATCAGCGTCACCCATATACCGGGTTGGCGATCTTGTCGTTCATCAACACACTAGCATGCCTCAGGATCAGATCGGACGAACCAGTCACTACTTAGCCCAGTTCTTTCAACCAAGCGAGAGAAGCCTCTTCGACGATGGATCCTGTGAAGGCCTTCATGGCAGTTGCTCCGCCAACATATTCATGATCAGGTGGATCATCACTTCTTTGTCCTTTGGCGCCGATTCCGCCACCAGTAGCGCCAGCGCCGCCAGGCCCACGTCGTTGATCACCGGCTCGTTGTTGCGGAGCAGCCGTCCGTTGCGATAAAGAAAGTCCACCAGGAGGAACGCGCCGATACGCTTGTTGCCGTCGGCAAAGAGGTGATTCTTGATGACAAAGTAGAGGAGATGGGCGGCTTTGGATTCGACGGTCGGATAAGCTGGTTCACCAAAGACGCTTTGCTCGAGGTTGCCGAGCAGGCCGGCAAGTCCGTCCTCCCGCTCGCGGCCGAAAAGATCGGTTGCCTCGCTGCGGGCTCTCAGGTCCTGCTTGAGTTGCCCGATGGCAGCGTTGGCCTCGTCCAGGCCGGGAAGTATGCCGCCGGTCACACCCTTGGGCGCGACCAGAAGTCCCTCGTCATACCGTTGCAGGAGGAGAAAGGTCTGGGTGTAGCGGGCGATGATGTCGATCAGGCCGCGGCCCTGGTCGGTGGTCAGCAGTTCGCCGGTCGCTGCCCGGCGCACCAGGACTAGAGCCGCCTCAAGCTCCTGGGCATTGTGCTCGAAGCGTTGGCGGTTGAGGGTGTAGCCGCGTACCAGATGCTCGCGCAGGGTGCGAGTGGCCCATTGACGAAAGCGGGTACCCGCAAGGGATTTGACCCGATACCCCACCGAGATGATCACATCCAGGCTATAAAAGCGCACCGGTTTATCCGAGCCGGCAATGTGCAGATTTTGCACATTGCTCTGCTCGTGTAGTTCGCCTTCCCGGAAGACGTTGCCCAGGTGCTTGGTGATGACCGACCGCTCGCGCCCGAACAGCTTACTCATCTGCTCCTGGCTGAGCCAGACCGTCTCCCGCTCCAGCCGCACATCGACGCAGACAGCGCCATCCATGGCCTCGTAGAGCAGAATCTCGCCGCTGGGTTGTTTTTCCATCAGAGTGCCCTCTCGATAAAGCGTTCGGCATTTTTAACTCCGGAGATGAGTTTGGGCAGAAACATCGTTTTAGAGGCCCTCGTATCCACGCCGGATGATGCCAGCCATCAATCGCCGCCGAGCATCAAGAAAGTCCCTATAACTGAGTGACGCCCATTGATCCGGGAGTGCGTGGAGTTCTTGCATGCGTTGCCATTCGTCGGAGGTGTGCCTTTCCTTCAGCTTGAGGACATAGACGCTTGGTGGATCGTCACTGATGGCAACATTCTCCGGCCCTCTCAAGGAGGGCGAAATTCGCCAACTGATTGATGACCTTGAGGTCGGTTTCCCCCTGGGACTCCTGCCACGCACGTGGAAGGAGGTGGTGCCGCTCAAGAGGTTTCTTCTTCGTCTTGATGGCTGGATCGATGAGGTCGCTCACCTTCTTGTGCGAGAAAAGGACGGAAGCTCCGAGCCGGTTCTGTGCGGCAATGTAGGCAAACAACTCAGGATTGCGTGCAGAGGAACTCTCAAGCGCGTCGGGGAGTGAGATTGCCCAAAAATCGTTCGTCAGTGCGCTGGCCATCAACTCTTCAAGAACAGTGACTACGCTGCCGCGTCGGTAATCCCCCTGATGCGGTTAAGGTCACCGTCCATCACCGATTCCGGGGAACTACTGTAGCGGCCTGTAAGGCTTGCAAAGAAGAACCAGCGCCCGATCAGCCTCTGGAGTTGATATGGAACCCCGCAGCGGATACGCCCGACCAGGTAGAAAGCGTAGGCGTACAGGAGTGCGTTCTGCGACGAGATC
>CAVTDN010000023.1:0-23707 GCA_963733595.1 uncultured delta proteobacterium | reverse complement strand
TCAGGTACGAATCAAAGAATTGCAAAAACAGATAGAACAACTGAAAAATATAGAGACGATCATCAAAAACAGGGAGCGGTAACATGGGGCGCCAATATAAGATACTTTTGGTCGATGATGAAAAAGATCTGCTACGCCTATGGAAATTGCGCCTTGAAAGCAAGAATTATCAAGTCGCTGTTGCCGCCAGCGGTGAGGAGGCCTTGGCAACTTTTTCCACTTTCAAGCCCGATGTGGTCCTGACCGACCTTCGGATGCCTGGTATCGATGGCCTGGCCCTGTTCGAGGCGATCCGTAATCTCAACAAATCGGTTCCCGTCATCATCATCACAGCTCACGGTTCGATTCCCGAGGCAGTCGAAGCAACAAGGCAGGGAGTTTTTTCGTTTCTGACCAAACCGATCGAAGGGGCGGCTCTCTTGCAGGAAATCGATAAGGCCATTGAGATGACCGGCGGCGGCATCGGCGACGCCACGGAAGACCGTGAAGAATGGCGGCAGGAGATCATCAGTCGGAGCGCGATCATGGAGGAATTGCTCTCCCGCGCCAAACTGGTCGCCGAAACCGATTCCACCGTGCTGATCCGGGGCGAGAGCGGTACCGGCAAGGAATTGCTGGCCATTGCTCTTCACAAGGCCAGCAATTATAAAAAAGGACCTTTTATTCCAGTCAACTGTACAGCTATTCCCGAGACCTTGCTTGAGTCCGAGTTATTCGGGCATGTCAAGGGTTCGTTCACCGGAGCAGTGAAGAGCTACGCCGGTCTCTTTCAGTCTGCAGACAATGGGACCCTTTTTCTTGATGAAATCGGTGACATGCCGCTGCACATCCAGGTCAAGCTGCTGCGGGTTCTTCAGGATCGGCAGATTCGCCCGGTAGGCAGTGCCAAGCCGGTGTCGGTCAATGTGCGCATCATTTCAGCAACTCA
Organism: uncultured delta proteobacterium; assembly: GCA_963733595.1. Lineage (GTDB taxonomy): Bacteria > Desulfobacterota > Desulfobulbia > Desulfobulbales > Desulfobulbaceae > Desulfobulbus. The sequence goes on along the minus strand of CAVTDN010000023.1, from coordinate 22,779 downwards.
TAAAAATTTGGAAGAGGCCATCCTGGACAACACCTTTCGCGAGGATCTGTTTTATCGGTTGAACGTAGTCAGCCTGGAATTGCCGCCTCTGCACAAGCGCAAGGAGGACATTCCCCTGCTGGCCGAACATTTTGTGACCATTCTCACCGAGAAAAAGGAAGGGCAGGAAAAGCGGTTCACGCCGGAGGCCATGAAGATTCTCGTTGAAGCCCAGTGGCCGGGAAATATCAGGCAGTTGTATAATGTGGTGGAAAACGCTGTTGCTTTAGCAACCTCATCGTTGATCACTGAGGACTTGCTCTATGACGCCATAAAGCAACATCAGAGAAAAATACTGCCGCTTTCCGAGGCGAGGCGGCAGTTTGAGCAGCAATATCTTATCCAGTTATTGCAAACAACCCAAGGCAATGTTTCCCAGGCTGCCAGGCTGGCTGAGCGCAACCGCACCGACTTCTATAAACTACTCAACCGGCATCACATCGTCCCATCGCTGTACAAGGATTGATAGCTATATTTTTTGTCGCAATTAGGTGACACTTAAAAAGTGTTGTTTAAATAAATTCTGCAAAATCAATGATAAAAGTTGTCTCTTGAATGATACACGTTAAAGGCGGGGCTGGCAGGAAGGGCAGAAATAGGTGGCTCTCCCTGCCAGAGCTGTTTTGGCAATTGCCTGCGAGCAGTGCAGGCAAGGGCAATCCTTGCGGCCATAGACCTTGAATTGTAATTGGAAATAGCCGGGGTGACCGCTGGCACCGAGAAAGTCGGCAATGGTGGAGCCGCCGGCATCAATGGCCTGCTGCAAAATCCGTCTGCTCTCGATTATAATCCGCTGCCATTCCACCTCCCTCAATCTGTTAGCCGGCGTTAAGGGATGGATGCCAGCGGCAAACAGCGATTCGTTGGCGTAGATATTGCCGATTCCGGCAACAAGCCGGGCATTCATGAGCAGGGATTTGATCGGCGTCCGCCTTTTGTCCGCAAGGCGAAGCAGGTGTTCGGCATTGAATCCGGGGCTGAATGGCTCGATGCCTTCTCTGGCGGAGAGCTCGAACTCGGCCGCTTCGGCAGCTGCCGCCGGCCAGACGGCAAGAGAGCCGAATCTGCGGCTGTCGTTAAAGCGCAGATCTCTTCCGTCATCCAGCGACAACACAAGATGGTCGTGTTTGTGGCACGCGGTTTCCCTACCCATAAGGCCGAGCTTGCCGGTCATCCCGAGATGGATGACCAGGACCGGTCCCCCCGTCATGCGCAGGAGCAGATATTTGGCCCTTCGATCGATAGTCTGGATCGCCTGGCCAAGAATATGTTCCTCAAGAAGCCGTCCGGGGATCGCTGTTCGTAAGCGGTGCTTGCTCCAGGAGATCTGGACAACCGTTCTGCCAGTCAGTTGGCTGAGTAATCCGCGGCGGGTAACCTCCACTTCCGGCAATTCAGGCATGCGGGCCTCTCGCAGTGCAGGCGACAAGATATTCGTCAAGTTCCGCAATCCGCACCGTGGCCGACATGGCGGCAGGCTGGGTCAGCTGGCAGCGCGCTTCCCAGATTGCATCGGTGGGATCATAGTCTATCGCCACCAGTTCGATTGCCCCGAAAAAGGAAGGGTGGTCGGCAAGCAGGCATTTTTTAACAGCTTCCTTGGCAGCCCAGAGCAGACCCAATCGGGTCAGATGATCGGGTATGGCTGCGAGCGTTTGCACTTCCTTATCAGTGGCAAATCGTTTCTGAACCGAGGCGAGTTTCGGGGTTTTCTGTTGGATGTCAATGCCGCAGTCCCCTGCCTTGCGGATCAAGGCGGCTGCGTATCCCCGGCTATGGGAGATGGAGATCGAGGCGGCGGGATAAGGCGGCAGCGGTTTTTCCAGCCGAGGGCGGCCGCTGGCATCGGGCAGGAGCGAATAATCACCATACAGGAACAGGTCCGCGGTCTGCCGGTGCAAGAGCCCATGCAGGCAGTGTTTGGCGGCCAGGCGCCCGCCCAGCCATTCCACTCTCCGCTTTGCATAGCGAAACCGCTGAAACAGTTCGATTTCGGCAGGTGAGAGCAAGGAGGTGAGAAACCCGAGTGACTCCGTTTGTTCAATCAGGGATTGGAGCCTGTGCAGATCGAGAAGGGCCAGGAAGCAGTGTGGCGGCGCAACAGCTTGCCAGCGCGTGGCCAGCACGTCCATGGCGGTGAAAAGGGGCCAGCAGGATTTCGGGATATGTCCCGGACAAATGCTTGTCATGACCCATGAATCCGGTATAATCGAATCGCTCCGGTCAGCACGGTATGTGTCCCCGGCCGTGAAACCACAGAGCTCCGTTCAGCGCGTACGTTGAACACGCGCCTGCAGTCGCAGGTCGTCCGTCAGGGGATCGATTCTCTATTCTCACTCCATTATGCACATTCATATGCCGACATTGAACGATTTGACCTATTTCGACTTTGTGGTCGCCTTTCTTTTTCTGTTTTTTTTCCTGCGGGGCGCGTGGATAGGGTTTGCCCGCCAGCTGGCCGCTTTTTTCGCCTTGGTGGGCGGGTATTACCTTGCCGGACAGAACGTGGACAAAATTCTGCCCTGGACCGAACGGTTCGTCGATAATCCGAAAGTAACCTTCCTTGTCAGCTTTGCCATTCTTTTTATTGTCGCTGCCATAGTCTTTACCTTGATCGGCAAGGTGCTGCACCGCTTTTTGCAGATCACTCTGCTTGGGTGGCTGGACCGGCTTTCCGGGCTCGTTCTCGGCGGTGTCAAGGCGGCGGCGGTCGCCTCCCTGCTCTATATGTTCCTGGCTTCCAGCCTGTCGACAACCAACGATCTGCTGCGAAGGTCGTACAGCTCGCCGTATCTGAAACAGGGGTCGGAACTGTTGCGCTCGCTCATCGATGATCCCCGCCTGCGCAAATATTTCTTGCAGAAGGAACCAGCTATTGGCAACGAGTTGTTGCCGGAAAAAAATAACGGAAAAAATACGCCGAACAGGCAAAGCCGGCAAAGCCATAGTGCGCCGGTGTTATGGCGCCCTGCCGAGACCTTGGGTGCCCAGGCGTTTCTGGAAGGGGGAGGCTTGGCACGCCGGTGCGGAGCAATTTTTCAAACAGGACGAGATGAGGTACGCTGATGGCGATCCAACCCATTATTTTGGCAGGCGGGACCGGTTCCCGGCTCTGGCCGCTTTCACGGGAACTGTATCCCAAGCAGGTGTTGAGCCTGACCGGCGAGTTGTCGCTGCTGCAGACCACGGTGCAACGGGTTATCGCTCTTGAGGATGCCGCAGCGCCTATTATCGTGGTGGGCGAGGAACACCGTTTCCTGGCTAAGCAGCAGGTCGAGGAGCTTGGTCTGCTGCTGCATGATTTTCACATTCTGCTGGAACCCTGGGGCAGAAATACCGCACCCGCTGTTTGCGGGGCGGCTGCCTATGTGAGCAGTCAGGGCAGGGGCGGCGATGTGCTGCTGGTTCTCCCCGCCGATCACCTGATCGTCAAGACGCAAGAATTTGCGAGGGCGGTCCGTGAAGCAGTGCTTCTCGCCCAGCAAGGACAGGTTGTCACCTTTGGTGTCGTGCCTGATCGCCCGGAGACCGGGTACGGCTATATTGCCAAGGGGGAAGGGGCGAGCGTCGAGAGTTTTGTGGAAAAACCCGATCTGGCAACCGCTGAGCGTTATCTTGCCAGTGGCAACTATCTCTGGAACAGCGGCATGTTCGCCTTTACCGCCGATACTCTCCTTGCGGAGATGAAGGTCTTTGCGCCTGCAATTGTCGAGTGCATGGCCGAGTCAGTTGCCACGGGCACGGTGGATGGCCTGTTTTTCCGTTTTGGGCGTGCGGCCATGGCCGCGTGCCCCTCGGATTCCATCGATTACGCCCTTATGGAAAAGACCTCGAAGGCGGTGGTGGTTGAGGCCGATCTCGGCTGGAGCGACATCGGATCCTGGCAGGCACTCTGGGAGGTCAGTGGCAAGGATGGCCAGGGAAATGCGGTCCGCGGTGATGTCCTGCTTGAGGATGTGCACAATTCGCTGATCCGCTCCGAACATATCCTGGTGGCGGCGGTCGGGCTGCGAGACACCATGGTGGTTGAAACAGCCGATGCCGTCCTGGTGGCGCCCATGGATCGGTCGCAGGACGTCAAAAAAATTGTCGACAAGCTGAAAAAAGAGAAGCGGGGTGAATACCACGTTCATCGCACGGTGTACCGGCCTTGGGGGAGCTATACCACCCTGGAGATGCAGGAACGGTTCCAGATCAAACGGATCACGGTCAACCCGGGGGCGCGATTATCTCTGCAGATGCATCACCACCGGCATGAGCACTGGGTGGTTGTTTCCGGAACAGCCAAGGTCCAGAATGGTGAACAGGTGATATTGCTCAAGGAAGACGAGGCAGCTTATATCCCCAGTTGCACCGTGCATCGTTTGGAAAACCCGGGGGTGATTCCTCTTGAACTCATCGAAGTGCAGATCGGCAGCTATCTCGGCGAGGATGATATTGTCAGGTTTGACGACGAGTACGGACGAGCTTTGGAATAGCAAACTCTGGAGCTGAGCCATCAGGGTTAATTAGGTCGCCAAAGGACGGGGTGGGGAAAGGAGCAATATCTCCGGAGTACAGCTTGTTAAAGGCTGCAATGTAATTATCAAGAATGCGCTTGTCGTTGTCGGAGACATGAAAGAACTCGATCCCGTTCTGGTGCCGGCCGGAAGAGGTGGCTGTATACACAATCCTGCCCATCACATCAATCAGTTGATCTTTTAGCCCCAGGGTGACCATTACCTGCTGCCCTTTGGGCAACGGTATGTGTGTTTCCATGAGTATCCCGCCCCTGCTTACGTTCAAGGTCCGTGCCATGGAGTATTCGCTTGGCCGCCCTTGCTCGTCCACGACAAGATAATCAAGCAAATTGAGAAGTTCCGGGCGGATATATCGTCTGCGTTCAGTGGTCATCCTTGTTCCTGTGTGCAAAATATAGGAATACGTTGCGTGGTTCGCGAACAAACCCCTCTCATTAACGGCGTGGGTGCATTCGCCCGTGCTTTGCGAGAGTATCTACATTGTTTTCATTTTAACGCCTCCCGCTGAAAGTGTACAGCCCGGATTTTTGTTTTTTAAATTGGGTTTCAATAAGCATGCATCCGCCATTTTTGTTCTTTGGCGAGTTTTAGTTTACAAAATTGAAATTTTTTTCAGCGGAAGATTGAGGCGATTCCCGCTTTTCTCTTGTTATTTTGAAGAGTTACAGCTAGGCGTTGGTAATGGCCCGTTTTTTGTATTAACTTCGCTAAATTGAAGCATGTTGCTTCGAATCGGTTGATTGCAGGTGCATTTTGTGTTGCATTGGATCGGGTTGCGGACATGTGAGTGTTTGCCATAACACTGAAAGTCTGTTTTTATTTGTACTTAGACCCTTTCGTTGCCCTCCTTTAAAGATTGTTTGATTGTTTATCTCCGCTTTGTTACATTAAGCGGATAATAAACTACAAATTTGTCAATTTAAAGGAGGGGAGATGATAAACGGTGCGGATACTGCCTTTATCCTGGCGGCAGCGGGGTTAGTGTTATTGATGACGCCCGGTTTGGCTCTGTTTTATGCCGGCATGGTGCGGAGCAAGAATACGTTGGGCACCATCATGCAGAGCCTGATTCTGATCTCGCTTGTTTCGCTGGAGTGGGTTTATATCGGCTATTCCATGTCTTTTGGACCCGACGTGAACGGTATTATTGGCGATTTATCCTGGTTTGCCCTGCATGGGGTGACTACCGCTCCGAGCGCCACCTATGCGACCACTATTCCGCACACCGTGTTCATGATCTATCAGTGCATGTTCGCGGTGATCACGCCGGCCCTGATCGCCGGCGCCTTTGCCGAGAGGGTACGTTTTCCTGCGTTTGTCGTCTTCAGCCTGCTCTGGGCCCTCTTGGTTTATAATCCGGTCTGCCACTGGATCTGGGGCAGCGGCGGCTGGCTGGCCAAGCTTGGCGTGCTCGATTTTGCCGGTGGGCTGGTGGTTCATGCAACCTGCGGAGCTGCCGCCCTGGCCGCGGTCATGGTGATCGGGCCGCGCAAAGGTTACGGGCAGACCAGTTTCATGCCCCATAATCTGCCGATGACCATGCTGGGAACGGGCTTGCTCTGGTTTGGCTGGTTCGGATTCAACGGCGGCAGTGCCTTGGCAGCCAATGAAGTTGCGGCCACAGCCTTTGTTGCCACCCATCTTGGCGGGATGTCGGGCATGGCCATGTGGACGGTGATGGAATGGATAAAATTAGGCAAACCCACCACCCTGGGAGCTGCTTCCGGAGCCATTGCCGGCTTGGCCACCATCACCCCGGCCGCAGGTTTTGTCGGGCCGAATGCCGCGATTGTTATAGGGTTGGTCGCTGGAGTTGTCTGCTATCTGGCGGTCAATGTGAAAAGTAAATTCAAGTTTGACGATTCTCTCGATGTCGTAGGCATTCATGGGGTGGGCGGGATCACCGGCACTATCCTCTTGGGAGTTTTTGCCTCCAAGGCTGCGAATCCCAACGGGGTCGACGGTCTGCTTGCCGGAAACGGGGCTCAGCTGGGGGCACAGCTCATCGGTGTCGGCGTAGTTTGTGGCTACGCTTTTGTCGTCAGTTGGATTATCCTCAAGGGCGTCCATATGGCTATGGGTCTACGGATTACCGAGGAAGCCGAACACCAGGGGCTTGATTTTACCGAGCATTCGGAAACAGCCTACAACTGAACTTAAAGGCCTGGCCGGTGATAAACGGTCTGGATTGAACGGGACGTCTTTGCGGAGAGCGCCATGAAAAAAATAGAAGCCATCATCAAGCCCTTTAAGCTGGATGAAGTGAAGGATGCCTTGAACGGGATCGGTATCAAAGGAATGACGGTTACCGAGGTCAAGGGATATGGACGGCAGAAGGGGCATACCGAGGTTTATCGGGGCGCCGAGTATGTGGTCGATTTCATCCCGAAAGTAAAAATCGAGATTATTGTCCAGGATGAGCAGGTTGATCAGGTGATCGAAAATATCCTCACCGTAGCGAGAACCGGCAAGATCGGTGACGGCAAGATTTTTGTGCTGCCGGTGGAAAGGATTGTTCGGGTTCGGACAGGGGAGACCGGCAGCGAGGCCGTTTAATGGCATCGACGCTGCGAACGCAGCAGGAGGCTCTGGCTGAGTCCTGGCGACAGGGGCTCAGCGGCCAGGAAATTCTGCATCGCTCTGCCGCGCTGGTCGATGATTTCATCGCCAACCGGTTCAACAACTCTCCGGCGGTGCAAAAAGCGCGCGGCGCCATTGCGGTTATCGCTTTGGGCGGATACGGACGGAGCGAGTTCTATCCCTATTCGGATATTGATCTTTTACTGCTGCATGACTGGTGGTCGAAGAAGTCGATGCCGGCCGTGGCAGAGGCTCTGCTTTACCCCCTGTGGGACGAGGGGTTTGAAGTCGGGCAGAGCGTGCGCGGCGTCAAGGATGCCGTCCAGTTCGCCCTGGATGATTTTCATTTTCAGGTTGCCTTGCTGGATGCCCGATTGATTGCCGGGTCGCCGGCACTCTTCGACGAGTTGCGGACGCGGTACGCTAAAAAGGTGTTTGACGGCCGGCGGCATGAGTTCGTCCGGACCATGGACGCCTTTAAGTTGGAGCGCTGGCAGAAATACGGCAGTCATACCTATCTGCTGGAACCCCATATCAAGGAAGGTAAGGGGGGGCTGCGCGACATTCAGGCCATGTGCTGGGTCGCCAAGGGAGTTTTCGGTCTGCAGGATCTGGATGCGATTCAGTCTTCGGGAATGCTGGAAGACGCCAACCGACAGGCTTTTGAAAACGCCTGGTCCATGCTGGTCAAGATCCGAAACCGGTTGCACATGCTTTGTCGCCGGAAAAACGACCACCTGATCTTTGAGTTTCAACAGGAGACGGCCTCAGCCTTTGATTACCGCGACAAAGGCGGCCTGCTTGGGGTTGAGCATTTCATGCGCGATGTGTACACCCATCTGCAGACGATATCCGTGGTCACCGATCTGTTCTTTGAGCATGTGCACGAGGTGTTGGGGCTGACCAGCGGTTCGGCGGTGGAGCAGCAGCTTGAACGGGCCATTGTTATCCGTGGCGGCACGGTACGGTTGACGTCGCTGGAAGAGTTGCTTGAGCGGCCTACTCTGTTGCTGCGTCTCTTCCTCCAGGCGGGTCGTGCGGGATTGCCGCTCCATCACCGCACCCGGCAAATCGTGGCCAACAATTTGTCTTTGGTTGATGATCGTTTCCGGACCTCGAAAAGGGGGGCCAAGGTCTTCCTTGAATTACTGACCCAGGTGGACGCGATCTTTCCGGTGCTGGAAGCTATGCTGGCAACGGGACTGCTGACCCGCTATATCCCCGAATTTGCGGGGGTGGAATCGCTGGCGCAGCATGATCTCTATCATCTTTATACCGTTGACCGTCACCAACTGCAGACTGTGGCCGAGTTGAGTGCGCTGCGCAAGGGCAGCCCGGGGTTGTTTGCCGAGATCAAGGAGATCGAAGTGCTCTATCTGGCCGCACTGCTCCATGACGTCGGCAAGGGGAAGCGGACCGACCATTCAACGCTCGGGGCGGAAATGGTCGCCGGAATCGGCGCACGCTTACGGTTGTCGGAAGAATCCTGCCAGACGCTGCAATTTCTTGTTCGGCACCATCTGTATTTGCCGGAAAATGCGATGCGCCGTGATTTCAGTGACCGCGAATTCATCCGGCAGGCAGCGGAACTGATCGGAGATGTCGAACGTCTGACCCTGCTCTATCTGCTGACCATCGCCGACTCCAAGGCAACGGGGCCGTCGGCTTGGTCAGACTGGAAATCCAGTCTGCTGTCCGAGTTGTATCTGAGCATCAAGACCTGTCTCGGTGCCAACTGCCACTTTGACACGTCCAGCCGGGAGGAGGATTTGCAAGGGGTAACCTGGTTACGTGAGCAGATACTGGCCGGCCTGGAGGGCCAGACGGCCCGGATTGATATTCACACGCTGCCCGCAGATTATTTGCTGAGTTTCAGCCTGGAGGCGGTACTGGAGCATCTCCGGGTGCACACGGAAAAGGCGGCCCGGCTCAAACAGCAGGTCCTGCTCTTTCCGGAACCGGGCGGGCGTTCCTGGCCGCTCTTGATCATGGGGCCCGACAAGGTCGGTTTGCTGGCCAAATTCTGCGGTGTGCTGGCCCTGCACAATCTGACGGTCCTGTCGGCACAGATTTTTACCTGGCCGGACGGCACGGTGGTCGATACCCTTGAGGTTGTCCCGGCCATCTCGCGGAGCTACGAGGAAATGGATTGGCTGGCAGTGGAGCGGGATCTGAATCTGGCAGTCAATTACCGCCTTGATGTCGGCTATCAGCTCCACGAGCGGACTCCGCCCCAGAATTATGGGGCCACCCGTCTGGTGCAGCAATTGGAGCGAAAGGTCATTATCGACAACCAGACCTCACAGCACTACACCCTTATCGAGGTTTATGGCGGTGACAGCCGAAGTACACTCTACCAATTGACCCAGACCCTGGCTGATTTTGGTTTGTCCATCCATCGGGCCCGCATCGCCACCGAGGTCGAGCAGTTGATCGATGTTTTTTATGTAAAAACCCAGGCTGGAGAAAAATTGTCTGATCCCAGCGTAATAGCCAAGGTGCGCATGACCCTGATGCACATCATCGGTGCGGATGAGGCGGAATGTGAAACCGCCGGCTTGACGCACCACCCGTAGGAGCAACAATATCCGGCAACGGCCGGGTTTTTTATCAATCCACAAACTAACTTCCGAGCTGTAGCAATCATCATTTCAACCCTTTATGGAGCGTGCACTATGAGTGGAATCGAGGCCCGTCTGAACGCCATTTCGGCAATCATCAACTACCAGCCATCCCATGCCCCCCTGAATTTCAACGACACAAAACCCACCGACGTGTTTGGATCCAACGTCTTCAGCGACAAGATCATGAAGGAACGTCTGCCCAAGCATGTCTACAAGTCGTTGAAGAAAACCATCGACTTTGGCGAAAAACTTGATGCCTCCCTTGCCGACGTGGTCGCCAACGCCATGAAGGACTGGGCTATCGAGAAGGGCGCTACCCACTTCACCCATGTCTTCTACCCCCTGACCGGCCTGACCGCCGAAAAGCACGACGCCTTCCTGGTTCCCGACGGCGACGGCGGCGCCATGGCCGAGTTCTCCGGCAAGATGCTCATCCAGGGCGAGCCCGACGCCTCCAGCTTCCCCTCCGGCGGACTGCGCGTCACCTTCGAAGCCCGCGGCTATACCGCTTGGGACGTCACCAGCCCGGCCTACCTCCTCGCGAATCCCAACGGTACCTTCCTCTGCATCCCCACCGCCTTTGTCTCCTGGACCGGAGAGGCTCTCGACAAGAAGACGCCGCTGCTGCGCTCCCTCCAGGCCCTGAACAAGCAGGCCAAGCGCGTTCTGGGTCTCTTCGGCGTCAATACCAAGCTCCCCGTGGGCTCCTACGCCGGTCCTGAGCAGGAATATTTCCTGATCGACCGCAACTTCGTGTTCTCCCGTCCCGACCTGCTCATCGCCGGCCGCACCCTGTTCGGCGCTCCCTCCGCCAAGGGCCAGGAGTTCGAGGACCAGTACTTCGGCGTGATCCCCCGCCGCGTGCTCTCCTTCATGATGGAAGTCGAGCATGAGCTCTTCAAGCTGGGCGTGCCGGTCAAGACCCGCCACAACGAGGTGGCCCCCGGCCAGTTCGAAATCGCCCCCATCTACGAGTCCGGCAACCTGGCCACCGACCACAACCAGCTGGTCATGACCACCCTGCGCACCGTGGCCAAGCGCTACGGCATGATCTGCCTGCTGCATGAGAAGCCCTTCTCCGGCATCAACGGTTCGGGCAAGCACCTCAACTACTCCCTGGGCAACGCGGAGCTGGGCTGCCTCTTCGATCCGGGCGACACCCCCCACTCCAACGCCCAGTTCCTGGTCTTCTGCGCCGCCGCTATCCGCGCCTTGCATAAGCACGGCGCCTTGCTGCGCGCCACCGTGGCTTCCGCCTCCAACGACCATCGCCTGGGCGCCAACGAGGCTCCGCCGGCCATCATGAGCGCCTACCTGGGCGAGCAGCTCACCGACGTGTTCGAGCAGATCAAGAAGGGCGAGGTCAAGGGATCCAAGACCAAGGGCATCATGAACATCGGCGTCGATACCCTGCCGCCGCTGCCCATGGATCCGGGCGACCGCAACCGCACCAGCCCGTTTGCCTTCACCGGCAATCGCTTCGAGTTCCGGGCCGTGGGTTCTTCCCACTCCATCGCCGGCGCCCAGGTGGCCCTGAACACGATGATGGCGGAATCCCTCGATTACGTGGCAACCGAACTGGAGAAATTGGGCAGAGTGAACAAGACTCAGTTCAATGAAGGCGTGCAGAAACTGCTCCAGAAAATCATGAAGGAGCACGACGCCGTGATCTTCAACGGCGACGGCTACTCCGAGGCCTGGCACAAGGAAGCGGCCAAGCGCGGACTGCCCAACCTGAAGAGCACCCCCGAGGCCCTGCCCGTGCTTACCAGCAAGGAGGTGGTGGCCCTCTTCACCAAGTACGGGGTCCTCTCCGAGGCCGAACTGAAGAGCCGCCAGGAGATCTACCTGGAGCAGTACGTCAAGACCGTCACCACCGAGGCCAACCTGGTGATCCGCATGGCCCGCACCGTGATCTTCCCGGCCGCCATGCGCTACCAGGGCCAGCTGGCTGAGACCTGCGCCAGCATGAAGGCCATCGGTCACGACTTCAAGATGGTCACCCTCGAGGATGTCACCGCCAAACTGCGCTCCATGCAGAGCGAGGTGGACAAGCTGGAGAAGATTCTGGCCCACGAGGGCGGCGACACCCTGACGCATGCCAAGTACATGTGCGAGAAGGTGCTTCCGGCCATGCTGGCGGTTCGCGGTTACGCCGACGCCCTGGAGGCCGTAGTTGCTGACGATCTGTGGCCGCTGCCCTCCTACCAGGAGATGCTGTTCATCCGCTGATCCCGGTTTCATCGCCAAAGCATTCAAGGCCGCTCCCGGCAGGGGGCGGCCTTGTTCTTTTCCGCAAGACGTAAGCCGCATTTATTGACTCATCGTCAGCCGATGCTCGACTGTCGCCACCGCCGCCGAATCTATAGGCGGCATCCCGCCCGGCTTGACAGCCAGAACCAAGCCGTGTGCCGCACCCGCAAACCATATTGGTGGTCGACCTTATGGCGCAACTCTCGTACTGTGTCTGCTAACGATGTGTTCGTGTATTGATATTTTCCATGTTCAAGATTATAGACAATTCAGGTTTGGTGCCGTGTTTGCCGTTTTCAGCTGGTGATTGACCGGTTGGCCTATGGAGCACTGCAAATCCAGCCGGTCCCCCAGCGCCTGTTGCCCCTGCCGGAAGTCCTCGGTAATCAGAATCCACAAAGGATAAGGAGATGAGTTATGACACGTGACGAAATAATGAAAATCATCAAAGAAAAGAATGTTAATTTCTTTCGCCTCCAGTTTGTTGATATTTTCGGATTTCTGAAAAATATCGCTATTCCCAAGAGCCAGATTGAAAAGGCGCTGGACGGCAAGATCATGTTCGACGGTTCCTCCATTGAGGGCTTTGTCCGCATCAACGAGTCCGATATGTACCTCAAGCCGGATTATGACACCTTCGTGGTCATGCCCTGGCGTGAGAAAGACGGCAACAACGCTGCCCGTATCATCTGCGACGTCTACATGCCGGACGGTACCCCCTTTATCGGTTGCCCCCGCAACAACCTCAAGCGTATTTTGGCCGATGCCAAGGCCATGGGCTACACCATGAACGTCGGTACCGAATGCGAGTTTTTCCTGTTCCGGCGCGACGAGGATGGCCTGCCCACCACGATCACCGACGATGTCACTGGTTATTTCGATGTTGAGCCCGATGATTCCGGTATTGATTGTCGCCGTAAGATCATCCGGACCCTCGAGGCCATGGGCTTTGAGATCGAGGCCTCCCATCATGAGGTCGCCGAAGGGCAGCATGAGATCAACTTCAAATATGCCGACGCCCTGACCGCCGCCGACAATACCGTCACCTTCAAATGGGTTGTTCGTTCGATCGCCGCTGAGTTTGGCCTGCACGCCACCTTCATGCCCAAGCCTGTGTTCGGCATCAACGGTTCCGGCATGCACACCAACCAGTCCCTGTTCAAACTCGACGGTACCAATGCCTTTTTTGATGAGAAAGGTCCGTTGCAGTTGAGCGAGGTCGCTTATAAATACATCGCCGGCATCATGAAGAACGCCAAGGGTTTCTGCGCGGTCACCAATCCGCTGGTCAACTCCTACAAACGGCTGGTTGCCGGTTACGAGGCTCCCGTGTATGTGGCATGGTCTGCCTCCAATCGTTCCGCCCTCATCCGCATCCCGGCCTCCCGCGGCCTGGGCACCCGGACCGAGGTGCGCTGTCCGGATCCGACCTGCAACCCCTACCTTGCCTTTGCCATGATGCTCAATTCCGGCCTGGACGGCGTCAAGAACAATCTGCCGGTGCCGGATTCGATCAATGTTGACATCTTTGAGATGACCGCAGCCGAGAAAATGGAAGCCGGTATCGCCAGTCTGCCTGCCAACCTGTACGAGGCCATCCAGGAATTGAAGGCGAACCCGATCGCCAAGGAGGCGCTTGGTCCGCACATCCTTGGTAAGTATATCGAAGGCAAGGAAAAAGAGTGGGATACCTACCGTATGGCGGTTACCGATTGGGAGTTGGACAGCTACCTGAGCAGATATTGATCTGCCAGATCGAATAACACTGTTGTTCAAGGGGCAATCCTTCAGGGAGTGCCCCTTTTTTTGTGGGGCTGTATGGCGAAGAGGGGACCGTTTCCGGCAGGCAAGAGCGTTTCCTCGTGGTGCCGGTAGCTTTCATCTGGCGCTTCGCTTATAATAAACCTGTTCGATGTAAAGAGAACCGGGATAACAGAATCCGCCCCTTGCCGCTGCGTCGGCCAACATCCCTGAGCAAGAAAGAGGAAGCGCTCTGCGCACCTCACATTCGGTAAAAAATATACATGCATGAACAGCAGCACCAGCGTTGATATCAACGGCAATAAAATTCGAGTGATCAGGGAGCAGAAGGGTTTGACCCAACTGTACCTGGCAACGGTTGTGGGCGTGACCACCGACACCATCTCCAGATGGGAGAATCGCCGTTATCCCTCGATCAAACTGGACAACGCTAGAAAGCTGGCCGAGGCATTGGAGATTTCCCTCGATGAACTGTTGGTGGAGGAGGGTGCGGCTGCAGACGCGCCGGAGGGCACCGGGCAGATTGAGGTCGATAGGCCTCACCTAACCGCTGCGACCGCTGCTTTCCGTATTTTTTTCACCCGTAGCCGCACCTGGATTGCCGTCAGCGCTGGGGTACTGTTGGCCGCCGCTCTTGCGACCGCCGTGTTATTACTCAATCGGCCGAGCATTGGCGCCGTTCGGATCATGCCCGCGCATACGGCCCCCAATCTCCCTTTCCCGGTGATAATTCAGGTATCGGGTGAAATGGAGGCCGCGAATACCCTGCTGATCCGGGAGGAGTTACGGGGCGACTGCGAGGCGATCGGCGCTTCCACCGAAGGGCCGCCTAAGCAGTTTGGCAAAAACCCCCGCTGGATCGGCAAGCTGGTCAATGGCAAGGCTGCCTTTTTCTATCTGGTGGAGACAGGAAAAAAGGCGCGACTCGGGGAGGAGATCCGGATTGCCGGGGATTTAATCTCCCGGGAGGGGCAGACCGTCGGCGAGGCGATCGGCGGCTCTGAGCGCATCGCCATTACCTTCTATCACTGGGCAGACAGCGACAGAGATTATGTCATCAGCGACAGCGAAATCCGCAAGGCTTATGAAACGTATTCTATTTCCGGCGAAAATCTGATCAATTTTAGTCCGATAGAAGAGTTGTGGCTGGCCGGGAAGTACACCTGGAACAAAAAAACGCAGACTTTTCAGCCTGGCGGCAGCAAGGAATAGCAACAGCAGAGCAACGTCGGACAGTCCATTGCGTTCGCGGGTGGCTGGCGTTCAGCGCAATCAGCGACCAAGGCAATCACTATCATCTTGCAGACTGGAGGACTCATGTATATTGGCCAAATCATGCACACCAACCTTGTTACGGTGTCTCCGGAAACCACCCTGGTCGAAGCCCGTGAACTGATCGAACAGCATAAGATCGCGCATCTGTTGGTCGTCAACAAGAAGGGAAAACTGGTCGGTCTCGTCTCCGACAGAGATTTGAAGCAGAACTGGGCTTCACCGGCTACCTCGCTCAGCACCCATGAACTGCACTACCTCCTGCAGAGGGTGGAGGTGAGCATGATCATGGTAAAAACGGTGATGACCGTTGCCCCGGACACCACCATCGAGCGGGGCGCCTACATCATGCAGACTCACAACATCAGCTCACTGCCTGTCATGGCGGACGACAACCTGGTCGGCATCGTCACCAGCACCGATGTCATGGCCGTGCTCCTGCAGGCGATCGGCATGAGCGAAGAGAGTCTGCGCCTTGGGGTGCTGGTTGATGACCGCATTGGGCGCTTGGCCGAGGTCACTGCCATTCTTAAAGAAGAAGGTGTCAATATCCAGAGCTTTTTTTGCTGGCCGGTCAAGGAGTATCCCGCCATCTCCCATTTGGTGATCCGGGTGGCAAGGGCGGAGGGGGAAAGGGCGGTCAAGGCCTTGGAGGCAAACAGTTTCCGGGTGCTCACGCAATATGAACAGGATCTTCAGCCTTTTTTACCGAAAACAGCGACCTCGTAACTGCAAGTCCTGCTGAAACACTGAGGAGTCGGGAGAGCACTCTCATGCCTTTCCAGCGGTGGTTTCCTGCTTATCGCTGCAAATCGCCGGTCAGTTCGACCAGTTCTTTTTCCAGAAGCGTTTCCTTTTCCAGGAGGATCTTGGCGCAGCGTTCCAAGACCGGCCGGTTAATCTCCATTATCCGGTAGGTCACGGCAAAGGTGTCGTCGATGATTTTGCGCACCGAAGCATCAATCTGCTGGGCCGTGCTGTCGCTGATCTGGCAGCCGTTGATGCCGTGGCCTTGTTGGCCGAGAAAGGTCTGCTGGTTTTCCTCGTAGACGACAAAGCCGATTGCCGGGTCCATGCCGTAGCGGGTGACCATGTTGCGGGCGATGTCCGTGGCCCTGGCAATATCGTCGGAGGCGCCGGTTGACAGGTGGTTGAAGATCAGTTTTTCCGCGGCCCGCCCACCGAGGAGGATGGCAATTTTATGCTCCAGTTCCTCCTTGGTCATGAGGAAGCGGTCTTCGGTCGGCCGTTGCAGGGTGTAGCCCAGTGCCCCTATACCCCGGGGAATGATGGATATCTTGTAAACCGAATCGGTTCCGGGCAAGGCCAGGGATGTCAAGGCATGGCCAATCTCATGGTAGGCGACGATCTCCCGCTCCCTTGGGTTGAGCAACCGGTTTTTTTTCTCTAGGCCGGCGATGATGCGCTCAATAGCTTGGGTGAAATCGACCATGCAGACATCCTCGGCCTGACGCCTCGTGGCCAACAGAGCGGCCTCGTTGACCAGGTTGGCCAGGTCGGCGCCGGAAAAACCGGTGGTCAGGTCCGCAACTTGGCTGGCGTCGACATCAATGCTCATCTGGATTTTCTTCATGTGAACCTTGAGAATGGCGATCCGACCCAGTTTGTCCGGCCGGTCGACGAGGACCTGCCGATCAAAGCGTCCGGCGCGGAGCAGGGCGGGATCGAGTATCTCCGGCCGGTTGGTGGCGGCTAACAACACCAGACCGCTGCTGACGTCAAACCCGTCCAGTTCCACCAGCAACTGATTGAGAGTTTGCTCTCGTTCATCGTTGCCGCCAATCCCGGCGGCGGATCGAGCTCGGCCAAGAGCGTCAAGCTCGTCGATGAAGATGATGGCCGGCGCTGATTTCCTGGCCTGTTCAAAGAGATCGCGCACGCGGGCTGCGCCAACCCCAACAAACATCTCGACAAATTCCGAACCACTGATCGAAAAGAAGGGCACATTGGCTTCACCGGCAACCGCCCGTGCAAGCAGTGTCTTTCCCGTGCCGGGAGGGCCGACCAGGAGAACGCCCTTGGGCATCCGCGCCCCCAGTTTGCCGTAATCATCGGGTGCTTTGAGAAAGTCGACGATCTCCTGCAACTCCGCCTTGCTCTCCTCTACTCCGGCCACATCCTCAAAGGTGACACCCGTCTGCTGCTCCACATAGACCTTGGCCTTGGATTTGCCGATGTTCATGAAGCCCCCGCCTAGGCCTTGCTTGTCACCGAATTTCCGAAAGATCAGCATCCATATCCCAAAAAAAACCAAAGCTGGGATGATCCAAGAGAGCAGGGTTGATAGGAATTTGCTTTCGTAGACCTGGGTATACGGCACGTTGTATTTGGACAGATGCTCCGCTAACCCAGGCTCAACGCGGTTGGCAACGATGATTTTCTTGCCGTTTTCGGGCTCCTTGAGTTCGCCGGCGATGTATCTCTCCCGAATGGACAAATCCGCCACCTTGCCCTGCTGCAGCAGGTTTTCCAGTTCGCTGTAGGGGACTGAGGTAATGGTTTGCTGCTCAACCCAGATTTCGTGGATGATGAGGATGCCGAAGATGGCAAATATCGCGAAGATCACATTGTATTTTTGTTTGTTGTCCATGTCAGTCCTTATGGAGGAGGCTTTTCGACTACGCCCGGTTCGTTCTGTACAAGAATAATCATCAGGCCCTCGGGATGCCAGCAAAAGGGGGGAAGACTTTTCTCAAGGGATGCGGCAGGGTTGCCGGGAGTAAGGCCGGCCGATTCACTGAAGTTTCCGGTGGATATGGTGCAAGGTTGCTTCCTTTATGATGTCGATAAGTTTCGAATCGGATGCATAGGCTTCTTCGGTCAGGGCGCCCTGAAATTCGGGGAGTGATGCGACCAGCAGATCGTGGAATCCTTTTGGGTCTTCCATGTTCAAGGCGGCTGGCCGCACGGGAATGATGGCGGTCACTTTGACCGATATCTCGCCATCCAGCCGTCTAAAGGCGGTGACCAGGGTGCAACGGCCTTTCTTTATCTTGGATCTCGCCCGGTTGTAGCGATCCGACCGTCCGATGAATTCGTGGATAATAGAGGTCAGGGCGCCCTCGGGGCCGGGAAAGTATTGTCCCTTGGCAAAGACATTGGCAATGACCATAGCCAGTTCGCCGGTGTCGATCTGCCGCATGGATTCCCGGGTGAAGGCAAGCACTTCCGGACTTTCGGGAATAATGCCGTTTTGTTGTTCGCCGATGATATAGATAAATTGATCCTTCTGCTCGGTTGTCACCGCTTTTTCCCCCATGGATTGTTCAAAAGAAAACCTCTCTCAGCCGTGCCTTTCCCCTTACCACATTCCTTCTTTTCCGGGGAGTCCATAACGGCCGGACACGGCAATGGCACTGAAAATCCGAAGCCGGCTTTTTTGACGATCCTGGCGGGGCGGCGACCGTGCGTTTCGCTGGGTCGTAGCGTTTACGGTATCGGCCGGAAATCGTGCCAACAGTCACATCAACTTACATCCTGACCCGACATGGACCCGACATGGCCCGGTGTCGGGTGCCAGACCGCCCGATGTCCGCTGACGATCCCCCAAAGAACGCCTACAGTGGAGGCAATAGATGTGGTCTGTTCTGATCCGCAATGAAAGGGGGGAAAGGGCAGATGTGCAATAGAGAGGTTTTACGTCGGCTGTTTTTTCTGACGATGTTGATTACCTCGGAAGTTCCGGCACGAAATCGCGTCGACCAGATGCTGCCGACAACCGGGGGAAAAGTGATTTTGCAGTGCCATAACAGACACGATCTTCAGGTCGAAGATTGGTTTCGTTTGCGGACACTAAAAAAAGAAGATGGAGGAAGGGTGTTGAAGGCAACAGCCAACCGGCTCATCACTGTTCAAGGGAGAACAAAAATGAAAAGGAAAATGATCGTTGTCGGTTGCATGATGATGCTTGCGCTGATGACAGTAGTCGGCCAGCCTGAAAAGGTTCAGGCCAGCGGTCGTGTATATGTGGGCGTTGACCTCGGCGGGGTCTTCATGCCCTATAACGGCTACACCCGCCATGCAGACTATCGGCCGCCTCCGGATTATTACGATGGTGACCGATGGCATCGGGTGCCGCCACCTTGCCCGCCGAGGGGATGGTACCGCCACCAGCCGCCACCGCCGGTGTACTTTCAGGAATACCGCCGCCCGCATCATCAGAATCGGTACTGGCACCGTGATCGCTGGTAACCAGGTCCTTTCATTACCAGATCGCGGCAGCCATGGGAAACGCGTTGGCTGCGGTGTTGATTGGCAGCCAGCGCGTCGCAAGGAGCGACTTGGCCCTGAGATTGTTAAAGGTCACATCGAACACTGCTGTTTTGCGCATGCGCGCTGAGAAAAAAGAGGATAGTATGCAGCACAAGCCGTTGCGTTCCGGGAACGGAAGGCGACGAAAACGATCGTCAGGATGGTCGTCATTTGTGCAACCGGAGGAGTGTTTGCTCTATAGTATCTTCAAAAGGCCGACATCAGGGCCGGTGTGTCTTTGTTCCCGCAGCAGATTTCCTTTCTTTTGCCGGAGACCGCAGGCATGGTGAAAGAGCGGACCGGCTATGGGAAAGGCGATCTGGTCGCTCTCGGGAATTTGTTTTCCGGGGTCTATTCAGCGAAAAAATGGACCAGCCAGTGGCGGCTATTTCGTCTTGTCCGCGACTGGCCAGCGATTGTCGGTGTTGAGGTCGCCCGTTTGACCTCTCCCGCCTTCTTTCGCCGGGAGATCTTGTGGATTCATGTCCAGGATTCGGCCTGGATGCACCATCTCCAGTTTGTCAAAACTGATCTGCTCACCAGGATCAACCGGAGCTTGGATGAACAGCCGATTACCGATATCCGGTGGCAGTTGCAAACTCAACCGCCGCCGCAACCCGAGCGGTATCTTGCTCCGCCCCACGCTGTAGACGGCGAGCAGGAGCAGTCGTTCTGCCGGATGACCGAGAGCATTGCCAACCAGGAATGCCGGGAAGCCTTGCAGCGCCTGTGGCGGACCTTTGCCGCCCACTCCGAGTAAACGGCATCATCACCGGTGTTGCGGTTCTCGCGCATTGCATCATCACGCCTCTTTTCACTAAAATTCCATGACAAATTTTATCTGAGTCGGGGGCTTGTTTTGCGCTTTGCCCGGAAATAGGCTATGTTGCCTGGCACATGTAGAGTTTTTTTTATTGATATCTCCCTTTGGACAGTATGAAACTCGTTGAATTGATAGGCAATACCCCACTGGTGGAGCTGTGTCGGCTGAATCCCGCCGCCGGCAAGGTCCAGTTGCTGGGCAAGCTTGAGTCACGCAATCCGGGCGGTTCGGTCAAGGACCGGGTCGCCCTGTCCATGGTCGAAGCCGGCGAAAAGAGCGGTGATCTGACCCGAGATAAAATTCTCCTCGAAGCTACCAGCGGCAACACCGGCATCGGCATGGCCATGGTCTGCGCGGCCAAGCAGTACCGTTGCCAGTTGATCATGCCGGAGTCGGCCTCGATCGAGCGGCGACTGATCATGCAGGCATATGGCGCGGAAATCATCCTCACCCCGGCCAAGCGCGCCACCGATGGGGCCATCGAAAAAGCCTATGCCTTGGCCCGCGAACATCCGGATCGCTATTTTCTCGCCGATCAGTTCAATAATCCCGCCAACTGGCAGGCGCACTATAAAAGCACAGCCCCGGAGATCTGGGAACAGACCGACGGACAGGTCACTGATATCGTTGTCACCCTTGGCACCTCGGGTACGGCCATGGGGCTGTCCAAATGGTTTCGCGATCACCACCCGGAGGTGCGTGTGATCGCGGTTGAACCGTATCTTGGCCACAAGATTCAGGGCCTGAAGAACATGAAGGAGTCGTATAAGCCCGGCATCTTCGACAAGACGCTGCCCCATTCGATCGTCAATGTGGCCGACGAGGACGCCTTTAACACCGTTCGCCGTCTGGCCGCCGAGGAGGGAATTTTCGCCGGCATGAGCAGCGGCGCGGCCATGTTTGCCGCCATCGAAC
This sequence comes from uncultured delta proteobacterium, assembly GCA_963733595.1. Classification (GTDB taxonomy): domain Bacteria; phylum Desulfobacterota; class Desulfobulbia; order Desulfobulbales; family Desulfobulbaceae; genus Desulfobulbus. Next base: position 1,720 of record CAVTDN010000023.1, on the reverse strand, counting down.
AGGCGGGGAAGATCGCAGAAGGCTGTATCGTGGTCATCCTGCCCGACGGTGGCGAGCGGTATCTGAGCACCACCCTCTTTGTCCAGAAGGAAAAGGTAGAGGAAGAAACCTCGCAGCTGCGTCTGTTCAACACCATGACCCGCAAGAAGGAGATCTTTCAGCCGATCCGCGATGATCGGGTCACCTTATACGCTTGCGGACCGACTGCCGCCGAGTCGCCCAACATCGCCCACTGCCGCCGGTTCATTGTCGCTGATCTCATCAACCGCTCTCTCCGCAGCCGGGGCTATGCAGTGCAGTTGTATATGAATTTTACCGACCTCGACGACAATACTATTACCGGAGCCATCGATGCCGGTGCCGACCTACGGGAGTTCACTGGCCGCTATATCGATGAGTTCATGGAAGCGGTCGAGATTCTCAACGTAGAGAAGGCCACCGGCTATCCGCTTGCCTCGGAGCACGTCGGCGACATGATCGAGATCGCTCATGACCTGATCCATAAAGGCTATGCCTACGAAAAACTGGGTTCTATCTATTTCGACATTTCCAAATTCAAGAAGTACGGGCGGCTTTCCGGTATCGATCTGAGCAAGATCAAGGTCGGCCAGACAGTGGACCTCGATAACTACGAGAAGGACAATCCCCGTGATTTCACTCTGCTCAAGCGGTCGACCCTGGCCGAGCTGAAAAAAGGCCTTTTTTACGAAACCGACTGGGGCAACGTCCGACCCGGCTGGCACATCGAGTGTTCAGCCATGTCGACCAAGTATCTCGGTGAAACCCTCGATATTCATACCGCCAGCCAGGATCTGGTATTTCCGCACCACGAAAACGAGATCGCCATTGCCGAAGCCCTTACCGGCAAATCTCTGGCCAATTACTGGATGCATTCCGGTCAACTGCTTAAGGATGGACGTAAGATGGCCGGTGATACCGGCAATGTTGTTACCCTGCGTGAAGCGTTGGACAAGGGTTATAGCGGTCGAGAGCTTCGGTTTATGCTGCTGGGCGTCCATTACCGCAAACCGATGCTGTTCTCCTTCAAGCGGCTGGATGCGGCCAGGACGGCATTGCGGCGGATCGACGAGTACACGCGGAAGCTCCTGTGCCTAGCCGCTGGTCTGCCCCATCCCGAGGTGGCCACCTATGTGACCGAGTTGGAGCGGCGGTTCAACGATGCGGTGAACGATGACCTCAACATTTCCGGGGCTATCGGTGCGTTGTTCAATTTCATCAAGCAGACGAATCCGGTGGTGCAGGCCCGGCAGTTGGATCGGGATCAGAAAAACGACATTCTGGAAGCACTGCGGATGGTCAATGCGGTGCTCGGTGTGCTCCGGTTGGAGCATTGTCCATTGACCCCCGAGATCGACCGGCTCATCCGCCAGCGTGAACGGGCACGGCAGCTCAAGGATTGGACTGCCGCCGATTCCGCCCGCGAGGAGCTGCTTCGCAAGGGCGTGACTATTCACGACACTGCGGCCGGGCCGATCTGGGAGCAGGTCGAGGAGGAGTAAAAGCGACAGGCGGTTGGCTAAAAAGGGTAAGCAGGTCAAGGGGCGGGGGGGGGGTGCATAATTGTTGCGCTCTCCGCGCTTCCTCGGTACATTGCCAGCGATAATTTGCGCGCCAGTAGCTCAGCTGGATAGAGCAACGGCCTTCTAAGCCGTAGGTCATAGGTTCGAATCCTATCTGGCGTACCATAAAATCAAGCACT
>CAVTDN010000022.1:0-33839 GCA_963733595.1 uncultured delta proteobacterium | reverse complement strand
CTGGGGGACAGGGATTCGAACCCCGATAAGCGGAGTCAGAGTCCGCTGTCTTGCCGTTAGACCATCCCCCAGCAGGTGGTAAGGTGCGGGCGAAAATAGAAGGAATTGACCCGGTTGTCAAGGGAAAATCCATTGTTCACAAGGAGTAAACCAAAACCGTGAAAAAAGAATACCCCATCTCTTAGGAGATGATCAGACCAGCATAGCCGACAACTTGACTGGTCTCACCGCTGGCTTCGCCGGAATCGGTATAACGGACGAGTTCAGCCTGAGTTGCACCCAACTCCAGCGCTGTCAGGAGGGCTATAGTGGTAGGAATAACGCCGCACATCGAGATACGGTTGCCAGCGACAGTTGCATACAATCCCTGGGAATCAAGCGCAAGGATCCGCTCGATCGCAAGCATGTCCTTTTGGGCTGCCTGCTGCCGCGATTCATAATGACTCATGTCGGTCGAAGCCACGATCAGTACCGGCTGGCCGTGTGCCTTAATCGCTGACGCAAGATCATGGGCTACGGTCCGGCAGAGATCGTACGAAATATGCGAGACGACCAGCGGCACTATCTGAAGCCTCGCCTGCACCTGTTGCAGAAAAGGAACCTGCACTTCGAGCGAGTGCTCCAAAAGGTGGGCATCCTGATCCTCGGTGATGGCGGAGGATTGCAGGAGAATAGAGGATGCAAGCCGCTGGTCTATCGGCACTGTGCCCATAGGCATGCGCCAATCCTCGGTACCCAGGGCGAGGGCCGCGCCTCGACCGTGGTGGTTGGGCCCCATGATCAGCACGGTTTCCGGCACCCGGACCTGGCTGATGGTTGCACCGGCGGTTGCTCCGGAATAGACGTAGCCAGCATGGGGCATAACCACTGCCAGTGCCTGCTTTTTATTCTCTTCGGCCACTTCGGGGACAAGAATGTCCATGGCGGATCGCAACTGCTCAGGGTTTCCGGGATAAAAACGATCAGCAACAGCCGGTGTTCGTGTCATAGCGTTCTCCCTCGCCCTCCCCCTTGCTGGAGGCTGGTTAACTATTTTTCACTTCCCAGGTGGTGCCCTCAGGGCTGTCTTTCAGGACAATACGATGCGCCAACAGATAGTCGCGCACCTCGTCAGAGGCAGCCCAATCCTTGGCTGTCCGCGCCTGATTGCGCTTGGCGATAAGTTGCTCGATTTCGGCCTCGTTGAGATCGATCCCGGACATCACCTTGGCTTTGTTGCTGGCCGCCACCGTTGCCGGATCCCGCTGCACCAGCCCGAGTACGCCGGCCAGATCACGGAAGGTAGCGGCGGTGGTCCGTAGCAACCCCAGGTCTTCAGCCGCCGGTTTTTCCGGCAGGGTACGCAAAATCTTTTTGAGCATTTTGACACAGTCAAAAAGATGGGCCAGAGCCTGAGCCGTGCCGAAATCATTATCCATGGCCTCATGAAACCGAATTGCCAAAGATTCCAGTCCATGACGATCTTTTCCAGAGATACAAGCAGGCTCCATCGCGCCTTCGGCGGGTAACCCGTCAACCTGGGCCAGACACTCGTACATCCGCTCCAGCCCAGACCGGGCATCCTGGAGCGCGGTCTCGGTGAAATCGAGGGGATTGCGGTACTGGGTTGAAAAGATGAACAATCGCAGAACCTCCGGATCATATTGCGTGAGCACATCACGGATGGTTAAAAAATTCCCGAGCGATTTCGACATTTTTTCATCTTTGATGGTAACAAATCCGTGGTGCATCCACAGGTTGGCAAAGGGTTTACCCGAAGCGCCGCAGCTTTGCGCAATTTCGTTTTCATGGTGCGGGAAAACCAGATCCTTGCCGCCGCCGTGAATATCAAAGGTCTCTCCCAGGTACCTGCGGCTCATGGCTGAGCATTCGATATGCCAACCAGGACGCCCATCCCCCCAAGGGCTGGACCATTTCGGCTCGCCGGGTTTAGCCCCTTTCCAGAGAACAAAATCCATAGGATGCTCTTTCCTGTCGTTGACCTCAACTCGAGCGCCCGCCTGCATATCCTCTAGGCCGCGACCGGAAAGTTGGCCGTACCCGGCAAACCGTTCCACCCGAAAATAGACGTCGCCGTTGGATGGATAGGCCATGTCCTTGCTGATCAACTCCTCTATCAGATTGATCATCTCCGGGATATGCTCGGTAGCTTTAGGCTCGAGGTCGGGCCGCAGGGTGCCGAGGGCATCCATGTCGGTGTAGAATTCGTCGATGAACCGCAGGGCCAGGCTGGCACTATCAATCCCCTGCTCGTTGGCCCGGTTGATGATTTTATCGTCGATGTCTGTAAAATTACGGACAAAGGTAACCTTGAGTCCACGGTGGCGCAGGTAACGCACCACCATGTCGAACACCAGGGCGGAGCGGGCATGGCCGATATGACAGTAATCGTAGGAGGTAATTCCGCAAACGTACAATTTGACATGCCCCTCTTCAAGGGGAGAGAGCGGTTCTTTCTTGCGGGTCAGGGTATTGTATATTCTGAGAGACATCTGATGTTCCGATAGAATGGTCAGGGGCAGATTAATGGATTGCCCGATTAATGTACTACAACCGGACAAGAACTCAAAATGTTATTGCGAATCCCGACGGTATTGACCGGCCACCATAGGAAGAAGCAGTAAACCTGGAATCGCGGCCACCGCGCATCCGAGAAAAAACAGGGGCCATCCCACTAATTCGGCCAGCCAACCGGCCGGAGCTGCGATAATCACCCGGGGAATACCCATGCAACTGGAAAGCAGGGCGTACTGGGTGGCAGTGAATCTCTTGTTGGTCAACGAAGCCATATAGGCCACATAGGCGCTGGTTCCCATGCCGCTGGTCAACTGTTCCAAGACGATGGCGACGATTAGTCCGGTCATTGAGTTACCCATGAGGGCAAGGGCAGAGAAGCTGAGGATGCTCACTGCCTGGAGGATACCGAATATCCAGAGGCTGCGGATGATGCCGATACGCAGCAGAATGGTGCCACCGACGAGACCACCGACGATCGTTGACCAAAAGCCGAAAATCTTGGCCACTGCCCCGATTTGGGTTTTACTGAAGCCGAGGGCCAGATAAAACGGCGTGGTCAGGGTCGAGGCCATCTGGTCGCCGATTTTATAGAGAAGAATAAACAGCAAGAGCAGCAGGGCCCGGTCACGATTGAAATAGTCGGCAAAAGGTTCCACAATCGCTTCTCGAAAATTGCGGGGCGACCCCTTGGTCAGAGGCGGCTCCCGGCAGATGAGAGTTGTTGCGACCCCGACCAGCAGCGAGGTGGCCATCAGCAGATAGACGTGCTCAAAGGAAAAATAATCAGCCAAGATCAGGCCGCCGCTCCCCGCCAGGAGCATGCCGACCCGGTAGCCGTTGACATAGAAGGAACTGCCCAGCCCCAACTGGTTGTCGCTCAGGTCTTCACGCCGGTAGGCATCGACCACGACATCCTGGGAGGCGGAGAAAAAGGTGACGAAAAAGGCCGCCAAAGCAACCAGCCAGGGTGTCTGACCGGGATCGGTTAACCCCAGGCCTATCAAAGCGAGGATCAACACTAGTTGCATAACCAGTATCCAGCCGCGCCGACGGCCCAAAAACGGCAGCGTGAAGCGATCAAAAATCGGGGCCCAGAGAAATTTAAGGGTATACGGCAAACCCACCAGTGAGAAAAAACCGATCACCGTCAGATCGACGCCCTGCTCAGTCATCCAAGCTTGGAGCAAGGTGGAGGTCAGAAGCAGGGGCGCCCCGCAGGAAAACCCCATGAGAAAAGCAACCAGCATTCGGGGTGAGAAGAGTTGGCGGGTCAGACGATCATCCATGTGTGGTCCGGTGGGAGGGAGAAAGCGGGCATCAAAGGCTCCCTTCTACCATAACAGCCTTGATTGCAAAGCAAAACATGACATCCCCTTTGCCCGGAGTGGAGAAACACCGGGCAACTGCATGCATTATCGGGGAGTAAATGGTTTGTAGAGGGGATCGCCGATCAGCACCATCTGCCAGGAAAGGTAGGGCAAGCTGACCAAGTAGCTCTCGCCGAGACTGAGATAGCCCTCGGCCAGAGTGCTGAAAAAAAGATCCGGCAAGGGAAATCCGTAGACATAGGGCTCAAAGACAGGACCGATGGTCGCCGCCACCCCATCCTCCAGCATACGCTTGCACCAGACCTGCGAATCTTTCTGTTTGAGAGTGGCGCATTCGGAACTGGCGATGTGAAAACCGATCGCGCCGCGCGCCCAGTCAAAGGCGTCGACGTAATGCCCGAGACTGTACCAGCCGCAGTAGAGAGCGGCTTGGGGACAGTCGCCCGGTTGGAAAAGCTCGCTGCGTTCATCGAGCCGCACCTCCATCCGGCCGCTCTTGCGGACGCTTTCCGCCGCCGCATGGAGGGATGCATCGTAGAGGGCATAACCTTCAAGGTTATTTCCAGTGGGTTTAGGCCAGCGGGCATCGAAATAGGCCCGGCCTTGCAGTCCCTTTTTCTCGGTGAAAATAGCATCGTCGACCAACCGCCGCACTGTTTCCGGATTCGGTCCGTCAAGACGACTGACCATCAGCACTTCGTCTCGCTTGAGCAGGGTGGACTGCGAACGAAAGCCAAGAAAATACGGATTGGGCAGCCATCCTTCCAACGGGTAGTCATCAGTTAAAACCAAAGCCAGCTCAGAATCGACCGCTGCCCGGGTGTCCATTTTTTCATTTTGGCCATCCTGACCACCTTCCGCCACCTCGGGCGGCCGGATCGCCAACGGCACACCGTACATCACCACGAGGCAGCGGATACGGCTTTCCGGGGCAAGCCTGGCAAGAGCTTGCCGCACCGGTTTCCTGATACTGTCGTCATATTCGCGACGTGTACAGTGTTCATCCCAAGTGGTGCCGATCCGGACCAGATGATCAAAGGGAATATGCCGCTGCCGCATGTAATACTCAGCCAGTTCCAGGCTGTCCTGAACCCTGACATTGGCAACCACCACTACCTCGTCAGGCTCAAGTGCCCTACCGGCAGCCGGGGGCAGTACGAGCCAGGCCAGCAGGAAGAACATTTTTAGCGGATTTTGACTGGCAAGAGCATCCATAACGGCTTACCTTTTGACCACTTTTGAGAGATTTCATCCAGCATAGAGGAAGCGAACGGTGATTGACAAGGAAAATGCAGCGGAGATCGATGACTGGCGGCGCAGACTGCTCAATTGGTTTGCGGCCCATCAGCGCCCTTTACCCTGGCGGAAGACCTATGCGCCTTACCATGTCTGGATCTCCGAAATCATGGGCCAACAGACCCAGATGGAACGGGTTGCCCAGTATTTTACGCGGTGGATTGAACGTTTTCCCGATCTCGCCTCCGTGGCCGTGGCCCCGGAGCAGTCGATTCTCAAGGCATGGGAGGGATTGGGATACTACAGTCGCGCCCGTAATCTTCAACGGGCCGCCGCCCGGCTGCTCGAGACCGGGAAAGGAGAGATTCCAGCGGATTACCAGCAACTGCTCGATCTTCCCGGCGTCGGCCCCTACACAGCCGCCGCTATCCTCTCGATCGCCTTCAAACAACCCTATCCGCTGCTCGACGCCAATGTTGAGCGGCTATTCGCCCGCCTGGCCGACATCGACCGGCCGCTCAAGCAAGGATCAACCAAAAAACAACTGGCAGCCATGGCCGAATCCCTGCTCGACCGTGAGGATCCCCGCAATTACAATCAAGCCCTCATGGAACTGGGCGCCCTGGTCTGCACCCCGAAAAAGCCGGCATGCGCCACCTGTCCAGTACAGATCCACTGCCGGGCCTATAAGGCCGACACCGTGGAATTTCGTCCCCTGCCAACCGGCAAGCAGCAAAAAATCGATATCATCATGGCCTGCGGCATTATTCGCCAAGGCTCGGAATACTTTATTCAGCAACGCCTGCCCGACGACATCTGGGGCGGGTTGTGGGAGTTTCCCGGCGGACGTCTTGAGGAAGGAGAATCACCCCAGCAGGCGGCGATCCGGGAAATCAAGGAAGAAACCGGCTGGCAAGTCTACAGCCTGGTTCCCTTTACTACGGTGACCCACCATTACACACGATATCGCGTCACCTTGCATGGTTTTCTCTGCTCCTTCCCCTTTACGCTGGCGGAACCGGTACTGACCGCTGCCAGCCAGCATGCCTGGGTTTCTCTGACGCAGCTCCAGGAGTATCCATTCCCCGCCGGACACCGCCAACTGGTGACCGCTCTTCGCGCCGAATATTTTCCGGATATTAGGTAAAAATACCTACAGTTATTTTTATATTTATTTCAAAGAGATAGCGTAAAAAATAAATTAAAATACGATTTACCGGAAAAAAATTGTCATTTGTTGCCGACGATGTTAACATATTAAATCAAGTTGCTTGAATTGGGTAATCCGGGGCTAAGCCCTGGCCCTAGACCCCTTCATAAGCGCGTCTCCGCCCCTTTCTTATTCTTAATAGGAGCAAGCGGCGGAGCTTGAAATACTCTGGCCCACCTCGAGAACCATGATAACTGCACGGGATAATTACTCTCCAACTCTTCACTTACCGATAACGACGACGTGCCTTATAAGCATCTGACAGTACCGGACACGCAGGCGGAAGTCCAGCGCCTCAGCGCCAACTGGCGGGCCCTGCTTGACGCCATGCCGGAAATGGTTTTCCTGCTCGGGGATACCTGTACCGTCGAATACATGAACAGGAGCGCCAAAGCCAGTTTCAGCAAGCCCTGTCCTCAGCCTGTGTGCGATAGCCTCAAAAAAATAGGGGAAGATTGCCAGCAAAAACTGCTGCTCGTTTCGGAACATCCTGGTGACGGCAAAATCATTGAAGCCCTTGTCGGCACTACGCCCGTGGAATATTCCTTCGTTCCTTTTGCCGGCTATACAGGAGAAAACCTAATCATGCTGGTGATGAGAGACATCTCTCAACGCAAGAACTTTGAGCGCGAACTCCTGCAGTTCAACACCAGCATTGAAACCATTCTTGAACAAAAGATCAGCGAACTCCATGCAAGCGAAGAAATTCGCATCCAACTCTCCCGGCAGGTCAACAGCCTGAAGAGCCAACTCGGTCATCACCATAAGGCAGATAAGATGGTGGGCCGCAGCCGCAAAATGCGGGAACTGCGGGAAATGATCCATCAGGTTTCCGGGTCAGACGCCACTATTCTCATCACCGGCGAATCCGGCACAGGCAAGGAACTGGTGGCCAACCTGATCAAGGCAACCAGCACCAGAGACGACAAGCCTTTCCTGAAGATCAACTGCAACGCCATTAACGATTCCCTGCTCGAGGCCGACCTCTTCGGTTATGAAAAGGGGGCTTTTACTGGAGCTGTATCCCGAAAAATCGGCAAATTTGAGGTCGTCGATGGTGGCACCCTTTTTCTCGATGAGATCGGCGACATCAGCCCCAGGATGCAGGTCTCCCTGCTGCGAGTGCTGCAAAACGGTGAAATCATCAGGGTTGGCGGCAACGAAGCGGTACAGGTGAACGTTCGGGTGATTGCCGCCACCAATGTTGACCTCGCCCAAGCTGTCAAAGAAAAAAAATTCCGGCTCGATCTCTACTATCGCCTCAATATCATCAACATCGACATTCCACCTCTCCGAGAACGCAAGGAAGACATTGTCGAACTGGTGTCCTACTTTGTCAATCACTACCGGGAAGCCTTCAAGAAAGAGATTGACTTTGTCCCCAAGTCGATCATCAATCGCTTATTGGAGCATGACTGGCCAGGCAATGTTCGAGAGCTGGAAAACCTCATCCAGCGGTCGGTACTCATGGCCAAGGGCAAAATGATCACCGAAGCAGACCTGCTTTTTGATCAGGATCCGCGCATTGAACAGCAAGGGATTGCCGGTTTCGATATCGAGGAAAAAATCGGGACGTTACCGCTCAAATCAATAGTGGCTGAATTCGAAGCGTCCATCATTCATCGTGCACTGGACAAGTTCAAAGGCAATGTTTCCACCGCCGCCGATCAGCTCAAGCTCGGCAAAACAGCGCTCTACGACAAGATGAAGCAGCACAACATCTCCGCCAAGCATATCAAGCAGGTCAAAAAGAACCGCTGATAACCAACAGCCGTTCCTTTTTTCTCACGAAGCGGTCCCCCGAAGGCTACCCTCTGATGCGTGCATCATTGTGAATGGAAAACGGACAGGCAGGGATTGCCTTGACGATAGCCAGGCAAATTATAGACGTAAATCAGAACAGCAGAAATTCCTTGAATTGGCCGCGCATGCAGTGGTTTGAGGCCATAGCCGAGGAGTAGGCGCCGGCATTGATTAAAACCAGATGGGTATGTGCTGTCAAATCCGGCAGCAGGGCATGGTCATGCCAGACATCCAGCGCCTCATTAATGTTGCCGACCACAATCATCGGGGTGCACGGCGACTGATCGAAGTGGAGCGGCAACGGCTGAAAGGGCAAGCTGTAGTATGCGGGTTCCGGCGCAATGCTGAACCCGGCATCGACACCGACAAAAACCGTATTTTTTTTCTGCTCGACAAAGGTTTTTTCCAGAAGAAGAATGCCCGCGTCCTTGACTATATAATCGCCCGGCTCGATCTCGAGATGCTGTCTGCGGTCGGCAAATTGCCGCGAGAGCACCTCCGCCCACCGCTGAATGTCCAAAGGCTGATCCGAGGCCAGATGGGGTACCCCCAACCCTCCGCCGATATTGACCCGTTCGACCCCGCCCGCTGCGTCGACAAACCGCAGGCAGTGGGCAATGATCCGTTCCAGTTGCTCCAATTGCGGCGTCAGGTAGCCGCAGCCGGTATGGAAATGAATCTTGGTGACCTGTAGATCAAAGGACTCGGCAAGCTCCAAGGCCTCGGCAAATTGTTCCCAATAGATACCGAACTTGGTGGTTGCCTCGCCGGCATACTGCAATTTGTCGTTAGCGGCTCGGCCGATGCCCATGGCGGGGTTGACCCGGATACCGATCTTGGTTCCCCGCTTGAGTCCGCCCCAACTGCGGATGGCATGCAGGGAGTCGCAATCCATGAACAACCCCTCATAGCGGGCCAATACATGCAGATCTTTCGCGGAAAGACTGGAGGCGGTAAAGGAAACCTCCGCAGCCGAGAAACCGCAACTGACCGCATGCTCGACCTCACCAGGCGAACAGGCGTCGATGCCGCACAGCCCGGTCTGCTTAAGAAAGGTCAACAATGGTGCAAAGCGGTTAGCCTTCATGGCGTAACAGATGGAAAAGCGTCCCGCCAAACCGGCTTCGTTTAAAGCACCATGCAGTCGTTCGAGATTCTCTTTGATCCGCTCGACAGAATAGACAAAGGAGGGTGAGCCAAACTGATCGACTAGCGCCTGGACAGAGCGACCAGCGAAAAAAAGGTGCTGGCTCCGGTAGCAGAGATCGGCTCTCTGCCACCAGTCATAATAGGCCTGCTGGCTCAACGCAGCGCCTGATTGACATGCAGCAGTTCCGGCCCAACGATCTCGCCGTTGACCATTTCCTTTCGACCCGTAATCCAACCTCGACAGTTTGATGATCCACAGGAGCAGGGAAACTGTTTGAACAGGGTATCTTCGGTTTCAGCGTAATCCATATAGAGAAAATTGTTGGCCTGAACATCCTTGAGAGTAATGACAGTCAGATCCACCATGTTCAGCGAAATATTGGGTGAACAGGAATGAAGAAAAAATCCCGAAAAATAGGGGTCATAAAGATGGGTTTCCGGGGTAAGTTGAAGTGTATGCTGGCGAATTTCATGGACAACATACCCTGCCATTCTGGCGATGATCTCGCCCTTGGCGAAGGAGCGGTAGGCGATCACTCCTCTACCTGCCAATTCATCCTTAAAGACAACGGCAAACTCAGAATGTTTTGGAAAAAGAGGGTCTTTTCCAAACTGGTCCGGATAAAGCATGTGCATGTTCTCCTAGAACGTGGAAGAAGCCAGACCCGTCAACAGCACATCTGTTGACAGGAAGTTGATAAAAAATAAGGAGCGCTTATACAGTTATTCCGATCGACTGACAAGCATTATTAACGCCGGATTTTCACATTTAACAAACAGGGTAACATATCGGATTTACGCTTCTCTTTTAGACAAGTAAACCTTGATTGAGGATCATAAACACGGATCCTTTCCTGCGGCAGGAACCGATTGTGGAGTTGTGATCCTGAAACCGGAAATTTTCGTCCCTTTCCGAACCTTGTTTTTTCTCCACATTCGCCATGTCCTGTGGCTCTCTCTTGATCGTTTTTTGGCGGCAGACGAAAAAAATCCTCTTGATTTCAATCAACTGCGAAAATATCCATCAAACCCGATGGCGCATCTGGCCATCCGCCCATAGCCATAAAGAAACCAATAAATTTTTGCGATTTTATATATCTTCTTCCTGCGATTGCAATCCTAAACAGGGCTTGGTTGAAAATATCTCCGAACGTAGGTTGTACTGGGGATCGGCACAGGATTCCCTTCGGTTATAAATTGCAATTATTTCCTTTCATACGTCGAGCTACCCGTATACCATTGGGGAAATCAACTGATTATCCCTCTTCCTTTTTTCAGCAGAATGGAGGCACTTCATGTCAAACTGGTTTGTTGCCTTGGACGGCAAATCTCTTGGCCCTTTCAGCATTCAACAGATTTTCAGTGGTCTGGCTTCAGGACAATACAATGAGGCAACCATGGTCTGGCGCGACGGTTTTGCCGATTGGATGCCTGCGGGCAGGGTACCTGAGCTGCAAGCCGGCCAGACAACGCCGGCCCCCCCTCCCTTTTCAGGCAAGGAGGCGCATGAAATCGATTACACCATTTTCGGCAACGAGATGCAGTTTGTCGAGATTGAGCTGGATTCGCAAGAAAGCGTCATCTCCGAGGCAGGGGCAATGATGTACATGCACGATCAGGTGGTTATGGAGACTGTCTTTGGCGATGCCTCACGATCTTCGAACACTGGGACCTTTTTCGACAAAATGCTCGGCGCGGGTAAACGGCTAATCACCGGTGAGGGATTGTTTATCACCTTGTTCACGTACACCGGGGCTGGCAAAGGCAAGGTAGCCTTTGCCAGCCCCTATCCGGGCAAAATCATCCCGCTGGACCTGACTCAATATAATGGGCGAATCATCTGCCAGAAGGACGCTTTCCTTTGCGCGGCCAAGGGTGTCTCGGTGGGAATTGCTTTTCAGAAAAAAATCGGGGTGGCCCTGTTTGGCGGCGAAGGGTTCATCATGCAGCAGTTGGACGGCGATGGACTGGTCTTTGTCCATGCCGGAGGCACTATCGTTGAAAAAGAACTGGCTGCCGGCGAAATGCTGCGGGTCGATACCGGTTGCCTGGTTGCACTGACCGCCTCAGTCAACTATGACATTGAATTTGTCGGCAATGTCAAATCGGCAATTTTTGGAGGCGAGGGATTCTTCTTTGCCAACCTGCGAGGGCCGGGGCATGTTTGGCTGCAATCGCTGCCCTTTTCCCGGCTGGCTGGCCGGATATGGGAAGCAGCGCCGCAGACCGGAGGCGGCGGCCAAGGTGAAGGTTCAGTCCTTGGTGGCCTGGCAAATATCTTTGAACGGTAATACTCCAGTAAACGGCAACGAGCGGCCACCTCATGATAGCCGCTCGCTGCCGGCCCACTTCATTACCGCTGTTCCTCAATAAATGCCTGTATTTCACTGCTGACTCCGAGTTGCCGGGCCAAATTATTTAACCAGGCCCGTTCCGCCTCGGTATCAATTTTAATTGCAGCAACAGCCAGCATGTACATGGTTTTTGCTACTGCGGGATCGCTGATACCAGCAGTAAGTTCCTCAAGACTTTTGGGTTGATGCAGCTCATTGAGCAGAAACATTTTTTCTTCCTGGGTCAGCTCCGCGCCCCGCAGCTTATCCAGCACTGCCCGTTCTTCTTCGGCATCCATGGCACCGTCAGCATGAGCAGCGGCCACCATTACCTGAATCATGCGGACTGCTAGCTCAGCACCAGCGAGACCGCCAGTGGCTGGAGCACTCATCGGCGAGGGTATGACCGGAGCACCGCTTGGCATTGGTGGCGGCGGTGAGGGAGCAGTAGCCTGAAACCCACCCGGAGGCGGAGGAGGTGCACCCGTGCCGAATGAACCCGAGCCGGGTGGAGGTGGAGGTGCCTGGCCCATCCCTCCGGTTTGACTTTTCTGCTCCTGCTGCTGTTTTAAAATCTCGTAGGCCCCTACCCCGAGACCGATCACCGTCATGAGCCCGCCACCAGAACCAAGGCTGCCCAATATCGACTTTTTCCCACTGCCCCAGGAACCACTACCCTGGCCTACGACCTCGCCGACTATTTTTCCCAACAATTTTTCCGCATCAAACATGGATTTTCCCTCGTGGAGGTTTACTCTCCGGCGGACTCAAGATTGAACTGATCACCGCCCTTTTTTGTAGCCGCTATGGTTGAACAACCTCTTTCTTCACCTGACCGGAGCGTGACTCTTGCAGGTCGCCAAGAAATTCGGCTTGTCTCCTTCCCTGACCGTGGCGTATACTATCTAAAAATTCTTTCACCTCTCCTTGCCGATGCTTGCACCCACCGCCGCAACCACACCCTTTCCTAACACCTACGATCGAAGCGGAAAAACGCTTTCCCTTCTCCGTTTGGAACCGGCACCACGCATCGCGACTTTTCCTGGTGAAAGTAGCACAACAACTGAAAATTACAAAGATAAAGTTACCCTATCCGTGGACGCCGTCGAGAAATCACGGCAAACAAACACCACCGGAAGCGGGCAATCGGCAAGAGCCACCACAACTGATTCTGATCAAGAGAAGCAGGTTGCGGAACAACAACCCGGGGTGCTTGAACTCACTGTGGCCGAGGAGAAAACGGTTCGCCAGTTGCGCGATCGCAATCTGGAGGTCAAAGCGCAGGAAAGGGCCCACCTGGCCAGTACCGGCCCATATGCCCGGGGTGGACCCACCTATTCCTTTGAGCAGAAATCTGACGGCCGGAGGTACGCTGTCGGCGGCGAGGTCCCTATCGACATCAGCGCGGAAAAAACACCGGAAGAAACTCTACAAAAAATGCAGGCTGGCAAACGCATTGCCTCAGCGCCGGCCGAGCCTTCGCCTGCAGACCGCAGCATCGCCGCCGCTGCCGCCTTGAAAAGCCAGGCGCACCAGAAATTGCAACATGCGCAGGCAAACCCAGCCCAAGGCATGGGGGAGGCTCAGGAAAAACCAGTGATAAATGCCGAAGAACCACAAAAATCCAACGAAAAAACGGGCGTGCCCACCCGTCGCGACCAGGCCTTGGACATTGTTGCCTGAGCGACACCCGCCTCCTCTCCCCTACCCATTAACCGGCGCCGAAACCGATGATGCAAGCAAGCGACTACCTTGATGATCTCTTTTCTTTTATCAACCAGGCGCCGACCGCATATCATGCAGTCGCCAACAGTGTATCGATCCTCCACAACCGCGGGTTTCAACGCCTGCACGAAGCTGATTCATGGGGGGAACTCAGCCCCGGTTCCTACTACCTGATCCGCAACGATGCCAGCCTGATAGCTTTCACCCTGGTCCACAGTTCGCATACCGGAAAACCGCTGCGCATGGCCGGCGCCCATACCGACAGCCCAGGCCTCAAGATCAAACCTCACCCGGTGCAGATGCGGCACGGCTGCGTCCAGCTTGGTGTCGAAGTCTATGGCGGCGCCCTTCTTGCGCCCTGGTTTGACCGCAACCTGTCCATCGCCGGACGGGTGTGCTGGTGCCGGAACGACGACGTTCTCCAATCCACCCTGATCGATTTCAAAAGACCGGTGGCGATAATACCCAGCCTGGCCATTCACCTGGACCGTGAAGTCAACACCAAGCGAAGCATTGACAAGCAGACCGATCTTATCCCGCTCGTGATGCTGTCCAGTGAACCCACACCTCCCGATTTTCATACCCTCCTGAAAGGCGAACTCGTGCGCCAGCATCCGGCTGCCGCCGATGCAACCCTTCTCGCTTTTGACCTGTTCCTCTATGATACCCAACCGCTTTGCCGAGTAGGACTGAACGGCGAGTTTATCACCGGTTCGCGTCTCGACAACCTTCTCTCCTGCCATGCCCTTGTCCAGGCACTGCTGCAGGCCGAGACCCAGCAAAACCGCCTAGTCATCCTGAACGATCACGAAGAGGTGGGCAGCGTTTCCACGGCCGGGGCTCAAGGTCCCTTTCTCAACTGCGTCCTGGAGCGACTCTTCCCTGATCCTGCCCTCCGGCAGCGGGCCATCGCTCACTCGCTCTTCGTCTCTGCGGATAATGCTCACGCGGTTCACCCCAACTTTGCCGGCAAGCATGACCCGGACCACCTGCCCTTGCTCAACCGTGGCCCGGTCATCAAAATGAATGCCAACCAGCGCTACGCTACCAACGCCCTCACGGCGGCGCTATTCCGCCAGTTCTGCGCACGAGCAGCAATACCCTGTCAACAGTTTGTTATGCGCAATGACCTGGCCTGCGGTTCCACCATCGGCCCATTGACTGCTGCCGAAATCGGAGTGCCGACCGTCGATATTGGTGTGCCGCAACTCGCCATGCACTCAATTCGTGAAACTATCGGCCATCTCGACGGCTGGCACCTGCTGCGGGCCATCGCCACCTTCTTCTCCGAAAAGGATGAACGAATCCGCTGCCCGGAAAGCGTCCCTTGATCGGGGATGCTGCCTCGCACTCTTAATCCTCCCGGAATCATTCATCAACGCACCTTGCTCGCGCCATTAGTAAAAAAATTCTATTGCCCCCACCGTGAGACAGCCCCGATGCTTTTCTTCAATCACCCCCTAGCCGGACCCGCACGTAGTTCATTTTAAATAATTTAAATAAAAAAAATTAATTATTAATTAATTATTTTTCTTGCTCCGCGCTCCAAGTGACGGTAATTATATCCAGCGCCGTGGCAAATCAACGGAGCTATCGGGAAGAGAGCAACCCGAGCATCCTCGCGCCTTGCCTCTTCAGCAACCCCAACCACAACCCAACCAGGCGGCCCCATGAACCTTATCCAAGGATAAGGAAAAAAAACTGAAAGATTTACGCTTAAAAGAGGTTTCCAATGCCGATCGACGCCAGAAAACTCCAAGTCCTGCACATTCTCTCGAAAAATCTGCTAAATCCTAACACTCAGTTGGTTAATTCCAACGACATTGCCAAGCAACTGAATCTCAGCCTGCCTGAAACCTATCTGTTGCTCAAAGTAATGAACGACATGGGTGTTATTGAAAGCAATGTCGACAATCAGCTCTCCCTGATCACGCAAAAGGGGATGCGCTACCTGGAGGAAAGGCGAAATACCCCACCGAGCGTTTCAACTCCACGCTATGCCTGAAAATCACAGTCAGAGTTATGATCATTACATCAAAGCTTTGATGGACATCAGCCAGGCCGTCACCTCGGACCTCTTTCTCGAGGACGTCTTCAAGCTGATTGTCATGGTGGTGGCCAAGGTTACCGGAGTCGATATCTGTTCCCTCTGGCTGGTAGACGAGAACTCCAACCCACCGAAAATACGTCTCAAAGCAACCCAAGCCATTGAGCCTGAATATGTGATTGACCGTTCTCTGAACCTGGATGAAGGTGTTGTCGGGCATGTAATCTCTACCCAGGCACCCCTGGTCATACCCGACGTACTGCAATGCGATATTTTCAAAGAAAAAGAGATGGCGAAAAAACTGGGTCTGGTTTCCATGGTGGGTGTGCCGCTCCAGGGAAAGAAGGAAAAAATCATCGGCGTGCTCAACTGCTTCACATCTGCCCCTCACCAGTTCTCAAAAACCGACATCAACCTGCTGACCACAGTGGCCAATCAAGCCGCCGTCGCCATTCTCAACACCGAACTGATCATCAACACCAAGATCATTGAAGGGGAGTTGAAAGCACGAAGAAAAATTGAGCGGGCAAAAGAAATCATCATGGAACGTCAGATACTTAACGGCGATGAGGCCTACCGGTGGATCAGGAAGCGGAGCATGGACTCCCGCAAAACCATGCTGGAAGTGGCAGAGGCCATTCTCCTCTCCAATGAACTCTATTAACCTGGTCTCGCAACTGCTTGCAATACAGGCGGACGAAGAAAGAGCACACAGCTTCTAACTTATTTATTGACATATAAATTAAGTTTCAATAAATAACCATTCGGAAAACAGAGCGCACAACGGCGTGTGTTCGATTCTATTTTTCGATTTTATGACAAGACAAAGGCGTCTGTCCCCCCTCTCCTGGGGCAGACGCCTTTTTTGTCGTCATACAGGCCTGCATATTGGTAACTGCAGGTATTCAAACCATAAAAAAGAGGAAAACCATGCGTTTTGCAAAAAGTAATGATGTTCTGGGCACCACCAACAGAGGAAATCCAGCAGAATCGAGCCTATGCACCCTGTGCCGCGCCGATTGTATAGGCCAGTGCGAAACTTGGAAATCGAGCCTGGTCGGTAGGAAATTGCTCTACCCGCGCGATTTCGGTGTCGTCACCGCCGGCGCCAACAACACCACCCATGTCGGCGTTTCCTACAATTCCCTGCGGATACAGGGATACGCTTATGGCGCCCACGGCATGGCGCAGGGCCTTTCCACCGATCCCGACAACTGTATTTTCCCTAATGTCGACCTGACCACCGAATTCGGCAATAAGGTGAAAACCAAAAGCAGAATTCCCTTGATGACCGGCGCCTTGGGATCGACCTTCATCGCCGCAAAATACTGGGATTCTTTTGCTGTCGGCGGCGCGCTGGTCGGCATCCCGATCGTAGTCGGCGAGAACGTGGTCGGCGTCGATAAAGCCTCGGAGATCAAAAACGGCAAAATATCCAAGGCCCCGGAACTGGATCGCCGTATTGATACTTATCTCCGTTATCAAGACGAATACGGCGCGATCATTGTTCAGTTGAACGTGGAAGACACCCGCAACGGTGTTGCCGAGTACGTGGTCGGCAAGTACGGCGATCGCTGTATCGTTGAGCTCAAATGGGGCCAGGGCGCCAAGGACATCGGCGGCGAGATCCAGGTAAGCAGTCTTGATTATGCCCTGTTCCTTAAAAACCGCGGCTATATCGTCGATCCCGATCCCTCCTCACCCGAAGTGCAAAAGGCTTTTGAAAAGGGCGCGATTAAATCCTTCGCTCGCCACAGCCGACTCGGAGGCACCAACCTCACCTCCGTTGACTTGGTGCGCGAAGATTTCATGAAATCCGTCGATTACCTGCGTAGCATCGGGTTCAAACGCATTTCCTTGAAGACTGGCTCTTACGGGATGGAAGAACTGGCCATGGCGATCAAATTCGCCTCCGAGGCCGGACTTGACCTGCTGACCATCGATGGCTCCGGCGGAGGCACCGGCATGAGCCCCTGGAACATGATGCAGAGTTGGGGCGTGCCTTCGATCAACCTCCATTCCAAAGCCTACGAGTATGCCAGCATCCTGGCCGCCCAGGGTAAAAGGGTGGTTGATCTCTCCTTTGCCGGCGGCTTTGCCCTGGAAGACAGCATCTTCAAGGGCCTTGCCCTGGGTGCCCCGTTCACCAAACTGATCTGCATGGGTCGCGGCATCATGATTCCAGGATTCCTGGGAGCCAACATCGAGGGTGCTCTCCATCCGGACCGTAGGGGAAAACTCAACGGCAACTGGGACAAACTGCCGGCCAGCATCAGCGCCATGGGCAGCACCCCGGAAGAGATCTTCGCCTCCTATTATGATGTCGAGAAAAAAGTGGGCAAGGATGAAATGAAAAACATCCCCTACGGCGCCATTGCCATGTGGACCATGGCCGACAAGCTGGCATGCGGCCTGCAGCAGTTAATGGCCGGAGCAAGAAAATTCCGGATCAACACGCTTACTCGCAACGATCTGTTTGCCGGCAACCGGGAAACAGCCAAGGAAACGGGTATTACCTATATCACCGATGCCCGGGATGAAAGTGCCAAGAAAATCCTGGCCGCTTGATGCAATATTCTCTCCTTACCGGGCGGGAGCAAGCTGCCCGGTAAGGAGGTTCGGCTATTTGATCTTCAGCCACAGGAGTTCGGCAACGGTTTCGCCGCTATTCTCCCATTGTTCAGGGATGTGTTTCTGCAGATAGACAAGATCACCGGCTCCAGCTTCCTGCCTTTGCCCATTCACCAAAAAGGTCAGGGTACCGGACAAAACATACCCCACCTCTTCTCCCTTGTGGTTGAAAAAATGATTCGTCAGCTTACTGCCTGGTTCGATCTTGAGCAAATAGGGCTCAAAGCCGATCTCCTTCATATCCGGTGGCAACAACCTGGTTCCCTCAATTAAGCCTCGGGACGCCTTCTCCAGATTGACGCTCACCCCTTCGCCGCTCCGATAGACGCATCCCTGCCGGCCTGTAGTCAGATCCTCGAAAAAAAAGGCCACCTCAACAGACAAACTCTCGGCCAAACGAAACAGGGCCGGGATAGATGGATAGATGAGATTTTTCTCAATCTGGGAGATGCTGCTGGGGGTCACGCCGGTCTTCTCTGCCAGTTCCTTTTGGCTCAGGCCCTGTTTTTTTCGCATCTCCTTGATTTTACAGCCGAGATCAAATCGACCCGGCAAGGTCTTCGGCAGGTCGAAAGCGATCTCTGCCTGTTCGCAGCTGAAGGCTTGGAGTTCGTTGAGAAACTGCGAGTTCCGTTTCTCTGCTTTGAGGATCTTCAGCGCCGGTTTGCTGTTTTTTATCGACAGATCAATAGCCACCTGGGCGATTTTGTTGATATTGGCTTTTAATCGGCTGGAGTGGGCGCTTTTTTCGACAATCCAGTAGGCAATGGTGTCAAGTTCGTAAAGTCGGGGACAGGTCCGGGCGTAAAATTTCGTCACCTGCTCCTCTCCACCCCAGAGATCCTGCATGCCGGTAAGACTGTCCATGATGAAACGGATATCGCCGGAGAGGTTGCCGTGCAGACCATAAATGGCCTCCCCCACCTGAGCGGGGTCGGCGGGGTCGTTGACCCTGATCACCTGATACGGCCACTGGGCACCATCTTTTTCATAAAATTTGTTAAAAACCTCAGAACGGTCACCCTTGCCATTGGTGAAACAGTCGAGGATAGTGAGGTTCTGACTCTCGGCCAACGGGCCGAGAAAGGCCACCACATTTTTTGGGGACCGATCGAAGCTGACATAAATCGTCGGTTTTTTAAACGCGAGCGATTCGCGGATGAAATGGACGCAGAAGGCGGCCGAAAAGCTGCCCGCATCCTCGTACCAGAGGACATTATCGCCGATGTAAAGACCGCCGAGCAGACGGTCAAGCTGCGGGATGCCTGACGACACCCGCTTCTTCTTCATGTCATCCATTATTGATCTCCGGATTCACTCTGAGGCGTGCGCCATGATCCGCATGTAATCGTCATGCCGCTTCATGCGGTCATCGAGCAGCTTATTTTCGGCAAACCCGCAGGAGTGTTCCTTGCAGTACGCCCCTTTGGTAATGGAATTAAGCACCATAGCCGGGATGTCGTAATGGTGGATGGTGGCGAATTTCTTTACCTTGCCGTCCTCAATGATCATAATCCGGTTCATATGCAGACTGGCATCGGCATTATTGAGGTAACGGAGCTTCTGAAAACTCCTGCGGCCGTGCTGGCCGGGAGGAAGATGGTCGCTGACCAGAATGATCAGGCTTTTGGGATCGAGTTCCAGCAAGCGATTGACATAATCGGCCACAGCCTGGGAACGATAAAAAATCTGATTGGCAGCCCGCTCAAGCTGCTCATCCTTGAAATCGGAAATCATCTTTAACACCTGCGGTCGTTTTTCCTCATTCATAAGGTGGGGGAAATGGCCATATACAGTCAAAACATAATTGAACAGAGGCGACCCTTCACTGTTCCGAAGCAACGGCGTGATAAAATCCAGATTCTGGGAAAAGAGGACGCTGTCGAACATGTATTCTTTTTCCCCCGCAGTGTCACCCCTGACCAGATAGGTGTCACCATCGCTGACATACTCGCGGGGAAAATACATTTTGGCGAATCCAATGCCCCGGTAGGCTTTAGCAGCATTAAAAAAACTCGGATTATAAGCGTTGGAGACCATGGTTTGATAGCCCGCCATTTGCAGCGTGCCAGGCAGACAGTTGGCGGCAACACCGGTGAAGCTGTTAAATTCCACCCCCGTCATCTCTTCGAAAGCGGGCGCACCGCACAATATCTCAAACTCCGCCTGGGCTGTCTTACCCCCGACGACGGGGGAGAGCGAAAACCCCATCTTGTTGCCGAAAAGTTTCCTGAAGCTGGGATGGATCGGATCCTTGCTGTAGGTGGCTCCCTTGAACAGAGTGGGGTCGAGAAAGCTCTCCATCACCACCAGGTGGACGTTCCGGCTGTTGCCGTTGGCCCGGATCCAGCCGGCCAATTGCTGCGCCTGTTCGTCGTACTGGGCGCGATTCCGGAAAGTTTCGGTCTTGGCTCGCGACAACTGCCGCTCGGCCTCCCGGTAAAGCAGCATCATAAAACGGCCGTTGTTCTGGGCGCTGTCCGCATCGGACCAATAGACAATTTCCTCACCCACCTTATGATACGTGGTGATGTATTGTTGCGGAAAATAGACAGCTGCTCCGATCAGCAGAGCCGGCGGCAAGGCCCCTGCTATGATGACCACAAACCTGCGGTAATCGACGAACCAGAGAAAAGAACCCAGCGGCAGGACGACGAATACCAGCAGCATGGCAAAATGCGCCAGCGAAAGCACCTTGAGCAGTTCGGGCACCTCGGCCAGTTCGGTGATCCGAAAGACGCTGCTGTACATCAGGTAATAGATATCCTGCCCGAGATAGGCCAGAAACAGAGGCACCACCGCCAACAGAGGCTGCCAGCGCGAGGGGCGCAAAATGACGTTGAAGTAGCAGTATAAATAAAACAGCAGAGTCAATTCCAAATACTCTCGTTTCAAATAGACGCCCCTGACCTCGTCCAACTGAAACAACCACATTGACTGGAGTTCGATGGCACCGAACATGCCGCCAAGGCCGCCCAAGGCAAGGATGATCAGTGAGTATGCATACACACCGAGAAGAAAGGCCGTGTACCGGTTGAACAGGAGAGAGACGATGGTACTGGCAACAAATCGCGCCTTTTTCAACGCAATTGCCGCAGGAATACTAGTGGCAGCCATGGATATTCAGATAAGGAGAGAGATAGATGGGATCAGAAGCAAGAAAAATCCGCCGAACATATTATTAATCGAGGATTTTAATCAAGTGCTAACAGTATTGTGACGGAAAAATATTCCGTCAATAATTATTTCACTGCCACCCCATGGCAGCATAACCCTTTTTCTCCCACCTCGCTGAACCTGTTTGACAAGTGCCTGCCGGTTCAGTATTGGTAATCACCTGTTTTTTTCCCCTTTCTTCACTGTCAGCCACACAAAGGAACCGCTCATGACCGCCACTCTCATCCAGCGCACCGCCTCAGCTTATAATTATCCGCTGCTGATCAAAAACATGTTTCTTGCCCCGGTCGTCGACAATCCTGACCAAGAGATTGTTTACCGCGACCAGCTCCGGTCCACCTACGGAGAAATGCGCCGCCGCGTCTGCCGCTTGGCTAACGCCCTGACCGCCCTGGGCGTCAAATCCGGTGACACCGTTGCGGTGATGGACTGGGACAGCCATCGCTATCTCGAATGTTTTTTTGCCGTGCCAATGCTCGGGGCCGTCCTGCACACCATCAATGTCCGGCTCTCACCGGAGCAGATCCTCTATACCATTGATCACGCCGAAGACGATTACATCCTGGTCAATGACGAATTCCTGCCAATCATTGAACAAATCAAAGGGCGTATCGACACGGTCAAGCGCTATGTCCTGCTCACTGATCTCGACACCCCACCCCAGACCGCCATTCCTTTGGCCGGTGAATATGAGGCCCTGCTGGCCAAGGCCCCCAGCACCTTTGAATTTGAGGATTTCGATGAAAACACCCGGGCCACCACCTTTTACACCACCGGTACCACCGGCATGCCCAAAGGCGTTTATTTCAGCCACCGCCAATTGGTGCTCCACACGCTTGGCAATCTGGCGGCACTTGGCACCCCCACGACCCAGGGACGGCTTCACCAGCAGGACGTTTACATGCCGCTGACCCCAATGTTTCATGTCCATGCCTGGGGCCTGCCGTATGTCGCCACCTCGCTCGGAATCAAACAGGTGTATCCGGGCAAATACGCTCCAGGCTCCATCTTGCAACTGATCGTCCGGGAGGGGGTCACCTTTTCCCACTGTGTGCCCACCATCATGCACATGTTGATCAACCACTCAAGTTTTGAGGAGATCGACCTCTCCCGCTGGAAAGTAATGATCGGCGGTTCGGCCCTGACCAAGGCGATGTGCCAGAAAGTACTGAGCCGCGGCATCGACGTTTTCACCGGTTATGGCATGTCCGAGACCTGCCCGATCCTGACTATCGCCCATGTCAACCGGGAAGATTTGGAAGCCGACGATGAACTGACCGTGCGCTGCAAGACCGGTCGCCCGATCCCACTGGTGCAATTGCGGCTGGTGGACGAACAGATGAACGATGTCGAGCATGACGGCGAGCAGGTAGGCGAAATCGTCGTCCGCGCCCCCTGGCTGACCCAGGGGTACCTCAAAGATCAGCGCAATTCGGAGAATCTGTGGAAGGGCGGCTACCTGCACACCGGCGATGTCGCCAGCATCAACCGCGAAAACTACGTTAACATCACCGACCGAATCAAGGACGTGATCAAGACCGGCGGGGAATGGCTCAGCTCACTGGAACTGGAAGATGTCATTGGTCTCCATCCGGCGGTGGCCGAGGTGGCAGTGATCGGCATGACTGACAAAAAGTGGGGGGAACGGCCCCTGGCCCTGGTGGTACCCAAGCACAACGTGATCGCCCCCACGCCCCGGCAACTGGTCAGCCATATCAACCAGTTCATTGACAAGGGGCTGCTCTCAAAACAGGCCATGCTGCTCAAGGTCAAGGTGGTTGAGACCATCGACAAGACCAGCGTCGGCAAGACCGACAAGAAAACTTTGCGGGTTAAGTATCTGGGCTGACAGAGGCGTGCAACTGGTCGGTTCAAGAACAAAACGAGTTTCGCGGCAAGCGATGTCACATCAGCAAGAAGATCGGTCCCAACCGGGGAACGCCCGCCTCTGCAATCAGGGCAAACGAACAGCGGGTCCACAGAGGAAATCATGCAGCATCGTCCTGATCCAGCCGGCAAGGTGATCCTCGAAGAGCAATCCCTCCGTGACGGTTTGCAGAATGAAGACAGACTGTTCAGTTTAGACGAAAAACTGGAAATTGTTCGTTTGCTGGCAGAGGCCGGTATCAGGCGGCTGCAGATTGGCAGCTTTGTCGATCCCCGCAGGTTGCCGCAGATGCGGCAGACCGAGGCGTTGGCTGAGCGGGTTCATTCGAATTGGCCGCATCTTGTATGTTCCGCCCTGGTGCTCAACGCACAGGGGTTGGATCGAGCCATTGCCTGCGGCATGCACCATCTCAGCATGTCGGTTTCGGTGTCCGACACGCACAGCCGCAGGAATGCGGGCTGTCCGGCAGGGGAAGCCCTCGACAGGATGATCGTGCTGGTACGGAAAGCGGCTACGCTGGGTGTTACGGTCAGGGCCGGGGTGCAGTGCGCCTTTGGTTGCGCGGATCAGGGGCGAATGCCTGAGGAGGATGTCCTGAACGCGGTTTACCGACTGGTGGCGGCCGGCGCCCTTGAGGTCAATCTGGCGGATACCGCCGGCATGGCCCACCCACTCCAGGTCAGACAGCTGGTGGCAAGGATTCGGGATGCGGTTCCGGAAGCAATGCTCTCACTCCACTTGCATGACGCCAGAGGCCTGGGCCTGGCAAACATGTTCGCGGGATACGAGGCTGGCGTGCGATTGTTCGATGTGGCCGTTGGCGGCTTGGGCGGCTGCCCCTTTGTCAGGGGGGCGGCAGGCAATGTTGCCGCCGAGGATGCGGTCCATCTTTTCGAGCAGATGGGCAAAGAAACCGGCATTGACGTGCAACGTCTCGTCAAGGTGGTCTTGTACTACGAAGAATTACTGGGGCGGGAGCTGCCGGGAAAAATGAGCCGGGTAATTCATCCCGCTGGAGAATGAAATGTTCTCCACAACCGAAAACGGCGGTGCCCGGGACGGACGGAAACCGGTCAGGGGCTCTGCAGGTCGAATTTCTTGATCCGGTAGCCCATCTGCCGCTGGGTCAGGCCCAGTTCGCGGGCGGCCCTGGACTGCACCCAGCCGTTCCGCATCAGAGCTGACTCGACCTGTTCCCTTTCCAGATCCCGCAAGGATTTCCTGGCCTGAGGCTGAAGCGAGGTCGGCACATTGGCCGCCGTTGGGGGGGGAACCGTCGACCTGAGGGCCGGGGGTATGTACCCGACTTCCGGTGTAACCATATAATCAGGAAGTTCCTCAACTCGTAATACCTCGCCTGCGGCAAGAATCACCAACCGCTCCACGAGGTTCTGCAATTCGCGGACATTGCCGGGCCAATCATAATCAGTCAAAAAGTCGAGAAATTCCCGCGACATTCGCAGGGACTTTTCGTTTCGCTTGTTGCTTGCCCGAAGAAAATGATCAAGCAGGAGCGGGATATCATCCCGGCGTTTCCGCAGTGGCGGCAGATGGAGCGGCACCACGTTGAGGCGATAATAGAGGTCATTGCGAAAAAGCCCCTGGATGACCGCCTGCTCGAGATTAATGTTGGTTGCGGCAATGATCCGGACATCGACACTCAGGGTTCTGGACGCCCCTAACCGTTCAAACTGCTGTTCCTGGAGCACCCGCAGCAATTTTGCCTGCAAAAGCAACGGTAATTCACCGATCTCATCAAGAAATATCGTCCCGCCATCCGCTTGTTCAAAACGGCCGACCCGTGCCACCACCGCTCCCGTAAAGGCTCCCTTTTCATGACCGAAGAGTTCACTTTCCAGGAGGTTTTCGGGAAGTGCGGCGCAGTTCACCTTGATAAAGGATTTGTTTTTCCGAGGGCTGGCGTCATGCACAGCCCTGGCGACCAGCTCCTTGCCAGTGCCCGATTCTCCCAAAAGAAGAACCGTTGCCGCAGAAGGGGCAACCCGCTCAATGTTCCAGAAGACCTCCTGCATGGCCTTTGACTGACCAATGATCTGATGGCGATGATAGCGCCCGTGCAACTTCTCCTTAAGGCTGAGATTCTCCTGCACAAGCAGCTCCCGATCTTTGCGGATTGCCCGGTGAAGATTGAGAAACTGAGCAATCAGAGCGGCAAGGACCGTCAGAAATCGGACATCTTCCTCAAAGGAAACGTCGGATCCGAACAACCGGTCGACACTGAGCACACCAACGGTTTTGCCGGCGAGCACCACCGGAACGCCGATGAAGGAGATCGTTTTCTTGGATATCTTTGCTCTGGCGCCGGTGCGATTGAGAAACAGCGGTTCACTGTGAACGTCGGGTACAACAAAGGGCGAGGCCGTCGAAAAGACCTGCCCGTAAATGCCCTCGTCGAGCCCATAGACGCCGCGTTGCTCCTCCTCGACACTGAGCCCGTAGGATGCCCGAATGGAAAGATGGAGGCCGGATTCGTCAAGCAAGGCTAAAGTTGCCCGCTCCATGCGCAGCGCATCATGCAAGACTTTAAGAATGGAGGACAGCGCTGTGTCCAGATGAACAGCGGCGCCAATGAGGTTGACAATTTTATACAGCGCCTGCACTTCAAGCGCTGAAGTGACTGTTGCTTTCGACGACTCATTCACGGACATTTTCGCTCTTCTCCCGTTTGAACCTCACACACCCGAAGCGGATGTGAAACTTTCCTTACCGCTTTCAAGCAATAATTGATCCACCTTGAATTATTCTGGTACAACCCCACGGCCTTCGAAGTATTCACCATTCAAATAATCTGATAATAAATATTTTTTTCCACAAAAAAACCTGCCGTCACCAAAAGATGCTAATTATAATTGTTCAAAATTGTAAATAGCATCTTTAAGTCATGACACAAATGAACAATATTGACCTGCATCTCTCTCCCTCTTTGATCCTTCTCGCCTTCACTCGCCACCGCACCACACTGCCCCCCAAATAACCATCCCGGTTGCAACAATTTTGTAGACAATCCACTTAATTGTATGGTTCGCGACAATCCTGGGGCTAACCGTTGGACGCCGCGCTCGCCCGTTATCCGCTCATTATCAATATAACTAATTGATAATATATACATAAAAATGAGCAGAACTTTTTGGCACACCCCTTGCCTTAGAAGAGACAACCCGGCGATGATTGTTTTCCCGGAGTGGCGAGCAGGCAAAGGAAAGTAACAACCTTGTGAACACATAGAGCGAAGGAGACACAGCAATGAGAAAGGTAGCGATCTACGGTAAAGGCGGTATTGGCAAATCCACAACAACCCAGAACACCGTCGCAGGCCTGGTGGAGATGGGCAAAAAGGTCATGGTCGTCGGCTGTGACCCCAAGGCAGACTCAACCCGTCTGCTCCTGGGCGGACTGGCCCAGAAATCGGTCCTCGATACCCTGCGTGAGGAAGGCGAGGATGTGGAACTCGACGATCTCCGCAAGTTGGGTTACGGCGGCACCTGGTGCGTTGAATCCGGCGGACCCGAACCGGGCGTCGGCTGCGCCGGCCGCGGCATCATCACCTCAATCAACATGCTGGAGCAGTTGGGCGCCTATGCCCCTAGTGAAGGGTTGGATTACGCCTTCTACGATGTTCTCGGCGACGTTGTCTGCGGCGGATTTGCCATGCCTATCCGCGATGGCAAGGCTGAAGAGATCTACATCGTTGTTTCCGGTGAGATGATGGCCATGTATGCGGCCAACAATATCTGTAAAGGTATCACCAAGTTTGCCCAATCCGGCAAGGTTCGCCTCGGCGGCCTGATCTGCAACTCCCGCGCCGTCGATAACGAACGCGAGATGATCGAGGAACTGGCCAAGAAGATCGGCACCCAGATGATCGCCTTCGTGCCCCGCGACAATGACGTCCAGCGGGCGGA
The DNA here is from genome assembly GCA_963733595.1 of uncultured delta proteobacterium. Lineage (GTDB taxonomy): Bacteria > Desulfobacterota > Desulfobulbia > Desulfobulbales > Desulfobulbaceae > Desulfobulbus. Next base: position 6,872 of record CAVTDN010000022.1, on the reverse strand, counting down.
GATCAACCGCAAGACCGTGATCGAATGGAACCCGGAAGTCACGCAGGCCGATGCCTATCGTAATCTCGCCAGGGCTATCGATGGCAATCAGAATGTTCGTCATCCCCAAACCCCTGGCCATCGAAGAACTGGAACAGCTGCTGCTGGAGTACGGCCTGATGGAAGCATGAGTGAAGACGCAGGTTGTTCAACTCCAGACCTCGAGAGTTGATCTGTTGACAGACTGATGACCTGCAGATGATCCACCTGAATATTTACACCTAATCGAAGACACATAAGAAGGAGAGACTACCATGATGATCATGATCAGAGCCATTGTCAGACCCGAAAAAGCAGACGCCGTCCTTGCCGCCCTGATGGATGCCGGATTTCCCGCAGTCACCAAATATTCGGTTGCCGGCCGCGGCAAGCAGCGCGGCATCAAGATCGGCGAAGTGACCTATGACGAGATCCCCAAAACCATGCTGATGAGTGTTATCCAGGAAGAGGACAAAGACTTCGTCATCAATACCATCATGAGCACCGCGAGGTCCGGGGCCAAAGGCGCCTTCGGTGACGGCAAGATTTTTATCAGCGATGTCGAATGCGCTTACACCATCAGCTCCGGCGTTAAGGAAGGAGCAACGGAGGTTGCGGCATGAAAGAGGTTATCGCCATAGTGCGGATGAATATGATGAACCAAACCAAGAAGGCGTTGACCGAGGCTGGAGTGGATGCGTTTTTCGCCCACGAAGCCAACGGCAGGGGGGTAGGATTTGTCAATACCCAGATCCTGGCCGGCGCCGAGGACGGATATGAAGAGGCGGCTTCTCTCCTTGGGGAGAAAGGCAAACTGTATCCGAAACGAGTTGTCACCATTGTGGTTGAAGATGATTTTGTCGACACCGTGGTTGAATCCATTATCAGCGTCAACAAGACGGGAAAACCGGGTGACGGTAAGATTTTCATCCTGCCGATCAAGGACGCCGTCCGCGTGAGAACGGGCGAATCCGGTACGAAATCAATAGTCTGAGCGCCCAAGGAGAATACAATGGCAACTGCAAAGAAAAAGCTCGTTCAGTGGGAACCCACGGACATAAAAAAAGAGCTGCTGAAAAAATATCCGACCAAAGTGGCTCGCAGACGGGCCAAGCAGATCCTCATCAACGAGGCTCTGGAAAACAACACCCCGGAAATCGTCGCCAACGTGCGAACCATACCCGGCATCATCTCCATGCGCGGCTGCACTTACGCCGGTTGCAAGGGGGTTATCATGGGACCGACCCGGGACATCGTCAATCTGGTGCATGGCCCCATCGGCTGCAGTTTCTACGCCTGGCTGACCCGGCGCAATCAGACCGATGCCGGTGTCGACGGTGAAAACTACATGACCTACTGCTTCTCCACCGACATGCAGGATTCAGACATCATCTTCGGCGGCGAAAAAAAGCTGGCCCAGGCGGTGCAGGAGATCTACGACCTGTTCCACCCCAAGGCGATCACCATCTTCGCCACCTGCCCGGTCGGCCTGATCGGTGACGATATCCACACCGTCGCCCGCAACATGAAAGAAAAACTCGGCGACTGCAATGTCTTTGCTTTCAGCTGCGAAGGCTACAAGGGCGTTTCCCAGTCCGCCGGCCATCATATCGCCAACAACCAGGTGTTCACCCACATGGTCGGTGAGAACAACGAGGAAAAACCTGGTGAGTACAAGATCAACCTGCTGGGCGAGTACAATATCGGCGGCGACGGTTTCGAGATCGACCGGATTCTGCAAAAATGCGGCATAACAACCATTTCCACTTTTTCCGGCAACTCGACCTACGACCAGTTTGCCTCAGCCCACATGGCCGATCTGAGCTGCGTCATGTGCCATCGCTCCATCAACTACGTGGCTGACATGATGGAAACCAAGTTCGGCATCCCCTGGATCAAGGTGAATTTCATCGGGGCCAAATCAACCGCAAAGTCGTTGCGCAAGATCGCCGAATATTTCGGAGATCAGAAACTGATTGACCGGGTCGAGGCCGTGATTGCCGAAGAAATGCCGGCGGTGGATGCGGTTCGCGACGAGGCACTGCCGCGCACCCAGGGAAAGACCGCCATGCTCTTTCTTGGCGGCAGCCGGGCGCATCATTACCAGGATCTGTTTGCCGAACTGGGCATGAAAACGATTTCAGCCGGGTATGAATTCGCCCATCGTGATGATTACGAAGGCCGCGAAGTTATTCCTTTCCTCAAGGTGGATGCCGACAGCCGCAACATCGAGGAACTCGATGTCGAAGCCGATCCCGAGCGCTTCAAAGCGCGGAAAACGCCCCAGGAATATAAACAACTGGAAGAGGCAGGGTACAAATTCAAGGAATACGACGGCATCATGCCGGATATGGAGAAGGGGGCGCTCGTTATCGACGACCTCAATCAGTACGAAGCCGAGAAACTGGTCGAACTGATGAAGCCGGACATCTTCTGTGCCGGAATTAAGGAGAAATTTTCCATCCAGAAACTGGGTGTCCCCATGAAACAGCTCCATAGCTACGATTCCGGCGGACCTTATGCCGGGTTCAAGGGCGCGGTCAATTTCTACAAGGAAATCGATCGGCTGGTCAACAGCAAGGTCTGGAGCTACATGAAGGCCCCCTGGCAGGAAAGCCCCGAACTCTCAGCCACCTACGTGTGGGAATAAGCATCAACCAAGAGGGCAAGACAATGCTACTTCGACATACACCCAAAGAAATAAACGAGCGCAGCGCCGTGACCATCAATCCGGCCAAGACCTGCCAGCCCATCGGCGCAATGTACGCGGCACTGGGCATCCATGGCTGTCTCCCCCACAGTCATGGGTCCCAGGGCTGCTGCGCCTACCATCGCAGCGCCCTGACCCGGCATTACAAGGAGCCGGTTTCCGCCGCCACCAGTTCGTTCACCGAAGGTTCGTCGGTGTTCGGCGGCCAGGCCAACCTGCTGCAGGCGATCAACAATATTTTCACCGTCTATAACCCGGAGGTTATTGCGGTCCACACCACCTGCCTGTCGGAGACCATCGGCGATGATCTCAACCAGATCTTCGACAAGGCCCACAAGGAAGGCACCGTGCCGGCGGGCAAGACCCTGGTCGGGGCCGCGACCCCGAGTTATGTCGGCTCGCATGTGACCGGTTTTTCCAACATGGTCAAGGCCATGGCCGATCTGGCCGAGCCCATGGGCAAGAAAAACGGCAAGGTCAACGTCATTCCCGGCTGGGTAGAGCCTTCCGATATGGAAGAGATCAAGCGTCTGGCGAAAATGGTCGGCGCGAATATCACCCTCTTTCCCGACACCTCGGGCGTGCTCAACGGGCCGCTTTCCGGCGAGTACAGCATGTTTCCCCAGGGTGGCGTCACGGTTGCCGAACTGAAAGGCTGCGGCGATGCCATCGGCACCCTGGCGCTGGGCGAATGGTGTTCGGCTGACGCCGCCCGCCTGCTCGACACCAAGTACAAGGTGCCGTGCAAGATCCTTGACATGCCCTTTGGACTCAAGGCCACCGACCGGTTCATCGATGCCCTGCGGATCATCAGCGGCACCGTGGTCCCGGAGGAAGTTTCCTACGAGCGCGGCCAGATGGTGGACCTGATTTCCGATATGCACCAGTACTTCTACCACAAGAAGGTGGCCATTTACGGTGACCCGGATCAGCTGATTGCCATGACCGAGTTCCTGGTCTCCATCGACATGTGCCCGGTGCATGTGGTCACCGGCACGCCGGGCAAGCGTTTTGAAAAACGGATCAAGGAATTGACCGCGGACATGCCCTTTGAAGTCAATGTCCGGGCCAAGGGCGATATGTTCCTGCTCCATCAGTGGATCAAGAACGAGCCGGTGGATCTGCTCATGGGCAACACCTACGGCAAGTATATTGCCCGCGACGAGGACATTCCTTTCATCCGCTGGGGCTTCCCGATCCTGGATCGCCAGGGGCATCAGTATTTCCCGACCGTCGGCTACAAGGGCGGCCTGCGAATGCTGGAGAAAATCCTCAATGCCTTGCTGGATCGCAAGGACCGGGACGATCCGGAAGAGAAGTTTGAGCTGGTGCTGTAATTTTCCAGGTCCGGCGGGGGGCACTCCTTGGTCCTCTCCTTGGTTCCCCGCCGGGCCTTTTTCTCCCATCCCATCAATCAATTGGGCGGATTGCCATGACTGTTATTCCCATCACCAACGCACCCCGATTCACCGCCCAGGCAACCGATGCCGTCGTCAAGATCCTGCGGCTGCCGGTGGCGCCCCAGGCGACCTGTCGTCTGCGTTTCGCCCCGGAGACCAAGGCCGAGCAGGCCCTGTCCCCAGCGGAAGCGTTGACGGAAGTTGGACTGCACAAGGGACTGGAAGCTGTTGAACTCGATGGTCCCGGTGATCCTCTGGCCTCGATGGCCACGACCCTGGCGACCATTGCACTCTTGAAAAATCATTATCCCGCCCTAACCATCGGCCTGACCACACTGGGCCTCGGCGGCGAGCAACATGCCGCCGAGTTGGCAGCAGCCGGACTCAACAGGGTCACGCTGTTGGTCGAGACCATGGAGTTGGCCGCTGCGGAAAAACTGTATGCCTGGATTCGTCCGGGCAAGAAGACCGTTCCGTTGCCCAAGGCAGTCGCCCTTGCTCGTGGAGGAACAACCGAAAACCGTGCAGGCCATGGCCGCAGCCGGAGTAAAGGTTGCCATTCGCACCACCATCTATCCGGGCATCAATGCTCATCAGGTGGTGACCCTTGCCGAAACCATGGCTGAGCTGGGGGCAACGGAAATGGAACTGGTTCCGTTTACCCCCGATCCGCAGCAGACCGATGGGCCGCCCCTTCCACCCGGGTGCATATGGAGCAAATCAGCAAACTGACCGGTCTGTCCCTTGCCACCACGGTCCGTCAGGTGAACGTGGCGGAGTGCGGTTGTTCGTCCGGCTGCGGATGCGGCGCCAAGGAACCGGCGCAACCGGGATTGCCCAAGCCCAGTGCGGAGCGTCCTCGGGTGGCGGTGGTGAGTACCACCGGCATGGATGTCGATCTCCATCTCGGCCAGGCCAAAACCATTCTCATCTATGGTCCCAGGGCTGACGGTCTCACCTGTCTGCTCGAAACCCGCCAAGCTCCGGAACCGGGCAGCGGTGAATCCCGGTGGGAGCAGTTGGCCGACACGCTCCACGACTGTTTTGCCCTGCTGGCCGCCAGCGCCGGCCAACGGCCTCGGGAAGTGCTCGGTGGCCGGGGCATCCGTGTCATCCTCACCGAGGAGAATATCGAGGGCACGGTGGATGTGCTCTATGGCGGCGGCAAAAAACAGAAATGTAAAAAATAACGCAGATAATCAGGTGGAGGGGCAGCCGGCGTTGTGGCGAGGCCCTGTCTGGAGCCTGGCTGCCGTCCATCGAAATCCGGCTGATCCTCAATTAATAAAAGCTACTCTCCAGGAAGGAACAAACATCATGGCTATCCCCGAAAAACAGATACTGGTTTGTCAGAGTTTTCGCTCTAAAGGCGATCCTAAAGGCATTTGCCACAAACAGACCGACGGATTCCTCCAATACATCGAAGAGGAAATTCTCGATCGCGGCCTTGGATATGCAGGTGGTGGCCACCGGCTGCCTCAAGCAGTGCGAGTCCGGACCGATCATGGTGGTGCAGCCGGAAAACTGGTGGTTCAAGGGCGTGACCAGCACCGAGATCATCGACGCCATCCTCGACGGCCTCGAAGACGGTGAACCGGCAGCCGAGTATCTCATCGAATAGAAAAGGAAAAATCCCTATGCCCATCATGCGCAAGGCCAGGCATGAAGATGTGGATCAACTGGTGACGCTGCTTCGGCTTCTTTTTTCCATTGAAGAGGATTTCAGCTTCGATGAGGCCAAGCAGCGGCGGGGGTTGGTGATGCTGCTGCACAATGACCGGGGCTGCATCCTGGTGGCCGAAGTGGTCGGACGGGTCATCGGCATGTGCACCGGTCAGCTGGTGATTTCCACAGCCGAGGGTGGTCCGGCGGTTGTGGTCGAGGATATGGTGGTCGATCCTGCGCACCGTCGCCGCGGCGTGGGGCGGTCTTTAATGAAGGCCATGGCCGGTTGGGCCGCGGAACAGGGGGCGACCCGCCTGCAACTCCTGGCCGATAAAAACAATCCACCGGCCCTGGCCTTTTACGAGCGGATAGGCTGGCAAACAACAGCCCTTATCTGCCTGCGGCAATACAGTTAATTTGGCATTCGAGATTTGCATCTCGCCGCCGTACCAATGGAGAAACCCATGGCCAATTTGCTCCATCCCGCCCTGGTGGGCTTTGCCGATATCCGGCCCCAGGCAATAGACGACTGGCAACAGTACAAACTGGAGGGGCGGCAATATCTCAATCTGGCGGAAACCGCCTTATCGCAAAAAGAACAAGACGTTCACCACCGAGATCCTCTATAATCTCATCGCCATGGCCATTGAAAAACTGGTGATGAGCGGACTGATGGAGATCGGGCGCCTGCCCTACAACCACACCATGCATGACCTGGTGGATGCAATGGAAGCAGTGGATGCCGGAGACTGTCCGGGGCTTGGAAGAGTCGATCCGCAACCTGGATAGTTACCAGGAAATCTGCGACCCCTATGCCTGCAGCATCAAGATACCGACCATGGCCGAAATCGAAACCATGCTCACGCTGACCAGGCAACTGGAACAGCGGCTTGAAGCCGCCAGCACCTGAGGCGGATAACGAGACAACAAAGAGGCCCCGTCGGCAAAAACGCTGCACAAAAGTCAAGTGACCTGGACCATCCTTCCCGTAATCCCAAACCCCTCAAAGCTGAAGAGATGCCGATTATTGAAACCGAGCGAGTTTTCTTCTCAAACTATATACGACAAGAGACGAGGCT
>CAVTDN010000021.1:0-25046 GCA_963733595.1 uncultured delta proteobacterium | reverse complement strand
ACGCGATGCCGTGGCACTGGTACTGGACCGCCGGCCAGCTAAACAGGATGGCAAAGCCTTTCACATGATCCTCAGTGATTTCCAGTGGCTTGTACATGCCGGTTGTAAATTTCGGAGGTGGGTTGCAGTTTACCAAACCGGCACAATCTGTAGAGATAAAGAGGAAAGATCATAACGTTGAATGGTTGAGCTTAAACCGCTGCCCGTCACTGCCGTCGTATCTGCAGCGAATTGTTATGCGCCGCCGCAAACACACGAGTTATCCTTTGAGTCCTTTTTTTGCCGACTTAATGTATCTGCCAAAGTCCCGATCCTTCTTTCTCTTTTCAGCAGAGGACATCTGGTAGAAATCGGACTCTTCCCTGAGTTTCAGATAGTTTTCAAAGTGCTCCTGGCTCATTTCGCCGGAATGTACGGCCTCAAGCACAGCACAGCCTGGATCGCCTGTATGGCTACAGTCTCGATAACGGCAGCTAGACGAGAGGGCAATGATGTCAGAATAACTACTCCCTATGCCGTCTTCCGCGCCAACAATGCCAAATTCACGCATTCCCGGGTTGTCTATAACCAGCGCACCTCCCTCGAGACGAATCAACTCACGACGAACTGTTGTATGCCGCCCTTCGCCTGTCCCGCTAACAGCCTTAGTTTCCAACATCTCACGGCCAATCAACCGATTAATCAGCGTGCTCTTGCCAACTCCTGACGACCCAACGAAGCAATAGGTCTTTCCGGGCAACAGCAGCCGCTTGAGATCATCCACGCCATCCCGCGTTACGTTACTCAGCGTTACAATCGGTGCGGTGATACCAGCGGAACGAATTTCCGCCAACTGCGCAGTCAGAACAGCAGGATCCACCAAGTCTGTCTTGGTGAGCAAAATGAGCGGCTCAGCCCCACCATCCATCACCATTACGAGATAGCGTTCCAACCGCTTCAGATTGAAATCAAAGTGGCATGACTGAGCGATAACCACATAGTCGACGTTCGCTGCTATCATCTGATACTCGATGATGTTCCCCGCCGCCTTTCTGCGCAGCAAAGTCCTTCGCTCTAGAAGCGCGTTGACCACCCCAAAGTTGTCGCCTGACTGCTTCTCTATGCACACCCAGTCTCCCACGCACGGCAACTCATGGGATAAGTGATGGCGGTGCAGATAGCTGCCAGCCAGCTTTGCTCTAAAAGGGCTTGTCTGATCCACGAGCAACAACTGATCACGATCGACAGCAGCAACGCGGGCGATAGTCTCCGTTGGTTTGCATTCTGCTCTTTGCTCAAACCAGCCGCTCCAGCCCAATTCATTCAATTTACAGTGCTGATTGTTCATTGATCTCCACTCATTGTCGAAACTCACAACCCAACTGCGGCATATAACGTCGAGCATCAAGGGCGCGGCGCAGTCTCGTCCCCTGTATGCGCTTGTGCAGCGATAACCTATAAATCGGCAAACAAATAAACGATATTCAAGGGTCAAGTAGCCCGGAGGAATCTCACCTCCAGACTCAGCTGCAGATTGCGCCTCATCCAACCGTAAATTCTTGGGGAGGGGCAAATACAACATATGATATCTATCTAAGCAAGCTGCATAACTACTTTTCAGAAAAAACAAGCGGCTTATGGCATTCCCCAGGGTCCCGATAACCTTGAATGTTCTGGAGCATTCGCGGGGTGAAGAATGATCAGATGCGGTTGTGACGAACCTCAAAGGAAAGGGTTGCCCCCGTGACCATGCTATGGCCGAAGTGGAGAAAAAGGGCAAACCAGAGGGCCTTTAGGCCGAGGAGGAGGAGAGGGTTGAGCATGAGGACGAGTCCCTTGGTGATGTCAGGTAGTGGCAGGTCAGGATTGGGCAGAAGCAGACAAAACACGCAACCGTAGATGATCGCTGCCAGACCCATTTTCTGATAGGCTGAAATGGTGGTGAAACCTCGGAAATCGGCACGAAGCATCTCGGAGAGCACCCGCCAGACCTGGGAAACCAGGAGGCTGAGGATAAAAGCACTACGATACTGACCCTGGAGGAAGAGGTGGCTGGCAACCAGGGCAGTGGCAGTGTAGAGCATGCAGGTCAGTCCTTGGACCGGCACCAGTTTGACCCCGGACAGTCCCCCTTCGTAGACCGCTTTTTTAGTGGCTCCGGTAAAGACAAAGGCCATTCGATCAAAGAGGAAGGTGGCGAGACGGCCGCATTGGTGCAGGGGTTTGCCGTAGCAGCAGCCGAAACTGAGGCAGGCCAGCCGACCCAGTCCTTCGCCGAGGATATAGCCAATACCAAGTGCCGCCAGCACCACCTGAATATTGAGGAGGGGGGCACCCAGGAGCAGGCAGCAGCCGTTGATCAGGAGGATGATCAGCGGTGTGGCAACCAGGCCGATGAAAAAGGCACCGCCAATGGTGAAGGTGTAGCGTTTTTTTTCTACCAATCGAGCCACCCACCGGGCCGCAGGCACACAGAGGCCGACAATCAGGAGCAGCAAGACGAGCACGGGCACCGTCGCCATTCCCGCAGCCTTGGTGAGGATGAGGGTGAAAAGGATGCCAATAATAGCGGCGGTGGCAAGCAGCAGACCGTACCAGGTAAAATTGACGCCGTGCCAATGCCCGTCTTCACGTCGGCGTACCGGCACAGCGGCCAATATCTGAAAACGGTCGTTGGGGAGAAAGCGCCAGCCGAGGACAATCAGCAGGCTGAAAAGAAGTGCGGTGGTGAGGAGGAATAGACATTCGTTCATAGGGATTCCGGATAGGGTTGCGAACAGACGGAGGGGAAAGCAGCGGTGACCTGATGCCGTTTTACGGCAACGGTGGAACGCACCCGGACATCGGTTTCAACCAGAGGTTGGCCAAGACTGGCGGAAAAACGGCTGCGCACATCGGTGCGCACCAAATTGCGCTGCAGATCGCCGGAAAAATTGATCGCCTCCTTTTGAAAAAGAAGGATATCGGTGGAACTGCCGGGTCGGTACAGGCTTTTGGGGCTGCCCTTGACCAGGTGCATCCCTTTGATCACCGGACGAGGATTTTCATAGGCTTTTTCGGAATAGCATTGGACGATATCGCCGATCATCAAGGCCACCACTTCGATCATAGCCACCAAGCCGACATTACTTCCCCCGGGCACATCCGTATCGATTATGGTCACTACCCGCCGGTTTTTGGCGTGGAGCGAGGCCAGGGCAATCTGCGCCCCCGGATTGCAGGAATGGTAGCTGCCGCTGATCTCATAAAAATCGATCACTTCTCCGCTGACCGGCACATGGTTGAAGTGGTACTTGTCCGGGGTCAGGCGGAAGACGGCGAAATCACCTCCAGCAAAAAAAGGGTGCCAGCACAAGTCATCGCCCAACAGTTCCGAAACGGAGAAAAATTTTTCCTTAATGAACAACTCCGGGGTATCTGTAAGGGTACCGATCAGTACCTTCGCATCAGCCGGAGAGACAACAGCCTCTGGGCTCGGATCCATGGGGCGATAATCCCAGTAACGGATCTTTCGCTCAAAGACATGGCGGGGCGTCGTGAAACTGTGATGCGAGGCGACACATTCTCGCCAATCAACCCCCATCCGTTGAAGCAGGCGTAGCCCCCTCTGATTATCAAGCGGCAGGTTGAGATCGAAATGGAGGAACCCCAAAACACTCGACATTCGTTCCGAAGTCAGCGCTCTAAACAGGCTCGGTGCATGCTCACGTACCCGGTTATAGAGGAGGCCAATAGTCCGATCGGCGATGAGATGTTCGCTGATGATCTCGCCGGTTTCACGAACAATATATTGATGTTCCATAATGTTTCTCGATTCAAACGCCGTTGCCGGCCCTAAGTTCCCGGTGGATGACCAGCAGGGTCAGGAGGATGAGGATATGAATTTCTCGGCCGGTGGCTTCTCCGGCCAGTAGCCGGCTGCCGGTTTCGCGGATGAACAGGGAGGCCGAGGCGCTCCCGGTCAACCGCTCCTTGAGGGCGCCGATGTCTGCATCTGCACAGGCGTCAAGTTTCCTGCCGTCATCGATCAGGGTTTCCAGGCCATTGTTCATATGGAGGCGGCAAAGATCGGTGCGGTAATAGGTTTCCGCCGCCCGGTTGAAGTCCCCGGCCTTTACCCGCATCGGATCTGAACCCCGGCCGTGCTTGTCGAGAATAGCCCCGGTCAGTTGCGCCGCTGCCGTGGGCTTCGTTCCTCTGAGCATGGCCTCGAGGCTGTCAAAGATGTCCGTCGCCCCCTCATTGCCCTCAGGTACGCATTCCTGCCGTAGCAGTTCCAGACAGGCCAGCTGGTAAGCGGCCACCTCGACCCGTAGATAATCCTTGTAGCGGCGGCTGGGCCGTTGCCGCTCAACCTGCGTGATGATCCGGCGCAACAGCTTGTTTTTGGTGTCTGCTCTGAGAAAGACGGTGGGCACACCGATGGCCGAGGCGAAAAAGATTTGCCGCCGCTCGCTTTCCGTGCAGGGGTCGTCGGGAATATCGCGTGTGCCGAACAGTCCCCTCGATCACCCAGCGGTAGGCCATCTCGTGACCAGGGTCTGCAGATCCACGGACCGGGCAAAGGTCTCGCTTAAATCGGGAAAAAGCGAGTAATGCCGGCCCTCAAAGCCGGAAAAACCATAGGCCGCCAAGGCGCGCATCCGATAGGGCAGGTAAATGGCCATGCGGCTGTCGAAGACACCCATCTCGGTCAGATCCCGCTTGAGCTGCTCCTGGTTGCCCAGCATGCCGTCCAGGGCCGGACTCTGCTCGACGCTTTGCAGGGCCACGAGATAATCGATCAGGCGGACATCGGGCAGATAGTCGCCGCGCAGCCGCAAAAGCCCGCTGGTCAGACGGTCGAGCCAGAGCGGTCCCAACCGGGTGAAGCTGTGGCCGCAGAACCGCAGATCCGCCTTTTTCTTCCAGCGCCGCCAGAGCATGCGCAGATGGGTGTAGTCGAGTTCGTGCGGCAGGTATCCCAGCACCTTTTCCGGGTGGAAATCGCTGAAGCTGAGGCGATGGGGCGCCGCCGAGCAGGTGGTGACAAAGAGCGGCAGGAAATGCTCGACGATCTTGATCACCAGGTCACCGAAGTATTTTTCAAAACGGCCCGCCATCCGGTTCCCGGTAACAGCGACTGAGCATCCGGCTCCCCAGAGTGACGTGGGTGCCGTTGTTGGCCAGCGAGGTGGAACTGGTGTTGGGCAGGACCACCAGATTGTTGACGATGATGCCCGCCTCCTTCAACTTGGCGATAGTGTTGAGCTGGCTGCGCGACAGAGTTCTGTGGCAGAGCCCCATGTACTCCTTTTTGGCTTCGCCCCGTTGCCAGCCGGACAGGCAGGGGTTGAGAAACAATTCGCGGTAGAACTGATCGGAGATCAGATCGTTGAGCTCGTTTTTGTCGGGCCGGCGGATTGGGGGCCAGATACATCCGGCAGCTTTGGCCGTAGTGTTCCAGACGAAATTCGCGGTTGGCGTACTGGATGAGCAGTTGCAAGAAGAAAAATCGGCGGCTAGTCTCACGGGCGGTGCTGCGGCCGGGCAACGCGTTAGTCCCACTGCTGCTCAGGGTGAAGCTCGTGATTTCCGGTGAGCTATTGTCGCTGATCAGGTGATCCATCAACTGCTCGCCGGTCCGCCGGAGGCTCGGTTCGGCAAGGCCCGATTGACCATTCTGACCGATGGCGTCCGCGAGGGAGAGTTTCAACAGATAGCTGACCGGGACCCGGAGCCAGGGCTCGCCCTCACGGGAAAAGAGGAAGCAGGCGCTGTCCTGCCGTGTCGATTCGCCTGGATTGGCTTTGTCGGCCAACAGGTCGCGATTGAGGATGGTGGTGGCGTATTCGCCCAGCAGGCGGCGAGGGAATCGAACCCAGGAATTTTCCCAGATCCGGCCCTGCTGTTCACCCAGAAAGGCGTCAAGTTCCGTGAGCAATTGGGGGCTGAGATCGCCGCGCCGCGCCCGCAGAGTCAGATTTTTGTAGTAGTTCGAATCAGCTATGGTAATCGCCAGGTCAACATCCGACCGGTTGCCTTCCACCGCGACCTGGAATTCATTCTCCACGCCGACCGTGGTATCGGTCCCGGAAAAAGCATGCTGGCCGCCGGCGTACAGAACCTGTTGCCGGAATTGTTCAGCCCTGCAGAGCGAGTTCGCTCTTGTCGAGAGGATCGGTTGTGGAAGGTAGGGGCACGGTCATTGATCGCTGCCATTGAAGGAATCCGGAAAGATTTTTCTTAATCTTCACCTTAACAAGCGATTGTTAGTTTCCGGCTATGAACCGGTCAGTATTGCGTCAATCAACGCAGAGTTCCTTCATCCTCGCCCTTTTACCCCCCTTGCTCAAAGGAACATTTTAAATCCCTTGGCCTTATATTCCGCGATAAAATCCTCCACCTGCCGCTTGATCTGATCGCGGATCTCCCGGACCGCTTTCAGCTGTAGCTTCCCGATCGCCTTCGATGCGGGAGGGGTCGGCAAAAGGCCAGCTGCGCCGTAGCACCCGGCCAGGAAAGAGCGGACACGCTTCGCTCGCCTTCTGCGAACAGACCGTTATCACCACGTCATAGCTTCGCCCCTGTTTGAAGAGATCAAGTGCCGCCTGGGTGGTTTTACCTTGGAGGTCGTAACCGATCTCGGCCATGACATCCACAACCAGCGGGTTCAGGGTCCCAGCCTCAAGACCGCAACTTTCGACTGCAAAATCGTGGCCGCCCAGACGCTTGAGGAAGGCCTCGGCCATCTGACTACGAGCCGAGTTATGTTCACAGATAAACAGGACATTGAGCATGGATCACCTCATTTCTTTGATTGGAACATGACAAGCCCCTGAGGGCTAGCTGTGGAAGGGAAAAAATTGTTCTCAGACTTCTGTGTTCTGTCGGCCGGTTTAACGACGTTCATCATTGGCCGAGGCGTGCAGGGTTGCTGATGCTGCAGTGGCATGTTTAATTTTGGCGATCCCAGGGAATCAGGGCTTTTACTTTCTCCAATGCTCATTGTTTCGAGGTCATGGACACTGCCCGAGAGGAGATCACCAAGTTGAAGGGCGATTTCCTCGGCGTTTCGGCGTGCGTCGGCTGAGAGCTGGAGCACACTGGTCGCTGCGCCGCTGACCTCGGCGATGCGGGCCGAAACCTCCCGTGTATTTTCGCCAGTACCTGCGGTCAATAAGACGATAGCCCCGGTCAGTTCCCGTTGCCGGTCAACGGCCTGGCCGATGATTGCAGTTACCTGGTGCAGCTGTTCGGTCCCCCGCTCAAGAGTGTCGAAGGAATCAATGAAATGTTGGCAGGTGGCGTTGATCGTGTCGATTTTATCAAGGACGTCCCTGGTGGCATGCGCTGTGTTTTGTGAGAGTTGTTTGACCTCGTTGGCGACCACCGCAAAGCCGCGACCATGTTCTCCCGCCTTGACCGCCTCGATGGCGGCATTGATCGCCAGAATCTTCGTTTGATCGGTAATGTGGTGCACCGCGCCGACAATGGCATCAATCTCAACCACCGACTGCCGAAGGTCATCCAGTTGCCGCCGCGCTCGTCCGATCTCTCCAACAATGTTCGTCACTTCAGTCTTCTGAGCGCCGAGTTCCCGGTGAATCTCCAGGACTGCCAAACTGATCTGCTGAGAGCTGGTGCTGACTTCGTCCGTCCGCTTGGTGGTGTCACTCGCCAGGCCGGCTACATTTTTTGATTCCCGTTCGGTAATGCCGGCCAATTTCTGCAGGGAGAGCGACATCGTGGTCATCTGCTCAGCCCGTTCATTGAGATGATGAATCGAGGCGGTCATAACACTCACCAGAGTTTCGATCCGTTGCCGGTCTTCGTTTTTACGTTCCTCCTCCCGGTTGAGCGCAAGTAATACATCGCGAAAGCGCCCGATGGCCGAACTGAGAACGCCGATCTGATCTCGGCGATTGGGCCACGGGATCTCCGGATATTTGCCTGCACCCAGTTCCTCGACAATCCCGGTCAAGCGATGCAACGGTCTTTCGATGATGATCCGGGTGAGTAGAAACAAGACCAGCACATTGCCCAGGATGGCCGCAAGGCCAGCGGTGAGGCCAACGCGGCGCTGTTGCCGGTTGGTCTCAACCATCTGCTGTTCATGAAGGTTGATTTCGTCGACATAGCCGAGAATTTCATTCCGGCTTTTTTCGGCCTCGAGACTCTTGTCCGCCGCAATCCCGCGGAGAGCAGAAACCTTCTCTGCAAAACCGGCGCTGTTGTTCTGATTGGTCTGCACGGATTCGATCAGCGCGCGCAGCCGCTCCTGATCCTGTTCTGGCTGTTCGCTGGCAAGTTGCAACCGCTCAACCTCTTCAGTGAACGTATCCTTTTCATCAAAAATTCCCTGAGAGAGAGACAAGCTATCATTGTCGAGTTTGACAATAATCTGCCCATTCGTCAGATCTCTTTTTTCCGTGCGTGAAAAGAGAGCGGCATAGCTGTCTCTCCCGGCAAGCCGTTGTCGTTCCCTGACCCGAAAATCACGCTCCACCTGTTCTATGATGGCTTGTTTCGGATCTGTAATAAACAGTTTCGGCAGGGCGACAAATTCTTTTTGCAGTCGGACGATGGTCTCTCTCAGGTTGACATCGACCCGTTCCCTGACAGCCAGAACCTCGGTGACCATCTGTTCGAGAGTATGCGTCGCCCGGTTATTGATAAAAAGCAAGGTACCGATGAAAAAGTTCGAGGCAAAGGCAACTCCAACCATCAGTTTTACCCCCACCGTCATCCAGCTTTTCCTGGTCAAATTTGATTGGTTCAGCATAGTCAAATAATTGGGTGGCAAAGGGGGTATTCTTCCGTTTCTGCGGCATAAACGGGTTGGGTGGCAAGGGCAACCGGCGAATTGGCGACCAGTTCATGGATGTAGAGGGCGCTACCTGGCAGAGCCTTGGCATGATGCTTGGCGAAAGAAGCCTCTTCCGAAAGATCGATATGACACCGCCATTGAGAAGGGCTGACCACCACTGCGCCTACCGAGAGCGTCATCCGGCCGTATTGCCGTTCTCGCCCTTCTCGGTCTGTGGCGGTGATTGCACAGCCGATGTGGCCGTTGTAGAGGCCACTGATGCTGTCGTCAAATTGTTCCAGAATCCGTTGAACCGTATCTTGCCAGTTGGTGTTGCGGAAAATCGCCACAAAATCATCACCGCCGATATGGCCAATAAAATCGACTTTGTCGTCAATGTTGGCGACCAGCAGTTCGGAAACAAAGCGAAGAACCTTATCACCACGGCTGAAGCCAAAAAAATCATTGAAGGGTTTAAAGTTATCGAGATCGAAGTAGCAGACAGCAAAGGCGATGTTTTCGCGGAACAGTTTCTGCAGTTTCTGCTGGATCGGAACATTACCCGGCAACAAGGTCAGGGGATTGGCGTGACGGGCCCGGCTGACCTGCAGCTTGGTGATTTCACGCAGCAGATCGATCATTTGCCCTTTGCCGGCAAGGCGGCTTCCATCCAGGATGATGAATTCGTCGGTATGGATATCCAGAGAGGTGGTGAGGCGATAACTGGCCTCTTCCAGAGGCAGCTTTTTCTCTACCTGCATAATGTTGCGGTTCATAAAGCGGACCACAGCCTGTTTGCCATAGAGTTCCTTGCCGTAAAGGCTGGCATAAAGGTTCATAAAATCGCGGCGCAGCACCAATCCCAGCACCTCGCTTTCATGGACGACGACGATCGACTCCAGATTGGGCGTGGAGGTGAAGAGGTCGCCGACCTGGTTGACCTTGGTGCTGGCCTGTACTGAAATCGACGGTCTGATCAGAATCTCTACGGTCGGAGTCTCGTCCTCCTCCACAGTCCGCTCCTCTTTTCTGAACAGTTTTGAGGAGATTGTGACCGGCGGCACCTCTACCGGACGGCAGAAGTAATACCCCTGCAGCATTTCCACGCCGATCTTGCGCAGCGTGGCGTACTCATCGACGGTTTCCACCCCTTCGGTTATTACCCGGCAGCCCAGAGCGGTGGCGGTTTTAAGAATTGCGCTGACAAACTGCTGTTTGGTCCGATCCTGGTCAACCCCCTGGATAAAATGGCGGTCGATCTTGACGATATCCGGACGGATTTCGGACCAGAGCTTGAGGCCGGAATAACCGGCGCCGAGATCGTCCAATGCCACCCGGAATCCCATCTGCCGGTAATGAACCATGGCCTGCTGCATCAACTGGACATCTTCCACCGGGTGGGTTTCGGTCAGCTCAATGATGACCTGGCTGGGGTTAAGCCCCGCCTGCTCTATGAAATCGAGGGTCTGCCCCTCCCGGAAGTGCTCATGGACCAGGCTGAACGGGTCGACATTGATAAACAACCGGCCCGGCAAACTCAGTTGAGCGAACCGTTTAATAACCAATTGACGGCAGAGGAGGTCGAGTTCCGCAAGACAACCGGCCCGGGTGGCCGCTTCAAAAAGCCGGGTGGGCGAATGGAGCACCGTGTTGACCGGGCCGCGAATCAGTCCCTCATAGCCATAAATCTGCCGGGTCTGGATGTGGACGATCGGCTGGAAATGCACTTTGAGGTCCTGTTGCCGGATGACTGTATGCAGCAACTCTTCCGTATTTTGGTCCATTTTTCTTAAGTGTAATTATTGGCTAAATTTACCTGAAAGCCTTGGGAAGCAAGGCTTCTCACTAACTGTATTCCCTTCAATCATTTCTTGTACCGGCCGCATGTTACGTTTGGGTCAGGGTTGCATTTATTTTGGATTTGCCCTGGGCGTTGGTTTGGGTGGGCGAAGATAAGATGGGGTGACAAGATTTCTGGCACTTTGAGAAGAAAGGTTCTGTGCAGGAATTAAGAAGGTGAAAGTCGGGTTGAGATACGCAAAGAGGGTGGTGTCGACATTTCAGCTGACCTGGGATTCCACTGCTGCAAGTCGAGACCAAAGCCTGTAGGCCAAAGAGTTGTCTCGTTTATGACCTTGGCACTCGGTCTTTTTGCAAAAAAATGCGTCAGGCTACAGGAGGATCAGACAGCAAGATCGGTTGATTGAACCTTGTTCCGCCCTTCCCAGTAGGCTGCCATGGTCATGCCGACCACCAGTGACGCCAACCAGACCAGACGGCTTTGGTAGCGGTCGTGGGGATTGGAAAGCGCTCCGCAGATAAAGGCATTGCCAAGAAGTGCAAGGAAGACGAAAAGGGCGAGAGCGGCAAGATCGTGGCGACCGTTACGAAAACTCCAGAATACTGCAGGCAGCAGGCCTAACACCGAAAGCAGCGCAACGGGTACATGGAGCAGGTTGAGCCGATCGAACAGCACCTGGGTAATTTGGCCTTGCTGTTGACGGGCCTCATAGAAGGATTGGACGATGTCGGGCAGAAAACCGGTAATGATACCGCGAGTGTCGCTGTGACTTTCGTCCAGAGCGTCGCCAGTGGCTACCTTGATCATCTGCTGGGCGGTGGAGCGCAGCGTTGTCCAGAGTGTCATGCCTGGATAAGCAGTTACCGCAGCCCAGGTCAGGCGTTTGAGTTCCGGTTCGGAATAGCCTGCCCAGCCGCCAATGTCCTGAAAGGGCGATCCCCCGTTCCAGAGAAAGTCGTCAGCCGTTGCGGGCAGCCGGTGACGCACATCGCAGAGTTTAACCCCAGGTGCGGGACAATATTCGGCTAGCCATCGTTGAGCAATGCCATCTTGGACCAGACGCCCGAAAAGAAAAGCGGAACCGCCAGGGGTATATCCGCCCTTGCCGGTCAGGGAGAGGTGGAGCAGAGGCATAAGCATCAGGCCGGCCAGTACCACAGCCAGCGGCGGCACAATGAACACCGCAAATGTCCGGCGGCTCATCATCCACGCTGCCAGGATGACCAGACTCAACCCCAAAGACAG
Source organism: uncultured delta proteobacterium (assembly GCA_963733595.1). Classification (GTDB taxonomy): domain Bacteria; phylum Desulfobacterota; class Desulfobulbia; order Desulfobulbales; family Desulfobulbaceae; genus Desulfobulbus. The sequence continues at coordinate 13,233 of CAVTDN010000021.1, read as the reverse complement.
GGCCAGACAGGACATGTGGGAAAGCAATCCCAGCAGAGTGATTGTCACCAATCCCGTGCGCTCCTTCCAGCCAAGCTTGGGCCAATGAAAGCCCAGGAGCCAGAGGGCCAGCACCACGAGGGGGACCAGGATGTCGGGCATCAACTGGCTTGTGTACCAGGAAATACCAGTCAGGCTGGCCAGCCCGACGGAAAAGAAAGCAAGTGCCTGGGGGCCGGCATATAGGCCGTGGCAGCGAAGCATCAGGCGAATCAACCACAGAGTGGACAGCGACTGAACCAGCACCGGCCCCCAGAACGACTGCCAATCCAAGGAGCTAGCCCAGAGGAAGAGACCGTAAAACAGGGAACGGCCCGGCACCAGATGCATTTCCAGCGCGGCAATGACATAGCCGCAGGTATCGTAAAAGGTAACGGCATAGCCGTTCCACAAGGCCGGAGCAAGCAACGCGGCAAGGCTGCAGACCAGGCAAATAGGCCAGCCAAATGGGGCTGAGCGGTTGGAGATCAGGTTGGGTATCGAGGAGGGCGAGAGGATGCTGGGCACGGTTTTCGACTGAAACATGATATCTCTTGCATTCAATTTGGCTTTTTTTGGAGGAAAGATAAAGAATCTGTATAACGGCCAAAAATGAGAAACAGGTTAGGAGAAGATCAGGGAACGATAAGGGAAAAATCTGAATCATGGAAGAGCAGTTGGAGCTCTGCTTTATCAGCCTTCCGCTAGTGCCAAGGAAGATTAAACATGATGTAACTCAATTTTAACCTAATCCAAATCACTGTCTTATATCTTTATGTCGGCAAAAAAAATACGGTGTGAGGAATTCCGTAGAAACAGGTAACCGAGTTACGGCATTCCTTCGCTTGCACCGATACAACATTGAATGCGCCTTGAACCGAGGCCATTCGTCATGGCCTGTAACGATAACTTGATCAAAAATCCCATGAATGCATTCCTGAATATTGCTGTCCTTATTCCCTGCTACAACGAAGAGGCTGCCGTCGGCGAGGTGGTCCACGATTTTCGCCGTGTCCTGCCCCATGCCCGGATTTTCGTCTATGACAACAACTCGCGGGACAACACCATCGAGGTGGCCCGAGCTGCCGGCGCCACTGTCCGGACGGAGTCGCTGCAAGGCAAGGGCAACGTCGTGCGGCGGATGTTTGCCGACATTGAGGCCGATGTCTATGTACTGGTGGACGGCGATGCCACCTATGATGCGGCGACAGCGCCGGAGATGATCCGGTGTTTGCTCGACAATCAGTTGGATATGGTGAACGGAGCGCGGGTGACCGCCATCAGTGAAGCCTACCGTCCGGGACACCGTTTCGGCAACTGGCTGCTCACCGGTATTGTCCGCTGGATTTTTGGCGATCGCTTCAAAGATATGCTGTCAGGGTACCGGGTGTTTTCCCGGCGATACGTCAAGAGTTTTCCTTCGCTGGCCAACGGTTTTGAGATTGAAACCGAACTGACGGTGCATGCCCTGCATCTGCGCATGCCGACCGCGGAGATTGAACGCCCTATAAAGACAGACCGGAGGGTTCAACCAGTAAACTCTCCACCTTTAAGGACGGATTTCGTATTCTGTGGATGATTATTAAGCTGATCAAGAATGAAAAACCGATATCGTTCTTCTTGGTGATTGCCGGTTTCTTTGCCGCTTCTTCGGTCATCCTGATGTTGCCCATTCTGGCCGAATTTTTCGCCACCGGCCTCGTGCCCCGCCTGCCGACAGCAGTGCTGTCGATGAGCATGATGATCTTGGGATTTCTCAGTCTGGCCTGCGGTCTCATCCTCGACACGGTGACGAGAGGCCGCTGCGAAATCAAACGGATGCGCTATCTGAACATTCCGGTGATTGAAGGCGTGAAAGGAAAGGAAATGGGTTGTTTTCTTGAGAGTTCCAGCGAACGGCCTTGCTTTTACCGCACCGAAAGTTTTTTTCCGATGAATACCCTCACCGTGAAAAGCGCAACGCTTACCAAGAGACCAAGATAAATGGTCCTGAAGAGAGAGCGGGCTTCTGCTGCGTCAATTCTGGCGTTTTTGCCTGGTGGGTGTGGCCGCATTTGTGGTCAACGCCGGTCTTGTCGAGATGCTGGTGCAATCTCATCGGACCGGTGCGTTCGCAAATGATTGCCTTTCCAGTCGCCGCTACCGCCGCCTGGTGGCTGAACCGGCAGTACACTTTTGGGGCCAGCGGGTTGGCGCCGCACCGTGAGTGGCTGCAGTATGTTCTCGCCAATTCAGTCGGCTGGCTGATCAACAATGACTGTCTACCTGGTGATGGTTGTCCAATCTCTCCCTTGCATACGCCCACCCTTTTATTGCCGTGGCGGCCGGTTCGATATCCGGTCTGGCGGCCAATTTTTTTCTGTCCCGCCGGATGGTGTTCAAAAAAAAATAGCGAATAAATAAAATTGATTGGAGCCTAGCCAACCAACAAAAAAAACGTAAACGGCGGGGAATATTCCCACTCCGAACCAAAACCTTCTTCCACGATAAAAATTTCCAAGCCGACTTGTTGGTCGTGACGGATCAGATTGACCATGACTCAAACCCACGGCTATTGATATTCAACACACTACAACCAGCAGAGACCTGGGATGAATCAATATTTGTGATAAGCAACGGTGACCTTTTCGACCGCATCCTCGACTGCTGAAGTTGGTCAGCAATAATGGAAACCACAAACGTGCCAAGCGGTTCTTTGCCGACTGATCATTTATTCCAATATGCAATCGGAAGATATTGCCTAGGCCGGCAGGACTCCTTTGATGATCACGCAAGCAGCTCTTGCAAAAAGCTTATCGTTAATTGGTTGAACTGTTCATGATGAAACTAGAGATTATGCCTGTTGCCCTCAATGGAAAGCAAAACAGTTTTTTTCCTAAAAACGCCCTTAATCACCCTTTGCCACCCGAAAAAAGGTTGGACTATGGTTGGACAAAATGCAGATAAAACAAAAAAGCACCTAGCCAACAAGTGACTAAGTGCTTGATTTTACTGGAGCCGATAAGCGGACTTGAACCGCTGACCTACTGATTACGAATCAACAAAATCAAGTTTTGGAATAAGTAGACATGAGTAAAGAAGAGTAGTGTTAATGAACAAAATAAACGACAATTCAAATAATTAAACACAACCTACTCTCTGTTGTTGCTTACCTATCTTTACTCCGATTTACTCATGTCTCACAGGAATTTTGGCAAAATTTTGGCAAAACCAGATTTTGATAATTCTTTTAATCAACTGGGGCCAAACTAGCAGCAAACACCAATAGAGCTAACCTGAGCCGGGGGTACGATAACTTCATCCACCTCAAGAACCTTGTTTAGGTGAGATGCGTATCTTTTGTGCTATCTGAGCTGAACTGCCAGAGAACGCAAATCCTTGACTAGCAACGGTACAACCATTTTGCCTAGCAGCCCATTGTGACTCATCAGCAACAGCTAGTCGCAAGGTCCCTCCGAGGAAAGCAAAGAAAACGCTTCCCAGCAGAGTCAAGAAAACGAGGGGACTGAATCGTCATCCATTAACCTCTACGCCTAACGCCTTACGATAAATAGGAATACCTGGCAGGGCTTTACGGCTCTACTTTTTGTATCTCAAGGGTTAGCTTCGGCTAATCGGTTTTTATTACTCAATCTAGTATTGGGTGCAGGTGGGATCACGACTGACAACCTGACCGCTCACCATCACAACCATCTCCTTTCCTGCATTGTGATCTAGGTCATAATCTTAGGGCTTGCAACCAACCTGTGCGCCACGTTGATTGCACGACATTGCTTTGGCGACAAAATAATGGTCACCTTCGTCAGGCCGGACGGTTGCTGAACGGGTGAGCAATACAAGGGAAGGACATGCAAGCTCAGCCTGCTATCCCTGCTGTAACTCTCGACATGAAGGATCCGGCTATCGGTATCTCAGCCTGATACTGCCCGGTTCCGTCACCGTAACAACCGACTCCAGAGCGGTGTTTCTAAAACGTGTCCAGGGAACAATACTTATGTAGAATATTACAGCATCGCAACTGGCTCAGTTCTCAACCAATTCAACTCGCCGGTTCTTCGCCCTTCCTTCTTCTGTTTTATTAGGTGCGACCGGACAGGCAGATGCAACACCCACAGGTGTAAGGCGGCCCTTATCAATACCCTGCTGGGTCACTAATGCATTAACAACAGCGCTCGCCCGATGCTGCGACAAATCCATGTTAAACGGAAACGCGCCGACATTATCTGTGTGCCCCACAACTAGTATTTTCAATTTCTGGTCGTCCTTCAATAGCTTGGCTATCTGTTCGATTGTGGCCTGGGATTCGGGCTTCAGATCGGACTTGTTAAAGTCAAAATTGATTCCGTAAAGGGCAATGCTCCCGGCGGTCGAAATCTTTTTAGCCATTTCATCGGCCTTGATGGTGACCATTTTCTGCTCGCGTTGTTTCGGCTCCAAAATATCGACGATGGCTATTGTACGTCCAGCGAAGGCATCACAATACGACTCCTTTTTGAGCGAAAATGCCAACACAGACACATGCGCTCCACTTCCGCTTAACATCCCGACCAGGTAACGTTGATCTGAAATACGAGCTGTCTGGGCACAGGAGCCATTAGAGAAAGCTTCATCCTTAATCTGTTCAGCAGGTCGAAGGAACATGGAGAGGCTGATATCGCCCCCGCCACCTTCACTTCCACGACTCGCATCGCCGCCACACTCATCGGCTTTGCACTCATAGAGGATCTCGCCCCCCTTCCCTTGAATCTCTTCCTGGTAGTTACGGACGACTTCCAGAGGAATAGTTCGGGTATCAAATAAACCTGCCGGACATGAGACCCTTCGAGGATTTTCTTTTGCTCGGGAACATATAGGTAATTATTATGACTATCTCTTTTTTATCTTCAGCCTTTTTTAGAGCAGAGAGGGAAAGTGAATTCATTGTAATCCTTGTGGTCCCGGAATAGAGATCAACGACCCTTTGTAACGCCCTAATAACGCACTGTCTTTGCTGCCTTTCACATCCGCCGCCGGAATCACCGCGTTGGCAAACCCAGTGGATACCGTTGCGATCAGCAGAAATAACGCTATCCATAGTTTCGACATTCCCCCTCCTTCATTTTTACCTTTGTATATATCTGATTGCTGTGGCATATCCTACATCAACGAATACATCAAAACGAGTCGTTTTTTTTTCTCGTAGCGATAGGATATAGCAGCCTGATACACGAGGAGCAGGCTAGCCATGGTAACCTGCGATCAATCAAGGGCTGTCTATATTCGACCAGTGCCACGGCGGCAGGGGTTTTTGTGGATCTATTCACACCGCGAACTCCTACTTTATAGAATCAACCAGTTTAGTACCGGCCTTGAACTTAACGACTTTCTTGGCAGGTGTGCTCATGGTTTGGCCTGACTGAGGATTTCTTCCTTCACGAGCGGCTCGCTCAGTTACCGAAAAAGTGCCAAAGCCTAGCAAGGCAACCTTATCGCCGACCGCCATTGCATCCGTTATTGCGCCGAGGATACTGGACAGCGCCTGCTCGGCTTTCTCTTGCCCAACGCACATTCTTGCGCCACCTTTTCAATCAATTCGCTTTTGTTCATATTCTCTCCTTTTTATTATTTTGAATCAGCTGTTGCGTGTGTCCTTACAAGATGATTTGTATCTTTATGATTATCTCTCGTGGGTTGCGGGCGACAAAGATCAAATCAGCCATCGGAGAAATCGAGTCGAGAGCTTTTGGTATAAATCGCGAACCACAGAGTCATACATCTGCTTACTTAAACAGAAAACTACAGACAACCAGTTATTTCGGGGTAAACGGCTTGTAGAGGGGATCGCCAATCAGCACCATCTGCCAAGAAAGGTAGGGTAGGCTGACCAGATAGGATTCAGCGAGGCTGAGGTAGCCCTCGGTCAATGTCTGGAAAAACAGGTCCGGTAAAGGAAATGCCTGGACGTCGGGCTCATACACAGGCCCAATAGTAGCAGCAACCCCTTCCTCCAGCATGCGTTTGCACCAGACCTGCGATCCCGGCTCTTTCAGGGTGGTACATTCGGCGCTAGCGATGTGATAACCTATCGCGCCCCGAACCCAAGTGAAGGCGTTGATATAGTGCCCCAGGCTATACCAGCCGCAGTAAAGTGCGGCGTTTGGACAGTCCGCCCGGCTGAAATAGCGCTTCGTTCGCATCGAGCTTCACTTCTTCCATCCGGCCGCTTTTGCGGACCACTTCCGCTGCCGTATGCAGACCTGCATCGTAGAGTGCATATCCACTGAGCTTTTGCTCCGTAGGCTTGGGCCAGCGGGCATCGAAATAGGCTCGGCCCTGCAATCCCTTGTTCTCGACCAAAAGAGCATCATCGACCATCCGACGAACAATAGCCGGATTCGGCCCGTCCAGACGGCTGACCATCAGCACGCCATCTCGCTTAAGCAACGTCGCTTGCTGGCTAAATCCAAGAAAATAGGGGTTGGGCAACCAACCTTCCAGAGTATAGTCACCGGCTAATACCAAGGCTAACTCTGAATCCACCGCCGCACGGGTGTCCATATTTTCCGCAGGGGCCACATTACCACGAAGGTCAGATGATTCGATCGCCAGTGGCATTCCGTACATGACAGCAAGGCAGCGAATCCGGTTAGTCTTACCGATTTTTGACAATGCCTCTCGTACCGGATTACGGATTTCCTCGTTGTAGGTTGCCCGGGAACAATGTTCTTTCGATGTCGTGCCGATTCGTATTAGATGGTCAAAGGGGATATGCCGTTGCTGCATGTAATATTGGGCCAGATTCAGGCTATCCTTGGCATTGACATTGGCGATCACCACCACCTCGTCAGGCTCAAGTGCCTTACTCGAGGCTGGATGTATTAATAAATATGGAAGAATACACAAAATAGAAATCTTTTTTGTATCAGGATCTCATGACACCTTGCATTGGAAAAGGAAGATGAAAAATACCCTCGCCTTCCAGTAGCCCGAAGCTATTCCTGTCTGAACTACCAAGACATCCACCATCTGCATGTATTTCAACGTTTTTGCATTTATAGCGTTACTGCAATACGAACATCCTCAGAACCGCCAAGTCAGGTTGCCTTGAACTGCATTATCTTGAACGTTGTTGCCGAACTGAGAGGAAAAGGACAATCCCAATTTGGTCTGCTGGTTGAGATGCATCTCGAGCCCCCTCGATGAGGGCTGAATCCCGTGCAAGCGGCACACCAGCGACTGTAAAGGGTGTCCGACAAATTCAACGTTCGATACGCGTTGGTTCATAGTGAGCTCCTGAAAGGTTTGGTAGCGATTCTCTATCCCATCCCAAGAATGGCGTCAACGGGAGTGCGGCTCCCGACCCTTGGAACTCGTTGGTGTTGAACCACCAGTTCAAGAAACCGCCTGTCACGCTTCGTGTACCAATTAGTCATGGTGCCTCTGGGACATAGTTTTAGCAAAAGCCAAGTGCCTGCTAACGCTTCGGAACCACCTTGAATCGTCAGAAAATACCATTAGTTATTTGTGGATACTATGTCAGGACAGTTCTGGCTGGTGAACTGGTATGCCACGTTGGTAATGCGCGTAATTTGCGATACCAAAGAATCAATCATCGCTTCGCGTTCCGCGTTATAGGGGACTTCTAGCGGATATTTCACATCAACAGTCACATCCGCACCAGCTTCTCCATGGTAATGCTCAAGCTTCTCTGCACGCATGCATCAGTGGTGTCATGCCATCTTGATATACCCTGGTGACACTCGCTCCGCGATCCAATGCCTGCTGAACCGCAATAATATCACCGAGCAGTATTCCGCTTACCAGATCGTCATCGGGAGTGGCGGGGCGGAAACAGGAAACGAGAGCGACCGAAATAATCAAGATTACTATTTGCAGGTAACTTTTCAAATAGTATCCCTTCCAGATTTCCACGCATCTCGATATCAAATTCCTCTTTTTGGCGGGGGGGAAGATAGTTCATATGCGGGTCGAAGGCCTTTCATGAAGATTACATATTTCTCGAGTCATAAATAATATCGTTTTGTTCTGGGTATTTATTAATTTCCACGTTACACTTTGAATTGATGTTATGTTTGATTAAATTTTCATTTTTATGAGGTATACAAGCTAATAGTGACTTCACTACGTTTAAGAAAAAGTCTTCACACTGTCGCAATTTTTGAGGCAGTCAAAGGAGCTTTGGTTTTAACTGTTGGTTTTGGACTACTCCGGCTCTTACATAAAGATGCTCATAGAATTGCCTACGAATTCATTTTAAAAGTACATTTGCACCCTACGCAAAAGTATCCGACTATATTTATCGATTTGGCAGATAACATAACTGACCAAAAATTATGGATTTTTGGTGGTTTGGCTTTGATCTACGCGGCCTTTCGTTTTGTTGAAGGTTATGGCTTATGGAAAGAGAGGGTATGGGCACAATGGCTAGCTGTAGTAAGCGGAACGATCTATTTTCCGTTTGAAATTTACGAAATATACCTCAAAGTCTCGTTCGTGAGGATTTTTGCACTCGTTGCAAACATAGTTGTGGTTGGCATTGTCGCATACGTTTTGATTAAAAAAAATAATCCCTCATAATTCTGACAAGCTCCATCTACCCTGTGGATAAAGAATCGAACATATTTGGAGCCAACTCTGTTCACGGATTATGTTTAGCAAATGTTAATAGGGTCGTTAATCACCGAACATGGCCCGACTTGCCCCTTATCCTAAGACACTAAAATTCCGATGCTGATAGCAGGTGGCCATAGAAATGCTTTCCTCAATGTCCGGCGATTAACGCACTGCTTAATATTTGGTTAATATCTATGGCGAATAAGCCCATCCTTTGTCCACGATGCCGGCGCCTAATCGGCAGCAATGAAATCACTTGTTCCTGGTGTGGAGCGGCACGTACAAATCCTTGGTGGAAAATCGCGGCTTGGACGAGGAGTTTTTTGGGTGATGACTGGGTTATGCAGTCTATCATCATAGTCAACATAGTTTTCTATATCTTTTCACTGGTATTAACGGAACATCATTCACTTTCCTTAAATGCATTTAGTTTCCTCGCCCCCGGACAGGCTAGCCTGCTTTTGCTCGGCGCAACAGGGACCATACCCGTCGATGGGTTCGGACGGCTTTGGTCCTTCCTCAGTGCGAATTATCTGCACGGCGGGTTATTACATCTTATCTTCAATCTCATAGCCTTACGCCAGGTAGCTCCGTTGGTAAACCAGGAATACGGTTCCAGCAGAATGTTTATCATTTACACAATTGGCGGTATTGGAGGCTTCGTACTCTCTTACCTGGTCGGGGTACGTTTCACGATCGGTGCCTCTGCTGCCATATGTGCTCTTATTGGCTCTCTCCTCTACTATGGAAAGAACAGAGGCGGGACATATGGCACTATGGTCTATCGTGAGGTTGGCGGGTGGGTTATCGGACTATTCATGTTCGGGTTCATTGTGCCGGGTATAAATAATTGGGGTCATGGCGGTGGGTTAATCAGCGGGCTGCTACTTGGAATGCTCCTCGGGTATAATGAGAAGAGGCACGAAACGACGCTTCACCGCTTTCTTGCCGTATCTTGCTGTTTGGCAACTGTTGGCTGCTTGGCATGGGCTGGTGGTGGAGCAGTTATGCTCCGGCTGAGCCAATGAGGGGAGGAATAATTACTCTTTCTCAATGGTTTTCAATTGCAGTCCCAATAATCCCAGTCGTTCGCTTTTAGACTTTGTACAGAACAAGTAGACATTCTGCGTGGCAACCTCATGAAACTCTTAACAACAGCTAGTTGCGCGGCAGATAGCAATCTGGCAGTGAACGCACTCTGATATGATGCCACTACCACCGGCAGAGCCGGTGGCTTGAATTGTGAACCGCTCAAAGCGGTTGAAAACCTGGAGCCACCTAAAGGTGGCGGCCTATTCAAATAAATTGAGCTGATCCAGTCGCTTGTCTTCTTTTTCCTGGTGTTGGATATATGCCCTTACAGCGTCCTCATCCTTACCAACGGTGGAAACGTAATAACCTCGTGCCCAAAAATTCTGACCAACAAAATTCTTCTTTCTACCTTGAAAGTTACGGGCAATTTGGATTGCGCTTTTTCCTTTGATAAAGCCCACTATCTGGGCAACCGAGTATTTGGGTGGAATCGAAAGCAAGATATGGACATGATCTGGCATCAAATGCCCTTCGATCACTGTGCACTCCTTCTGCTTGGCCAATTCTCGGAATATTTCACCCAAATATTTCCGCAAGTCTCCGAAGATCGATTTCTTACGGTACTTCGGTATCCAGATGACGTGATACTTGCAATCCCACTTGGTGTGGCTTAGGCTTTGTTCGTCGTACATGGGGAGTCTCCTTTTCTTGAACTTTGAGCGGTTCTGAAAAGTGAGACTTCCCATTTCTCCCGTAACTGTCAAACTTTGGGAGTCCACCGGCAGAGCCGGTGGTTTACCCATTTATTATTACTTTCACCCCTCCCCACAGGGTAGACCGCTTCCAACGGAGGCTCGCATGAAATTCGTTCCAATCGTAATTGGCATCACTTTAATTCTCATGGTCCTTTGGGAGGGGTTCGAGACCATCATTCTACCACGCCGGGTGACTCGCCGCTTCCGCCTAACCAGGTTATTCTACAGGAATAGCTGGCACTCCTGGGTAAGGATAGTGAATGCCCTGATTTCTCCGCAACAACGAGAAACCTGGTTGAGCTATTTTGGCCCGCTCTCGCTTTTGGTACTTCTTAGCATTTGGGCCGTCGTCCTGGTCAGCGGCTTTGCCCTCATCCACTGGGCCCTGGGCTCCGCAGTACTGACCATGGATGGGCAAGCTGGTTTCATGACTGACCTTTACCTAAGCGGCAGCACTTTTTTTACCCTTGGACTGGGAGACGTTCTTCCACACTCTTCTTTAACGCGCTTGCTGGTGGTCGTCGAATCGGGAATGGGATTCGCCTTTCTCGCTTTGATAATCGGCTATCTACCTGCCCTTAATCAAACATTCGCTAGCCGCGAGGTAAGTATCTCGCTTCTCGATGCCCGTGCCGGTTCACCTCCCACTGCTTCAGAAATGCTCAGTCGGCACAGTTACGAACGAGGGAGAGAGGCGCTTCGGCAGCTCCTGTACGAATGGGAGCACTGGTCGGCGGAATTGCTAGAAGGACATCTATCCTATCCGGTCCTCGCCTATTTCCGTTCCCAGCATGACAATCAGTCGTGGCTTGCGGCGTTGACTGCGATTTTAGACACCTGCGCATTAATAATGGTCGGATTGGAAGGGGCCTGTGAACGCCAGGCGGAACTCACTTTTGCCATGGCCCGCCACGCCATTGTTGATCTTTCGTTGGTGTTTCTGACCTGTCCGATTGAGCCGAACTCCTGACCGACTGCCTCCGGATAAATTGGCAGAATTACGATTTCTCTTGGCCAGCAAAGGGCAGAAACTAAAGGAGGGGGAGGCAGCCGACCGTAAACTGCTTGAACTACGCCTGCTTTACGAGCCATACATCAATGCACTGGCCACTCATTTTCAGATTAGTCTTCCACCCTGGATCGCGGAAAATAACTGGGGCGACAATTGGCAGGGAAGTTTCTGGGAACGACCCGAAAATGGTGATGTTTCGCCGAGTAAATGCAAAAATATTCATTTTTGATCAAACTACTCTGCGCCAATACCAGTATCCGTGAGATAATTTTGCCTCAGTTCCCCAAGTCGGTTTTCAGATGAAAGGTATACGCGGAAAAGACTTGCGTTACAAATATCGTGAGGCTGCAGTGCTTTGAGCCTCTATGATTTCATGGGGTTCTACATAATATCCGACTATATTTGCATTCTTTTGTATATCTTCTAAATTTTTCCCTGTTATCGTACGTTCATAATATCCACGATTTGGATTATTGGCTTCTGACAATCGCATTGTCACCTTGCCATCTTTTTGCTCCAAACCTGTTACCTCAGCGAGGTGTCCAATTCTTGCATTTCCGCCAGGTGTTTTAATGATTGCGACACTTTTTTCATGTGGAACAGATGAATTAATAATCGATAATTTTGAAGAATAAGTAGTGAGATTTTGAGATGGTAGTTTAATTCCTCGCTGCTGCCTTAAATACAAAACGCAATTATGATCGTTACTTCCGTTGCCAACTTTTCTGATTATCGGATTGACAGAAGAAGAGTTTATCGGACAGGCTTTAGAAGGTATTGATGCGTTTTTGATTGTGGGCGAGTATGTGATCCTTCGAATCGTCGACGTTGAAGACGTCGTGGTTGTTACGGTGGAGCTCCAAGATGTAGTGGAACTCGCGTCCGCTGTTTGGCATGAACTACCCTGATATGCCAGGAGAAATGCCATGACAGCCTGAATCATGAGCGCTCTTTGCATAATTCTGGTCCTCTTTTGGTTGCTGGGCAAAACAGGCCCGAGGGTTCTCAGGATAAAGCATGAAACATCGTAGTTGCCATAAAATTCTGCGAGGCATAATCAATTGGATCCGGGCAGTTAGTGGAAAGGGATACTGCCCGATCAGTGTTTTCGCAACAACATTTACAATCTCCCACCCGGGAGACATTCTTTCCCTTGGAGAATGTCGGTGCTTCGCTTTTCAAAAAGGATTTCCTAGCCTCCATTCAAGTCTATGATTAGCAAAATGACCGCAGTATTGAGTTACTTCCTGTCGTTTCCTAGGATGCGGGCCATCTGTCATTGTAAAAAAGCAATAGCTGGAACATCAGATCGTTGACGTTCCAAATGACAAAGCTCACCCGCTGCGAGCAGCGTAGCGGCGAGCCGTCGGGTGGAGCGTCGGAGTTTGGCAGGAATTAATGGCGGCACAGTACCCATTGTTTTGCGGCCTCAAGTTCCCCCGCAGAAAAATGCCTGATCTCGGCTGACACAAAGTGTGACGCCAAATGCTCTGCGACATTTCCCAGGGCGGAATCGGTTACAAGGCCAATCTTCTTGATGTGCTTGTGATGATCCCGCACGAAGCGGAAGTGGGCCGCCATTGCGCCAAGACTTTCCCATCCGGGAAACGTGGGGGCCTCGATGATAAGGCCGGCGAGATCTCCGGTTTCCAGAATGTACGGATCCACCGTTTTCGCGAGTTGCACAAAGTCGCCTTGCTCGAGCGCGGACTTTGGTCGCACATACAGAATGGAGTGCGCAGTGTCGAGGGTGTGTTCGATCATGTATTGCTCCTTTCGTATTCATTCCGCTATCGGATGAAA
>CAVTDN010000020.1:0-126473 GCA_963733595.1 uncultured delta proteobacterium | reverse complement strand
ACCTGGCCCGCCGCCAGAAGGCCGGGGTGATCTGTTGAGACTTGACCGAGGCCAGCAGCTCTGACAGACGATTACACCAGATTCAAGCAGAACCGGGACCGGATTGCCGTCCTCCACGCCAAGGGCAAGGACATCCGGGCCGCCCTGGAACGGCTACAGCAGGAGCGTCGGCAGGTAGGCGGTGAACATGCCCGGTCCTGCCAGCAGGTGCAGGAAGGTGTCGCTACCCAGAGCCGGGAGAATGAGGTTATCAAGGCTGTGCGAGCCCTTGATCTCAGGCTCCATGAAAAGAAAAAAGCCATCGCCCAGGTCAGGGATACACTGCAACAGATGGAGAAAGAACGTCACCAGCGCCTGGAAAAGCGTCAGGAGCTGGCGCAGAGGCTTGCCGAGACGGCGGCCCGGCTGGAGCGGTTCGAACTCTTCTTCCAGGAACAGGCGAACGATAGCCTGCTCGTGGAACACCTCACCGGGTTTCGCCAGCAACTCCTGCAACTGGGGGAGTGGGAAAACAACCTGCACCGATTGGCGCAGATCCGCGAGGGTAAAGATGTGGCTCTGGCAGAGGTGGCGCAGAACCAGACTCGTCTGCATCAATTGGAAGAGCAGGCGGCGCAGGAATGGGTAACGAGCCACCAGCGACAGCACCAATTGCTCACAGTCAGGGAGGAACTGCTGGCCGGCCAGGATGCAGCATTCTGGCGTCTGCAAGTTGACCAGGGAGAACAGCGGTTCCGGCAACTGGAAAAAACCAGCGAACTCCTGGGCCGACAAAGGATTCTAGAGAAGGAGCAGGCAGCACAAGGACGTGTATTGCAGGATCTGCAGACCCGGGAACAGCAACGATTGAGCGAACTCCTTGTTCTGGAGGAACAACTGCAGGTCCAGAAGCAACTGGTTACCCAAAGTGAACACAACCACCGGTTGGCACTGCGCATCCACAGTTATGAGGATGAGCGCCGCCGCCTCATAGATGGCGCCCCCTGTCCTTTGTGCGGCGCAGTCCAGCATCCCTGGGCCGATGAGCGGCCGTTGATCGACGATGCTGAGGTAGCCCTTGGCCGGGCGAGAGCCGATTGGGAAAGGATGCAGGCGCCAATCGCCGAGAGACGGGAAGCGCTGGTTGCTTTGACCAAGGATATCGAACACTCAGGACGAGCCATCGACAACGGGCAGCAGCAATGGGCTGAACTGACACAACAGCTGCTGCCGCTGCTGGCGTCTTTGGACGTTGAGGCTGCCCCGGATCAGTTCACCCTGTTGCTCGGGCTGCTGAAGCAGGAAAAGCAGCAGGTCGAGGCTGTGCGCCTTCGTGTCAAGGCGATTGACGAACTGGAGAGCGAGCTGCAGGCAGCTTACAACCAAACCGAACATGCTTCGGCCCACCACGCCGCTCTCCTTTCGCAGGTACAGGCGGCCCTTCATGCTCGCGAAACCATCGACAAAGAAATGCACCGGCTCGAAGAACAGGTCCGGGAGGAGCATGTTCGGGTTGACAGAAGCCGCTCCGACCTCCTCGAACACTTGCAGCCCCTGCGCATCAGCGAATGCCCGCCGGGTCAGGCTGGTCTGCTTCTGGCCCAACTGGAGGCCCGGCAACGGGTCTGGAAAGAACAGCAGCAGCATTGGGAGAAAGGGCTTGAGCAACAGGGCCGCCTTCAGGCGGAACAGGACAATCTGGACCTGCTTCTGACCACCATGGAGAACCCCCTGGTCCAGCAGTCGTCAGACCTCGAGATCCTGACACGCGAAGAAGCCGGGTTGCAGGAGGAACGCCTGAGACTGTTTGGTGATCGTCACCCCGATGTGGAGGAGCAAAAACTGAAATATCAGGTGCAGCAGACGGAGGCACAGGAGGTGGCGATTCGCAATCACCTGGCCGCTTTAGACAGGGAGATACACAGCCTGAACGAACAGGTGCGGATTGCTGCCGAGGAACTTGAGTGCCTTCTGCCGGAAAGCGAGCAAGAAGAAGAAGCCCTGCTTGTCCGTCTGGCTGAAGCCGGATTCGATAGCCTCACCGCCTATTGCCAATCCCTGCTACCGCCGGAGGAATTGGTTGAACTCGGTCGTTTGAAGGAGGGGTTGGACAGGGAGCAGACAGTACTTGCCGCCCGCAAAGCAGAGCAGATTGCCGCCCTGGGGCAGGAGGAGGAACGTCATCAAGGTCAAAAAGACCAGGTTGAACTCCTTGAAGAACAGCAGGCATTCAATCGGGAACTTGAGGCCCTGCAGCAACGCATCGGTGCCGACCGGGAACGACTGGCCGCCAACAACCAGAAAAAAAAACAGTTTGAGGAGCAAGGACTGGCTCTAACCGCCCAGCAGCGGGAACTTGGACGCTGGGAGGTGCTGCATCAACTGATCGGCTCGGCCGACGGCAAAAAATTCCGGATCTTTGCCCAGGGACTGACCTTTGACGCCATGATCAGCCACGCAAACCGGCAATTACGCAAGATGAATGACCGCTACATCCTCCTGCGCGATCCCCGGGAGCCCTTGGCCCTGCAGGTAATCGACAACTATCAGGCCGGCGAGACCCGTTCGACCCGCAACCTCTCGGGCGGAGAGAGCTTTCTTGTCAGCTTGGCCCTGTCTCTGGGCCTGTCTGCCATGGCCAGCCACAATGTCCGGGTCGATTCCCTTTTCCTTGACGAGGGTTTCGGCACCTTGGACGAGGAGGCCCTGGACACGGCTCTGCAGACCCTGGCCGAACTGCAGCAGGACGGCAAACTGATCGGTATCATCTCCCACGTGCCGATGCTGAAAGATCGCATCGATATCCGCATCCAGGTCCTGCCGGGGCCGGACGGCAACAGCCGGCTGCTCGGACCGGGTTGCCGGCACTCTTCCTGAGTACCAAAGGGGATTGCTCAATCCTTCCGCCCCTTCACCTGTTGCGGCCACAGGCCTCAACCTCTCGGTGGATGCTCGCAGACTTTAAATGGCATCAGTTGTCAAGTCAGACCGGCTTGCTGCTGCACACGGGACAGGCCTGCATGCGTAATGGTTTTTCGAGGTGGCATTCATCGAGAAGCCGGTCGTTCCGGAATATTTCGCTGGTCGGACCGTCCGTTATAATTCGGCCTTCTCGGAGGACAATGGTTCTTTGACAAAGATCGAGCACCATATCGAGATCATGGGTGGCGATGATCTTGGTGTGGTGAAAACCTGCCAGCAATTCGATCAGAACCCGGCGGGCACGCGGATCAAGATTCGATGAGGGTTCATCCATAACCAGGATGTCGGGAGACATGGCAAGCACGGTGGCGATGGAAACCGCCCGTTTTTCGCCGCCGGAGAGTTTATAAGGGGGGCGTTCCCGAAGATGTTCCACCCCGACACGCAGCAAGGCCTTGTGCACCCGCTGTTCGACTTCATCCAAGGGAAGCCCTAGATTCAGCGGGCCGAAGGCAACATCTTCATAGACCGTCGGCATGAACAACTGATCATCAGGGTCCTGGAAGATCATACCAACCGTTCGGCGAATATCTTTCAATGTTTCCCGGGTTAGTGGAAAATCGCCGATTCGTACCGTCCCGCTCTGGGGGGTAAGATAGCCGTTCAAATGCAGTAGCAGGGTCGATTTGCCCGCCCCGTTGGCGCCGACCACCGCCACCGATTCGCCATGATGAATCCGGAAGGATATTCCGCGAACAGCAGCTGTACCGTCCGGATAGGTATACGTCAAATCTTGAACGTCGACTATATGGTGGCTCATGAGAGAAATCCTGTGAGAAACCGGCCCAGCAGCATCGGGAGATCGGAGCAGCGCATGCCGATGAGGATGAGGCTGGAGAGGAAGAAAAGCACAACATCCCGGGCTGTCAACCGAGGGATGCGCCTGATGCGGATCGTACCGTCGAAACCACGGCAGAGCATGGCGAGATGGATGCGCTGACCTCGATCGAGGGTGCGCAAAAGCAGTCCGCCAATCAGATGGCCCAAGGTCTTCATATCGGTGCCGCGTCCCTGAAACGAGCGCAGCGACCTTGCCCGGTACATCCGCTGACCTTCATTCATCAGCACGAAAATATAGCGGTAGAGCAGCAGCAACTGAACCGCGAAGATTTTGGGCATGCCCATCTTTTCCAGAGCCATACAGACGGCATTGAAACCGGTAGTGGCAATCAGGAGCAGCATGGCGCCGACGGTCAGGCAGAAGCGCAGCAGAATGGAAAGAAACGACAGCCAGCCACCGGATATCGCGATGGGGCCGAGAGACACGAGAGGCTGCTGGTCAAAAAATGGATTAAACATGCCGAGCAGAATGGCAAAGGGGGAAACCAGCACCAGTTTTTTCAGGATAAAATGAGCCGGAACGCCACCAAGCCCCATGACCAGAGTCAGGAACAGCACAAAAGGCAGCAGCGCGGAAAGAACGTATTTATCGTAGGAAACTATGCAGATCACAAACAGCGCCGTTGTCAGTACTTTTGACCCGGGGATCAAGCCGGTGAATGGCCGAATCCCTGGTGGCTAGTGTATCGAGATAGCCCAGATCAATGAAAGCGGATTCGATGTTGGCCATGAGAGACTCCTGCCCCGGACAATTATCGAAAAAAAACAGCGGTGGCAGGATACCATCGCTGCTGGGAGATTGCGGCTGTCAGATACGCTCTGACTACATGATCTGGCTGCGTTTCCTGAACAAAAATCCGATCGCGAGAGCCATAATCAGCGTCAGGCAGCCGCCGACCAAACCTGAAACCGTCGTGCCGGTATCCCCAGACGGCCAGGCTGGCTCCTTTTTTTCTGAGCAGCTGGTTCGTGTTCGTTGGTCTGGAAAAAATAGTCAGACAGGAAAGCTGTTTTTTCCTGATAACCGGCAAGAAAAGGATGAATCCCCACTTCAGGCGCTTGCAGTTTTTCATGGCCGGATATTTTTCAATCGACCATTCCAACCTATCAGGGAACAATGAGGCAAACCAGGAACTTGCCCCTCCGGTAATACCTGCAGCCATACCAAGGCCTATCAGTGCCTTTGTGATGGACAAGCTCCCCCTGTGGGCGTGAAGGGTAGCGGAGAATACTCAAGTGTCTCCGCTGGCCTTCCAGACAAAAGAAACCGTGGTGGTGCTGACCAGACCTTCAACCAGTCCGAGAGCAAGCAAGCCCGCCATCGGCAAAGAAAAGAGCCTGTACTGTGAGCAACGAGGCAATAGCCAGGAAGGCCGCATAAGGGCCAAGCAGGGTGGCCAGGATCATGCCCCCGCCAAGATGATCGGAGGAACCTGTGGCCCGAATAGTAAAGCCGATCATCTGAGCGGCAAAGATAAAAGCGCGAAGCACCCCCATCAGGGGGATTTTCCGGTCACCCAGGTCCTGCTGACTTTTTTAGAGCAGAAAGCGATAGTGACGGCGGTGACCGCCTATAGTGTGCAACCCACGGCGGGTGAAACAAGCGCGTCAGCCATATGCATGCGTTGTCTCCTTTGACAATGTCCGTAGCTTTTTGTCCCGCTGTCTGAACGAGAGTGCGGAAGGAAAACAATAACACAAACTGCACTTCGGTATCACCAGCTTGTGTTACAAAACTTTTTTCCGTGTGTCAAATAAAAAATAACCGGAATGTCCTTGAAAAGAGCGTGCGGTAATTGCTCGGATGAGCAAGAAAAACGCTCGCACCGGTGGTTACTTACTCTACCCTGTTTGCTACAGATCCAAAATGCAACAGCCCCGCAGTGTTAAACACACTGCGGGGCTGTATTTGTTCCTAGCCTCTAGCCCAACCAGGAGTTTTCCTGTTGAGCTGCTGCTCAAGAACGAAATACGTCGAAAACCATTAAATCGCCCCTGTGTATTGTTTGATTATGCGACCAATTCAAAAATCGATTGTTTCGCTCCACAGACAGGGCACTTCTCCGGAGCTGATCCCAGTTCAATATATCCGCAAACTGGACACAGATAAAATTCGCTCACATCAAGGTCAACCCCCTTCTTAACCGCCTCAAGGGCTTGTTTATAAATTTTTGCATGGACAGCTTCTGCATCGACTGCAAACTTGAACATGGTTTTCGCTTTGTGGCCGTCAGCAACCGCCAGTTCAACCATTGGCGGATACATTTCGGTAAACTCATAAGTTTCGCCATCAATGGCGGCCTGAAGGTTATCTGCCGTAGAGGCTATCATATCCAGCGCCTTGAGGTGTCCTTCGGCGTGGATGCGCTCAGCTTCAGCTGTTGTTTTAAACAGTTTGGCGATGTTGACAAAGCCTTCTTTCTCCGCCTTTTTAGCGAAAGCACGATATTTTTGATTGGCTTGGCTTTCCCCGGCAAACGCATCTTTTAAATTATCTTTTGTTGTTGCCATCATTTTTCTCCATTTTGGTTGTTGTTCAATTTTCTCCAAGTTTTCCCCATCCGCAACAAGTTGATTTATTTTAACCCTAGGCGCAGCAGAAAAAACTCAAAACACACTGGATAAGAATAGAATTAAGAAGGTTAATCAGGAATCAAAACCAATCAAAAACACCAGCCAGATGATTTGTCAATTCTTTCGATTGCCAAACACCAATTTCCCGCCCATGTGGCCCGCTCCGCCGACCGCTCCGACCAAAACCAAAGAAAGAAAGAGGAAAACCCACCTTCCATTGGAGGGGGTAGTTATGATATCTGGCTGAATTACCCGCCAAATGATAAGAGTGAGAAGAAGAATGACCGTAACAATTGAGGCGCCGATTTTGATTTTAAATATAGTGGTCATGGCGCCTCGATAGCGCTTTTGCCACACCTCGTATCCGGTGAACAAAACAACCGGCATCGCAATCAGGACAAACACAAAACTGTAGAAAGCGGCGGTTTCATAGAGAGGAAGGCCTAGAAAGGCGGTGATGAATAAAAAAAGGAGGGCCATCGGCAAAATACCGTTGGGTGTGTGAACCATAATCGGATGGAGGTGATGTTTGAGGATCTGCTCAGAGGCTAAGGTGTACGCGGTGGTCAAGAAAGTGGGCTTGGCCGCTGATGGCACCTGTTGTTGAGCGGCCAGTCCAGGGGGAGGCTGGCCCTGTTCGATCACCTCGACAAACATGCTCTTATCGGCAGAACAAACCGGACATTCGTCAGGAGGCTCCTCGCCTTCATGAATATAGCCGCAGACTGTACACTCCCATTTCTTCATTTCCGCCCCCAATGGAATTAACTAAACGAGAAATCGACGACAACACGAAGTCACTGTTGTTATCCGTCGACACATTGAATCCTCCTCTCATGCCCCCATAAAAATGAGAGCTTTGACGCAACCCTGCTCAACGAACCATGACTTCCACTTCTTGCTTTAAGTCTCGCTGGAATAATTCACTTACCGCGTCCTCGCACCGTTTATCTTGGTAAAGAACCTGGTATACCTGTTCCAGAATCGGCATTTCCACCTTCAATTCGGCGGCTAATTTGTAGCAGGATTTTGTTGTTTTAACACCTTCCGCCACCATTTTCATCTCACTAAGGGCTTGCTCCAGGGTTAAACCCGACCCTAATTTCAAACCAACGGTACGATTCCGGCTCAAGTTGCCGGTGCAGGTCAAAACAAGATCCCCTAAACCGCCTAGGCCGGCAAAGGTCTGCGGTTCACCCCCCAGGGCCACGCCTAATCGGGTGATTTCCGCCAACCCGCGGGTTATCAAGGCTGCACGTGTATTAAGGCCGTATTTAAGGCCATCGCAGATACCGGCGGCTATGGCTATCACATTTTTCATGGCGGCACTGATCTCAAGACCAATGACATCGTTTGAGGAGTAGACCCGGAAAGTAGTCGGTGGAGAACAGATGTTGCACAGTCAGAGCTGCTTCCGGATCAGAGAAAGCGACGGTCACCGCAGTCGGTTGACAATTGGCCACCTCTTCAGCAAAACTGGGACCGCTTAATACGCCCAGATGCATCTTTTGGGGATGACGGCCCTCTGCCCGCATAATGGCGGTCATGGTCATACCGCTGTCGATCTCCACACCCTTAACAGCTGATACAACCAAACCGCCTTCCGGCAGAAGAGGATAAACCTGGCGGTAGACCTCCCTGTATCCGTGGGACGGAACCACCATCACCACACAATTTGCACCAAGGAGCGCATCGTGTGAGTTTGCCGCTAACCGTTAGAACATCGGGAAAACTGTGTCCGGGTTGATATCGTTTATTTTCCCGATCTCTGGTCAGTTGCTCGACATGTTCAGTATCCCTGTCCCAGAGTGCGACAGGGTATCCCTTGCGCGCCAAAAGTAAAGCTAAGGACGTTCCCCAACTCCCAGCCCCTATCATCGCTATTTTGTTAATCTTCATTCATTTCCTCAAAACTTTCATCCCCATCGTCTCCCCCCTCTTCCCGCGCAAGCATAGACATATCGACGACAAACTCCCCCTCCTCCAGATTGATCAGGCAGACACCCTGGGTGTTGCGGCCAATGATGCGGACCGTATCCATCGGCATGCGAATGATCTTGCCGGAATTGGCGATAAGCATCACTTGATCCTCATCGACCACAGGTTGCACACCGACGACATAGCCGTTGCGTTCACTGGTCTTGATAGCGAACACCCCTTTGCCGCCCCGGTTTTGCAGCGGATACTCAGCGACAGCGGTGCGCTTGCCGTACCCATTTTCCGTGACCGTGAGGATTGAGTCGTTGCTCTGTAAGACAGCAACCCCCACGACTTCATCATCCTCACCCAAGCTAATCCCCTTGACACCGGCAGCCAACCGCCCCATGGCACGGACATTGTTTTCGTGAAAATGGATAGATAACCCCTTTTTAGTGACCAGGATGACCTCATCCTCGCCTGAAGTAATGGCTGCAGAGAGAATTTCGTCGTCGTCGCGGATGGTCAAGCCGAACTTTCCTTTGCGCAGGGGGCGTTTGTACTCGGAAATAAATGTTTTCTTCACCCGACCCAGTTTTGTAACAGTGAGCACTGAAACACTGTTATCCATGTTGGCGAGATCGGCCACCGGTAAGATAGCCGCCACCTTCTCACCTTCCCCCAGTTCCAATAGGTTGACGATCGCTTTACCGCGTGCAGTTCGGCCAGCAAGCGGCAATTCGTAGACCTTGCGCCAGAAAACCCGCCCTTTGTTGGTGAAGAAAAGAAAGGTGTCGAGCGAGGAGGCGGTATAGAGATTGACAACAAAATCGTCATCAAGGGTCACCATGCCCTTGATCCCTTTGCCACCCCTTCGTTGCGCCCTATACAAATTAATAGGATTGCGTTTGATGTATCCGGAATGGGAAACAGTAACCACCATCTCCTCGGGCGTAATCATATCCTCGGGCAATATCTCATCCGGCGCGTCGATGATTTCGGTGCGGCGGCCGTCACCGTATTCCTCGAGGATCTTGTTAAATTCCTCACGAATGATCTGCATCACCAGGTGGTCATCCCCGAGCACCTGCTTTAACCAGTTGATTTTTTCAATAATTTCATTGTAATCACTGACTATTTTGTCGCGCTCCAAACCGGTGAGGCGCTGCAGGCGCATATCAAGAATGGTTTGAGCCTGAATCTCAGAGAGCTCAAACCGCAACATCAACCCCTCTTTGGCTACAGCAGGGTTGGCCGATCCCTTGATGAGTTCGACCACCTCGTCCAAGTTGGTAATAGCAATCTTTAACCCCTCGAGAATATGAGCCCTTTCTTCGGCCTTGCGCAGCTCGAAAGCGGTCCGCCGGTATATCACCGTTTTTCGATGAACGAGAAAATGCTGTAAAATCTGTTTTATATTCAGCACTTCCGGCTTGTTATTGACGATGCAGAGGAGAATGATACCAAAACTCTTCTGCAGCGGGGTCATCTTGTACAACTGATTAATCACGATTTCCGGGATCTCATCCTTGCGCAGATCCAGGACCACGCGCACACCGTGCCGGTCCGATTCATCCCGAATTTCAGCTATCGAGGTGACCCGCTTCTCTTTCACCAGCAGGGCTATTTTTTCTACCAGGGACGCTTTGTTCTGCTGAAAAGGTACTTCCGTTATAATGATAGATTCTCCGTGATTTCCGCGCTGCTCAATATGGGTCTTGGAGCGCATGATAATCACCCCGCGACCGGTTTCATAAGCTTCGCGAATCCCTGCCCGACCGCAAATAAAGCCACCGGTGGGAAAATCCGGTCCTGTGATGATCTCCATCAATTGGTGGACCGTTATCTCGGGGTTATCTACCAGAGCCAGCAAGCCATTGATTACCTCGGTCAGGTTGTGAGGGGGTATCTTGGTGGCCATGCCAACCGCAATACCCTCCGAACCGTTAATGAGGATATTGGGGATCTTGGAAGGAAGAACAGAAGGTTCTTGCAAAGAGTTATCATAGTTGGGGACGAAGTCGACCGTTTCTTTCTCGAGATCTGCGACCAACTCCTGGTCAAGCTTGGTCATGCGTGCTTCGGTGTATCGCATGGCTGCGGCTGAATCGCCGTCCATGGAACCAAAGTTGCCCTGGCCGTCCACCAGGGGATAGCGCATCGAAAAACTTTGGGCCATGCGAACCAGGGTGTCGTAGGCGGCTGTATCGCCGTGGGGATGATACTTACCAATGACATCACCGACAATCCGCGCCGATTTGATGTATGGCCGGTTATAGGTGTTGCCGAGCTCGCGCATGGCAAAGAGGGTACGGCGATGCACCGGCTTTAAACCATCGCGAACATCGGGCAACGCCCTGCCGATGATGACCGACATGGCGTAATCCAGATAAGATTTCCGCAACTCTTTGGAGATGGCTATAGTGGGTTGTTGACCACTTTCTACTGCATGTTCCGTCATTATAAATTCCTGATAGACTCTGGCTTAGAGGGAGATAAACGCATGTACAGTTTTAAATGTCGAGATCCGCAACCTCGAGAGCGTGATTCTGAATAAATTCCCGCCGGGGTTCGACCTTGTCTCCCATGAGCGTCGTGAATATATCATCTGTCATTTCAACATTATCGATCTTGACCTGGACCAACATTCGGTTGGCCGGGTTCATGGTGGTGTCCCACAATTGCTCGGGGTTCATCTCACCTAAACCCTTATACCGCTGCAAATGGCTGCCTTTGAAGGTTTCTTCACGGACCAGTTCAATCAACCTGTGCCAATTTTCCGCTGTTAACACCACTTCCTGCCCACTGGTTGCCGTCCGTGTTACACTGAAAGTAACCGCCAGGTAGGGTTTAATGGTTTTGTAGAGTTCAAGGGCGTGACGATACTCGTTGATCAGGGGAATATTCGGCCCCAGAATGGCCGCCATATGTCCTTGTCCCTGGAAGATGATTTCACATTCAAAACAGGCTGGACGCCAGGAACAGGAACGAACAGCTCCTATTTTTGCTCCCAGGTTGGTCAATTGGTCAATCAAAGTGTCGACAAAGGCCTTATCTTCGAACTGCCGGGCGGAATGGACATCGTTTTCAAGTAAAAAGAGGGCCAATGGCTCAGAGATATTTAACCTTTCCAGGAAGGCCAGGACTCTTTCAAAAGCTGATAGTTTACGCAGGACACCCACCATATCCCCCTCGGTTATAACCACATCCAGATCTGTCTGGATGCGCATCAACTGACTGGCTTGAGAATAAAGGTAGGTGTTCAGTGCCTCATCATTGAGAAAATATTGCTCTTTTTTACCTCTTCCCAATCGATAGAGCGGTGGTTGACCAATGTAAACATGGCCATTCTCGATGAGCGGCAGCATTTGCCGATAAAAAAAGGTGAGCAATAGTGTTCGGATATGCGCGCCATCGACATCGGCATCAGTCATGATGATGACCTTGTGGTAACGAAGCTTACTCAGTTCAAACTCCTCGCTGCCTATCCCTGTTCCTAAAGAAGCCACCAGTTGTTTGATCTCCTCGGAACCCAAAATCTTATCAAAGCGGGCTTTCTCCACATTCATGATTTTACCGCGCAGCGGCAAAATGGCCTGAATGGACACGGTCCCGGCCTTGTTTGGCCGAACCGCCGGCGGAATCGCCCTCGACAATAAACAGTTCCCTTTGGGCCGGATCCTTACTTTGACATTCAGCGAGTTTTCCTGCCATCATCACAGAAAGATTGCCTTTTTTTCGCGATAAATCCCGGGCCTTCCGAGCGGCGTCACGAGCGCGCGCCGCTTCTACCGCCTTGCTTAAGATGCTCCGGGCGACCGCCGGATTTTGCTCTAAATACGCCGCCAGTTTTTCGTTACAGAGGGATTCAACAATAGATTTAACTTCCGAGTTGCCCAATTTTGTTTTGGTCTGGCCTTCAAACTGGGGGTTGGGCACCCGAACAGAGATAACACAGGTCAGCCCCTCGCGGACATCATCCCCCCCCATTTTTTCCTTGAGATGCTTGGGAACCAGATCGTCGCTGGCATAACGGTTGATGCATTTGGTCAGGGATGCTCTGAATCCGGCAACATGAGATCCACCTTCCCTTGTGTTTATATTGTTAACGAAAGAAAATAATCGTTCCGAATACCCATCAAAATACTGAAAACAAATGTCAACTTGAACATTATCCCGCTCGCCCGAAATAAGGATGGGATGAGAATGCACACAAGTCCGATTGCGGTTGAGGTATTCGACATAGGAAACAATGCCGCCGTCAAAATAAAAGGTGTCTTCGGCGCCATCCCGTTCGTCTTTGAGCGTAATGCGGATGTTTTTGTTCAGAAAGGCCAGTTCCCTCATCCTTGTTTTCACAATTTCATACTGAAACTCCAGTGTTTCTGTGAAAATATCCGGATCAGGCTTGAAAAATATAGTGGTGCCGGTCTGCTCGCTGACTCCAATCACCTCGAGATCGCTGACGCGAGTGCCGTATTCATAAATTTGTCTGTAAACATTGCCGTTTCGCCTTACCTCGGCCACAGTGCGAAGGCTTAAAGCATTTACCACTGAAACGCCAACACCGTGCAACCCGCCAGACACCTTATAGGTGGAATGATCAAACTTTCCTCCCGCATGCAAGGTGGTCATGACCAATTCCAGCGCAGACATCTGCTCTGTAGGATGTTTATCCACTGGAATACCGCGACCGTTGTCCTCCACTGTTACCGAGTTATCTTCATGGATTGTTATATTTATAGTGTTACAATAACCAGCTAAAGCTTCATCTATGGAGTTGTCGACCACTTCATAAATGAGATGATGCAGACCTTCCGATGCTGTATTGCCAATATACATGGAGGGTCTTTTACGGACAGCTTCTAGTCCATCAAGAACCTTTATTTGTTCTGCACCATAGGATGTATCAATTTTGTCAGTCACTTTTATCCTTTTTACTTATAAATTAATTAAAATTATTAATAATGAAATAATTTATTTTATTAAATCTATTTTTTTAAATTTTCATTGGCATTATAACACTCATAAATCCTGCATCTTCATCCGAAGTAATCATACATGGACTTTCCTGATTATTAATACTTGCTGTAATAATGTTTCCTTCCATAACTTGAAGACTTTCAATAAAATATCTACAGTTGAAACCTAAAGATAAATTTTCTCCAGAATAATCAACTATAAATTCATCTTTTGCTGAACCAAAATCAGCATTTTGTGAAGTTAAAACTATATTGTTTTTTTGAATGTCAATTTTAATTGCATGAAATAGATCTTCTGTGAAAAGATTTATTCTTTTTAATCCCTCAAGAAAACGAAGTCTATCTATGTTGATTGAGTTATCTTTTGATAAGACATTAAGAAGTCCTTGAAAATCAGGAAAATCTCCTTCCATCAATCGAATAACAAGCAGAGAGCCTTCACTTTTAAAAACAGCCTTTTTTTCTTCAATGCCAATTAAAAATAAATTTTTATTTTCACAAAATTTTCTAATTTCTTGCACACCTCTTCGAGGAATTAAGGTTGTTAAATTCATGTTCAAATTATCAAGATTGGCCTCGACCTCTCTGCTCATAATAGTCAATCTATGACCATCGGAGGTAATCATTTTTAAATAGAGTTTATCGCCTATTTTCACCTTCTGCAGCAATGCCGCTGTCAACGTGAACATGTTTTCCTTATCCATGGCTATGGAAAACACTGTTTTATCGACCAAATCAGCTATAACGGCACTCTCGATCTGGATCATGTTTTGTTCGTCATAATCTGGAAACTGTGGAAATTCGTCCGCTACCATTCCAGCTAAACGATAAACGCTTGAACCTGCGGTAATTTCAACCCAGTTATTATCGAGTTCTTTGAAGGAAAGGGAAGAAGAGCCTGATTCACGAGCCACTTCAAACAGCTTTTTTGCTGGCAAAGTTAATGTTCCGGTTTCCAGAACCTCAGCCGGGATAGTTTGTTTCAGTCCTATCTCTAAATCTGTACCGGTTAAGACAACCTGATTTGGCTTCACTTCGAGCAAGACATTCGCCAAAATAGCCAACGTTCCTTTTTTATTGGTTATGTTCTGTTGAGCACCTATAGCCCGAAGAAAATCGTCTCTGCCCATATTAAATTGGAAGGCCATAATAATTACCTTTTTATAGAGAATATTGTTGTTGGTGTTAACAGTGTGAGTATGTTTAATAGATTCACAACTTGTTGTATTTTAAATAATTTATATGTTTAAAAAAATATTAGTGGTTGACTTGGCAATACTTGATAAAAAGAAAATATAAAAATTTATTTCTTTTCAATAACACTTCCCCCACCTTTTAAACAAATTTATCAACACGTTGAAAAACTAAAAAAAAATACTCGAAAATGGCTGAAATATCAATCTAATTTTTTTGTTAAAAAACTTATAAAATAATGAAAAATCAATTAAATATTGTGATTAAGGAGGCCTGCGAGAGGGGACTGATATCGGGAGTGTATTCTGGGGTTTCGGCTGCTGTAAGCATCGTAAAAAAAAAGGTTCGTTATAGGGGATGTTTTCAGTGGAGGAATGACCAGATATGACGTAGCTGGGGTACCGGTGGAAGCAGGAACATTGTTTGATTTAGCCTCGTTGACTAAACCACTGTGCACAACTTTATGCACTCTTCATCTGGTCTACGCTGGGAGAGTGCATTGGAATGATACCTGCCATTCTTTGTTGGATAGACTTCCACCAGAAAAAAAAAGGATAACTATTGAGAATATTCTTCACCACGCATCAGGTTTACCCGCATATAAACCATATTATTTAAAATTTTTACCCAAACCTTCTCAAGAAACTGCCATTCAAATAATTTGCAATATAAAAAATGAACCTTTGGAATATTTAACCGGAACAACTTGTATATATAGTGATCTAGGTTTTATTTTATTGGGCTCTTTTCTCGAAAAAATAGAAAAATTATCACTCGATCAACTGTTCAAAAAACAAATAACCGAACCTTTGGGCCTTGCGGATAAAATCCACTTTATGCCCTTAGAGGGTACTTTGCAAAAAGAGAAAAGCACCATAGCCGCAACTGAGGACTGCCCCTGGCGGAAAAAAATAATGCAGGGCGAAGTTCATGACGAACATTCCTGGCTTATGGGCGGGGTAGCTGGTCATGCTGGTTTGTTCGGCACAGCTGAGGGTGTCTTGTGCTTGTGCGAATGTCTGCTCGATTGCTGGCAGGATAGGGATATTCATCCTGCTTTTTCCAATGATCTCATCCGGCATGCACTTAATTGGAAGGACTCAAGGCAAAGCTGGCGACTTGGTTTTGACTCGCCAACGCCAGGCTTATCAAGCTGTGGATCTTTTTTTACCCCGCAAAGTGTGGGTCATTTGGGTTTTACGGGCACCTCATTTTGGATTGATCCTGAGCAGAATATAATAGTTGTTCTACTCACCAACAGGGTGCACCCTTCCCGGGAGAACATAAAAATAAGGAAATTTAGACCATTCTTTCACGATTTTATAATGAAGAGAATTCGTGCATAGGGATGAAATCCATAAAAAAACCCTGTCATTCTAAAATGACAGGGTAAACAACTCCAGGACGAGCGAAAAAAAATTTTTACCACCAGCAAACGGTCTTATCGTTGGCGAAAATTTTCTGCACCAAGGTATCGTAATTCGGCTCACCTATGTAGAGCTTGAATTCGTCTGCTGTGCGATCACGATTGAGAATTTCAACCAGTTTTTGCACATCCTCAGATGGTTCTGATCTGTATACCTGCAATATTTTCATTTTATCACCATTCCTATTCTCTTATTATTCGCTACAAGCACCAGGAGGCTCGTGAGACTGTTTGGGAAGACCATAAGGAATAATGAAGTCGGCTTCTCTCATTTGTTCGCCAAGCTCTTCCAAAGAAATATTGGCTATTTCGGTTCCCTCCGGAAGATCGGTGGGAGCATCTGCACCGCAGCTGAAAACCTGTCCTTCCATGTCTGAAATCCAGGCTATATTTTCAGCCATGTAGTTAGACATACGGGGAAATTCACCATTCATTATGACCGGAAAAGCATAATGATTTTCAACAGCAAGACCTAAACCAGAACGTATACCGTCATTGTATACACGGTTGGCTATCAGTATATAAACTTTCAATGATTCCATTTCCGTCTCTCCTTACATGACAATATACTTCGCGCATTCATCAAGAATGGCGCCGTGAAAAGCCTGGGTTCGCATTTGTTTGTCGATCAACCCACGGGGGATGTCATTGACATTGTCAAATCCTTCGCAGATATAACTGTCGGCACAGATTGCTACATCTTCAACGGCGCAGAGTTGGGTCAGCTCGTAAAAGAGAGGATTTTTAGTCAGGTGAATTGATTTAAATGTGAAGAAAACCATCACCTTTTTGCCGGCGCGCACAGCGGCCTTGGTAATTCCAAGAATGTGGCGCATGTGTTGGGGCGTTGTAACGAAAATTCCAAGTTTGTTTGGATCAGCAGACATTGGCTTTTTTCCTCCTCAAAAGGATTGTGAAGTTGGTATGATCATCCTTTTTTGATAAAAAAGCTAATGTAACCAGACTCTTCTTTCTCACCGAGATATTCGTGGCCTGCACGTTCGCACCAGCCCGGAATATCGTTTCTGGACCCTGGGTCGGTACCCTGAATATGCAGAATTTGACCGGCGCTGATCTTGCCGATCTCCTTTTTGGTGCGGAGAAGAGGCATGGGACAGCTCAATCCTCTTGCATCCAGAACCGCCGCGACAGCCAGACCTTCAGGTGCTACTTTTACGTCACTCATTTGTGTTCTCCTTAAGAAGATACTTTTGTTAAAAGACCTTTTTATACATGAAAAAAAGACGGTTTAGATTATAGATAAATAGCTTGGTTGTCAAGATAGAAACCAACAGCTAAAAAATGTCGCGTGAAAAAGAATACCTTGCTGTGGAATAAGGAAAATCAAGAAGAAATAAAACGCCCCTACTTGGGGCGGTTGCTTTTATTGACAAAAGTTATAGGCAACGGTATTTTTGCCGGTTTATATTAAATTTAGCCTAATTTTAAGATGTTCGATTTGGCATTCATTATCATTTACTGGGAAAAGGAGGCAGTTGAAGAAGATGGAAGACATCAAGGTTTTTTGGCAAAAAATTAAACATTTATACAAAGTGCTCTGCCAGGAGGAATGGAACCCGATCATGACCGGTGTCATTGTCGCCCTGCTGAGTATTCTTATTATGGCCTGGTGGCGACCCTGGGGTGCGGTTGGAGCAATTCGTAACTGGGGCGACTGGATGCTCTGGCAGGCTGGCGTGTTTAACGGTGACCTGGCAGAACTCGTCGGTTTTGTCAACGAAGATGGCGACAAAATCCTCACCAAGTCGATGCTTTTCAACACCGGTTCGGTCATTGGCCTGGGGTTCATCGCCGGTTCATTTATTTCCGCCTGTCTCGGTGGACAATTTGCTTTCCGGTTTCCCCCAATCCGGGAGTACGTTAAAGCCATTATCGCCGGAATTTTGATGGGGATAGGTGCAGCGCTAGCCGGTGGTTGCAATGTTGGCGGCATGTACAACGCTATCGGTAACCTTGCCGCCAACGGTTTTGCGATGTGGATTGGTCTGGTACCAGGTGTTCTTCTTGGCCTTTGGCTCATCTACAAGGAAATGGAACACATTAGTTGGGGTGACGGCGGCTCCTGGACATTGGAAATTCCGTATCCTATCCAATGGGTTTTCGGTATAGCTGGTTTGGTCGGAGTCATTTGGTGCGCGAATTACTACGCCAATTTCCATGGTGACAAATATGTTCAATATATAACATCGTTATCTGGTATCCTATTGATCGCCGCTGGTCTTGGCTACACGATGCAGCGTGGCCGCTGGTGCATGATCCAGGGCTTCCGTGAACCGCACATGACCGGTGACTGCAAGATGGCCAAATCCGTAGCCCTGTCGATAGTCATAGTCGCAGTAGGCGCCGCTGTTCTTAAATATGGAGTCGGAACCCGCCTGGGCGGTGATCCTGTTCTGGATCCGATGAACTATGTGCGCGGCACCTTTGGCTGGGGCGGTGTTGTCGGTGGATTTATTTTCGGACTTGGTGCCATGCTTGCCGGCGGTTGCGGTTCCGGCGCTCTTTGGCGCGTCGGTGAGGGGCAGATCAAGCTGTGGGTGGCCGTGATCTTTTTCTCGCTTTCCAATTCGTTGGTGGTTGCTTGGTTTTCTGCCTACAGATTCGAGGAGAAAGGGTATCTAGGCAATTATGTCTACTTACCCGACGTAATGGGATACGGCTACACCATGGCTCTTATTGTCGGTTTCTGTACCCTCTGGTACCTAGTGGTTACCTGGAACGAGGATACCAACAAGCTCTTGCTGCCAATGTGATCCTTTTTTAGATTGTTGAAAGGGCGGTATTCGAAAGATACCGCCCTTTTTCTTTTTCTCCGCGACGACAATTAGATAACCACATGATCGATAACCTGGCTGACGAACGCCACCGGATGCGCCGACAGTTGCTCGCGCAGCGTAACGCAATGTCCCTGTTAGAACGGGTCAACGGAAGTCATCGGATTTATCAACGCTTTATCGCCCTTCCTTTTTTTCCGGCAAAACAGTTTTTTTTCATCTACTGCCACTATCGAAGCGAAGTCGAAACCACCGCTTTGCTTGATTGCTGTCTGGGTCAAGGAAAAACGGTCAGTGTGCCCATGAGCCAGCCGGAACAATCTCAAATGCTGGCTGTTGTCATTACCGACAGAATTCAAGATCTTGTTCCCGGATACCAAGGAATCCCCGAACCCCTGCCGTCTTTGGCGCCGGGTCGAATTTTGCCGCCGATATCTCTCGAAGTCGCGGTGATACCCGGTGCGGTTTTTGATCGTTGCGGCCACCGGCTTGGTTATGGTGGTGGGTATTACGATCGCTTTCTTGCCCAGGAAGCGCCTCAGGCTTTCCGGGTCGGCTTGTCCTTTTCCTGCCAGCTTGTGGACCGGATTCCGGCTATGCCCCACGATGTTCCAATGGATATGGTCATCACCGAACACGAAGTTCTGATGTGGTCAAGATTTTTTGATGCGAAGAACAGCGGTCTATAAACACCCCCTTTTCCTGGCCCACTATACAGGACGGGACCACTTGGAATCGGCGGAGCGGCTCCGTGGCCTTTACCTGGAATTGGAAAGGGATGAAGTGGCGGCGCAGCTTGTTTTTCCATCCTTTCCCAAGGCAAACGTCTCTGCGGTCCAGCTCAACCACAGCCCCGAACTGGTGCAGGAGGTAGCGGGTACAGCAACCCGTGTTGCCACTTTTCTCGATGCCGACACCAGGACCTCGACAGCATCCTACGAGGCGGCCTTGATGGCTGCCGGTGCGGTTATCGACGGTATTAGGCGGCTCGATCGAGGGGAGATCGATAATGGCTTCTGCCTGGTCCGGCCGCCGGGGCACCACGCCGAGCGCAACCGGGCCATGGGGTTCTGCCTGTTTAATAATGTCGCGGTGGCAGCCAAATGGGCGATTCGTCATCTGGGGCTGCGACGGGTCATGATCGTCGATTGGGATCTGCATCACGGCAACGGTACGCAAAAGAGTTTTTATCGCAGCGAAAAAGTGTTGTACTGCTCATGCCATCAGTATCCGTTCTATCCTGGAACAGGAGCCCTGCCCGAATCCGGCGAAGGGCGAGGTCGAGGGTATACTGTAAACACACCGTTGAGCACCGGCCATGGCGATGAAGATTTTGCACGAATATTTAATGAGATCTATGTGCCCCTTGCTCGGATTTATCGGCCTCAACTCATCCTTGTTTCCTGCGGTTTTGACCTTATGACTGGAGACCCGGTCGGATCACAGCGGGTCACAACCGCGGGAATTGCTTATATGACCAGGGTTCTGGTAGAATTGGCGGGAGAGTGTTGCCAGGGAAAGGTGTTGTTCTCCCTGGAGGGCGGGTATGATCTTGATAATATACGCAACGGGGTTTGGGCTGTCCTGAGCGAACTGTGCGGCGCTTCCCTGGCTACTGAGCACCCGGTGTGGCTGTCACCTCAGGATCTTCAGCGGTTTCATGTCGGCCAGACCGCTTCCGCCAGTGTTGCCCAGGCCGTGCAATGGGTCAAAAGTTCGTGGTCTCTTTGATCAAACAATTGAATTGCAGAATATTACTTTTTTTCAGTTCTTATTTGTGAGAAACTGTATGTCGGGAAAGATGTCTGGTGGATGGACCGCAGTTGTTTCCCGCGGGGTTATTGAGATGTTTACCGTTGAATGATTATGGGATCGAAGATTCTTATAGCAGATGATGACACCCTCGTTCGGGTTGCAATCCAGAAGATTCTCAATATGTTCGACCATGATGTTGTTGCCGTAGAGTCAGGGCGGCAGGTGCTGGACCAGGTTTCGGATGATTTTGACGTCATTGTCCTTGACATCAATATGCCAGACATGGACGGATTCGAAACCCTGAAGCGGTTGAACCAACAAAAGGTTGATATCCCGGTTCTGTTTCTCACCGGTGCGGGTTCCATGGATTATGCAGTCAAGGCCATCAACCTTGGGGCCTACGATTTTCTCACCAAACCTATTGCCGACATAGAGCTTTTTCATGTCAAGGTTAAGCAGGCGGCGGAAAAAAGGCATTTTCTCCAACAGGAAAAAACCTATAAAAAAAATCTAGAGACAGAGGTTCTGGCAAAAACACAGGAGCTGGCCGAGAAAAATGTCCTCCTTGGGCACTACAGTAGTCATTTAGAGAACGCCACTGTCCAAATAATGTCGAGCCTGCAGGCGGCTATGGAGGAAAAAGACGGGTACACTGCCGGGCACACCCGGAGGGTAACCGAATATGCGGTTCTTTTGGGTGAGGCAGCCTTTTTGAGTAATGCGGACATGGTTGTCCTTCGTCGAGCCTCTCAGTTTCACGATATCGGCAAACTGGTCATCGATGTCTCTTGTATCCAGAAACCCGGAAATTTGACTCCGGAAGAGTGGGAACTGATCAAGAAACACCCGGAAGTGGGGGCAAATATCATTGAACCCCTAACGTTTATGGAGCGGGAACGTGAAATTATCCGCCACCACCATGAACGATTGGACGGTTCCGGTTACCCAGACGGTATAGGCGGCAATGAACTGGACACCCTGACCCGGATCATCACCCTTGCCGACAGTTATGATGCCATGACGTCCCGCCGCAATTACCGAAAAAATCTTTCCACACCTGAGGCCGTAGGCGAACTCCGGCGCTGCGCCGGCGCCCAGTTTGACCCGGATCTGGTCGAAATCTTTGCGGGGGTTGTTCTTTCCGCCCGTTCACTGTATAAACAGTAGCTGTTTTTTAGGGACAACAGCCTGTCATCTTCGTTTTTTCCTTTCGTACAGCCATGAAAATTACCCGAGAAGAAGTGCAACACGTGGCCAAACTGGCTCGTCTTGATTTGACCGCTACCGAAGTGGACCGGATGACCGGACAGCTCGACGCCATTCTTACCTATGTGGCCAAGCTCGACGAGTTGGACACCACCGGTGTAGCCGTCACCACCCACACACAACAGGTGACCAACGCCTTTCGTGAGGACGAGATCCGTTCGTCTCTGCCACGGGAAAGGGCCTTGGCCAATGGACCCGAGCAGAACGGCGAATCTTTTGTGGTTCCGAGAGTCATAGGCTGACTCTCGGAATTTCTCTTTTTTTTCCCTTTCAGCAGAATTTAAGCATGGAACACTACTCATTGACCCTACATGAGGCTTCGCGGTTGCTGGGTGCCGGCGAGGTGAGTTCGGTTGTACTCACTGAATCGGTTCTGGCTCGGATCGACACCGTGGAACCCAAGGTGCAGGCCTACCTGGCCCTGGATCGTGAAGGTGCGCTCAAGCAGGCAGAACAGGCCGACATCAAGAGAAAAAAAGGTCAATCCAGCCCCCTCTGTGGCATTCCTTTGGCCATTAAAGATGTCCTGTGCACCACCTCGATGCCCACCACCTGCGGCTCAAGGATTCTTGAACATTTTATCGCGCCTTATGATGCCACGGTTGTCACCAAACTGGACAATGCCGGGTCGGTGCTCCTGGGTAAACTAGCCATGGATGAGTTTGCCATGGGTTCAACCAGTGAGAATTGCGCCTTCAAGGTGCCGCACAACCCTTGGAGACCGGGCTATGTGGCCGGTGGTTCCAGTGGTGGTTCTGCTGCTGCTGTGGCAGCAGACGAATGTTTTGCCTCGCTTGGTTCCGATACCGGCGGTTCAATCCGGCAACCGGCATCGCTCTGCGGTACGGTGGGCATGAAACCCACCTACGGCAGGGTTTCGCGCTACGGCCTCGTGGCCTTTGCCTCCTCGCTTGACCAAGTTGGCCCTCTGACCAAGGATGTGCGTGATTGCGCCCTAATGATGAACGCAATCAGCGGCCATGACCCGTTGGATTCGACATCGATCAAGCTGCCGGTTCCCGATTTCACCGACGCCCTCCAGAGCGGACTGCAAGGGGTAACAATTGGAATTCCCCGGGAGTATTTCGGTCAAGGCCTTGATCCCGAGGTTGACCAGGCGGTACGCAACGGTATTGCCATGCTCAAGGAGGCCGGGGCCCAGATCGTCGAGGTCACCCTGCCCCATACTGATTACTGTGTTGCTGTTTATTACCTGATCGCCCCGGCCGAAGCCAGTTCCAACCTGGCCCGTTTCGACGGGGTCCGCTACGGCTACCGGGATCGCTCGGCAGAGTCGTTGATCGAGATGTACAATCGCTCGCGTTCTCACGGCTTCGGCGACGAGGTCAAGCGCCGCATTCTGATCGGCACCTATGCCCTCTCGTCGGGCTACTACGACGCCTTTTACAAAAAGGCCTCCCAGGTGCGCACCCTGATCAAAGAGGATTTTGCCTTGGCTTTTACCTCCTGCGACCTGATAGTCTCACCGGTGACCCCCACTCCCGCCTGGAAAATAGGCGACAAGGCAGACGACCCGCTGGCCCTCTATCTCTCCGATATCCTCACTCTCTCTGCTAATCTTGCCGGCATCCCCGGTATGTCGGTGCCCTGCGGCTTCAATAGCCACGGCCTACCGATCGGTATGCAGCTCCAGGCCACTCATTTCAATGAGGAGATCCTCTTGCGCGCGGCCTATAATCTGGAACAACGTGCCGGCGTTGCCGGAAAGAAACCGGTCATCGTTTGATTATGCAACTTCCTGTCCCGCAACACATCGCAGCCATAGTTCCCTACCCCCCCGGCAAACCCATGGATGAGCTGGAGCGGGAATACGGGGTCACTAACGCCATTAAATTGGCCTCCAACGAGAATCCCTGGGGACCATCTCCCAAGGCGGTTCAGGCTATCGGCGCCATGCTGCACAATCTCCATCGCTATCCTGACGGCTCCAGCTACTACCTCGCCGAGGCTGTGGCCCGCTGGATCGGTTCAGCACCGGAAGAGATCGTGCTCGGCAACGGCTCCAACGAAGTGATCGAGTTCTTGGTCAAGGCCTTTGTCGGCAGTGGCGATGCGGTCGTCACCAGCCACCCCTCCTTTCTCATGTACCAGAAGTTTGTCCAGGTACGCGGCGGTGAAAACGTGGTCATCCCCCTTCGGGAGATGCACCATGACCTCGAGGCTATCAGTGCGGCGGTTACCGAACGGACCCGGCTGATTTTCATAGATAACCCCAACAATCCCACCGGTACTCTGATTGGCAAAGACACCTTTGATCGTTTTTTGGCCACCTTGCCGCAGTCGGTGATCGTGGTGGTCGATGAGGCCTACGTTGATTTTGTCGAACCGGCTAAACGCATCGACATTCTCGGCTACATCCGCCATCCCGAGCAGATTCCGGCGGTGGTGAGTCTGCGCACTTTTTCAAAGGCCTTCGGGTTGGCCGGGTTGCGGGTCGGTTTCGGGGTCATGCACAGGGAGGTCGCCGCCCTGCTGCACCGCGTCCGACAGCCATTCAACATCAATCTGCCGGCCCAAGCGGGCGCACTCGCGGCTCTTGACGATACAGCACACTACAATCACACCCTGCGGGCCACTACCGATGAAAGAAATTGGCTGAGTGAAGCTGTGCGTAAGCTTGGCTGCGCCCCCTACCCTTCCCACACCAATTTTTTTCTGATTGATGTCCGGGGCGATGCCACCAAGCTTTATGAGGCCATGCTCTACAAAGGCGTCATCGTTCGTTCGATGAAGGCCTACGGTTACCCGGATTTTATTCGGATCACCGTTGGAACAACCGCGGAAAACCAGCGTTTTGTTTCTGCTTTGGCTGAGTGCTTGCGGGATTTAGGCTATGGGCGTGTGTAAACGCATTGTCACTATTGACGGCCCCTCAGGGGGGGGGAAGTCCACTGTATCGCGCGCCTTGGCCGCGAAACTGCGTTTCACCTACCTCGACACCGGGGCGATGTATCGAGCCGTGGCCTACTCGTGCCGGGAAAAGGGTATCGATCCTGCAAACAGCGCACAATTAGAGCCGCTCCTGACTGCTATCCGCATTGCATTGCTGCCGCCGGCAGACGGTGAAGACGATGTCCGCGTGTTAATCGACGGCCAGGAAGTGGGCCAGTTTCTGCGCACCCCGGAAATGGGCATGCTGGCCTCGCAGGTCTCTGCCTTACCGTTGGTGCGATCCACTCTGACGAGACTTCAGCAAGAGATCGGCGCGAACGGTTCGATTGTGGCCGAAGGGCGAGATACCGGTACGGTGGTCTTTCCCGAGGCAGCCTGGAAATTTTTTCTCGATGCCAGCCCCGAAATCCGGGCCCATCGTCGGGCGGAGCAACTGCGCAGAAAAGGAGATGTGGTAGACGAGCAGCAGTTGCTTGCCCAGATTATCAAGCGGGACAAGGACGACCGCGAGCGGACCATCGCCCCGCTCAGGGCCGCGTCAGATGCCCTGGTCATTGATTCCACCGGTCTGCCGGTGGATGAGGTGATAAGGTTGATGCACAAGAAAATTTTAGCCTCCCCTTGCCGCGGCGAGGAATAAAAAACGCCCGGCATTCCAATCGGAATACCGGGCCAGTTAAAAATATATCACAAAAGAATCAGACAACCGATTCGATCTTCTCACCGGCCAGCAGGGCCTGCATCGCTTTCCCCACCGTTCGGCCCAATTCAACGCACTGGGACAATTGAGCGTGCTCGGGCACATACTGCACCTTCACGCCCTCATGACAGAGGATGATGTTCATATCCTTGAGGACCTCGTTCATCATCTTGACCGCCTCTCCCGACCAACCGTAGGAACCGAAGGCCGCCCCGACCTTGTTGGTGGGACGCAGACCGCGCATATACATGAGGAAATCGGCCATCCGAGGCAGCATGCCGTTGTTGAGGGTCGACGACCCCAAGACGATAGCGCTAGCCTCCAACACATCGGTCATGACGTCGCTGCGGTGGTTGACCTGTAGATCGATCAGCTTGTATTCAACACCCTGTTCATGCAGTCCCTCGGCCACGGCCTTGGCCATCTTCTTGGTTGATTCCCACATAGTGTCATAAATGACCAAGGCTCTACCGTTGCCTTGATGAACACACCAGCGGGAATAGGCGTCGATGATTTTGCCGGGGTTATCGCGCCAGATCACGCCGTGATCCGGCGCCAGCATCTTGATCGGCAACTGCATCTCCTGCACCTTGGCCAGCAGTTTCTTCACCAGCGGCGAATAGAGGGTGAGGATGTTGGCGTAATACTTGGCAGCCTCGTGCATCAGCACGTCCTGATTGACCTCGTCGTCGAACCGCTCACTGGTTGCCAGGTGTTCACCAAAGGCATCGCTGGTGAACAGGATCTGGTCCTCCTTGAGATAGGTGAACATCGAATCCGGCCAGTGCAGCATCCGGGTTTCAAGAAAATTCAGGGTGCGCTTGCCCAGGCTGAGTTCCTCGCCGGGAGTGACCACATGATAGGGCCAATCCGGGCGATGAAAATGCTGCAGCAGCGCCTTATGACCCATTTTCGAGCAGATCACCTTTTCAGGATTGATGGCTTCTATTACTTCGGGCAAGGAACCGGAGTGGTCCATTTCGACATGGTTGACCACCAGGTAATCAATTTTTTTCGGATCGATGATAC
Organism: uncultured delta proteobacterium; assembly: GCA_963733595.1. Classification (GTDB taxonomy): domain Bacteria; phylum Desulfobacterota; class Desulfobulbia; order Desulfobulbales; family Desulfobulbaceae; genus Desulfobulbus. The sequence goes on along the minus strand of CAVTDN010000020.1, from coordinate 100,121 downwards.
TGTGGATCCGGTGCATCAACTCGCTTTTATACGGTTTTTTGACCGTATCGATCAAAGTGACCTTTTCGTCGATGATCAGAAAGGCGTTGTAGGTGGTACCGCGCTCGGTTGAATAGCCGTGGAAATCACGGGTTATCCAATCGACGGCTCCCACCCAGTAGACATTTTCCGCCAGTTCAATTGTTTTCATGAAGTAAATCCTCCTGCACGATCTGCAGTTTAAAAGGTAAGTAGAGTGTAGCCGTTCTCGATAAAATCCGACATGGCAGGGTGACCCGACATCTCGCCGATCAGCGGGATCCCCTCCTGTGTCATTGCGTCGGTCACATCCAGTTTATTGGCGCAAGCACGGCAGGCTCCGAGAATCAGCCCCTGCTCTTTTGCCTTGAGGTACAAGGGGTGGAGAAAGTGAGCAGGATCGGCCATGACCGGAACTAGGGTAACGGATTCGCCTTCAAGAACGATCTTACCCTCTATGCCTTTCTTGGCCATATCAAGGCTGTTGAGCAGCACATGCACAAAACAGAGCGGATTGTCGCGAAAGGCAAAAAAAACTATTTTTTTCATGAGGTTGACCTCGGATATTGTGCGTGTCTTGTCGCGGTCGTGGAAAGAGTCAGGTCTGCCGGAGTATCCATTGCGAGCGTTGCAGGGATGTTGGGGATGGTGTTGGCGGTGTTCGGGACGGTACATGCTCCGTCCTATTTCGGCTGGACGCAATACATCCCCTCCCCTCCGAAGTGTCAGGAGTGAAGGGGATGCTGTTCAGGACTCTTCAAACTGATCTTTGCCCGCCCCGCAGACCGGACAGGTCCAATCATCGGGGATATCTTCAAAAGCAGTACCGGGGGCAACCCCATTGTCAGGATCACCCGCAGCGGGATCATATTCATACGCACAGACAACACAGGTATATTTTTTCATCACGTCTCCTCTTTTCTCAATAGAATCAGGCTTTCCACAAACCGTGGAGGTTGCAGTACTCACGCGCTGAAACCTGGTCCGCCTTGATGCAGAAGGTTGCCTCGGGGGCCTCGCCGGGGTTGAGGTTCTGGCGGTAAACCTTGCCGTCGGCAATCAGTTCGACAAATTCGATCCAGTGTTTTTCTTCCATGGGGTGGGCAACGGCACCGACGGTAACCTTGTACCCATCGGCCACTTTGGTGATCACTGGCACATGTTTTTCCTTGGCCGCATCGACGGTATTTTCGGTCATCAGGGCCATACCTTGGCCGCAACAGACCAGTTCCCCGGCTCCGGCATGGAGCACTTCAATCATGTTGCCGCAGAGCGCGCATTTGTACACTTCGTTTTTTTTGGTCATGTCATATTCTCCTCGTAGATTGATGGAATCTTTGGGGGGAGTGGAAACCTCGCTTGGAGTCCTCCCACCTGAAAAAAAGCATAAACAAACTCAAACAATAAAACATCTTGTTCGGCTTCGAAAGGGCCACTTTTCTCTTTTACCCGTTTTGTCCCGAAGATCGTCAGCGGATCAGTCGTTGTGTTTGGCGAGATACTCGGCCACGCCGGCGGCGGTCGGCGTCATGGCTTCTTTGCCTTCTTCCCAGTTGGCCGGGCAGACGTCCCCATGTTGTTCATGGAACTGAAGGGCGTCGACCATGCGAAGGGCTTCGTCGGTATTACGGCCCAAGGGCAGGTCGTTAATCACCGCATGGCGCACAACCCCTTCGCGATCGATGAGAAAAGTGCCACGCAGGGCGATACCAGCGTCGAGCAGAACCCCGTATTGACGGGAAATGTTTTTGTCGAGATCGGCCACCAGCGGATATTGAATGTTGCCGATTCCGCCCTGGTTGATCGGGGTGTTCTTCCAGGCCCAGTGGGAAAACTGCGAGTCAATGGAAACGCCGATGATTTCACAATTCTTCGTTTTGAAAGAGGCTAGTGCCTTGTTAAAGGCCAGGATCTCAGAGGGGCAGACAAAGGTGAAATCCAGGGGATAAAAAAAGAGGAGGACATATTTGCCCCGGTAGTCGGACAGTTTGAAATCAGGTTTCATGGAATTGTCAGGCATAACGGCGGTAGCCGTGAAATCCGGCGCCTGTTTGGTCACTAAAAAGCTCATCGAGGGTCTCCTGAAGGGGTTGTATCTGTTGGGTGAAGGTTTGTGCGTTGGTTTATCCGAGTATGCCCTTGCCTTGCTCGGTTATTTCGTATTTGCACCGGGCCGGACTGCTGACATAGCCCTTGTTCTTAAGTGCGGTGATCTGGCAACTGATTTGTTTGGCCTCTAGGCCGGTAGCGGCGGTCAGTTCTTTGCTGCCGCAGGCCTCGGGGCTTTTTGCCAGGGCCTCAAGTACTTGCCGCTGAGTATCGTTGAGCGGGGTGTCGCCACAAGATTTGCACGCCATTTTTCGTTCTCCTGTTTTTTGAGGGACTTCTTGTTGCTGCTGACATTTTGGACAAAATCCGAAAAATTCAATCCTGCACCCAGTAATTCGGTACCCTTTTTCTTGTATCGGATCGACCTGCGGGGTCGGGGCGTTAGGGAGTGAAATATTGTCAATTCGCTGACACTGGGTGCAAAAGAGGTGATCATGGTCACCCGGGTTCCAATCGAACCTTTTTTGCCGACCGCTGATCTCCAGTTTTTTTATAAGACCTGCCTCGGAAAGTATTTCCAAATTTCGGTAGACTGTCGCCAGGCTGATCCGAGGCAATTTTTTCTTGATCCGTTCGTATAGCTCATCTGCCGTCGGATGAGTCTTGCTTCGGTTCAACTCGTCAAGGATGATCTCGCGTTGATGGGTCATGCGCAGGTATTGATCCATTTCCACCCCCTGTAAATTTAATTTCTAAATGTATTTAATAATCATTCGCATGTCAAGGGGGAAGGGGGAGCCGATGCCAGCAGTAAATCTCTGGCCGGAAGAGGGGGGATGCGCAGGGGGATTTTCTTGAGGAATTGTGGAGGATAGCGGGAGCCGGTTGAAATACAGCGGGTCACCAAAAAGGGGCTGACCCGCTGTTGGCGATAGAGGGGATTATTCGAGGATGAAGTCGTCGCGCCGGTTATGGGCGTAATCGTCTTCACTTTGGCCGTTGAACAATGGCCTTTCCTTGCCAAAACTGACGGTGCGAATACGGCTCTCTTCGATGCCGAACTCACGCAGATACTTCTTTGCGCTCATGGCACGGCGTTCGCCAAGTGCCAGGTTGTATTCGTTGGTGCCGCGATTGTCAGTGTTGCCTTCGATCAGCACTCGGGCGGAAGAATTGTTTTTTAAATAATTGCCGTTATGCTCCATGCTCGGAATCTGATCACTTTTAATTTTGGACTGATCGTAATCAAAATAGATCGGTTTGAACTCTGGTGAAGAACGGCCGTGCTCGCGCTTGTAGGCGTCACTTTGCTGATCGGCATTTCCAGAGAGGCTGCCCCCTCCTCTCCCAGTTGAGTCGAGGCCTTCTGTTCCCGGTCGGGTTTCTTCAGTTATATTACCCATGCGGTTGCCGCTCGCACTGTCAGGGGCGCTGCTGCCACCGCCAGCGTAGGGGGAAACCGGTTTTGACCCACAGCCACCAAGAAAAAGAACGGTGCAGGTAAGTGTTGTAGCAAGGAAAAAACGGAAAAATATGTTCATGGGTCAGCCTCGCGTGAAGAGTGAAGGACGATAGACAAAATGCAGTCAATGTATACCTGCAATTGGGCGATAACGTCAAGAAAAACCTAGCTTTCCCGTGTTTCCCCTTGCAACACGCCGGCGCCGATATTTCCCGCGCGCACCTTTTTCTTGCGAGCCGTGTTTTTGGGTGGTAGATGATGGAAATCCTACTCACTCTCATTTATGGAGGAACGCATGATCGACAGAATGCTTGCCGCTTTTTTGCTGCTCGTGACCTTGTGCGGCCCGGCTGCCGCTGAAACCACCATCGTTTTCGCCGGTGATGCCACCTGGCCCCCCATGGAGTTCGTCAATGATCAGAAACAGATGGTGGGCTTTTCTATTGATTACATGACCGCAGCTGGCAAGGAAGCAGGATTTAAACCGGTTTTCAAAAATACAGCCTGGGATGGCATTTTCGCCGGCCTGGAAGCAAAAAAATACGATGCCATCCTCAGCTCTGTTTCGATCACCGATGAGCGGAAAAAGAAAATGGACTTCAGTGAGCCCTACTACACGGTCCGTCAAGCCCTGATCGTTAGCAAGGCATCGACTGCCAAAAGCTTGGCAGACCTGAAAGGTCAGAAGGTAGGTGGCCAGATCGGCACCACCGGATATTTCGCCATCAAGGCAGCGCCTGGGGTGGAAGCCAAATCCTATGACGAGGTCGGCTTGGCCATGGAAGATTTGAACGTTGGCCGTATTGCCGCTGTCGTCTGTGACGATCCGGTCGCCGCCAATTACGCGGTGGACAAATACAAGGACAAACTGAAAATAGCCGCCGTCATCGAGTCCGGCGAGGCTGAGAATTACGGCGTGGCTGTAAACAAAGACAACGCCGCAACCCTGGCACTTATCAACAAGGGGATTGCTGCGGTCAAGGCCAAGGGGCTTGATAAGGAGCTCAAGAAAAAATGGATTGGCCAATAACGGTCTGTTCCGATTTTTCGATTGCCGGGCCTTGGGGTCCGGCTTTTTTTATCCAACCCTCAAGACGGGGTGACCATGGCTGAAACTGAAAAGACCAAAATTGAAGTCGGTGACGGCGCGGCTATCCCCAACCCGGATGACAAGGGCCTGGTCTCCGCCTGGTGGATCACCCTGATTGGGGCCCTCGCCTTGATCGTTCTTTTGCCCTGGATCAAGCCCGACCCTTACCTCAACATCCTTCGTTTCGTTCCCGACGGCATCCTCATTACCTTTGAGGTCACGGTTTTTTCAATTTCGCTCGCGATAGTCATCGGATTGCTGACCGGACTGGGGCGGATTTCCAGTAATCGGTTCATTAACCTGATGGCCTCCCTCTATGTGGAGGTGGTCCGAGGTATTCCGCTCCTGGTGCAGCTCTTCTATATCTATTACGCCTTGGGGCGTTTTGTCCGGGTTCCGGATATGGTCGCGGCGGTCATTGCCATGTCCTTCTGTTACGGGGCTTATATGGGTGAGGTTTTCCGTGCCGGCATCAAGTCCATCGATTACGGCCAGACCGAGGCATCGCTCTCGCTCGGCTTCAACCAGCGCCAGACCATGGCCTATGTCATCCTGCCCCAGGCCTGGCGGACTATCCTGCCACCGGTGGGCAACGAGTTCATCGCCCTGCTCAAGGATACCTCTTTGGTCTCGATTCTCGCCGTGGCCGACATCCTGCGGCGCGGTCGGGAATACGCCTCGGAAAGTTTCAACTATTTCGAGACCTACACCATGATTGCCCTGATCTATCTTTTGATCACCCTCGTTCTGTCCAAACTCATCAGCATCATGGAATACAGGTTAAGCCATTATGAACGCCGCTGATCCGATCATCCGTCTGCATTGCATCAACAAATTCTTCGGCACTTTCAAGGCGCTCAATGAAGTCAGCCTTGAGATCAGGGCTGGCGAAAAAGTGGTGGTTTTGGGGCCCTCCGGATCAGGCAAGTCCACCCTGCTGCGGACCATCAACCGGCTGGAATCCATTGATTCCGGGACCATTCTCGTCGATGGCCACAATCTGTACGGCGAGGGCGAGGATATCAACCGCATCCGCATGGAAGTGGGTATGGTCTTCCAGAGTTTCAACCTGTTTCGCCATAAGTCCGTGCTTGAAAACCTCACTCTTGCGCCGATCAAGTTGAAAAAAATGAAGCGCGACCAGGCTGAAGCCCTAGCTCTGGCACTGCTCGACAAGGTGGGGATGCGTGATCGGGCCAGTCACTTCCCGATCCAGCTTTCCGGCGGCCAACAGCAGCGGGTGGCCATTGCCAGGGCCTTGGCCATGGAACCGAAGATCATGCTTTTCGACGAACCGACCTCCGCACTGGACCCGGAAATGATCAACGAGGTGCTGGAGGTCATGATCACCCTGGCCCGGGAAGGGATGACCATGGTGGTGGTCACCCACGAGATGGGATTTGCCCGCGAGGTCGCCGACAAGGTGGTGTTCATGGATGAAGGGGCCATCGTTGAAGAAGCCAGCCCGCACACCTTCTTTACGAATCCGCAAAATCACCGCAGCCAGCTCTTTCTCAAGCAAATCCTTGCTCCCGCTAACCGATGATGGACGCTGCAGATTCCCCGCCAATCAGGATTGGCTCGTTGCTGGAAATGCACGAGCACGACAGCGAAGGGTACTCCCCCCTCGTCGATTTCGCGAACTGGCGGGTGGCCATGCTCAACTACAGCTCGGACTTGCTGCCGGAACACCTCACCCGGATGCAGCGCCATAACGAGACCGACGAGGTCTTCGTCCTCCTCCAGGGGCGCTGCCTTCTTTTTGTCGGCGAGGGCCGCGACACTGTCACCCGGCTCCACGCTGAAGATCTCCAGGTAGGCCGGGTATACAACGTTAAACAGGCAGTCTGGCACACCCACACCCTGAGCCCGGACGCAAAAGTTTTGGTGGTGGAAAACCGCGACACCACGTACGACAATTCACCCTTCACTCCCCTGACCCCGCAGCTGCATCAGAACCTGATTGAACTGACCCGGTCCCTGTGGATCGGGCCGGGAAAACCCTGACCCTCTCTGGCAAACTCTTCTCTTTTGTAAAAAAATCGTACGGTTTTGTCCGACGTTTTCGAGACGGCCGGACTTGTCAAGCCGGGGCCGATCGGGTATATTTTTTTCCCGACCACATTGGGGCAGCTCTGCTGCCTTCCTCTTTTTTCTCCGCGCCAGAAAGGTAAAAGGTATGAAGGCTTCCCTGAGCAAAAAAACGAAGTTCATTTTTATTACCGGCGGCGTCCTCTCCTCTCTGGGGAAAGGGCTTTCCGCTGCCTCCATCGGTTCCCTGCTTGAATCCCGGGGGCTGACCGTTACTTTCCAGAAACTCGACCCCTACATCAATGTCGATCCCGGCACCATGAACCCTTTCCAGCATGGCGAAGTCTACGTCACCAACGATGGGGCCGAGACCGACTTGGACATGGGCCACTATGAACGCTACACCAACGCGGTCATGGGCAAGCAGAACAACTACACCTCCGGTCGGATCTATTACTCGGTCATAATGAAAGAGCGGCGCGGTGAGTATCTGGGCGGTACGGTCCAGGTTATCCCCCACATCACCGATGAGATCAAGGAGGCCGTTGTTCAACTGGACGGCAGCGCCGATGTGGCGATCATCGAGATCGGCGGTACGGTGGGCGACATCGAAGGTTTGCCCTTCATTGAGGCTATCCGCCAATTGCGCACCGACCTTGGCCGTGAGTACACCCTGTTCATTCACCTGACCCTGGTGCCCTACATCAAGACCGCCGGCGAGGTCAAGACCAAGCCGACTCAGCACTCGGTCAAGGAACTGCTGGCTTCGGGCATCCAGCCCGATATCCTGATGTGCCGGACCGAAGCGCCTCTCAGTGACGAGCTCAAGAAAAAAATTGCCCTCTTTTGCAATGTCGACGCCAACGCGGTCATCTCCGCCGTCGATGTCGAGAGTATTTACGAGCTGCCGCTCAAACTGCGGCAGGAAGGCGTGGATGACCGCATCCTCGAGAAACTGGGCATCTGGACTGGCGCGCCGAATATCGAACCCTGGGAGCAACTGGTGCGCCGGATCAAGAACCCCAAGGGGATGGTGACCATTGGCATCACCGGCAAATATGTCGATCTCAAGGAGTCTTACAAGAGTCTGCATGAGGCCTTGATCCACGGCGGCTTCGCCAACGAGACCAATGTGACCCTGCAGTACATCAGCGCTGACGGGCTTGAGGACGGCACCGACCTGGAAAAACTCGACAATTGTGACGCCATTCTGGTACCCGGAGGTTTCGGTAGCCGCGGCATGGAGGGCAAGATTCAGGCAGTCACCTATGCCCGCCAGCGCAAAATTCCTTTTTTCGGCATTTGCCTGGGCATGCAGCTGGCGGTGGTCGAGTTTGCCCGAAATATAGCCAAAATCGAGGACGCTCACTCGGTCGAGTTCAATCCGGCCACGCCGCATCCGGTGATCTACCTGATGACCGAATGGTTTGATTTCCGCACCGGCAAGATCGAGAAGCGCGACCAACATTCCGACATGGGCGGCACCCTGCGCCTCGGTGCCTATCCCTGCATCCTCAAACCCGGCACGCTGGCCGCCGCCGCTTACGGTCAGGAAGAGATCAGCGAGCGTCACCGCCACCGCTATGAGTTCAACAACGCCTATCGGCAGCAACTGGAGGAGGCCGGTCTGATCGTCAGTGGCTCCTCGCCCGACGGCACCCTGGTAGAAATCATCGAGCTGGCCGATCACCCTTGGTTCCTCGGCTGTCAGTTCCATCCTGAATTCCAGTCCAAGCCGATGAAGCCGCACCCCCTGTTCCGCGACTTCATCAAGGCCGCCATTGTTCACAAGAAAGGCAGCAAGGCCTGAGATGATGAAAACCGTTGAATTGAAACCCACTCCCGTGGGACCCATCACTATCGGGCCTGGCGCACCGTTGCTGCTTATGGCCGGCCCCTGCGTGCTGGAAAGCGGCGACCTCGCCTGGGAGATTGCCCGGGAGATGAAGGCAATTGCCGGCCGTCTGGGCATTTCCTATGTGTTCAAGGCCTCTTTTGACAAGGCCAACCGCACCTCGCTCACAGCCTTTCGCGGTCCAGGTGCGGAAAAGGGGTTGCGCATTTTGGGTCGCCTGCGGCAAGAAGTCGGCGTCCCGGTGGTTTCCGACATCCATGAGCCGGCTCAGGCCGAAATGGCGGCCGATTATCTCGACATTCTCCAGATCCCCGCCTTTCTTTGCCGTCAGACCGACCTGCTGGTTGCCGCCGCCCGTACCGGCAAGGTGGTCAATGTCAAAAAGGGGCAATTCGTCTCGCCCTGGGACATGGAGCATGCGGTCAATAAATTACGTGGAGCCGGCAGCGAAAAAATACTGCTGACCGAGCGCGGTGCCAGTTTCGGCTATAATAACCTGGTGGTTGATATGCGGTCGCTCGCGGTGCTGCGCTCCTTTGGCTGCCCGGTCATCTACGACGCCACCCATTCGGTACAGCTGCCGGGCGGCGCGGGGGGAAGCTCCGGCGGCCAGCGCGAGTTCATCCCAGCCCTGTCCCGAGCAGCCATGGCCGTCGGGATCGACGGGCTGTTCATCGAGGTCCATCCGGATCCGGCCAAGGCCCTCTGTGACGGACCTAATTCCCTGCCCCTCGCCGAAGTGGAGCCCCTGCTTAAGCAATTGCTGGCGGTTCGACAGGCGGTGGCCGGAGTGATTGATGCCTAACAACGGCTGCGGTATTCCAGGGGGCAGCTACCCTACTGACTGCGAACTGACCGAGGCCCTGCGCAACCGGGCCATGATCCGCAACCGACCGCTGGAGCGGGGTGCAGCCTGGATGGCCGCATTGCCCCAGGCTCGACAGGTGCAACTGTTATTGCTTGATGTCGATGGTGTGCTCACCGATGGCCGGATCACGTATTTTTCCGGCGGCGGCGAGGCCAAAAGTTTTAACACCCAGGACGGCTTGGGGATCAAACTTCTGCAGGAGAGCGGTGTGGCGGTCGGCATCATCACCGCCCGCAGTTCTGAAGCTGTGGAGCGCCGCGCCCGGGACCTCAAATTGGCCCATGTCTTTCAGGGCAAGCAGGATAAACTCACCGTCTATGAATCCATCCTCAAGGAAACCGGCCTGCGGCCGCCGCAGACCGCCTACATGGGCGACGACCTGATGGATCTGCCGATCCTCAACCGTGTCGGCTTGGCCGCGGCACCGGCTAACGCAGTGGCTGAGATCCGGCAGCGGGTCCATTACACCGCCGAACGCGGCGGCGGCCAGGGCGCGGTCCGTGAGATCTGCGATCTCATTCTTGAGGCCCAGGGCAACCTTGAGCGGATGCGGGCCAAGTTCGACCGATGATCAGCAATCCCCGGAATCTGCTCTGGATGCTGCCGCTGCTCCTCTTTGTCACCTACCCTCTGTGGCAACCGCCGCTGGGCGCTTTTCTCGCTCCCCGGGGTGGCTATAATCCAAAATTGGCGCAGCCGCAGGAAGAAACACCGCTACAGAATTTCCTCATGGAGTCGGTGGCCATAACCATGACCAGCAACGGCATGGATGAATGGCAGATCGATGCCGAACGTGCTTACACCGGCGAACGGGAGCATGAGATCGAGATGGAAACAATCAGCGCCATGTACATCGGCAAAGAGAAGGAACCGATCAATATCGACAGCCGCAAAGGCGTTTATCTCATTGATAAGCGGCATCTGGTTCTCACTGAACATGTCAAAGTCAGCAAACCGACCAAGCAGCAGGTGCTGCTCTCGGACCGGCTTGAGTATGACGATGCCGACAAAATGCTGGTCAGCCCGGGCAAGGTTTCTATCCAAGCCCCCGGAATGCGATTGGACGCAGGCCGCATGGACTATGATTTTTCCACCGAGGGCTACGATTTCAGCAACCGGGTCAAGGTCAACCTCTAACTCCCTCCGGCGCACGGCGGGTTTCCACATTGAAGGGACTCTAGTCATGTTGAAAGTCAACGAGCATTATCTCAAGCTGCAGGCCTCCTACCTTTTTTCCGATATCGCCAAACGGGTGGCAGCTTTCCAGACAAACAACCCGGAACGCGAGGTGATCAAGCTCGGCATAGGCGACGTCACCAATCCCTTGCCCGAAGCCTGCATCAAGGCCTTTCACCAGGCGGTTGACGAGATGGCCTCAACAAGTGGCTTCCGCGGTTACGGGCCGGAACAGGGCTATGATTTTCTTCGGGAGGCCATCGCCGTCAACGATTTTCAGGCGCGTGGCGCTGAAGTTCAGGCCGATGAGGTTTTTGTATCCGACGGGGCCAAGTGCGACACCGGCAACATTCAGGAACTCTTTGCCACGGATGCTAAAATTGCCCTTCCCGACCCGGTTTATCCGGTCTATCTCGATACCAATGTCATGGCAGGGCGCACCGGCAATTTCAAAGATGGGCGCTACGAGGGCCTCGTGTATCTCGAATCGACCAAAGAAAATAACTATGTTCCTGATTTGCCCAAGGAGCCGGTGGACCTGATCTACCTCTGCTTCCCCAACAATCCTACTGGCTCGACCATCTCCAAGGAACAGCTCAAGGTCTGGGTCGATTTCGCGCGCGCCTCCAAGGCGCTCATCCTCTTTGATGCCGCCTACGAGGCCTTTATCCGCGACCCTGAGCTGCCGCATTCCATCTATGAGATCGAGGGGGCACGCGAGGTCGCAATCGAGTTCCGCAGTTACTCCAAAAGTGCCGGTTTCACCGGTACCCGCTGCGCCTACACGGTGGTACCCAAGGAGTGCATGGCCTACGACGCAAAGGGCAACAGGCAGCCTCTTCATCCGCTCTGGAACCGGCGCCACTGCACCAAATTTAACGGCGTTTCCTATCCAGTGCAGCGTGCGGCCGAGGCGGTTTATTCCCCTGCGGGCAAGGCTCAGTGCGCGGCCCTGATCGACGGCTATCTGGCCAACGCCAAGATCGTTGGCAAGGCCATGTCTGACTTGGGTTATCAGTACGTTGGCGGCGACAATGCCCCTTATATATGGATTCAGGGCCAGCGTGATTCCTGGGAATTTTTTGATCTGCTGCTGAACAAAGCTGGCGTAGTCTGCACTCCGGGCGCGGGATTCGGCAAATGCGGCCAGGGTTATATCCGGATTTCGGCCTTCAACTCCGAGGCCAGCGTGATCAAAGCGATGGAGCGAATTCGTCAGGCCTTGGGATAAAGGCACTTTTACGGTCCTTTGTCGGTCAAACGACCGTGGAAACTGGAGAGGAAAGCGGGTGCGTCCAGGAGAGCCAATTAAGGAGACAACTATGAAAAACACCCCGTTGCACCCCTGGCATGTCAGCCAGAATGCCAACATGGCAGGCTTTGGCGGCTACGATATGCCGCTCTGGTACCCTGCAGGAGCCAAGGCCGAACATCTGGCGGTGCTTACCACTGCTGGTTTGTTCGATACCAGTCACATGGCGGTACTCACCCTGCACGGGCCTAAGGTGCGGGCGTTGCTGCAGCGCTGTTTTTCCAAGGATCTGGAACAGTGCGTCGGCCCCAGGAAAGGGCCACTGCTTCCCGGCCGTTGCGTGTATGGGATTTTTCTCGACGCCCAAGCCGGGGTGATCGATGACGCCATTGTCTATCAATGCACTGAACAAGATTATATGATCGTGGTCAATGCCTCCATGGGTGGGCCGATTGCCGCACACCTCCGGCAGCAAAACCAAGACACTGCTGGCGCCGTGATCCGCGACCATACCGATGCGGTCGGGAAAACCGATCTTCAGGGGCCGGCCGCAGCCCGGATTTTGGCGCGAGTTCTGAAGGATCCGGGCCAGGTATTCGAGAAGATGGTCTACTTCTCCTTTAAGGGCTCCTACGACCACCAGCTCCTGCCCGTTGCCCCGGTCCAACTGGTCGACGGTACCCCGGTGATGGTTTCTCGGACCGGCTATACCGGCGAATTTGGCTTTGAGTTGTTTATCGCCCTCGAGCACATCCAAAAACTGTGGCATCTCCTGCTGGCGGCCGGAGAACCGGAAGGTATCCTCGCCTGCGGCCTGGCGGCCCGTGACTCGCTGCGTGCCGGAGCGGGACTGCCTCTTTCCCATCAGGACATCGGCCCTTGGCTGTTTGGCTGCAATCCGTGGCTTTTTGTCCTGCCCTGGAGCGAGAGCGGCGCTTCCTTCACCAAGGAATTCATTGGTGTCCCCGCTCTGCTGGCCGCAGGGACCGTACCCTGCACCCTGCCTTATGCCGGTTATGATCCGCGTAAAATTACCATCAGCGAGAACAGCAGGGTGACTGATCTTGACGGCAGACCCCTAGGCACTGTCCTCACCTGCACCACGGACATGGCGATCGAACGGATCGGCAGCACCATTGTCAGTGTTGCGACCCCGACCGCAGGCGGCCGTCCCGACTCCTTTGTCCCGCGCGGTCTCTGCTGCGGCTTTGTCCTAGTCGAAACCAGGCTGCCGGCTGGCACAGAAGTTTTGCTTGCCGACGGCAAACGCACACTCAAGGTGGAGATCCGCGACGAGATCCGGCCGGATCGAACCGCCCGCAAACCCATGCACACCATGCTGTGAACACCTAAGGAGAACCGCCCATGAAAGAACTCAACGAATTGAATCTGCCCGGCGATATCGGCTACACCGATGACCACGAATGGGCTCAGGTCACCGGTGCGACCGTACGCATCGGCGTCAGCGACTATGCCCAGGATCAGTTAGGCGATATTGTCTTTGTCGAACTGCCGGCCATCGGCGACAACTTCGGCAAGGGCGATGAATTCGGCACCCTGGAATCGGTCAAGGCCGTTTCGGAATTGTACACGCCGATGTCCGGCGAGGTGATCGCGATCAACGCGGCCCTGCTGGATTCGCCGGAACTGATCAACCAAGACCCTTATGGCGCCTGGATCATTGAGATCAAGCCCTCCGATCCGAGTGAATTCCAGCAGCTGCGCACCGCCGCCAGTTACCTCGATCTACTCAAAGGATAAGCCTATGCGCTACCTCCCCCACACCCCTGAAGAAATCGCCGCCATGTTGGCGACCGTCGGCAAGGACAGCCTGGACGGCCTGTTCGATTCTGTGCCGACCGATTGCCGTATGACCGCTTCCTGGCCCCTGCCCGCTCCCAAGAGCGAATGGGAACTCAATGACCACATGCGTGAATTGGCCACGGCTATGCGGGTGGACGAAAACGCCCAGGTCCTGGTCGGCGCTGGGAGTTATCAGCATCATATCCCGGAAACCGTTCGCAGCCTTGCAGGCCGCTCGGAATTTCTCACCGCCTACACCCCCTATCAGCCGGAGATGGCTCAGGGGACCCTCCAGGGGATCTTCGAATACCAGACCCTGACGGCCCGCCTGTTGGGCATGGATGTGGTCAATGCCTCGATGTATGATGGAGCCTCGGCCCTGGCCGAGGCCCTGCTCATGGGGCTGCGGATTGGCAAGAAGAAAAAAAGGGTAGCGGTGTCGAGGGCGATTCATCCCCACTACCGCGCCGTAGTTCGGGCCTATCTCCAGCCCGCCGGCTATGAGGTGGTGGAACTTGACTACCTGGCGAACGGTCGCACCGATTTGGGCAGCCTGGCGAACCCGGCCGACATCGCCGCCGTGGCCCTGCAGTCACCCAACTTCTTCGGCGTGATCGAGGATCTGGAGGCCGCCGCAACCGCCATTCATGATGCGGGAGCACTCTTTGTTACCTGCTTCTCCGAGCCCCTTGCCTATGGTCTTCTGAAAAATCCGGGCCAGTGCGGTGCGGACATTGTCTGCGGCGAGGGGCAAAGCTTCGGCATGTCCCGTTCCTTCGGCGGACCGGGGTTGGGCATGTTCGGCTGCAGGGAACCCTTCACCCGCAACCTGCCGGGGAGGCTGGTCGGCGAAACTAAGGACATCGACGGCCGCCGCGGTTACGTCCTGACGCTTGCGACCCGCGAGCAGCATATCCGCCGGGAAAAAGCGACCTCGAATATCTGCTCCAATCAGGGCATTTGCGCCATGACCGCGGGCATGTATATGGCCTCCCTGGGCGGTACCGGCATCCGCCAACTGGCCCGGCTCAATTTTGACAAGGCCCAGTATCTGAAGGACAGTTTGGTCAAGGCCGGGGCCAGATTGCCTTTCGCCGGGCCGGTGTTTAATGAATTCGTGGTCGAATTTCCTGCGGATTTCCGACCTGCCTACGAACGGCTGCTGGGGAAGAATATTGTCGCCGGGCTGGAATTGGGCGCCCTCTTCCCGGAACTTGCCGGCCGCTCCCTCTTCTGCGTCACGGAAACGATCAGCAAACAGACCATGGATACTATTGTTGCGGAGGTGCGGGCATGAACGAGAAGAGCGAACCTTTAGGCACTGGCGGACTGATTCTCAACGAGCCCCTGCTCTGGCACAAAGGCAAGAAAGGGCGGATTGGGATGTCGATCCCCCAGAGTGATGTCCCCTCTGCGGTCATCGATGAGCGCCTCTTGGGGGGTGCGGTCAATTTCCCGGATTTGAGTGAGGTGGACGTGGTCCGCCATTATACCCGGCTCTCCCAATGGAATTTCGGAGTGGATACCGGCATGTATCCGCTTGGTTCCTGCACCATGAAATACAATCCCAAGACCAATGAGCGTCAGGCGGCCACCCCGCGTATTGCTGGCGCCCACCCGATGCTGGCCGACGAGCTCTGCCAGGGGACCTTGCGATTATTGTATGAGTTACAGGCGTATCTGGCGATCATCACCGGCCTGGATGCGGTTTCCCTGCAACCGGCTGCCGGGGCCCACGGTGAGTTGGCCGGCATGCTCATTTTCCATGCCTGTCACCGCAGCCGGGGCGCTCAGCGCCACAAAATCCTCATCCCGGATACCGCCCATGGCACCAATCCGGCCTCCGCCGCCCTCTGCGGCTACAAGGCGGTTCCGGTCAAATCCGACGAACAGGGTATGCTCGATCCGGCCCTGGTCGCCTCGCTCATGGACGAGGATACCGCCGGCATCATGCTGACCAATCCCAACACGCTCGGGTTGTTTGAGGAGCATATCCGCACCATCGCCGATATCATCCACGCCAAGGGTGGCCTGGTGTACGGCGATGGTGCCAACATGAACGCGGTGCTCGGGGTTATGGATGCCCAAAAATGCGGCATTGATGTCTTGCATCTCAACCTGCACAAGACCTTCTCCACTCCCCACGGGGGCGGAGGGCCAGGCGCCGGTCCGGTCTGCGTGATCAAGGAGCTTGAACCTTTTCTGCCCGTACCCCGGGCGGTCAAGGAGGGCGACATCTATCGTCTGGACAGTGACCGACCGCAGTCGGTTGGCCGGATCCATGCCTTCCACGGCAACTTCGGCGTGCTGGTGCGCGCCTACAGCTATATCCTCAGCATGGGCGAGGCAGGCCTGAAAAAGGCGAGCCAGCTGGCGGTGCTTAACGCCAACTATATCAAGGAGCAGTTGAAAGATGTTCTGCATCTGCCCTACAACCGCCCCTGCATGCATGAGTGCGTCTTTTCCGACCTCAAGCAGCAGGACAATAAAATCTCGACTCTTGATATGGCCAAACGGCTGATCGATTACGGCTACCATCCACCGACTATCTATTTCCCGCTGGTGGTGCACGGGGCGATGATGATCGAACCGACCGAGACCGAGTGCAAGGACGATATCGACCAATTCATCGCCACCCTGAAAACCATTGCCCGGGAAGCGGTGACGCAGCCGGAACTGCTGCGTCAGGCTCCGCAGCGGACCAAGGTGCGGCGGCTCGATGAGGTGCAGGCGGCCCGCTGCCCCTGCCTGATCGGCCCTTCCGGGGATTGAGCCTTACGCCAGCCTGTTTTTCTGAAATGACCGGCCAAATTGCCGCCTTCTGCGACCTCGGCCGGGAGGCCTATTCGGTTGTGCATGGGTTACAGGTCGAACTGGCCGCGCGGCGTTGGCAGGGCAGCCAGGCCACCGACCTGTTTCTTTGCGTCGAGCACCCGCCAGTTTTCACTCTTGGCCGCCGGGGCAGCAAGGAGCACCAGGGGGTGAGCGAGGCTTTCCTCAGAGAAAGGAACATCGCGGTGGTGCCCATTGAGCGGGGCGGCGAGATCACCTATCACGGACCCGGCCAGCTGGTGCTCTATCCGATCATCGACCTGCGCCAGGCCCATCTTGCAGTCAGCGATTATGTCCGCCTGCTGGAAGAACTGATGCTGTGCATCGCCGCTGACTTTGGTATCGAGGCCAGCCGTGATGTGCGTAACCACGGGATCTGGGTGGGCAACAACAAGCTGGGTAGCATCGGTATTGCCATCCGCCACGGGATTGCCTTCCACGGCCTAGCCTTGAATGTCAATCTCGATCTGGAGCCATTTTCCTGGATCAACCCCTGCGGCCTCCTGGATGTCGGCATGACTTCGCTGGTCCGGGAAGGCGCCAGCGCTTGCACGATGCAGCCGGTCAAGGATCGATTGTTCCACCATCTGGCCAAGCTATTTGGCGTGCAGCTGCACGTCATTGACAAAATCAAGCCTGCTCGCTGATTCCCCCTCTGCCATTTTGCACCCATGACCACGGAACCGATCAAGGGCAAACCTCGCTGGTTGCGGCGTAAGCTGCCCACCGGCCCCCAGTACGAACGCATTCGCCATTTGATCAAAGACCAATGCCTGGCCACGGTCTGCCAACAAGCCATGTGCCCCAATCAGTTCGAATGTTTTGGTCAGGGCACGGCCACCTTCATGATTATGGGGGATCGATGCAGCCGCAACTGCCGCTTCTGCGCCGTCGGCCATGGACCGCAAGGCCCTCCCGATCCGGAGGAGCCCACGCGCGTTGCCGAAGCAGTCCATACCCTGGGGCTCAGCTACTGCGTCATCACCTCTGTCACCCGTGACGATCTTGCCGATGGCGGCGCCGGGCATTTTGCCGCAACCATTGAGGCTCTCCGCAATAAGAATCCTCAAACGCTCATCGAAGTGCTCATCCCCGATTTCCAGGGCGATTCCCCGTCCCTGGGTACCGTCCTGGCCGCCGAACCGGAGGTGCTGAACCACAATCTCGAAACCGTGGAACGGCTCTATCCGATTGTCCGCCCCGAGGCGGGATATCAACGCAGCCTCGAAGTGCTGCGCCAAAGCAAGGCCATGGCCCCTGGCATGGTGACGAAATGCGGCATTATGGTCGGATTGGGGGAAACCGGGGAGGAGTTGACAAGGCTCTTTACCGATCTGAGGCAAACCGGATGCGATATCCTCACCATTGGCCAGTATCTCCAGCCTTCACGCAGCCATCTTGAGGTGGCACGCTTCATTCCGCCCGAAGAGTTCACAGCCATGGAACAGCAGGCTCTGGCACTGGGATTCGGCGCTGTGGCGGCCGGTCCCTTTGTTCGCAGTTCGTATCAGGCGGAGCCTCTGTACCGGAAGGCAGCCTCGGCCAGCCGGTGACCAACAGGCCTTGATGCCGCCACAACCCAGCGTTTCATTCCCTCGACACTTCACCAGACCACTGTGGCCTGTTGACACAAGCCGGAGAATGGATCATTATAGGTCTTCTTACTTCCGCAGCTCTGGCTTTCTGTGCAAGCACAGGACGATGCTGCTCAAAGCCAGATCAACCTCCGGTACCTCATGCTGAACAGAAAGAATAAAGCGCTTCAATTGGGTCAGTTTTTTGCACTGGCCGCCAGCCTGCTGATCGCCGGCCAGATTGGCTTTACTCTCTACCAAGGGACGCCTTTTTGTCTGAATGAGGGCTGCAAGGTGGTGGAAAAGCTGACCAGGGTATCGCCTCTGGTCTTCAATGTGGTGGGGTTTTTCTTTTTTCAGATTATCTATTGGGGCCTGCATTCGGCTCGTGGTGAAATGCGCCGCCTGCCGCAGTTTGTCAAGACGCTGCTCCTGGCGGCTCTTGCGGTCGAGGCGATTTTGATCAGTTTCCAATATCTGGTTGCGCAAACGTTCTGTGCCTATTGTTTGGGCATTTTCGCTTTTATCGTCCTGCTCAATCTCCTGCTCGGGTTGCGGCAGATCGTGCCCGGTTTCCTCGTCTTTGTGGCCGCAATACTCGCCTTTGCCAGCCTGGAGCTCAATCAGAACGCTCCCGACAAACAGGCCTTCACCGCCGGAGTCTTTGCCAGCCGACCGGGATTGCTCAAATACCCTGAAAATTATCTCTTCTATGCCTCAACCTGCGCCCACTGCGAAAAAGTGATCGCTTCCCTGAAAAACAATGCGCGGGCCACCATCCACTTCAACCCTATCGATCAGGTGACAACCATCGATCTGCCCAAAACCACTGTCAACGCCGGCTACTCTCCTGCCCTGAACAAGACCCTGCTGACCTCTTTGGGGATCAGCGAGATTCCCGTGTTGATGACCAAAACTTCGGACGGTTGGATTATCCGCCGAGGGGAAACAGCCATCCTCGCGTATCTCAGCTTGCCATCACGGACCGAGGTGACAGGCCAGTCAGGTTATTCGGCCGTTCCCGGCACCCAGTCGGTTATTCCCGGCATGGACAACAGTGATGGTTGCCAGGTCTCCACCGATTGCACCAGCGGTGCCTCCGGCCAATCGACCGTCCGGTAAGTCCCTTTTTTTTCTCCTTTCGGGATCAGTCCGTTGTCAGGGCTTGGTCCAGATCCCAGAACAAATCCTCGGCATCTTCCAGCCCCACACTCAAGCGGATCATGTCCGGCAAGACACCGGATCGACCCATTTCCTCATCACCCAGCTGGCTGTGGGTGGTGCTGGCCGGATGTATGGCCAGGCTCTTGGCGTCGCCGACGTTGGCCACATGGCTGAACAGCTTGAGGTGGTCGATGAACCGCTGCCCCGCCTCGCGTCCCCCTTTGATACCGAAGGCGATGATCGCCCCCGCGCCTTCGGGCATGTAGCGCTGCGCCCGTTGATAGCTGGGGTGGCCGATCAGGCCTGGGTAGGACACCCAGGCGGCCTGGCTGTGCGCCAAAAGAAATTCGGCCACCCTTTGCGCATTGCTCACATGGCGCTGCATACGCAGGCTGAGGGTTTCGATGCCTTGGACTGTCAGCCAGCTGTTGAAGGGCGAGGCCGAGACGCCCAGATCCCGCAGCATCTGCACCCGTGCCTTGAGGATGAAGGCTGGTGGGCCGAGACTGTTGTAGACCAACCCGTGGTAAGAGGGGTCGGGTTCGGTGAAATTGGCGAAACGACCTGAATTCCACTGGAAATTACCTGCATCCACCAGGACACCGCCAAGGCAGGTACCGTGGCCGTTGAGAAATTTGGTGGTGCTGTGGCTGACGATGTTGGCTCCCCATTCGATCGGCCGACAAAGGTAGGGTGTGGCCAGGGTGTTATCGATTACCAGGGGCAGTTTGTGGGCCTTGGCAATGGCACTGACCTCCTCGAAGGGAAAGAGGATCAGGCCAGGATTGCCCAGGGTTTCGCCGTAGATGAGCCGGGTGTTAGGCCGGATGGCGCGGAGAAAAGAATCCGGATCAACGGGGTCGGCAAAGGTGACCTCGATGCCCAGTCGTGGCAGGGTATAGCGCAACTGATTGTAGGTGCCGCCGTACAGGCTGCTGCTGCTGACAATATGATCGCCGGCCCCGCAGAGCGTGAGGAAGGCCAGGGTTTGAGCGCCGTGACCGCTGCTGGAGGCCAGACCGGCAATGCCGCCCTCCAGGTCCGCGACCCGCTGTTCCAGCACATCGGTGGTCGGATTCATGATCCGCGTGTAGATGTTGCCGAACTCTTTCAAGGCAAAAAGGTTGGCGGCATGTTCGGAATTCTTAAAGAGATACGAAGTCGTCTGGTACAGGGGCACCGCCCTGCTGCCAGTGATCGGGTCAACGGTTTGGCCGGCGTGGAGTTGGCGGGTGGTAAAGCCGAACCGGTGTTTGTGCTCTGTCATCGTGCAGCCTCTTCGAAAGGGGTAAATGGGAGAAAGTATTTTCCTCGCATGTATCTCGTCATCGCATCCCAACAATTTAACACGTTTCCGTGACACTGCAAGCGATGGCATGACCTGACTGAGGGAGCTGTGGATGATATGCTTTGTCGTTCTGCACTCGGCAATACGTCGGTAAAGCGGCAAGGACCAAGATTGACACGCAGGAGGCTAGTTCACTTTCTGCCGTCCGGTTTACCCTGCGCTCCACATTTCGTGCCGTGTTGCAGCGGATAATGGGAAGGCGGCTGTTATTTGTTTGACGGATAATCGACCGCTTTTTAGAGTGAACACGTGCCACAATCAATACCCTTGCAGCTTGTTGAACCTGGCGGACAATAACGCCCCCTGCCGCCACTATATTGGCCGGTCGGGGAACAAAAGGAGAAAGTCATGCTGTCTTTTTCGTTAGCAGGCGGAGATCGTAGTATCCCGGCCCTTGGTCTCGGCACCTGGAAATCGGCACCCGGCGCGGTTTATGCTGCGGTCAAAGAGGCTTTGGCCATCGGTTATCGCCATATCGACTGCGCTCCGGCCTACCAGAATGAGCCTGAGGTGGGCAAGGCGGTGGCGGAGGTCCTTGATTCGGGAATGCTGTCTCGCAAGGATCTCTGGCTGACCTCGAAGCTGTGGAACAATGCCCACGTGCCCGAACTGGTTCGGCCGGCCCTGGAAAAGACGCTGGCTGACCTGCGGGTCGAGTCCCTCGACCTCTATCTCATTCATTGGCCGGTGGTCTTCAAACCCGGCGTGATGTTTGCCCGGCGCGGCGAAGAGTATGTTGCCCTCGAGGACCAGCCGACCAGCCAGACCTGGAAGGCGATGGAAGACTGCGTGACCGCCGGGCTGGTGCGCAACATCGGCGTGTGCAATTTCAGCGTCAAAAAACTTGATGCCCTCTGCCGTCAGGCGTCGATCCAACCGGCGATGAACCAAGTCGAACTCCATCCGTACCTGCAGCAGAGGTCGATGCTTGAATTCTGCCATGAAAAAGGCATCCTGCTCACCGCCTATTCACCGCTTGGCTCGGGTGACCGGCCGGCGGGCATGAAAAAAAGCGGTGAACCCACCTTGCTCGACAACCCTGTGATTCAAAGGGTAGCGATCAAGCACGGAGCAACACCCGCTCAGGTGTTACTTGCCTGGGGACTGGGCCGCAAGACCGTGGTCATTCCCAAATCAATCAACCCTGAACGGTTGCGGCAAAATTTGATCGCTGCCGAGTTGGCTCTCGATACGCAGGATCGGACGGATATCGCCGCGCTCGACCGGGGCTACCGTTTTGTCGATGGCTCCTTTTTCGAGGGACCGGGTTCGCCGTATACCCTCAAAGAAATCTGGGACGAATAAGCCTCCTTGTCGCACGCCTCATGATAGTCATTGAGCATCTTAGCGCCGAGGGGTTGCGTGTAGATCGTTTTGCCGCCGGGCCTGGCGAGGCCTGGTGCCTGATCGGCGGCAACGGCTCCGGGTTGGAGCAGTTTTGCGATGTGATCGCGGGTGAAAAGATCCGATTTCAGGCTGAGCTCCTTCAATTGCCACCGGACATCGGTGTGCTGTCGTTCAAGCGGCAGCAGTCAATTTTTGAGGCCGAGCTGCGGCGGGACGACACCGATTTTCTTAACCGGCTCGATCCTGGCACCCCGGCCCGTGATTTCCTCATCGATATTGAAAATTATCGGCACCTGATCGATCTTTTTTCCCTGTCCGATTCGCTCGACCGGGGCTACCGCCAGTTGAGTTCAGGCCAGGCGCGTAAGCTCTGCCTGTTGCAGCAGATCACCAGGGGTGTCACCTTCCTCGTACTGGAAAATCCCTATGAGGGACTTGACCGAGCCAGCTGCCGGGAACTCGACCGGATGCTGGCCGGACTGCGGTATCAAGGTCTGGGCCTTCTCATCCTGGTCAGCAACACCGGCGACATTCCTTCCTGGTGCACCCATCTTGCGGCTTTCAAGGATCGTACTCTTGTTCTCCAGGGCGAGCGGTCCGCGGTGTTGACAGAGGTCACAGCGTTGCTGACTCGCCAGCCGCCGCTCTTCCGGGTTTCGGTTGCGGAGCTGCGGCATGAGCAAATGGCAGGCAGCGCCCATGACATCGGCGCCAATCTTGTCACCCTGCGCCGGGGCTTTGCACGCTACGGCGAGATCGAGGTCTTCGCCAATCTCGATCTCACGATCAATCAGGGAGATCATACCCTGATCTCCGGCCCCAACGGTTGCGGTAAATCAACCCTGCTCCAGATCATCACCGGCGACCACCCACTCTGCTACGCCAACGATCTGTCTCTTTTCGGCAGGCGGCGCGGCAGCGGCGAGTCAATCTGGGACCTGAAAAAACGGATGGGCATCGTCAGTTCCGAGCTGCACCGCAACCACCGTGTTGCCGGCAGCGCGCTGGCGATTGTGGCCTCCGGACTGTTTGACTCGATCGGCCTCTACACCCGGCCAAGTGCGGCCCAGCACCAGTTGGCCCGGCGCTGGCTGCAGAGACTCGGCCTCGGGCACCGGGCTGAGCGGGCCTTCCGCCAGCTCAGTTTCGGTGAGCAGCGACTGATCCTCTTGGCCCGCGCCCTGATCAAGCTGCCGCAACTGCTCATCCTTGACGAACCGACCCAAGGGCTGGATGAGCGCAACCGCATGGCTCTGCTCGATTTTCTTGCCGAAATTGCCATGGAGCAACTGGCCACCATCCTTTATGTCAGCCATCGTCCGGACGAGTATCGCGATTTTTTCAGTCAGCAGGTCAGGTTTACCTGAGCCTCAAAGCGCCGCGCCGCCGGGAGCCCACGAGCTCGTGCCAAGGGAAAACTTTTGGCTGCGGCGGACAAAGGTCGCAGCTGTCCATGGGAGAAAAGCGGCCGATTGAAATCCTCAAGCTCTTGTACTGACAGAGCGCCGTCCTTATCTTTGACGAACCAACCGCAGTGCTTACCCCGGGCGAGGCCGAGACTTTCTTTGCCGTCATGCCCCGGATGGGTAAGGTTATTGAATTGGTGGAGAACAGGCCTGTGAAGGCACTGACGAAATAAAGCTTGCACCATCTTTCCATGTAGGCGAGAAGGTTGCGATAAGGCCGGAAAATAATTCACTCGGCTGAGAGGGCTTTATTGCCTAATGGAGTTTTTTCCCCGAGGACAGGCAACGACTGGCCACCTGACCTCAATGTCCAGGCTTGGCAATTGTCCGGCGGGAATTGACAGAAAACCGCGATTGCTTGTCGCCGAGCAGCCGACCCAAGGGTTGGGCATCGCTTCTGGCAGGATGACACGGAAGGGAGCGAGCGGATCCCGAAAATGCTGGCCGGGGGTTAATCACCCCTCTGTTCAAAACAACGATTTTAAACAACAGGAGAGAAGAATGATACTGTCGTACCGTGATTATCAACCGCAGGTCGGCAAAGGCGGGTGGGTGGCCCCCAATGCCACTCTGATTGGAGATGCGATCTTGGGGGAGGATGTGTCTCTCTGGTTCGGCGTCATTGTCCGGGGTGATGTCCACCGCATCCGCATCGGAGCCCGAACCAACATCCAGGATCTTTCCCTGCTCCACATCACCCAGCACGAGGGAGCGGAGCGGGAAGACCAGGACGGTTATCCCACCATCATCGGTTGCGATGTCACCGTGGGTCACCGGGCCATTCTCCATGGTTGCACCGTGGGCGATCTCTGTCTGATCGGCATGGGGGCCATCATCCTCGATGGTGCGGTGATCGGCCGGGAATCGATTGTCGGTGCCGGATCGGTGGTAACTCCAGGTAAAAAGTTCCCCCCGCGCTCCCTGATCATGGGCACACCTGCCAAGGTGGTCAAGGAGGTCAGCGATGTCCAGATTCAGGAAATGCAGGCCTCCTGGCGGCGCTATGTGGCTCTGAAAAACGAATATCATCAAGCTCGGGTTGGCGACTGCTATTAGAGTCGCCAACTTCCAAGCCGACCGGAGCTGGGCCCGTTAGACGATCAGAACCGAATTGGCCTCACCGTACTCGTTGGGGGCATAGCCGTCAGCGTCGGTATCGTTGACCCAGACACCGCCGTCGAGCACATAGCGAAAGCGATAGGAATGCCCGGACGGCAGGGAGAGGGCAGCGGAAAAGCTGCCGTCCTTGAGTTTCTTCATCGGAGTCTCGCGTAAGGACCAGCCGTTAAACTCTCCTGCCAGGACGGCGGTTTCGGCCTGCTCCTCATTTTCGTATTTGAAGGTAACGCGGCAAATCAAACCGGTTTTAGAATAGCTTTTTTTTAGCATATGGACCTCCTTGCCCAATCAGGGCGGATATGCTCGTATCGTGGGGCAACGTGACGACAACAGTTGAAGTGTAAAACAGCCTGCTTGGCGGAGCAAGCACTATCTTGAATCAAAACACTCCTGGCGCATGGGCTCAAGAAATCGGCGCCCGAAGGGGAATGATGAGGCAGTCAATGCCGCCTGCGTTTCGAAGCTCCTTTAGGAGATCCGTATTTGCATCATCCGGTTGACCGCATCTTCTCTGACGGCACATCCCCTGCACTTCACGCACGATTTTTTCTCTCAGCGCAGTAGAACTGCATCCCTGCAACGCTTATTTATCCAAGACGCTCATGACCAATACTCCTAAGACCGCATATCTCGGCCTTCGCATGCCTGAATTACTGGCCCCGGCCGGAAGTTTCGAAAAACTGGTAACCGCCATTCACTATGGCGCCGACGCCGTCTACCTCGGTGGCAAAGAGTTCAGCCTCCGCGCCCGGGCCGCCAATTTCAACGAGGAAGGGATACAGCAGGCGGTCGAATATGCCCATGATCGAGGGGTCAAGGTCTATGTCACGGTCAACATCTTTGCCCACAACGCCGACCTGGAACGACTGGACTCCTATCTGATCCTGCTGCGGGACGCAGGGACCGATGGCCTCATTGTCAGTGATCCCGGCATTCTCGCTATCGCTCGGCGGCTTGTCCCTGATCTGTCCCTGCATCTCTCCACCCAGGCCAACGTCACCAATTCGGCCAGCGCCTGTTTCTGGGCGGAACAGGGCGTCAGCCGCCTCAATCTTGCCCGCGAACTTGGGTTGGAGGAGATCAGGGCGATTCGGGCCCAGACCGGAATCGAACTGGAGGCTTTTGTGCATGGTGCCCTGTGTATCTCCTATTCCGGCCGATGCATGTTGAGCAATTATTTTACCGGCCGTAATGCCAATCAGGGCGATTGCGCCCATCCCTGCCGATATTCTTATGCCCTGGTTGAAGAAAAACGGCCTGGCCAGTATTTTCCGGTGGAAGAGGATGGGCGGGGCACCTACATCTTCAATTCTCGTGATCTCTGCCTGCTCAACCAATTGCCGGCCTTGGTTGATGCCGGCGTCGACTCCATCAAGCTTGAGGGACGGATGAAATCAGTAGGCTATGTTGGGGCCGTGGTCCGTCTCTACCGCCTGGCCCTTGATTGGATCGAACAACAACTTTTTTTGGGCGAACCTGCAGTTAGCCTCATTCTTCCCCCGGCTTTTCGTAAGGAATTGAGTAAGATCGGCACCCGTGGTCAGACAGAAAACTTTTTCAGTGCCAGGCCTTCATCTGGTGACATGCTTTATGATAGAATGAGAATAGAACAGAGTTATGTTCCGGTTGGCATTGTCCGCGCCGTTGCACCGCTCCTGATCGAAACACGGCATGTCCTTACACTGGGTGACCAAGTGGAATACCTGGGCCGATCGATTGAACCGATTACGGTAACGGTCAGCGCACTGCGCATGGAAGACGGTACACCGGTGAACCGGGCAAATCCGAACGCAAGGGTTTTCCTGCAGACCGATCCGCCATTGGAAGTCGTTGAAACGCAATCCCTGTTGCGAAAACACATAGAGTCATCATGAAACCCTTTCTCAATGTTCCCTTTCTCCCGGACGACAGGTATATTGATTTTCTCCTTCAGTGTACCGCTGACTTGGACAGTGTCCATTTCAGCTTGCTGCACAGCCGGGCTCTCGACAGCCGCATCCGGATTGAAACACCCATAGCCCAGGGGAGGATCATCTCCAGTCTTGAACGATTGCAGGGCCCCAAAAAATACGCCCTGCTCAACAGCCGCTTTTACACCCCGGAAATGCTCACCGACCACAGCAGTGTCAAGCCGGTCATCCGCACCCTGGAACACTGTCTGCACCGGGGGGTACTCGATGGCATCGTCTACTGCGATCATTATTTCCTCCAGACCCTCGCCGACGCGGCCCCGGAAATTGCCGCCCAACTCGAAGCGGTGCCCAGCGCGAACACCATGCTGGATTCCTGCCACAAGGTCGAGGCCCAGCTGGCCTATATCGAAGAAACGGGCTTCAAAATGCCTGGTAAGATCATCCTCGACCGCTCCCTTAACCGCAACCTCGATGAACTGGCCAAAATATGCCTGAAGATGCATACCTACTTTCCTGGTCTGAAAATGGAGGTGCTGGCGAACGAGGGCTGCCTGCCTTATTGCCCCTTCAAGCTCTCCCATGATTCCTACATTGCCCTGGCCAACATCGACGGCCACGATCAGACCCACGTCATCAACTGCGACATCGGCTGCATGCGGCTCCTGGACGAGCAGCCGCACAGATTACTGCAATCCCCTTTTATCCGGCCCGAAGACATCGATCTGTATCTTTATCATGTGGACACGATCAAGCTCTGTGGCCGCACTCTGGGGCCCGATTTTCTGATCAACGCCATCACGGCGTATCGCGCCCGGCGGTACAACGGCAACCTGCTCGACCTGATGGACGCTATGGCCTGGCTGGCCGACCGCCTGTATGTCGACAACAGCATGCTGTCCTTCGATTTCGCCAACATGCTCTCCCAGTGCGACAGCCGCTGTGATCGCTGCGGTTTCTGCAGGGAACTGTTCGACTCCATTGCTCATCCGTTGCCCATGGTCATCAAGGACCAGCGGGCGACTGCTGATTGACAGGGTGGACATCCACGGGTAAGGTTCGGCCCCTCAAAGGATTTTTTTCGAATTGACACAGAAGATATCTGTCCAGTGGATGCAGCGATGTTTGCGGTGGAGTGTATGGAATCATTTGAACAATTACTGGCCGAGTCAACGAGAATTCACGGTCATATCTGTGCCGGTCAGGTGATCGGTGTCCGCATGTCTATGGCTGCGCTGGCACGAATCGGCCTTACCGATCCCAAAGGCGCGGACCGGAAAAAACTCTACGTGCTGGTCGAGATCGACCGTTGCGCCACCGACGCTATCCAGTCGGTCACCGGCTGCAGCCTGGGTAAGCGGTCCCTGCGGTGGCTCGATTTTGGGGTCATGGCCGCCACTTTCGTCCATCTGGAAACCGGCCGAGCCGTTCGCGTCACCGCCCGCGAGGACGCCCGGGCGCTCTCTGAGGCCTACTGTCCTGAAGTTGTCGATAAATACCAGCGCCAACTGGAGGCGTATAAAGTCATGCCGCTGGACGACCTGTTTGTCTTCCAGGAGGTCAGGGTGGAGGTGCGAGATTGCGACATGCCCGGGCGTCCGATTCGGAGGGTGCAGTGCGGGAAATGCGGTGATTGGGTCCAGGACTGCCGCGAAGTGGAGCAGGATGGTAAGACCCTTTGCCGGGCCTGCGCCGGTGATCGCTATTATCAGGTGCTGCCCGGGCCGGACCGGATCTCGGCCAGTTCCACTCCCTCCTGAAAAGAGCGGCGCACGCCGTTCTTCCCACTGAACCGCAAGCTGCGGATAGAGATTTCAGATCGTTCCGCATGAATCGGCCGCGCATCCGCACCTTTAGCCTGGAATGCCGTGAGCGCTACGGCCATGCAATCGGCAAAATCCCGCTTGATTTGGGGCTGCCCTGTCCCAACCGGGACAAGGGCGGTTGCCTCTTCTGCCATCCGGCCAGTTTCACGCCCTTTTCCCTGCGTGCAACCGATCCCCTGGCCGAGCAGATCCGCCGGGGAAAAGAGCATCTGCTCAGGGGTCGCTTTCAACAGTATTTTGGCTATTTTCAGCAGGAAACAGCGACCGCTCTTGCCACCGCCCGGCTCATTCCGGTGCTCATGCAGGTTCTTGAAGATCCCGAGTGCCGGGGTCTGATCCTCTCCACCAGACCCGATGCCATTGCCGATGACCTGCCCACAGCTCTGGCCAACCTGGTGAGGCAGAGTGGCAAGGCATGCCTGGTTGAGCTGGGATTGCAGTCGATCCATGAACACAGCCTTCGACTGCTTAACCGCAACCACAGTTTCGCCGATTTTGCCGCCGCCGTACACAAACTGCAAGCCGTGGACTGCCTTGAAATCGGGGTCCATCTGATCCTCGGCATTCCGGAAGAATCGAAAGCGGAGATGCTGGCCTCCGTCCAGACCGTCTGCGCCCTTTCCATTCAGGCTCTGAAGCTGCACCATCTTCAGTTGATCAAGGGGACCCCCCTGCATCGGCTCCACATCGATGACCAGATTCCGGTGTTCACGCTGGAGGCATATCTTGAACTGCTCCTCATCCTCCTTCCCCATATTCCTCCCGGGATCACTCTTCATCGGCTTTGGGCCACGGCCCACCCCCCTCTGCTCATTGCGCCGAAATGGGGGCTCCTGAGCGGCGCAATCAGCCAGAAGCTCCACCGAATGATGGTTGAGCGCGGTATCTGGCAAGGGCAGGAGGTTGGCGGAGAGAAAATTTAACCGAAGAGGGCGTGCAACAGTGATGAGCGGTTGGATCGGCGCAACCGTTTGAAGTATTGCGAAAAATCGATCCCGTATCGTTGCAGGTAGTCTGCCGAGCGTTTTTGTGCTTTTTTAATAGTCGCGTGGGGAACTTCGCCGGGAAAAACCAGAAGGATGACATTGCTCCTTTTTTTAACCGCCATTTGGAGAAACCGCCCATCACTTGCTTCCTCCACCGCACGCAGAGCCTTCTGATACAGCACTTTGTCGCCGCTCCACAGGTTAACGGCGAGGATGCCTTTGGGGCTCAAGCGGGCAAGGAGCAAGCCGTACAACTCGGGATCGAAGAGTGCAGGAGCCATGGCGCCGGGACCGAAGATGTCGAGAAAAGCGAGGTGATACCCGTTAGCAGGATCGGTTTGCAGAAAAGAGAGAGCGTCCTGGTTGATGATGCGCATTCCTTCACGAAACGGAAGTCGGAAATATCCATGAGCCAGTTCGATCACCAGTCGTTCCTTTTCCACCGCATCGATCCGGGCCTCGGGGTGGTGGTGAAGGAAGAAATGAGGCAGAGCACCGCCACCCAGGCCAATGAGTAGGATTTTTTCGGGACAGGGATGGAGAAGCAAGGCGATCGCCATCCACTGGGTATAGGCAAGCTGCAATTTCCACGGCTTCTGGAGATCAATGCAGGTTTGCCGCTCATCCGTGCCGAAGCGGAGGCTGCGCAGGCCGTCTTCATCGGTGACCAGCACCGGATGGTGGCAGGTATGCCCGCTGAACACCAGTTGCTGCATCGATTGCGCTCTAAAAAAATGGCCGCAAAGCTGAAGAATTAGCTTTGCGGCCAGAATGTTGCGAGGTGTTCAGCGCCTTGGAAAACGCAGGGCGAGAGTGTTTGACCAGTGCAACCCTATGCTTGCGCGTCACGAACCAGCCAGGATGCACTGGTATATTTTTTTTCTGTTTTCATGCACGATGAAAATCAATTGCAGCCTCTCAGCCCTCAACCACCGCTCTTGGCCGGGGTCTGCTGCTTTTCGGCGTCGGCCGCCGAACCGGCGATGGCGGCGCGATTGACCTTAATCCGCACATTCTCGGCAATTTCCAGAGTGACCACCGAGTCGGTGATGCCGGTGATCTGACCGTGGATACCGCCTCCGGTGATGACCTTATCGCCCTTCTTCAGGTTCGACAGATAGTTTTGATGCTCCTTGGCCTTTTTCTGTTGCGGTCGGATCAGCAAAAAATAGAAAACAATAAAGATAAGAACCAACGGGACAAATTGGGCAATATTGGCCAACCCCGCAGGTGCCGCTGCAGCGTCAGCGGCCCAGGCAACTCCATTCATGGAACAATCCTCCAGTTAATCGTTAATGTTCTGCAACCGGTTCGTCCGTTGTTGGTAAAAAGATCGGCGAAAGGCGAGAAAATTATCTTCCATGATCGCCTTACGCATCCCAGCCATCAACGTACAATAATAGTGCA
Source organism: uncultured delta proteobacterium (assembly GCA_963733595.1). GTDB lineage: Bacteria > Desulfobacterota > Desulfobulbia > Desulfobulbales > Desulfobulbaceae > Desulfobulbus. The sequence continues at coordinate 69,538 of CAVTDN010000020.1, read as the reverse complement.
GGTTGTGGATGCTGTTCAGCTGGTAGGCCAGGATCTCGCGGCTCTGGAAAAGGTGCCGCAGATAAGCGCGCGAGTAGTGGCGGCAGGTGGAGCAGCCGCAGGTTTCGTCCAGCGGCCTCTGGTCCTGCTGAAAACAGGCGTTTTTTATAACAAGTCTGCCCTCCGAAGTAAAGAGCATTCCGTTGCGGGCGTTACGGGTCGGCATGACGCAGTCAAACATGTCGATGCCATGAAAGACACCTTCGACCAGATCCTCCGGCGTCCCCACCCCCATGAGGTAGCGGGCATGATCGGCCGGTAGATGATCGGCGGTGGCCTCCATTAGCTCGTACATCAACTCCTTGGGTTCACCCACCGAAAGGCCGCCCAGGGCGTAGCCGTCAAAACCGATATCGACCAGTTGCTGGATCGCCTCCAGACGCAGATCCGGGAACATGCCGCCCTGGACAATACCGAAGAGATGCTGTCCGGTTCCACTCTGCGCCTCACGACAGCGTTTGGCCCAGCGTGCGGTCAGGGCTGTTCCCTTGATGGCCTGGCCACGGTCTGCCGGATAGGGGATGCAGGTATCCAGCGCCATCATGATGTCCGATCCCAGGGCCTCCTGGACTTGCACAGCATCTTCGGGGCTGAGGAAAAGCGGGGTCCCGTCGAGATGGGAACGGAAGGCCGCCCCCTCCTCGGTGATCTTCGCCAGTTCCCGCAGGCTGAAGATCTGAAATCCACCGGAATCGGTGAGAATCGGCCGGTCCCAGTGCATGAACCGGTGCAGGCCGCCAAAGCTGCGGATCAGTTCATGGCCGGGCCGAATGTAGAGGTGGTAGGTGTTGCCGAGAATGATCTGCGCCCCGATCTCCTCGAGATTTTCCGGGGTCATCGCCTTGACCGTGGCCTGGGTGCCTACCGGCATGAAGACCGGGGTTTGAATGGTGCCGTGCAAGGTGACGAGTTCTCCCCGTCGGGCTTTGCATTCGGTCGACCGGCCAACCAGGGTGAAGGGTGAAGCTGAAGTCATCGAGAGAGATAGTGAACAGAGACGTTATTTGACGGTCAAGATGGTAACGTCGAAGTGCAGAACCTCGCCGGCCAAGGGGTGGTTGAAGTCAAGGGTTGCGGTCGTTTCGCCAATGTCAGTGACCAGGCCCTGCAATTCCTGGCCTTCGGGGCCGACGGCGGTGAGCATCGCTCCCGGTTGCCTGGCGTCCTCAGGCAGATGTTCCAGCGGCACCTCAATCAACGCTTCCTCGGTAACAACCCCATACCCCTCCTCGGGCGGAACACTGATATTGAGGGTGTCGCCGGCTTTTTTTCCGATCAGAGCCTGCTCCAGACCAAAAATGAGTTCTTCTTCGCCGTGGGTGTAGGTGAGTGGTTCCTTCCCTATGTTGCTGTCAACCGTTTCACCGCTGTCCAGGGTCAGGGTATAGGTAATGGCAACGGTTTTACCTTCGCTGATGATCATATTGCCCTCGTCTGTAGAAAATAATATCCGGTCCGGGAGATCCGCACCGGTGGCCGTGGACTGCCCTGAGGCGGCGACAGCGTGCGCACAGCTATAGTCTGACCGGCGAACAAATGCAAGTCCGCACTCTAGCTCAGAGTTGGTCTGAGCCCGTTCGTGCCGTTTTCAAGGTAGCAAGACGCCAAGTCGCCGCTCCAACTCGTCTTTTTGCGCAGAGATAGATCGGTTGAGATGGAATTGCACCAGAGCCCGGTGCAGATTCTGTCCCGATCGGCTGACCTTAAAATAACGGTTGCCGGCTAAGTGGTCGGTGAAGAACCGCAGCCCCAGCTCAAAACTGATCAGCGAGACTGCTGTCAACAGCAGTTCCTTGTCAGCCAAGGTGAGGAGGTGACGGGCCTGTCGTAGATAGCCGGCAAGCAGGGCCTGGAATAATTCGGGATCAAAGGCTACGGTCGAGGGGTCAGCGTATGCTTCACCCCCGGGATTGCAGCAGGAACGGAGGCAATCACCCAAGTCATGCAGCAGTAACCCAGGCTTAACCGTGTCGAAATCGATCAGACTGACCGCCCGATCAGCATCGGCTGCGAAAAGGAAGTTAGCGGCCTTCGGATCGCCATGGATTACCCTGCGGCTCAATCGGTCCTTGGTCTGCTCAAGAATTGCTGCGGTCGACCTCAATTCCTCAATCAGGTGGAAGCAGAAGATCTCCTGTTCATTTGCCTTCCGGGTTGTTTCGCGGAGAGCGTCGAAGTGTTCCAGGTAGCGAGGAGTGATGTGGAAATCCGGGAGCGGATCGGCAAGCGACTCGGGGTCGATGCCCGCGGTCAGCAGATGGAAGCGGCCGAGCAGGCCGCCTATTTCCTCTGCCTGCAGTGGGGTTTCCAGGCTATCTAAAGTTCGTGAGTTCTCAATATAGGTCAGCAGGCGCCAGCTATGGCCGGCTGGATCGAGATAAAGATCAAGCCCTTCCGGATTGACCACCAGGCGAAAGAAGGAGATTCCGAGTTCGGTGTTCCGGTTGAGATGGTCGGTGACAATCCGCATATTGGCCATAACCGCACCGGGATCGGTAAAAACCGAGGGGTGCAGTCGCTGCAGGACCAATCGTTTTCCGTTGGCCAGCTCAAGCCGCCAGGTGTCGTTGATATTGCCGCGCCCCAACGCTTCGAGGCCCTGGATGGAGACGGTCGGGAGAAAAAAATCAAGGGCACGGGTGGTATCCATGGCACCAAAAAAGATGATCAGGAGGATGGAGCAACCGCGACCGGGTATTTACGGCCATTGAGCTGCATCTTTTCCGAGGCTGCGGTCAGCATGTCGATGCCCAGTTGATCAGCCAGGCGGGTGAGATAAATGAGGACATCGGCGATCTCATGGGCCACCTCTGCCCTGGTTTCGGGGGCGAGGTTTCGGCTCTGCGCCTCGGTGAGCCACTGAAAGTGTTCGAGCAACTCAGCTGCCTCGACAATCAGGGCAGAGGCAAGATTTTTGGGGCTATGAAATTGTTCCCAGCCGCGCTCGCAGGAAAAGTGGCGCAGTTCCGAGGCTAGTTGATCAAGGCTGGTGCATTGACAGCGCGTATCTTCCAAGCTCACGGTGGAACCTCCTCTGTTGAAACGAGCCTGCCAGCGTAGTCCACTGGTGGCGGCTTGTCATCACCGGCAAGGATGCCATCAGGCGATGGCGGCAATAATCAGTTCCTTGATTCGCTCCACGACTTTGGCCACAGCCGTCTCGACCTCGGGTGACAGCCGTAGGGTGAATTCTTTCATCTCCTTGACCTCGATCAGCAGAATCCGGATATCGGAGGGCATTTCTTCGGGAAAACAGATGGAGCCGGTCTTCAGGGTGGTGCCGAGGGTGATGGCGTGCGAATTGAGCAGGGCCTGGGGGATGAAAAGGTCATCCATCCCGACTTCAAGAAAGGATCCTGGTTCGTTGCCCAGCATGCAGGCATCGACGATGATGGCCCGCTCAAAGCCCCTGATCTTGTCCATTAGCTCGAACCCGGCAGTGTAGATCACTTCGGTCTGGCAGAGCAGGTGTTCCTGTTCAAGCAGCTCGACCACTACAACTCCGGCCCTGTCATCCTGGAGATAAGGATTGCCGATGCCGACAACCACACATTTTGCAGCCATGGGATCTCTGGTGTTGAAAAGTCGCCCCTCCAGCTGAGGATTGAAAAACCCGCAGGCCTTAGAATTCATACAAAGTTGTACATCGTTGTCAATTGTCGTTCCTGCTGGCGGGCATTGTCGATGCTGATTGCAGTTAAAAAAAAGAGGTCCTTGCGGACCTCTTTTTTTCCTTGGGCAAGTTATTTTCAAACCGGCCAACCATTTGATTTCATTGTCCGCCCCTGGCGATCGACAACAAAGCATTCATAACCTGGCCGAGAATTGATGTATCGTATTCCAACTTCTGGTTCCATCACGAATATGGCTGTAGAGAGGATATCGGCATCCATGGCGGTTGGGGCCATAACCGTGACGCTGGTCGACTGCTGCGGTGAGTGCCCGGTCTTGCCGTTGACGATATGATGAAAAACCTTTTCGCGATCATAGTAAACCTCGTAATTGCCTGAGGTTGCGACCGCACCCTGCATCAATTTGAAAACGCTGGGGAATTCTTTGTGTTTGCTCGGATCCTGGATGGCAACGGTCCAAGCCTTGTCCTTGGCGGGTGAGCCGTTGACCCGAATCTCGCCCCCCGCATCAACCAGGTGATCGGTGATGCCGTTGTCAAGAAGCACCTGCGCAGCCCGATCGGCAATAAAGCCGGGTGCAACACCATCCAGCGTAATGCCCATCCCTTTTGCGGGCAGGATGATGGAGTTGTTGGCGAAGCGCAGGCGTTCCGAGCCGATCCTGCCGATGGTCGCATCAATTTCGGTCTCGGTTGGCTGTCTGCCGGCGGCGAATTGCTCGTGAAAAAGATCGACAAGCGGTTTGACGGTGATATCAAAAGCGCCATTGGTATCGCGGTGGAAATAGAGGGATCGGCCGATTACTTCCCGAATTTCAGGTACCGGATGATCAAGGCTGTTTTCGGCATTTAGTTCGCAAATCGGCGATTGGTTGCCATAGCGAGTCAGTAAGGTGACCAGGCGGTCGACCTCGGCAAAAGCGAGCCCTAAGGCATTTTCCGCCTCATCCCGGGAAGAATGAATAACCGTCATATTGACAAAGGTGCCCATCGCTGTGTGGGTTTTGGAAACCTTGTACATATGCTTTTTCAGCAACAGGCTTTCCATCTTCTCAACCGGCACCAGGGTGGCGGTGGCTGCACCCAGCCCTAAGAGCCCGGAAAGTTTTAAAAACGATCTTCTCTTGTGATCACAAACATTCGGGAAAATTTTCATGACTGTTCCACTCGTTTGGTTTTATTAGCTGGCCATTTTCAGGCCATCATCGACATTTCGGGCTATAGCAAGCCGTCCTTGGTAGTGACGGAAAATCTCGCGAGGACATTTGGCGACGCACACTTCCTCGCAGGTAGGACCATAAGCGATGCAGCTCTTATGATCGATTACAATCAGATTATCGGTATACGCAACCGCCTTTGCCGGACATACTTTGACGCACAGCTTGCAGCCAATGCACCCGACGTCGCAAACTGCCTTGACATCCTTGCCGAGATCCTTTGAAGAGCAAGGTACGAACACCCGAGCCTTCAACGTTTGCAGCTCAATGATCTTTTTCGGACAGGTGCGCACGCATACCCCGCAACTCACGCATTTATCTGGATTGATAATCGGAAAATTATCCACCATTTCTATGGCATTGAAAGGGCAGGCCTCGGCACACTCACCCAAACCGATGCAGGCATACTGGCATTTCGATGGTCCGCCAAAGCCGAGGTTGGCAGCTGTGCAGGAATGAAAACCGATATAGTGATGTTTATGGCTGACCCGGCCCTCAACCCTTGAACAGCGGACGACCGCCATCTGATCTTCAACTTCAACCATCTTTTTGCCGGTGAGTTCAGCCACCACGGCCGCAACTGCCTCTTTGCCTGGAAAACAGAGGTTCGGCGGGACGTCGGGATTGCTTACCACGGCAATGGCATAGCCTTCACACCCTGGGTATCCGCAGCCACCGCATTGGGCCAGAGGCAAAGAATGCAGAACCTTATCGATCAGCGGGTTGGTCTCGACCGCAAACTTATGGGCGGCGATGGCCAAGCCGATACCAAAGAACAGGCCGATACAACCGAGAAGAACCAGCCCACTAAGAGCTATTTTCAGTAATTGCGGATCCATTTCACTACTCTCTTATCCATCCGTGTTGTCGATTTCGGTTTTCCGGTCAGAACAGCTGCAAACCGGAAAAACCGAGAAAGGCCATGGCGAATTGCCCGGCAACGATGAAGGCAATGGGCAAGCCTTTGAATGTCGGCGGAATTTTTGCTATTTCTAACCGCTCCCGCACCGAACTCATTAAATAGAGGGCCAGCAAAAAGCCCCCGCCGGCACCGAGGGCCAGCATGAAGGTCTCAAGGAAATTATAGTTGAGGCTCGACATGACCAGCGGCACGGCGATGATGACACAGTTGGCGATAACGAGAACCAGGTAGACGCCGAACGAGTTAAACAATACCGGATTAACTTTGCGCAGGACTGTGTCGACCGCCTGCACGGTGAGCGAAACCAGGCCGATGAAGACAACGATTTGTAAAAAGTTGAGGTTGAAGGGTATGAGGGTGAATTGATAGAACAGCCAACTCATACTGGCAGACACCACCATGACGATGGTGAACACCACTCCCATTCCCTTAGCTGTTTCTTTTCTCTTTGATGTCCCGAAAAAAACGCACAACCCAAGATATTTGGTAAAAACGAAGTTGTTAATCAGCAGTGCGGCAATAAGAATCGAGAATAGATATCCGAGATAGGATTTCGAAACCTTGAAATTGAGATCGGTAACACCAGCCAGCCCCCGCAACGAGACCACATGGGTTTTTGTGCTGTTGAGGGGCTCGGCGAACATCAGCATGACATTGCGTCCATCACCGCCAATCGTGGCGGTGGTCAGGCGGAGTTTGATATCAGGATCGTTTTCTTCAAAGACTGTATATTTGGTCACATCGCTGGCGACTGCCTTGTCGACGGGTGTGGTGAAGGTGACCGCAATGCCGTTCTTGCCGGAAAAGGCGGTGGATTCTATGAAATCTGCAGCATGCAGCCATGCCGGCAAGAGCAGCAGGGTTAAGAGAGCGGCTAGCGAAGGAATTTTCAGGCTTTTCATGATTTCATTCCTTTCTTTCGTTTGTACACAAGTTCGATCCAGTTAAAGAAGGCCATCATCAGACCGACGACGAAGAATCCGGCGCTTGGCAGGATGAAAAACAGCAAGGGTTTGAAACCCAGCACGTCATAGCCGAGGATTGCTCCTGAGCCCAACAGTTCGCGGACAAAACCGATGACCACCATGCCGACCATAAATCCAAGCCCCATGCCGACCCCATCCCAGAAGGAGTCGGACACCTTTTCCTTGCAGGCGAACATCTCCAGCCGCATGGTGATGATGGCAAAAGCAACGATCAGCTTGATGAAGATGCCCATTTTGGCATAGGCCCCTGGCAAATAGGCAGCCATAACCAGATCGATAACCGTTACCCAGGTGGCGATGGTCAGGGTGTAGGTCGGGATTCGAATCCTGGGGTGAATTTGATCTTTAAAAAATGCGATGGTCACGCTGGAAAAGACTTGGACTAAAAGCACAGCGACACCCAGCATCAGACCGTTCATGACCGTGGTGGAGATGCCCACCGCCGGACACATCGACAGGGCCAGCCGGAAGATAGGGTTTTCGCTCAGAATACCCCGACCGAGGAGCTCCCAAGTTGTTTTGGTGTTTGATGATGTTGTCACCTCACTTCCTCCGACAAGGGTTAGAACGAGACAGCGATTTTTTGTTCTTTGAGAACACGGTCGAGAATATCAAAGCGGTAAACGAATTTACCCACCATTCCCTTGACTCCATCGGTGAGCATCCGAGAGGAGATGGTCGCACCGGTCAAGGCGTAGATGTTCTTGTCCTTGAATTGTTCCATAATTTTTGAAACCTCTTCGTCAGCAAGATGCCTCTCAAGGGCTTGCCGGTATTGCTCCGGCAAGGGTTCCTTGACAACTTCCAGCCCTTTGAGAATATCAAAAGATCTGCCTTTGAACTGATTTTTGAAATAATCCTTTTCAATCTCGGCGCCAAGGCCGGGATCTTCCTCGTGCTCCAGGACTTCCAGGCCAAGCATTGAATATTTCTGGTCGAGCGCCAGCATCACACTGATAAAGGTTTTGAAGCCGGGAAACTTGCCTCCCAGCAGATACCCAATTCGTTGACCGTTATCGGTTACTATAATGGTATGGTCAGCAAAACGAATTTCCTTTCCAGGCCCGACCGCCGCCAGAATCGCATTGTCGCGATTTTCTTTTTCCCGACTCTGTTCGGCATCGAGAGGCAGTGCTTTCTGGTCGACCATTTTGCCTGCCAAATTTAGGGAAACAAGAGTGTACCCCTTCTTGCCTTCTTTTGTTGTCGGTACCATGTAGCCGATTAGCTGTCTTCCTGGTTCCGTAATGACATAGCGGTAAATTGGGTGCAAGGCCAAGGTCGCCGGCACCGGCTTGCGTTCCCCATAGCCAAGGAGGCTGTACATGGTCCGTTCTTCACGGGCATGCTCATTGTGCTTCTTGGCTTTGTCGGTGATGATAAAAGCTGCCCCCATCACCGTCGCCGCCATCAGGCATGAAACCGTGAGGCGAAAGACGATATTTAGGATATCTTTCATTTGTCACCTCCAACCGGCGGGGCGAACCGCTTGGGTTTAAACCATCCGTCCAATACCGAGCTGAGCGGGTTCATCAGCAGAATGGCATAGCAGATGCCTTCGGGGTAACCGCCCTTCAACCGGATCAAGACGGTCAAGGCGCCAATACCTGCGCCATAGACCAGCTGCGAGGTTTTATTGGTCGGCGAGGTGACGTAATCATTGGCCATATAGAAAGCGCCTAAGATGGCCCCACCGGAGAGCACCGCCAAAAGCGGGTCGCCGGTGAAAAGCGTGTTACCGCCAAAAATCCAGGAAAGGACCGCGATGGTGCCGAGAATCGAAACCGGGATATGCCAGCTGATATATCGCCGGTACATCAAATAGAGCCCGCCGAGGACCAGCAGGAGGCCTGAGGTCTCGCCGATACAGCCGGGGCGCCAGCCCATGAAAAAGGACGTGTACAGGGTGCCGCCGGAACCAAATGCTTTCACGAAGCCTTCCATCCCCTGCGCCTTCAGGACCGCCAGCGGAGTGGCGGCGGTAACCACATCCACCCCGGAGCCGAGGTGACTGAAAATTGCGAGGCCGTCTATAGGATACAGCCAAGCCGAAGTCATGGCGACCGGGAAGGTTGCCAGTAAAAAAGCACGTCCCATCAAAGCCGGATTGAAGATGTTGTAGCCGATTCCTCCGAGCAGGTGTTTGCCGACGTAAATTGCAAATACCGCGCCGAGAATCGGCAGGAGAGTAGAGACTCCCGGGGGAATGACAAAGGCGAGCAGCACGCCGGTCAGGGCGGCGCTGCCATCCTTGATGGTGATCGGTCGTCCGAGCAGTTTCTGGCTGACAGCTTCCACGACCACGCAACTGATGACCGAAACAGCGGTGATGATCAAGGTTTGAATGCCGAAGATAAAGACCGATAGGATCAGCGGCGGCATCAGGCAGGCCACCACGGTCCACATGATTTTCTCAACCGATTCATTACTCTTCACATGCGGCGAAACGGAGACGATCCAGTTCGACTGCGGAGAGAATGACTGGTTATCAGGCGCTTGCGTTTCGATGGCGATACTCCTTCAGAACGATATTACACATTCAATGTGAGGGGTCTGTCCCCCACGCACCCCTAAACCCGATGAACGGGAACCTCTTGTGACAGCCCGTGGCCGCCGACAGACGGTGCCGCCTGCCGGAAAACTTTTGTCTCAGAGCTATCTCTTTGCCTTCATCTTGGCCAAACGGATAAACTGCACCAGAGGCCGTTTGGCTGGGCAGATATAGGCGCAACTGCCGCATTCAAAACAATCGAACACTCCAAATTGAGCGGTATCCTCGGACCGATTTGCCTCCACATAGACCCCAATCTCCTTGGGCTCGAGACCCATCGGGCAGGCATCAAGGCACCAACCGCAGCGGATGCATTGCGAGTGAGGGCGGCTATCGATTTCTTTAGCGGTTAAAAAAAGCACGGATGACGTGGTTTTCGTCACCGGAACGTCGAGGCTTGAAACAGCAAAACCCATCATCGGGCCACCCATAATGATTTTCGCCAGTTCCGGTTTGGTGCCGCCTAGGTACTGCACAATATCGCCGATTCTGGTTCCAACCTTGACCAAGAGATTAGCGGGCTTATTGATGCCGCCGCCGCTAATGGTGACCACTTTTTCGCAAAGCGGTTTATTGAGCACAACCGCGTCGTAAATTGCCCGCGCGGTCGAGACGTTATGAACCACTACCCCTACCGCCGAAGGCAGGGCCATCGAGGGCACTTTTCGACCAATAAGAGCCTGAATGAGTTGTTTTTCCGACCCTTGCGGATATTTGACCTGTAACCCCTGTACGGTCAACACACAGTCTGCCGAACTACCTGTCCGGGCAGCACCGGCCATTGACTGAATGGCATCTGGTTTGTTGCTTTCGATACCGATCTGACAGTTAGTAATTCCCAAAATCTTGAGAATAATCTTGGCCCCTTCGATTATTTCACCTGCATGCTCAAGCATTTGCCTGTGATCAGCGGTGATATACGGTTCGCACTCAGCTCCATTGAGGAGCAAGGTGTCGATCTTGGCGTCGGCCGGCGGTTTGAGTTTCACATGCGTGGGGAAACCGGCTCCGCCGATACCGATGATACCAGCATCATGCACCTTGGCGAGGAGGTCGGTGGCGCTTAATTCCTGCCACGGGTTCTGCGGATAGGACGCAGGCGCTGCGGCATGATCGACCGCAATAGTGATTGACGGCGCCTTGACCCGTAGCGGATGAGCCGACATCCCTATATCCTTGATGGTTCCGGCGACGGGTGAATGCAATGGAACCCCCAACCCTTTCGCCACTTCACCGATGACCGCCCCTTCGATCACGACGTCGCGTTTTTTCACCATCGGCGAACAGGGGGCGCCGATATGCTGACCAAGGATTATTTCCAGTTCATCCGGTACCGGCATCCGCTCTATGGCAAGAGCGGCGGTGTGGTCCTTTGACTCCGGTGGATGGACGCCGCCTTTGGGAAAAGTCAGTAGGGAATTCATAAATTCGAGCACATATAGAGCTGAAATGATTGCGGCAAATCTGCCACGAGAGTCGGCCTTGGCAGCTGTAAATAATAATTGTCCCGGCCTGTTGCAACCTGCATTGGTTATGCGATTCCGCCAAATTGTTTCATAAACTGGATCCGTTCGAAAGCAGCCGGGTTGCCGGTCTGGCGATGACTGAGAAACCCGCGAAAATCGTCGAGCCGATCATAGCCTTTCTCGTTCATCCAGGCTTCCAGTTCGTCGAGCATGGCAATGAGCTGGCCTGTTCCGTTTTTATACAAGGTCGTTGCCACCTGAACCGCGACCGCCCCGGCCAGCAGTTGCTTGACTAAGCCTTCGCCATCATGGACTCCCGTAGAGGCGACAAAATCTTTGTCGATATTTGCCGAGAGCAAGGCAATCCACCGGAGGGACTCGGTCATTTCCCCAGGGGTGCTGAAAATATCGGCTTTGGTGACGGTCATTCGTTTGATATCGACATCCGGCCGAAAGTAGCGGTTGAACAGAACAAAACCGGCCACTTTACCGGTCCAGCTCAAACGGGAAAGGAGATTGGCGAGGGCCGAGGAATAGTGGCTCATTTTCAACGCCAGCGGAATGGAGATTATGCCGCTGACTTTCTCTACGATTTCGAAATACAGCTTTTCGCTGTCCTGGCATGTCAGTCGCGGGTCGCTCGGCAACAGTGAAATATTCAATTCTATGGCGTCGGCTCCGGCCTTTTCCACCGATTTCGCAAAAGACACCCATTCATTGGCCGAAACGCAATTAAGACTGGCAATGATGGGTATGTTGACTGCTTTTTTTGCGTCAGCTATTACGTCGAGGTATTCTTCCAGTGCATTTTCCCGGGTATACCCCCGAATATAATCATAGGCATCGGGATAGTCGGTCTGATAATTTTCAAGGTTTTGCGACAGCTCGGCTGCTATCTGTTCTTCGAACAAGGATTTGAGAACCACGGCACCGGCCCGGTTTTCCGCCAGAACCTTGATCGATTCGACCGTTTTAGTGAGACCGCAGCTCCCTACAATGATAGGGGTCTGTAACTTCAGCCCAAGATAGTGCGTGGACAGATCTTTCATGATTTTTTTCCGGGAGTGGATTTCCGCCCCCCGCATTTCCCGGCAAGCAGCCGTACCCGGCAACCCGCAAAGAAAACGGTCAGTGGATCCTGTTTTAGCGTACGCTCTAGAAGTTAATCAATAGACAAAGCAACTAGCGACTGCTTCTTGCAACAGCATGCGCAAAAGAAAACGAGAGCATCTGTATTTTAAAAACCCTGCTCATCTGGGGGCAACGCAGATTCGATTCCCCGATTTCCCTGCGAATAAAAAGGTGGGAAAAAATAGGTTGCCGCCCGCCCAGAACAATCTATACATCTACATTGCTCAAGCTTTCCGATTGACCATCACATTGCGAAAATCACTACCTATTTCTTATGCTAAGGTCAAGTGTCTATTTGTGGATTTCATGGCCTATGGAATGGATGTTGTTAGGTAACTAGCTGAAAAATTTATTGATAGTTGAAAATATTCCAAGAAAAAAAAAATCGATCAACATGTTCAATGTTCACCGCCGTTTTGCACACTTTGCACATCGCCGCTCTCGTTGCTTCGCGGTGCTCCTTTATTTTTTCTATTCTAACTTTCCGAAAAAACTGTAGAAATATTTATTGTAAATTTGCAGCAGATTGACTCGTTCTTTTGACGCCACCTTTTTTTGTGCAAAATGTGCATGATTTGCGCTTCTTCGAAGCCTTGGCCTCTGTGGTGAGCGGTCGCGTAAATTCCGCCGCTATTGAAGCGCGTCAAGCTGTGAGGGCGGCTTTGGAGGCAATATTCGTCCTGATTGTCGGAAGATCCCGCCATCTGCTATTCTATCGCACTGCTTCGGTATTTAGAAACCCGAGTGTTCTCTCAGAACACCGATGGAAATACAGGCCGCAGAAACATTCTGCGAAAAAATGCAAAGGAAGAGAGGCGGGGCGGATACGGTGGAGTGTTGTTGAATGCAACAGGCACGATAAACAGTGTCGATAAGCTTTGGGTGGAACCGGCTGGCACAATCAAATGGAACCGGAGAGTCGGCTCAGCTGAGCCGAAATCAGCACTTCACCAAGAAGCGCACTCCTCCCCAACTTTTAGAGGACAAAAGAACCAGGAACTACTCGCAGTGCTGCTTAGCAGCGCTCACCAACGACTGCCAGGCTGACGAAGCACTTTCCCTGATGTCGGGCACCAAGATAATCGTCGTAGCAAAGCCATAGTCGGCTAAGGCCTTGCGGCACTCAAGGAGCGTATCTTGGACGATCTCTCGGGGATGATCGCCGAAGAGATTATAGACTAAGCCGAGTAAAGGGATGTCGCGCGCCTTGATGGCCTCCAGGCTCAGGCGGGTGTGGTTGATCGATCCCAGGCGCGGTGAGCAGACCAAAATCAAGGGAAGATTCATGGCTGCAAAATAATCGAGCAGCAACAGGTGCGGGTTTAACGGCACCAGTAGGCCGCCGGCGCCTTCCACCAGGAGCCATTTATAATTCGCTTGCAAGGTGGCAATGGATTGGTCAAGCACCTCTGCCTCAATCGTCTTGTTGACCATGCGGGCAGCGAGTAGAGGGGATGCTGGAAACGGAAAGACATAGGGGCAAGTAGTTCCATCCCGGTCGAAATCGGTGAGCGGCTGTGCCATCAGGTGGCGGTGCAGCTTGATATCATCTGCGGTCTCGTGGCAGCCGGTCTGCACGAGTTTGAGCGTGGTCACACGCTGGTTCTGCTGAATGAGGTGGCGAGCAAGCAACCCGGTGACATAGGATTTGCCGACATTGGTGTCGATGCCACCCACGGCTATGGTGTAGTGCAGTTTGGTCATGGAAAATTCCACTGTACAACAGTTTGAGCCAGAGACGAGACGGCCCTCGGTCCGGGTTACGATCGGGGCTTGGCGACAATGAACATGGGATGGTAGGTGAGCCGTACACCCTGTTCGTCGGAGAATTGTTCCTTGTAGTCGGTGATAAAGGCGCTGACCTGACGGCGCGTCCATGCCTGTTGGCCGATCGAATTGACGCCTGTGGCCCGCAGGTGCTGGAGAACCGTGATTGGATCGGGATACCGCAGGGTTTCCCGCGCCTCTTCCGCAGCCAGGATATGAAATTTCTCCGCCACCACGTTCTGCAACTGCTGGAGATTACGGTAGGCCAAGCCCATACCGGTGACGGCCCGTATTTCTCGTAGATTGTCCTTACCGTACAGGGAAAAGGCCAGAATGCCATCTTTATGCATATGGTTGTGGAGCTTTGCGCACAGCGCTGGCAGGTCATGGACCCAGTGCAGGGTCGAGGAGGAGATGATCAGATTGTAGGGCGTCGGCAAGCCGACGGTTTCAATGTCGCCGGCGAGAAAAGTGATGTTGTCGGCCAACGCCCCTATTCTGCGGCAAACGCATTGCTCAAAAGCGGCTACCAGATCGCTGATCGTGAGATGGTTTATCCCAGGAAAATGCGTCAGGACTTTCTCGGTCAGCAGACCGGTACAGCAGCCGATTTCAAGCACCTGTAACGGATGCAGGTCGGGAACGGTCTCGTTCAGCAGGGCCAGTAATCGCTCGGCTACCCGAAACTGCACTGTGGCTTGCTGTTCATAGGTGGTGGCGGCCTGCTCGAAACGAAGCCTGATGAGCTTTTTATCGGGAATCATGGGCAGTGATCGGGTTACGTCGTACATATGTCCAAAGCCTCGCAACCCAACGGAGCGGAACGGCGCAGATACGGATAAATGAAAGGATGAAAACCGGGTATTTTTTCTGTTTGTTAGGAATGAAGCGATGTTGTAATTGCAAATTTTGTTAAAATCCCCAGAGCAGGAGGCCATCCACCCATCCGGTCACCCCTTGCCCATGCTCGACCTTGACCCAGCCGCCCTTTTTTTCCAAGGTCTTGAACACGACGCCGTAATTGGCCTTGGCCACAATCCGACCGTTAGTGCTTGGCTCGCTGCGGACGTTAATCTGCTGATCAGTCCCTTTGTTGGCCTTGACAATCATATGCGGCGTTTTCTGGGTCGCCTTTTTATGTACCCAGCCGGTACTGCCCTCAAAATCTTTGACTTGCAGCCACTCCCCTTTGCTGCTGACTATCTCGACCGGAAAGCCGGAACCGATTGTCCACAGGAGCCCATACGTTGTTCCCGGGCCGGAATGCATGTTGATATCCTCGCCGGCAATAGACACCATCTCCGCCGCTACACTCTGAGCAAAGAGCAGGAGAGAAAAAGCGAGGCATATGAGTGCTCGCCGCATATCTATGAAAGGGTTCCTTGACGCATGAATGTATAAGGCAGAGCGGACGGGGTATGCTCCGCAATTTTCAGAGTAAGTACATCGTGTGGACAAACTTCGGGCCAATTCTTCTTCCGTACCACCTGTATTCTCTGAGCTGTTCGGCGTTTGAGAGGTGGACACTCACAGTGTAGACCTAGGGAGTTGACCCCACACTATGTACAGTTATCCGCATCAAATTTCAACCTAATCAGATTGATCCGTTTGCATAACCAATAAAAAGCAAAGTGCTGGGCGGACAAGATGTGTGGGAAGCAAGACCATGCTCAAGAGAGCGATTGCCGCAAGCAGGGGCAATCGAGGAGAGTGGTGGGCCGCCGACCAGCCGCAGGTCGGGATGCTGCAAAAACAGCGGATAATCTGCCCCCGCCCCAGTGTGCAGCTTTCTTTGCTCAGCCAACACGTTCACGGCGGGCGGAGAGGGTTGCTCAAGGATGAGCAATGTTTTGTCGAGGGCAATGCCGGCGAGAAAGAGAAACGGAGAAAAGAGAAAAAATGCGACGTTTTACAAATCCTGTCCGTTGTATCTTTGGCGGCCTCTACGCCGAGCCTTTTTTTTGCGCGAGAGCTCTCACCGGGACAGCAGCAGGCTGGCCAATCGGTCAAGGTCGTCGCTGGAATAGTATTCGATCTCCAGGCGGCCGCGCTTTCCCTGCTGGACAATCCGGACCTTGGTGTGCAACTGGTTGGTCAACTGGTTGGCCAAGGCGGCACAGTATGATTTAGGCAACTCTTCCATGGTTGAGGGCGAGGCGGATTCGCTCGCCTTTGGTGCTTGCGCCTGCGGTTTTCGAGTGCAGAGCCGTTCCGCTGCCCGCACGGACAGCTCCTCGTTGACGATTCGGTCGCGAATCTCCCGCATTTGCTCGGGTTGATCCTTGATCCGCAGCAGAACCCGTGCATGCCCCTCGGTGAGCACCCCCTGGACGACATCGTGCTGCAGATTTTGTGGTAACTGGAGCAGTCTGAGTACATTGGTGATGGTTGATCGCTGCCGACCCACTTTTTTCGCCACCTCATCCTGGGTAAGATGGAATTCCTCCATCAGGCGCGCATAGGCCACGGCCTCTTCGATAGGGTTGAGGTCATGGCGTTGGATATTTTCGATAAGGGCCAACTCCAGGCTTTCGTTGTCACCGCCCTTGTCCATCACGACCACCGGCACCTCTTCCCGCCCGGCAAGTTTCGCGGCACGCAGCCGCCTTTCTCCCGCGATCAGGACATAGCGGTTGTCGTTGCCCTGAGTGACTAACAGCGGTTGGATCACCCCTTTCTCGCGGATGGAATCGGCCAACTGCTGGAGCTTATTGGCATCGAAATGGCTGCGCGGCTGATGGGGGTTTGCAGATATCTTTTCGATATCGCACATAAAAAACCTTTCCACCTTGTCAAGGCTGTCCTCTGGAAGCAGGGCGCCGACACCCCGGCCAAGTACATTTTTCACCATAATCAGGCCCTCGCCTTGGTTCGCTTGAGAAATTCGGTGCCCAGTTGTTTGTAGGCCTTGGCGCCGCTGCAGCCAGCATCGTACTCGATAATTGTCTGCCCATGGCTCGGGCTTTCGCTGAGGCGGACATTGCGCGGGATGACGGTGCGGTAGACCTGTTCGCCGAAATGTTTTTGAATCTCGCTGGCCACCGAGTGGGTCAAGCGGTTGCGCCGGTCGTACATGGTCAGGAGCAACCCTTCGATGAACAGTTCACGATTCAAGTTTTTCTTCACCTTGCGAATGGTCTGGACCAGCTGTGCCAGTCCTTCCAGGGCGAAATATTCACACTGAAGCGGTATCAGCACAGAATCGGCGGCGGTCAGGCTGTTGATTGTAAGGAGGCCCAACGATGGTGGACAATCAATCAGGATGTACTCGAAACGCTCCTTGACCGACCTCAGGATAGTCTTTAATCGTTTTTCTCGGTTTTCCTGGTTTATCAACTCAACCTCAACACCCACAAGGTTGATGGAGGCCGGAAGGATAGAGAGATTTTTCTGTTTGGCGGGCAAGATGCAGTCAATAGCCTCTTTGGCGCCGATGTAGCAACTGTAAATGTTTTTATCCTCATTCGTTTTAAAAACCCCCACCCCACTGGAGGCGTTCCCCTGTGGGTCAGAGTCAACCAGCAACACTTTCTTGCCCTTGTCGGCGAGGACAGCGGCAAGGTTCAGGGCCGTGGTTGTTTTGCCCACCCCGCCTTTTTGGTTGGCCAGCGCGATTATCCGTGTATCCAATGTGATTCTTCCCCCAGCGGCTCTTTGTTAATGAAACATCTGGAGAGTATACTATACTCTCGCTCCCCAGAGAACTGTTCTCTTGTCTTCCAAATAACTTTGCCCATGTTTCACGTGAAACATGGTCGGTGCGGGGGCCTTATATGGCAGAATACAGTGATGTGCTTATTGTCGGGAGTGGGGTTTCCGGGCTTTCGTTTGCGTTGAAAGTGGCTCGGTTTTCTAAGGTCACCCTGATTACCAAAAAAAATAAGGCTGACACCGCGACCAATCTGGCGCAGGGGGGGGTGGCGGCGGTCTTGTCGGTCGAAGATTCGATTGAAGCCCATATCGACGACACGCTCTGTTCCGGAGACGGGCTGTGCAGTGAAAAAATCGTGCGCATTGTTACCACAGAGGGACCGGATCGAGTGCGCGAATTAATGGATTTGGGGGTTCGTTTCCAACGGGGCAAAGATGGGGAAGGATTCGATTTAGGCATGGAAGGCGGGCATTCGGCCCGGCGGGTTGCCCATGCCGCTGATTTAACGGGTAAGGAGATCGAGCGGGCTCTCTTGGAGCAGATAGCAATCAATCCTAACATTGAAGTGCTGGAAAACCATCTTGCCATCGACCTGCTGATTGAGTCCAAAGTCCATGGCGGCGAGAGGGGGTGCGGTGATCGCTGTCTCGGCGCCTATGTCCTGAATCGATTGACCGGCAATGTTGAGACGCATCGGGCCGGGGTGACGGTGCTGTGTACGGGGGGCTGCGGCAAGGTCTATCTGTATACAACCAATCCAGATATTGCCACCGGCGACGGTGTGGCTATGGCCTACCGGGCTGGTGCCAAGGTGGCCAACATGGAGTTTATCCAGTTTCACCCGACCTGCTTCTTCAACCGGGAGGCGAAGAATTTTCTTATCTCCGAGGCGGTTCGCGGCGAAGGGGGGATTCTGATCAACCAGCAGGGGCAACCGTTCATGAAGAAGTATGATGAACGCGGCGACCTTGCCACCCGCGACACTGTCGCCCGCGGCAT
The DNA here is from genome assembly GCA_963733595.1 of uncultured delta proteobacterium. Classification (GTDB taxonomy): domain Bacteria; phylum Desulfobacterota; class Desulfobulbia; order Desulfobulbales; family Desulfobulbaceae; genus Desulfobulbus. The sequence goes on along the minus strand of CAVTDN010000020.1, from coordinate 51,177 downwards.
TGATGCGGAGATGAAGGCCACCGGTGCGGATTGCGTTTTTCTCGACATCACCCACAAGCCGGCCCTCTTTCTTCAAGAGCGTTTTCCTAATATATATCAAACATGTAAGCGGTACGGAGTTGATCTGACCAAGAAGCCGATCCCCGTAGTGCCGGCGGCTCATTACATGTGCGGCGGTGTGCAGGTAGACGAGTGGGGGCAGAGTTCCATTACCAATCTCCTCGCCCTTGGCGAAACCGCCTGCACAGGATTGCACGGGGCCAACCGCTTGGCTTCGAACTCATTGCTCGAAGCAGTGGTCTTTGCCCACCGGGCGGCTCTCTGGTTGCAAGAGCGGATCGGCGGAATCAGAAAGTTGGATCGAATACAGGTGGATAACTGGAGGACCGGAGGGGCGGCTATCTTGGACGAGTCAATCCTGATCAAGCACAACTGGGATCAGGTGCGACAGTTAATGTGGGATTATGTCGGGATTGTCCGCCGGAAAAAGCGGCTGGATCTGATCCAGAATCGCCTCAGCTGGATGCTTAAGGAGATCAAAGAGCATTTTTACGATTACCTGCTCACCCCAGATCTGGTTGAACTGCGCAATCTGGCAGTGATTGCCGATTTGATTGTGCAGAGCGCCAGTCTCCGCCGCGAGTCGCGCGGCCTTCATTACATTCTCGATTATCCAGCCAAGAATGATCGAGAGTTCCTCCGGGATACCATCTCTGCAGAAATAAATCGACCCCCTCGGATATACCCATTATCCGGGGGCAACCCTCATTTTTTCTGCTGCATCTTTTGCATCTGCTGCAGTGCCTCTCCCATCTGCCGCATCATCTCCTGTTGTTCCTCCGGGCTCATTCCCTCGGTCTGCATTCCCTGCTGCATGCTTTTTTGCATGGTGCCCGATCCCATCATCCCCATCGGGCCAGCCTGCTGCATCTTTTTGGCACCATCGGGTCGTTTCAGGGTGTCCATGGTCTGTTGAATCATTCCGGTCATCATGTTCTCAGCCTCCTGATTAAGGGGGGCGACAATGCCGGGGGGAGGTGCAAAAGCGCTGTCCGCAATGGCAGCGCTGGTATCGATTTTGGTGGCAGCGTTGGAGCTTTTCATACCCATGACGGAGACCTCGGAACGCAGGGGTATATCAGTCCCATGGAGAAGATACACGGTGGACATGCCGTCGACGGTGGTAACGTCGCAATCATAACCAAGAATTTTGGTGCCCTTCTGTTTGACAGATCCGCCGAACTGCCCCATCATACTGGTGCCGAGTTCTTTCGAGTTTTTCTCGAAATTCTTTTTCTCCTCGGCGTTGAGTTTGTTATATTCAGCCGTGTAGATTTTTCTCGGATTGGTAATCTTTTCCCCTTTATTCTCAATAAGATCAAATGTATATATCCAATCAGGGTCAATGATTTCAATGGTATTCTTTTTGTTCGTCATTCCCATGACCGTGGCAGTGCCTTTGTGGTACCTGGCACGGAGTTTGCCATATTCCTTGATGTCCAGTGTTTCCTTCCCCTGTTCGCTGCCGGTCAGTTCATAGTGGATGGTTGCCTCTTTGAAAGGGAGTTTCATTTCCCAGGGAAGATCCTCGGCGTAGGCGGCGGAGCCAAAAAACAGCAGGATTGTGGAAATCAGCAGGCATTGTTTTTTCATACACATCTCCTTTGTAAATCGACCGGGCGGCGACGGCTTTCATCGCCATCAATGCCCTTATTGTAGCGACTCCATTCAGGGGCACAAGAAAAAGAAAAGGGAATTCATGTTTTCGATCATCGAGACGATCGCCGAGCGGAAAATACAACAGGCCATGGCCGAGGGTACGCTGCCCGATCTCAGTCATTGGAAAGACAAACCTCTGCCGCCGGACGATATGGCCAATGTCCCGGCTGATCTGCGCATGGCATATCGGTTGTTGAAAAATGCTGGATATGTGCCGGAAGAGGTGACGCTACATCAAGAAATTACTCGCCTTGAGCAGTTACTTGAAACCTGTACGGATGAGAAGGAGAAGGTCAGGCAGTTGAAAAAAATCAGTTGCTTGAAAACCAAGCTGGAATGCCGCATGGGGAGGGCTATAGAGCTTGGAGAAGATGGGCCCTATTACAATAGGGTGGTGGACAGGCTGTCAACCCCCAAAGGTGGTTGACAGCCTGCGGCTGTTCACAATTCCATCGTTTGGCTGAAGAGCGCCTGATCCTGTTCAATCTTTTCCCGGCTGCCGATGGTCGCCCGATAACGTTTGGCCTGCAGTTGCTGGAAGAGGGGGGCAAAACTGCGCAGATCCCTGGCGGTGGTGCGCATAATTTCTTCGATCCGCTGCTGGCGAAAGGCGGGGGTGATACCCGTTAAATAATCGTTGCGTGCCGACGCTCCCTTGGTTGCCGGCCCCTGATGGGGGTTGGCTGTGCCATAGGCGCCGATGACCAGTTGCTGTAGCGATTCCGCAGATAGTTCGTGCAGGCTGTTGATGGCGGCTGGCAGGGCTTCGTAGGCTTCGTAGGTTTTCCGCACCTGGGGGTCACGATAGCTCACCATACCAAAGTTGCCAGTAAGATGGTTGAACTGAATAAAACAGCCGTAAGCCCCGCCCATTTGTCGAACCGTATTCCAGAGATAATCCCGCGAAAGCCAGGTCCTGAGGACCTCAAACGACCCATTGTACTGCGCTGTGTCCGCAAACAGGGTGCAGGCCTGGACATTGTAGACAACCTCGGCCGAGGTGGTAAAAGCCTGGGTGGCCGGCGTCTGGGCAAAGAGTAACGGGGCTGGCACCTGGGGTAGGTCGGCAAGGGCGTGGATAACAGAGGTGCCGAGATTCTGGAATCGGCGGATATCCTTGTCCTCGGCGGTGATCGAAACGATCAGGCCCTGGCGCCGGAAAAGCAGATCACGGATTTGCCGCAGAGCTGCGTGGAGTTTGGACTCCTCGTCTAGATAGTGACCGGCCAGGTGTTTCAGGTGCAGGTAGGCATGGATGCCGTGGACGTATTCATTGTACTGGCCGGCTTGGCTCAGGTGGGAAAAGGCCCTGGTTGCAGCTAGCGTATATCCCTCACTCTGCACGGAATGCTCAGCCCAGGCATATTCCCGGTGGATAATTTCTTCAATGTGATGTTCGTCGGAAAAATCGACCGAGGTCAGAACTTCGGTCAAGAGGTCGATCGCCTGTTCGAGGTAGGAGGAGAGCGCCTTGATGTGCAGCCAGAGTATCGGCCGGACAGCGTTGCGGTCGTTGGCCTGCACGTAGACCTGGAAAGAGTGGGAAAAGTCGCCGGTGCAGAGATTGATCGCCTTGGCGAACTGCATGTAGTCCTTCCTCACTGTACCGATTTCGGTCAGGATGGTGGCGAACAGGTCGAGATAGGGCAGCAACTCCGCTGGCAGGGAGGAACAGTCGAGACCAAAGTCGAGATAACAGATGCCGTTGGTCTCGAAATCATTGATCAGCAGTTCAGCAGCGTCAAGCGTTACCGGGAGAACCGTATTGAAGAGCGGCTGGGGATCCAGATCTTCCAGGGAAAGACGGGGCAGGCGGCGCAGCTCTTCAGCCGAATTTTGGCCTGCCTGCTGGGCCATCAATTCTTGGGTGCGCTCAATCAGATGGAGTCGGCCGTCCTCGTCAAGGGACCGGGAATACACGTCCAGACGATTTTGTTCATCAAGCAGGTTCTGCGTCATTTTTTCAGGATCAGGCGCCAGAGTGACCGTGACCGTGGCGGGATTGTCCAAGAGGTGGGTTCGGATCAGGTGTTCGAAATAGCGGTTTTCCGTGGCGTCCTTGCGGATCTCCGCCAGGAGCGCATCGACCTGCAGGGCTTCAAAGGGCGCCATCTGGTGTTTGAGTGCGGGCAGGGCCTTGCCGATCAGGTCCAAGCCGCGCTGTGCCTTGTTCATCTCTTCCCGAACCGTAAATTCATACTTGTTCAACTCGGAAAGCATCAGTTCGCGGTCCAGTTGCTCATCGACCATGCGGGTGAGGGTGGCCTTGTAAAGGGCGAGAAAATGAGCCCGCTTTTCCGGATCCGTGCCCACCAAGTAGGTGACCATCAGGGTTTTAAGGCTGGAGTTGGACAGGAACAGACCGCCGAAATCCTTGCATAAGGAGGCATTGAACACCGCTTTTTTCAGGGGCGAACCATCGGAATTATACAAAATGTTGGCTATGATCTGAAAAGCGGTGTTCAGCTTGCGATCATGGACCGTGCCGACGGCCGAGCTAATGGCCAGAAAGGTTTTCTCCCCGGTGGGACTGCCTGGCTGGACCGGATAGGTGTCTTCGATGAACAGCGGTTCCCGTACGTTCAGTCCTTCCTTGATCCGGGCCTTAGTCACCGGTTGCGGGAAATTGGCGAGAAAATTTTCCTGGACAAAGGCCAGTTCCTGGTCGAGCGGGGCGTCGCCGTAAAAGAAAAAAGTGCTGTTCGAGGGATGATAGTGGGAGCGATGAAAGTCAACGAACTGCTCGAAATTCAAATCGGGAATATGCCGGGGATCGCCGCCCGATTCATGGGCATAGGTCGATTCCGGCATCAGGCCGCTGTAGGTATGATGGAACAGAGCCCGGATCGGGTCGGAAAAGGCGCCCTTCATTTCATTGAGCACCACGCCCATGAACTGCACCTGGTCGTCGTTGTTCTCAAGGTGGTAATGCCAGCCTTCCTGCTCAAAGGTGGATTTGAGCAGAAGGGGATTGAACACGACGTCGCAGTAGACGTCCATGATATTGAAATATTCCTTGATGTTGCGGGTCGCAAAGGGATACCAGGTGGTGTCCGAACCGGTCATGGCGTTGAGAAAGGTCATCAGGCCCCCCTTGTTGATTTCGCCGAAGACGTCCTTGACCGGATATTTGCGTGAACCCATCAGCACCGAATGCTCAAGAATGTGGGCCACACCGGTCGAATCCTCGGGTACGGTCATGAACGAGACGCAGAAGGTCTTGTTGACGTCCTGGTTTTTTATGGCCAAGGCCTGACAGCCGAGCACCGTGTGGGTGAAAAGAAAGGCGGTGGAATGGATTTCGGGGATGTATTCCTTCTGTGCAAGGAGAAATCCGTGGTAAGTCGAGCCGATGGCAAACGAGGTCATGACGCTCCGTTTTCAGAAAGTTTTATGGGAATCCAAAAGAATGGTGACCGGGCCGGAATTTGTCAAGGAAACTTGCATCATGGCTTGAAAAACCCCTGATTGGGTGGGGATGCCGCGCTGCCGGCAGAGGTCGATAAACCGGTCGTACAGTTGCCGTGCCTGCTCGGGCGGCGCAGCCTCGTTCCAGGAGGGGCGGCGGCCTTTGCGGCAGTCGCCAAGCAGGGTGAACTGGGAGATGACCAGCAGTTCACCCGCGATATCGGCCAGCGAGCGGTTCATCAGGCCGTGTTCATCATCGAAGATGCGAAGATGCTCGATCTTGTCGACCAACCAGGCGAGGTCCTTTTCGCCATCGCGACGATGGATGCCCAGGAGAACAACCATTCCCTCGGCAATAATGCCGGTCATCTGTTGCTCGACCTCGACTTGGGCTTGACTGACGCGTTGAACGACGGCTCTCATGAAATAGTTGTAAAAAAAGGTAGATGGATTGACCTTGTGCCACAAGGAGAACGTTTAGCGGCCTTGCTCTATGAAATGGTTGCCTGGCTGGAGGGAACGGGAGCATTCGCCGCCGGTTGCAAAGCACCGGCTAGATATTGAACAATCGCCATGGCGGCCAGGGCTGCGGTCTCGCCGCGCAGGATCCTTGGGCCCAGTGAAAAAGTGGTGAAGTTCCGTTGCCGCAAAATATCGAGATCTTCAGCATGCAGGCCACCTTCAGGGCCCAGGAGCAGGCAGATTCCCCCCGGCTTGTGGATGAAGGTGGCCGGCAAAGCGGCGTGCCGTTCTTCCTCCCAGGCGGCCAGGCGATGGGAGAACGAAGAAAAGTCAGCCTGGTGGAGGGGGACAACCGGAAAGATGGTCATGGGTGCTGTGCGATGGCTCTGCTTGCAGGCCTCGATCATGATTCGCTGCCAGCGCTCCGCCTGGTGATCGCGGTCACCATGATTTTCGCAGTACCAGGAGGCCACCGGCAGGAAGGCCTGCACTCCGAGTTCGGTGGCCTTCTGCACCAGCAGGTCCATTTTCTTCCCCTTGAGCAGACATTGGGCCAGGGTCAAGGGTGAAGGCGTAGCGACATACTCCTGCCACAGCTCAGTAATGTTTGCGGTCACCTGGTTTTTGGCCGTTTTCTCTAATACGGCGGTATACACTGTGCCTTGGCCGTCGAAAAACTCGACAGTCAGGCCCGGTTTGAGACGAAGCACCGAGGCGATATGGCGGGCCTCGGGTCCGGCTAGCTCGATATGATCACCGACGCGGGAATGGGGGGGCAGAAAAAAACGGCGCATGGATTCTTTGTAGCATAATCGCGGCGTGAATGCATACCCTTCCGCGTTTAAGGGAAAAAAGGAGTCAGTCCATCCCGCAGCTACTTGGGTCGAGGGGTGTTTGGCTTCTTCGGTAGGTTCGGACGGTCAGCGGCACGGATGCGGCAAGGGGGTGGCTGTCGACCAGGCGAAAGGGTTGATCGGAAAAATCAGGGAAAAAGGAATCGCCGTCGTATTCCCGGTCGATCACCGTCAGTATCAAGGTCTGGGCGAGGGGCAAGGCTGCCCGGTAGATCTGCTCACCGCCGGCGACAAAAACTTTGTCCGCATCAGCGCAACACGCAATCGCCTCGGCCAGGGAAGAAACAACGGTGGCGGCCGGGTGTGTTTGATATTGGGGATTGGCGCTGACGACAACCGTGCGGCGGCCAGGCAGGGGGGCAGCGATAGATGCATAGGTTTTGCGCCCCATGATCAGGGCATGGCCCATGGTGGTCTGTTTAAAATGGGCCATGTCTTCCGGTATCCGCCAAGGAATGGTATTATGGATGCCGATAACCCGGTTGGCAGCCATGGCGGCGATGATGATCAGTTCCATATTCGTAGGCAGGCGCAGGTAACGGTAATCATCCGGAGAACAGGTCCGGACGGTGCATGTCTGGGAACCATACGGTTTTACCGATGTTCCGGCAACAAGGATGAAGCTCGCAAGGAGACAGTGATGCATTTTTTGATCTATGGGGCTGGGGCATTGGGGCAAGCAATCGGCTGTATGCTGGCCGCAGATGGCCACCAGGTGGACTTGGTCCTCAGGCCGCGGTTTTTTGAGGCGTTGCAAACCTCGGGGTTGACAGTATCCGGTATTTTCGGTTCATACCGCGTTCCGGCGGAACGGCTTGGCCTGCTCACCAGTCTCAAGGGACGCAACGGCAGCAACTACGACGCCATTCTCCTCACCACCAAAACCTACGACACCGACGGGGCAATCAATGCCATTGCTGCGTTATCTCAGTGTTATTGCCCGGTGGTTTCGCTGCAGAACGGCTGCGGCAATCTGGAAAAGCTGGAGGAGCGCCTCGGCCGCGAACGCAGCCTGGCCGGCAGGGTGATTACCGGCTTTGAGATCGAGCGTCCGGGAGCGGTCATGATAACGGTGTCGGCGGACGCCGTCCATGTGGGCGGTTGTGTGCGCGGCGTTATACCGGCTGCGGCAAAACGGCTGGCGGAGGCGCTGGCCCATGCCGGTCTACCGAGTATCGCGGTGGCGGATGTCTACCAGTCGCTCTTTGCCAAGCTCCTGTACAACTGCGCCCTCAATCCCCTGGGTGCGGTTCTCGGCGTTCATTACGGGGCCCTGGCGGAAAACAATGAGACCCGGATAATCATGGACCGGGTGATCGAGGAAACCTTCGCCGTCATCGCCACCATGGGCGGCACTACCCCCTGGCCGGATGCGACCGCCTTTCGCAGGGTTTTTTACGGGCAATTGGTGCCGGCGACCTACAATCATCGCCCCTCGATGCTCCAGGATCTTGAACATCACAAGCCGACCGAGGTGGAGGCCATGGTCGGTTATGTGGCGGCTCAGGGTCGGAAATACGGGGTGGCGACATCCTGCTGCGATCTCTTGGCGGGGCTCGTCCGTTTCAAGGAACAACAGGCGCTTCAAGGAACCTGACTTGATATCGTCTCTGCCGATCAGTTCAGCCTGGTCAGCAGGCTTTCGAGCAGTCCGTTGATCTCACGGAACACTCCGGGATCAACGGCGGTGATTTGAGTCTCGTTTTGGATATATCGTCCCGGAGTCAGTTCATGGCCGCAGTGGGTCAGTATTTCCCGCACCGTCTCCGGGGTGGATTCAAGATGAAACTGGAGGCCGAGAATGCGGTTGTCATACAAAAAGGCCTGACTGCAACAACCTTCGCTCTCGGCTAGATGGACTGCGCCTACAGGGATATCGAAAGTGTCGCCGTGCCAATGGAAGACGGTTGGCCGCTCAGGCAGGCCGGCAAAGAATCCGGTGCTTTTCCCCTCCTCTGTCAAAGAGACTGGCCACCAGCCAATCTCCTTATGCTTGCCGGCAAAGACCGTTGAACCCAGGGCATCGGCCAGCAACTGTGCTCCAAGGCAAATGCCGACCGCTGATTTGCCCGAATCAATGGCCGCGCGAATCAGCGCTCTCTCTGCGATTAACCACGGATAGCAGACATCCTCGTAGATATTCATCGGGCCGCCCATGATGACCAGCCGGTCAAACTCATCCAGGCGGGGCAACGCTTCCCCCGCATAGAGGCGGGTCAGTGTCAGGGCATGCCCCTGAGCGGCTATCCACTGGCCGATATGGCCTAGTCCCTCAAAAGGCACATGCTGCACGGCATGTATTCGCAACGTGATCTCCTCCTGTCGTATCGATATGTGCAAACGGGATAAACGAACCGGGGCCGTCCGCAGCCGTTAGCCGGTGCGGCGGCCCGAAAAAATGAGAGAATTGGCAGCGGATTACTTGGCAGCGGGTTGTTCTTCGTCAACCGGCATACCAAGGGCCAGTCGCAGCTTGCGTTCGATGCCGATCAGGGTTTCCGGGTGCTCCTTGAGGAATTTCTTGGCGTTTTCCCGACCCTGGCCGATGCGTTCATCCTGATAGGTATACCAGGCACCGCTCTTGTCGACGATTCCCTGGGCCACCCCGAGATCAAGCACATCGCCGGTCCGGGAAACCCCCTCACCGTAGATAATGTCCACGTCTGCCTGCTTGAAGGGCGGGGCCACTTTATTCTTGACGATCTTAATCTTGGTCAGATTGCCGATAGCATCCTGGCCATCTTTGATCTGGGTGGTCTTGCGGATGTCGATACGGATCGAGCTGTAGAACTTTAGCGCATTGCCGCCGGTTGTGGTCTCGGGGTTGCCGAACATCACCCCGATCTTCATCCGGATCTGGTTGATGAAGATGAGTACGGTATTAGTGCGGCTGAGCACGCCGGTGAACTTGCGCATGGCATGGGACATCAGGCGGGCCTGGAGGCCGACATGCTGATCGCCGACATTGCCGTCAATCTCGGCCCTCGGCACCAGGGCGGCCACTGAATCGATGACCACAACGTCAATGCCGCCGCTGCGGATGAGGATCTCGGCGATTTCCAGGGCCTGCTCGCCAAAATCAGGTTGGGAAATGAGCAGGTTATCTGTATCCACCCCCAGGCGTTCGGCATAGGCGGTGTCGAGGGCATGCTCGGCGTCAATGAAAGCGGCGTTACCGCCGCGTCGCTGTGCTTCGGCGATCACATGCAGGGCCAGGGTCGTTTTTCCCGAGGATTCCGGGCCGTAGATTTCGGTTACCCGACCCCGGGGAAGGCCGCCGACGCCCAGGGCCAGGTCGACCGAAAGGATGCCGGTTGGGATGACCGGGATCAGTTCCCGTTCCGTGGTCCCCAGGCGCATGATTGCGCCTTTGCCGAACTGCCGGTGGATCTGGACGATGGCGTTGTCGACGCTTTTTAAACGGCCTTCACTATTTTCTTTGGTTGTTCCGGTCATGAACTGCTCCTTTTGAGCTGTAGTAACTTAACGTGTAAGAAGGGCCCGACGCACCATATCGACAGCCGTCTGCGCGGTCTTCTCCTGAATTTGCCGGCGAGAGCCGTTAAACCGGCACAGCCGGTCGCTCACTTGATTGTGGTACGAAAGCCCGAGATAGACCGTGCCCACCGGTTTTTCCTCCGAGCCGCCATCGGGCCCGGCAATGCCGGTGGCTGAGACTGCAATGTCGCAGCCGAAGCGTAGGGCTGTCTGGCTGGCCATGGCCCTGGCCGTCTCGGCGCTCACCGCCCCGTAACGGGCGATTTGGTGAGGATCGATGGCAAGCAGTTGTTCCTTGAGGTCGTTGGAATAGGCCACTACCCCACCTTTGAACCAGCAGGAACTGCCAGGTACTTCGGTGATAGCGGCGGCGATCAACCCGCCGGTGCAGGATTCCGCCACGCCCAGCATTAACTTTTGCTCCTTGAGCAGGTCTCCGGTAACCGAGGCCAGGGTCTGCTGGTCGAGCCCGTAGATATGGTCCCTCAGGGCCTGATGGATAAAGGTGTCGGCCTCTTGAAACAGAGGGTCATCGACACCGCGCACGAGGTTGTGGGCGGTAAGGCTGACATGGACCTCGCTGCCGACCGGATAATAGCCAATCTGCACACCTCCTCGCTGTTCCAGGGGGTGCAGGAGTTTGTTGATCTCGATCTCGAACAGGCCGCAGGTGCGGTAGACCCGCTGACAGACCGGCTGGGCTGTCAGCGGATCAAAAGCCTGCAATCCGGGGAGAACTTTGTTGTGCAAAAGGATTTTCATTTGCGGCGGCACGCCCGGAAGGAAATAAATGGGTTTTCCTTGATACCGAAGCAGATAGCCTGCCATGCGGCAATCATCGTCCAGCACTTCGGCGCCTTCGGGCAATTGAGCCAACTTGGCGAGCGACACTGCAGTGTTCCGGTCGTTTTTGGCCATCCGGGACTCGATATTGGCCTGCACACAGGGGTGGGTCGTTGTCTTCAACTCCAGCGCCCTGATCACCGATTCGTTCGTCAGGTCATCGGTGGTTGCGCCCAGGCCGCCAGTAACCAGGACAAAATCGCTACGATTGATGGCTGCCTTGAGTGTGTCGCCGATAAGTTCCGGAGCATCGCCGATGGTGTGCATGGCTCGGACGGCATGGCCCAGCAAGAACAGCTCCCGCGCCGCATACCCGCTGGTGGTATTGGTGATGCGGCCCGAGGTCAGTTCGTCGCCGATAGCGATTATTTCTCCAATCATTGCCTTGTCCTCTTAGGTTGAGAGCCGCAGCTTACCTGCTTTGGCGACTTTCCTCAAGCAGGTCATCGGCGATAACTCCCATCGGCTGGCCGCTGTCGACTTGACTGAGCAGTACCGGAACCACCCGGCGCATCAGGCTGGAGCCGCCGGCAAAGAGGATCGGCAGGTAGTTTTCGGAAAATCCCTGCAGCAGCCCGCTCTTTATCTGCCGCCGTTCCACCAGCACCCGATGGATCCGGCCGACATTGTCCCGGTACATGGTCTGCCGTTTTTCAGCGTCCAGGGCACGCAGTCGCTGTACCCTTGCCTCTTTGAGCGGGCCGGGCAGTTGTCCGCCGAAAGAAGCAGCCAGGGTGCCGGGGCGGCGGGAATAGGGGAAGACATGGAGATAACTCACCGGCAGATCGGCCAGCAGGTCGTACGTGTTGGCAGACTCCTGCTCTGTCTCGCCGGGAAAACCACCCAGGACGTCGCAACCGATGGCCGCCTCGGGCAGGGTCTGGTGTACGCGCTTGATAACAGAGGTGAATTCGGCGCGGGTGTAGCGCCGGTTCATGCGGGCCAGCACCTCGTCATCGCCGCTCTGCAAAGGGATGTGGAGGTGAGGCATGAAGTTGGCATGCAGGGTCATCAGTTCCAGGAGAGAATCGTTAACCTCAGTCGGTTCGATTGAACTCAACCGGAAGCGAAGGCCGGGAAAATCGCGGCAGAGTCGGCCAAGAAGGCTGTAGATGGTCTGCCCCTCGGTTAGGTCAAGGCCGTACTTGCCGACATTGATACCCGTAATCACCAGTTCGCGATAGCCCTGCTCGGTAAAAATCGCTGTCTGTTCCAGCACTCGGGCCAAAGGGAGGCTGCGACTGCGGCCCCGGGTGTAGGGGACAATGCAGTAGGAGCAGAAATTATCGCAGCCGTCCTGGATGCGGAGGTAGGCGCGGGTGCGGCCACGAAAACGCAGGACCGGCAGGTCGCAGAGTTCTTTTTTATCCCGTATCCGTCCCATGAGCATGATGAGGTCGGGAGGATGTTCGGACAGCGCCGCCTCCACCAGGAGGTGTTTGTTGCCGTTACCGACGATAGCCACCGGTTGCTCGGCGAGGTTGAGCACCGTTTCCGGATCCATCTGGGCATAGCAACCGGTGACGATGACCCGCGCCCCTGGTCGTTCATGCAGGACGCGGCGGATCAGTTGTCGCGACTGCTGCCCGGCCTTGGCCGTGACTGTGCAGGTGTTGATCACGTACACGTCGGCTTCAGCCTGAAACGGCACGAGGGTGCAGCCCAAGGCCTCAAAGCCGCTGGCAAAGGCGGCGGATTCGAACTGGTTGACCTTGCAGCCCAAGGTGGAGATGGCTACCCGTTTCACCTGCACCCCTCCGTTGCCCCGATCACCGCGCTGCCCAGAACACGATCGTCCTCGTAAAAAACGGCGAATTGACCTGGGGTGATGGCGCGTTGCGGGCTGTCGAAGACGAGACGCCAGTTGCCGGCGCTGTCCCGGCTCAATTCGGCCCGGGCGGGCGTGTGGCGGGACCGTAACTGCACCAGGCCTCGCCACGGCAGCGGCGGTGATGCCTGCGTCCAAACCAGGGACTGGAGTAGGCAGGTGGCCAGCAAAAGATCCTGATATTTGCCGACAAGCACTCGATTGCTGGCGCCGTCCAGGGCCACCACATACCAAGGGGTGGCGTCCGGCAGGCCGAGGCCGCGGCGCTGGCCGATCGTGTAGTACCATACGCCCCGGTGCTCGCCAATCTGTTTACCGTCACGGGTGACCACCGGCCCATGTTTGTCTTGAAGGCCCTGCTGGGCAAGAAAGGCAGGCAATCCCTCGTTGAGAAAGCAGACATCCTGGCTTTCTTCGCCGTCAAAGCGCAATCCCAAGCCGAGGGACCGCTCATAGATCTGCGTCTTGGTCCAGTCGCCCAGTGGGAAAAGAACTCTTTGCAGTTGTTCGGAGGTAAGCCGGGCGAGAAAATAGGATTGATCCTTGACCGGGTCGGCGCCGCGCGCAACGAAAGAATGGTCGCTGCTGTTTTGGATACGAGCGTAGTGTCCGGTGGCGATTCGATTCATCCCGGCGTTCAGGATAGTCTGGGCGAGCAGATCAAATTTGATGGTGCGGTTGCAGTGAATGCAGGGATTGGGGGTTAAACCTGCTTGATAGCTTTCGATAAAATAGCCGATGACCTGCTCGGTAAACCGGTGGCGCAGATCGACCTGCACTAGGGGTATTGCCAGTCTATCAGCCACTTCCTGAACCCGCAGTTGCTGTGCAGCCAGGTTGGCAAGCGGCAATTGCATGAAAAAGCCGTGAACTTGGTACCCCTGCTCTTGCAGGAGAGAAGCTGCCATAGTGGAGTCCACGCCTCCGCTCATGGCAACGCCGACCTTCAGCCCGGTCATGGTAATCCGGTCGTTGGCCACATGCAGCGGCAGGAGACGAGGCGCAAAGACGTCAAAAAACGGTGCCAAGCGGCAGCATCAACTGAAAAGCAGTTCACAGCAGCGAGGTCAGTACCTCACAGTCACGGCAAACGGCTATTTTTTCTTTCCAGGTTTTTTCTGCTGTGCACTCGCAACGAGTACCGCTGAGAAACCAGCAGAGATGCCCTGCCTGAAATTCCCAGGCTGGACACTCTTTCTTCTGCCCGCATTTTTTAACGGCCCAGCAATCCTTGTGCATAGTCGGGCTGTTGCCTCGCTGGTTCACCGTCAGAAAATAGAGTTGGCGTTCGACATGAATGGGAATGGAACGCCATCCCTGTTCGTAGCTCTGGACAGCCTTCAGGGAAACCCCAAGCAGGCTGGCAAGCGTTTTTTGGGTTTTTCCCAATTTTGCCCGCAACTGAGAGAATATTTCACGATTCATGATTCTGCCTCGATAGAATGATATGGACGCAAAAAATACCACATAGTGCGGCGGCAGGCAATCCCTTTTCCCCTCAGATCCGGGTGCGCGCAGGAGAGGCCCATCGGAAAAGTCCCTGGAAAAGAGGGGGGAAATAGTGTATTTACCCGGTACAGGAGAAAGTTGATCACTTTTTACGGTGATGCGGCCTCCATCCAGGCAGTATCTCCAGGTGAAACGGAAGAGTGTGACAGAGATGAGCGAACAGCAGAAAGTGAACGGAACCGGCATTGCACGGTTAAAGCGGGCAATGCACTGCTCCTATCTGGGGTTCTCCGCCGCCTATCGCAACGAGGAGGCCTTCCGTCAGGAATTGCTTGCCTGCCTGGTGCTGCTCCCCCTTGCCTGCTGGCTTGGCGACACCAACGTCGAACGCGCTCTGCTTGCTGGCAGTTTTATCCTCTTGCTGATTGTCGAGCTGCTCAATACCGCCGTCGAGGTGGTGGTCAACCGTATAGGTCTCGATCGCCACGAGTTGTCCGGGCTGGCCAAGGACCTAGGGTCGGCTGCGGTTTCCATGGCGATCATCAATGCTGCTGTTATCTGGCTTCTGGTACTCTTCACCTGAAGGGGTAGCTGTCATCAGCATCTGCCGCCTTCCCGGAATGCTCAGAGGGCAACCCTTTCCCGCCTGAGAGAAACACCGGTTCGTCTCGTTGGTTATCCATTAGCCGAATGCGGCAACTACGCAACCAGATTCGCAATGAAGCCATGCTGATTGCATGGTGTTAACCCTGCTCTATCACCTCAAAGAGTCAACAGGAAATTCCGCAGGCGAATGAAGAAATTACATGCAAATTTCTAACCGGATACTGCTGTAAGTTAAATGTAAAGATGTATACGCATGCCGATAACCGAGAGATTTTTATCTTACCAATTACTTAATTTTTCATTCTTCAGTTTTTTTCGAGTGCCAGCCGAAGAGAGCTTTTGGGGGGCATTTGCCTGTGCTGGTTCGCCAAGTATTCCTTGTTTAAAATTATCACGAAGCCATATGAGAAAGACTGAAACTGCCATGGAATTTTTGGAAGTTGGTTTTATTTGAGAGTGCCCCTGTCCTGAATGGACAATAGATCTATATTGTTCAGGAATATCAGGTGCTTCTTTGCCGAAATAATAGAATTCTTTCGAAATTAGCACCCTGTTCACATTGGTATCGGTTTTGAAATGTTTATCACTGTGTGATTGATTCGGTAGCTGAAGGAATTCCCCTGCCTCACCGTATTTGTAAATATTATCTCCGCGAACATTATTTTTATTCGGCTTTTTCCCTTCGTATTCCGGATAATTCCAATATAGATCATATGTTAGTGCTCTGGTGACTTTCATTGCATACACGAGCATAGCCCTTTTGGGCGCAAATGTTGTACCGATTATCCAGTCACC
Source organism: uncultured delta proteobacterium (assembly GCA_963733595.1). GTDB lineage: Bacteria > Desulfobacterota > Desulfobulbia > Desulfobulbales > Desulfobulbaceae > Desulfobulbus. Next base: position 35,715 of record CAVTDN010000020.1, on the reverse strand, counting down.
GATTCGAGCATTGTATCGGATTCTCGGTTTGCAACAGGCGAGGGTGCAAGTACCCCCGTTAGGATTCGGACAGAATCCGCTGTCAGTTTCAACGATATACGAAAATAAATCTGGAAGCCTGTCTGCCATGCGATATTACCCCTTATTTGAGTTGAGTATTGAGAGTTGGCTTGTGTATTTTTTGATGAAAGATTGCAATTCATGCTTATAGCTATCACTTCTTATAAATAGTATATAAAAAAATGAATTAATATATTGTGTCATTTTATATGTATGGATTTATGATGCTATCATCAGTGAAATGCAATATTACGTTGAAATATCTTAATCCATGATTAATTTAGTCACGATTGTTTAAATATGCAAATTATCGAAACGGTATTGAGTTAAAATGACAAGCATTTGTCCAATTTAATTGGATAATTTTATTTAATAAATAATTTTTTTATGTGAAAGAAGTGAGTCATATGACTGATATATGTAAGAAATGTGCCGAATGTTGCAAGCATTACCCTTTTGTCGAACTTTCTGATGATGAAGTAATTTCTCTGCAAAAATCAACCGGAATGCAAGCAGATGGTTTTACAAACAGAAAAGGGGCGGAATTCAAAGAATATTTCCTGAAATTTCAAAACAATGGTTATTGTTTATTTTTAAATGAAAAGGATGGAATATTTTCTTGTGATGTTTATGGCTCAAGGCCACAGATTTGCAGGAATTTTCCTTCAAAACACCCACAGCAAGAAGTCTGTGATACCAATATCAGGATTATTGGCGGATTAGCTCTGTCTGATATCTGTTTATGATTAAAAGATTTATTTTATCTTTAGGGTGATTCTAGTTTTCATGACGGATTATACTGTGAAAAAAAAATACCCAAAATATGGCCAGCGATTACGCTTCCCGAATAACATCGGTGGAATCTTGATGGCCTGCCCTACATGCGGGAACAATTTTTTTCTGATTTTGAGTTGAGCAGCCTTAAAAAGGGAGTGAGATTATAATGAAAATAGCGGTTCCGACAATCGGTGAACAAATTGACCAGGACTTTGATAATTGTGAAAAATGCACAATTTTTACTATCGAAGGGAAACTGATCAAGGCTGAAGAAATTATGGAAGCTTCAGTGAACTATGACGTCAAGTTGAGTATTTCAAACAGGCTTGCACAACATGGCGTAATGACTTTGATTGCAGGCGGTATAGGTGATGGATCAGTCAATGTCTTGGGAATAAAAGGTATCAGGACGATAAAGGGGGCATCGGGGGCAGCTAAAAATGCAGTAGAATCTTTCTTGCGTGGCGAGCTCCGAGGATGAAGTTGTTGAACTCGCGGTTCAGGTCATGTCTGTCAGTGACCTGCCTAAGTTTAATGCCCTGGTACAGAATAAGTGGACAATTTCCGCTCCTCAACCACTGGAGAAGCAGTGGACGCCAACAGCGACTTCCTCTATAACACCGCCACCGGAGCTTTCCTCTGCAACGCCGCCGGCAACGGCTCCGGCATCGCCACCAAGCCGCCATCACCGCCGCTGATTCTGCGGTGATGGCGTAACACTCCTTCTCTCCTTCGCAAAGGAGCCCTGCCCCCTTTCCATTGGCCGTCAATCGCTCTCTTGCCACTGGCGCCAACAACCCGCCTTCTTCTTGCCTTTTGACCTCTTCGCGGACCAGGTGCAGCTCAAGCGAGTGGTGGCCGTTTCTGTTCTTTTCTACCTCAACGCCGCTACATCCACCACCACCGACAGGGTGTGCACGCCGCCGCCCATGACCACGCCCTTGACCGGGGCGACATCGCTGTAATCCCGCCCCCAGGCAAGTGTTATGTGGGACTCGCCGGAGAGCATATTGTTGGTGGGGTCGAAATCGATCCAGCCAACCTCGGGCACGAACACGGATACCCAGGCATGGGAAGCGTCGGCACCAACCATCTTCGGTTTACCCGGTGGCGGCAGGGTTTCAAGGTAGCCGCTGACATACCGCGCCGCCAGTCCCAGCGAGCGCAGGCAGGCAATGGCGAAATGGGAGAAATCCTGGCACACGCCTCTGCGGCTGGCCAGCACCTGCGCAACCGAGGTGTCCACTGTGCTCGCCGATTTATCATAGGCGAACTCGGTGAAGATACGCCTCGTCAGATCAACAACGCCGGCGAGCACCGGTATTCCGTGGGGGAAGGAGAGCCGGGCATAGGCGAGGATGGCCGAATTGATGGTGATCAGCGGGCTGGCAAAGAGAAATTGGGAAGCCTCCAGTTCCTCGGGCTGTCCAGGGGCGGCCAATCGCTGGGACACGATCTCCCAGGGCGGAGTCCCAGCAGCAGCCGGAGTGACGGTCGAGCCGGTCTGGACGCTGCTGATTGCGGTCATGGCGAGTTCAACATGGGGCTGCTGGACCATGAATACATGGGCGATATTGCCGAAGAAATCGATGCGGCGATGCAGATACTGGGGATCGGGTACGAACGACAGTTGGCTGTGTTCCACCTGTTGGTTGCGGGTTGTACGCGGCGTGAGGAAGAGTTCGTTCTGGGAAAGGGAGGCCGGCTCCGAGTAGTGGTAGGCAGTGGTATGGGTAATGCGGTACTTCATGGCACGCGTTCATCGAGCAGCATGGAAAAATGGGGTGTGGCCGTCACCCGGCTCAGGTAATGGGCGCTGATTTGCTGGGCGAAATCCTGGAGGCGGGTCTCCATGGCCTCGAGAAATTGGGTCAGGGGGGCATCGTTTTGCGCGTCACCCTGGCTGCAGGTCAGCCCGGTGAGGTCGAGCAGGCGGGCGGCGGTGAGCATCTCAAGGACGAGGCGCTCTTCAAGGCTGGCAAAACGGCGCTCGTTCGGGCGGGGCAACTGTTCGACATGGTCGGCCAGCTGGTTGAACTGGAAGGCCAGGGATTTCGGGTTGCTCTCGTCCATGAGCAGGAGGTCGAGCACCGGAGCCAGTTGAAAGGCGGTACGGTAGCGGGCGCGATAGGTCATGATGCTGTCCGAAACTTCGAGCAGGGCTTCCAGGGCATTCTGCGAAGCCACGCATACCTGAGGCATCCCCACGCGGACCAGGCCAATCTGGTGCTGGGCCCGCTCGACCCGGCGTCCCATGTCCATGAATCGCCAGCCCAGCCCTCGGGTCATGGACTCCATGGCCAGACCGCTGAAGGCGCTCAGGGTGAACAGGGTGTTGTCGAGCAGCTCCAGCGGGTCAGCGGCAGGGGAATCTCCGAAATCCTCCAGACGATTGATCACGCGCCAGGAATCGGGGGAGAGCCGGTCGCGGACAGTGCGAGCCGCCTCCTGGACCCGCTTGAGGATGGCGACGACGCTCTCGGGTCGATCCTGCCGGTAGAGGGCATCATGCAACTGGGCTGCCAGGTTCTGGGGGCGGTATCCCTCGCTCTCGCCCTCCGGCACCTGCGCAATGGTATTGCCGGCCCGCAGCAGGTTGAGCAGAAAGTGCAGTTCTGGAATATCCTCCGGCCGTGCCTCACCGGAGAGACGGCGGAAAACCGAGCGCAGCAGCCGGATCAACCCCTCGGCCCTTTCCAGATAGCGCCCCAGCCACAATAGGTGGTCCGCCACCCGGCTGGGCAGATCGCTGCCTCGTCGGAACTCGGCCACTGCATGCAGCCCGCTCATCAGGCTGAAGGGTTCCACCGGCTGGTCAGACAGCACCCAGAGGTCCTTGCTCTGCTGCCGTTCGGGAATATCGCCCAGCAGGCTGTCGGTATCGTCGGCAGTCATGGCCAGTCCGCCGGGCATAATGACAAAACCCTCTTCAGTGGCGCAGGCAAAAAGTCGAAAAAGGGTGGGGCGTGATTTGACGCCTTCGCCCATCCAGGAGGGTACCGTGGCAGGATTAACCGCCTCCCTGGCCATGCAGGAAAAAGGGGCGGCCTGGATGGCACTGGCAAAATCGGTGGGATGGCCGACCGTGGCCGAGCGATCAAGGGCATGATGCACGGTCAGATGGTTCAATTGAGCCAGAACGTGGCGTTGCCCTTCCGGGGATCCGCACCACCAGGCCGGATGATTCGCAAGAATCAGGTCCTGGCCCAGCAGCCTCCGGCAGAGTTCGGGCAGGAAGACCGGTAACACCGGCGTCTCCAGAAAACCGCTGCCGATGGGATTGACGATGTCGATATTCTGCTCGCGCGCCACCTGAATCAGTCCGGCGACGCCGGTGGTCGTATTCCGCCGCAGGGCAAAGGGGTCGCTGCACAGGTCGGTAATGTGACGAAAAATGGTGTCAACCGGGTCCAGCCCGGCCAGTTTCTTGAGAAAGACCCGGCCGTTGCGCACGGTCAGATCCTGCCCCTCGACCAGCGGGTAGCCCATGTAGCGGGAAAGCAGGGCCTGTTCAAAGTAGATCGGGCTGTCCGGGCCGGGCGAGAGCAGGACGATGTTGGGATCTTCATGGCCCCGGGCGGCCCGCTGCACCAGGCTGTTGTGAAAAGTTTGAAAGAAAGGGGCCAGCCGCCGGATCTGGGTCTGGTGGTACAATTCGGGAAACATGCGGGAAATGACGATTCTATTTTCCAGAGCATAGCCCAGGCCGACCGGATTGGCGCTGTAATCGCGCAACACCCGGAAACGGCCGTCCGGGCCGCGATAGAGATCGGCGGCGTAATAATTGAGATAGCGGTTGCCGGGCGGCTGGATGCCGTGGCAGGTGTGGAGAAAATGCGGGTTGGCAAAGAGGAGTTGCGCCGGCAGATGCCCATTTTTCAGCAGCTCCTGGGGACCGTAGGTGTCGGCCAGAATCTGTTCGAGAAGCCGGGCACGCTGGATGAGGCCAGCCTCCAGCACCGCCCATTCTCCGGCGGTGAGCGGCAGTGGAATCATCTCCAGGGCCCAGGGGGTACCCTTGCCGTCCGGGGCGGCAAAAGGATTGTAGGTGGCGCCGTCCTCGTGGCGCATGCGCTTGACGCGCTCCTGTCGCTGTCTGAGCAGGTCAGGGGCGGTGGCATTCAAAGACGCCATGATGGCTTGCCAGTGTGGCCGCGGCTGGCCGGGGGCGGCAAAGGCTTCGCAATAGGCGCCTGTGGGGCAGGCGGCGGCATCAAAGAGAGCAAACGGCTCGGCGTTGGGCCGGTGCGGATCAGTAAATGGTGCAGTGCTCATACATCCATCGTCTTGTCATTCAGAGGAGAGCGATCTTTTTGAGGCTATCTGGAGCGATGTACTGCGTTCACCGGCGCAAATCAAGGGTGTAGGGAAAGCTCGGGTTGTTTTCCACGGCTGGAACCGCCCGCTGCGCACCTGGAGTGTGACCATGGGGAAGAAATCGTGCATGACGCCGCCCTTCGGCTTCAAAGCTGTTGACCGGCAGCGTCTCATGGCTGCGGCCACCTGGATGGCCGACATGGTAGGTGCAGCCGCCCAAAGCCCTGCCCGTCCAGGTGTCGAAGAGGTCGATGGTCAGCGGCGCATGGACGCCAATGGTCGGATGGAGGCAGGAGGGTGGCTGCCAGGCCCGGTAGCGGACGCCGCCGATATACATCCCGGCAGTCGGTGTCGGCTGCAGGGGGACGCGGCGACCGTTGCAGGTGAGGAGGTAGCGCTCGCCGGTCATGCCCGAGATTTTGACCTGAAGCCGTTCCACCGAACTGTCGACATAGCGCGCCGTGCCGCCGCCTCCGGGTTCCTCGCCCAGGACATGCCAGGGTTCGAGAGCCTGGCGCAGTTCGATCTCCATGCCCTGACAGTTGATCCGGCCATGGATGGGAAAGCGGAACTCGAAATGGGGGTGAAAGAAATCGATGGTGATCGGGAAACCGGCACCATTCAGGATCTGCAGAACATCGGTCAAATCGTCCTGCACCGGTTGAGGCAGCATGAAGCGGTCATGGAGGCTGGTGCCCCAGCGGACAAGGGGCTGGCGATACGGTGTCTTCCAGAACCAGGCGACGAAAATCCGCAGAAGCAGTTGCTGGGCCAGGCTCATGCGGGCATGGGGCGGCATCTCGAAGGCGCGGAACTCGAGCAGGCCGAGGCGGCCGGCGGCACTGTCCGGTGAATAGAGCTTGTCGATGCAGAATTCTGCCCGATGGGTGTTGCCGCTGACATCCACCAGCAGGTGGCGAAAGAGCCGGTCCACCAGCCATGGCGGGCAGGGATGGTCGCGCGCTGGTCTGCCGGTCCAGTTCGGCAAAAGCGATCTCCAGTTCGTAGAGACTGTCGTGCCGGGCCTCGTCGATGCGCGGCTGTTGGCTGGTGGGGCCGATGAAGAGGCCGGAGAACAGAAAAGACAGAGATGGATGATTATTCCAGAAGGTCAGAAAACTGCGAAGCAGATCGGGCCGCCGGAGAAAAGGGCTGTCCGCGGGCGTGGCGCCGCCGATGACGATATGGTTACCGCCGCCGGTGCCGGTCTGCCGGCCGTCGACCAGGAATTTTTCCGTGGCCAGACGCGACTGTCGGGCGGTTTCGTAAAGGGTGGTGGTGCAGTCTACCATCTGCCGCCAGGTGTGCATGGGCTGGATATTGACTTCGATGACGCCGGGGTCCGGGGTGATTTTCAGACACTCCAGGCGCGGGTCATAGGGTGGTGTATAGCCCTCGATCACCACCGGCAGGCCGGTTTCCCTGGCGGTCTGCTCAATGGCGGCGATCAGTTCAAGATAGCCTTCCAGCTTGGCGATCGGCGGCATGAACACATAGAGCCGTCCCGCACGGGCTTGGACACAAAGCGCGGTGCGCACCAGCCAGGCAGCCGATTCGCCGGGCACGGGCTGCGGATCATCATAGGGAGCGGGCTGGGTACGAATCCCCTCGCCAGTTGCCGCTTCCGGTTGGCCCGGCACGGATTGTTGGCTGCTGTGCATATCCGGCAGCGGTCCCCGTTCGGCCATGGGATCGAGCGGGTACGCAACGGGAAAATCTTCCGGGGAAACCCAGGGCAGCGACTCCAAGGGCAGGCGCAGTCCGGCGGGGGAATCGCCGGGGAGCAGGAAGAGGTGCTCACTCCGCAGCGGCCAGGGACCGCTTTTCCAGGAGCCGTGCTGCAGAGGCAGGACATACCCCACCACGCTGCCCAGCCCGCGCTGAAAGGCCTGGGCCATCCGCGTCCGCTCCTCGACATCGTTCAACCGGGGATCGGCGGGATCGATGTTGACCGGCAACCGTTGCTCCTTGTAGAGATAATAAAAAATATCCTCAAAACTTTCGCGAATGTAGCTCCTGCTCACCGCCAGTTTATCCGCCAGGGTCTCGATGAACAGCTTGGCGTCGGTACTCTCGAAACCGTAATCCTTGGCAAGATCGGCCAGCCACTGGTCGTCTGTCCATACCGGTTGCCCGTCCCTGCGCCAGTAGCAGCCGAGGGCCCAGCGGGGCAGGGATTCGCCCGGATACCATTTTCCCTGACCGCAATGCAGCAGGCCGCCCGGTGCCCACTGTTGCCGCAGTTGCTGGATCAGATTGGTCGAAAACCGCAGCTTCTCGGGCCCCAGCGCCTCGGTGTTCCATTGTGGGGCATCCATGTTGTCAATGCCGACAAAGGTGGGTTCGCCGCCCATGGTCAGGCGGACATCGGCGGCTGCCAGTTCCCGGTCAACCCGGTCGCCCAGGTCGACGATGGCCTCCCAGACCGCTTCCGGATAAGGCCGGGTGGAGCGCGGTTCTTCCCGGATTCGGGTCACGCTCATCTGATGGCCGAATTCCACCTCGCACTGTTCGAGGATGCCGGTGATCGGGGCTGCGCTCTGCGGTTCCGGCGAACAGGCCAGCGGGATATGACCCTCGCCGGCAAACAGTCCGGAGGTCGGATCCATACCCACCCAGCCGGCACCGGGGAGATAGACCTCGGTCCAGGCATGGAGGTCGGTGAAATCCTGCGCCGCTCCGGACGGGCCGTCCAGGGATGTAACGTCGGCCTTGAGCTGGATCAGGTAACCGGAGACAAAGCGGGCCGCCAGGCCGAGATGACGCAGGATATTGACCAGCAGCCAGGCCGAATCGCGGCAGGAGCCGCTGCCTAGGGTAAGCGTCTGTTCGCAGCTCTGAACATTGGGTTCCATGCGGATGAGATAGCCGATCTCCCGGCTCAACTGCAGATTCAGGGCAACCAGGAAATCGATGGTCCGCTTGGGGCTGCGATCAATTCGCTGCAGATAGGCGCTCAGCTGCTCTCCGGCGGCTTCCCGCACCAGATAGGGGCCAAGATCAATCTTCAACGCCGCCTCATAGACAAAGGGAAAGGTTTCGGCATCGGGTTCGAGGAAAAAATCAAAAGGGTTGATGACGATCATCTCCGCCACCAGATCGACCTCCACCTGGAACTCCGTTGTTTTTTCCGGAAAGACCAGCCGGCCAAGGTAGTTGCTGAAGGGGTCCTGCTGCCAGTTGATGAAATGCTCGCCCGGGGTGACGGTCAGGGAATAGCTCGAGAATCGGTGTTCGGCAATGGGGGGCCGGTCGCAGGCGGACGATCTGCGGGGCAAGGGTAATGGCGCGGTCGTAGCGGTACGAGGTTCGTGTGGTTCAGGGCAACATGGATTCCCACGGGCAGTCCTTTGCAGCAGCATGGACATGATCACCGGAGACATCCGGCAGCCATGTCCATTGATTTTTAAAAGATATCGTAATGTTGGCGCTGGTTACTGCTCGCTGGTCGCCGTTTCAACCATGAGTTTGATGTTAAAGAAGGTCGTGCCGATAGCTGCATCCACCTGGTTGAGTCGGGTCTGGAGGTTGTCCAGGTACTCGTGCATCCCCTGATTCACGACTTCGTCGATATCAGTATACTCCAGATCGGCCTTAAGGCGACCCAGCAATTTTTCCGCCGCATTATTATTCGATCCGTTGGGCGAACCGGAGATGCGGTGCAGGCAGATCTGGGCTTTGGTGATGCAGTGGCGGATGGAGCGTGGGAACTGCTCGTCGAAAATCAGGAAACTGGCCACCATGCGCGGGGTGATGTTATGGTGCTCCTTGCGGTACATCTCAAAGGCGCTGGCGGATTTGAGCACCGCCGTCCACTGGATGTTGTCGATGGGGGTGTTGACCAGGTCGGCCTCGGGCAGGAGCATGAAGTACTTGACGTCGAGAATCCGGGAGGTCTTGTCGGCGCGTTCCATCATCATGCCGATGCGGGCAAAATTCCAGGCCTCGCCGTGGCTCATGGTCGAGTCCATCAAGCCGGTGAACAGGTGGCTGCGCATCTGGATAATCTTGAAAAATTTGTGCGGGTCCTGCATGGCCATGGGTTGATGCTTGGGGTCGGCCATCTCCAGGTAAAAGGTATTCAGGTGCTCCCACATCTCTGAAGATATGATTTCGCGGATGGAGCGGGCATTTTCCCGGGCTGCCGCCAGGCAGGAGAGGATGGAGTTGGGGTACTTGCGGTCAAAAGTGAGGAAATTGATCACCGCTTCCTGGGTGGGATTCTGATAATGCTCCTCAAACAACTCCTGGTCGCCGGTGATCATGACCAGCGGTTCCCAGTGCTTGCCTCTCTCCGAGGGCATGTCGAGCAACAGGTTGAGGTTGACGCTGATGAAGCGGGCGACATTCTCCGCCCGTTCGATATATCGGCACATCCAGTAGATGGAATTGGCCACGCGGCTGAGCATCTCGATTCCTCCTCTTGTTTATTTTACAGTACCCAGGTGTCCTTGCTGCCGCCACCCTGGGAGGAGTTGACAACCAGCGACCCCTTGGTCAACGCTACCCGGGTGAGGCCGCCGGGCTGAACATAGATGTCCTTGCCGAAGAGCACATAGGGCCGCAGATCGACATGGCGTCCCTCGATACGGTCACCGACAATGGTGGGCACGCGAGAGAGCGAAAGAGTGGGCTGGGCCATGTAGTTGCGGGGCTCGGCCTTGATTTTTTCGGCAAAGGAACTGCGTTCGCTTTGGCTGGCATGGGGGCCGATCAGCATACCGTACCCGCCGGACTCGTTTGCCGCCTTGACCACGAGTTCGTCAAGGTGGGCGAGCACATAGGCTCGGTCGGCATCATTGCGGCAGATATAGGTGGGCACATTGGGCAGGATCGGTTCCTCGCCGGTGTAGTATTTGATGATCTGGGGCACGTAGGCGTAAATGACCTTGTCGTCGGCAATGCCGGTACCCGGTGCATTGGCCATGGCAATCCGGCCTGCCTTGTAGACGCCGATCAGTCCCTTGACCCCCAGCATGGAATCGGGACGGAAGACCTCGGGATCGATGAAATCATCGTCGATGCGACGGTAGAGGACATCCACCCGCTTCAGTCCCTTGGTGGTGAGCATGTGAACATAGCCGTCTGCCACCACCAGATCCTGGCCCTCGACCAGTTCGACGCCCATCTGCTGGGAAAGGAAGGAGTGCTCGAAATAGGCACTGTTGTAGATGCCGGGCGTGAGCACCCCGATGGTCGGCTTCTGCAGGTGATTCGGGGCCAGGTATTCGAGCATCTCCAGCAGCTTGTTGGGGTAATCGTCCACGGGCCGGACCTGCGATGCCTCGAACACCTGGGGGAAAGTGCGTTTGAGGACCTGGCGATTTTCAAGGACGTAGGAGACGCCGGAGGGGCAACGGAGATTGTCCTCGAGCACATAGAAGCGACCGTCCCGGTCGCGAACCAGATCGGTGCCGGTGACATGACACCATATGCGACGCGGCGGGGTGAAACCCTCGCACTCCTTACGGTAGGTGCGGCTGCTGAGGACCAGATCTTCGGGCACGACTTTATCTTTCAGGATTTTTTTGTCGTTATAGATGTCCTGGAGAAATTCGTTGAGGGCAAAAATTCGCTGTTTGAGACCGTTTTCGATCTGTTGCCAATCGCTTGCCGGAACGATGCGGGGGATGACATCAAAGGGGAAGATTTTTTCGGTGCCCTCGTCGCGGCCGTAAACATTAAAGGTGATGCCCATTTTGAGGAGCAGGGTCTCTGCCGCCTTCTGGCGCATGGTGAGATCCCCGGGCGGAAGCGATTCGATTTTGTCGACCAGAATCTGGGCACCGGGTCGCGGGGTACCGTCATGATTGATCAACTCGTCAAAAAAGTCCCCCGGATCATAGGTGCTAAAGGTTTCCATACCGTGTTACCCCCCCTTGAAAATCAACAGTATACCGAATGGCCGCGTGAATCCACGACAAGGAATCCCTATATGGAGGAGCAAGGATCAGGTGCTCGTCTCCTCTCGAAAAAAAGCAAGGCACTGCAGGGCTTGACGCCTTTTCGCCACCTATTGATGAAAGCAAGTTGTGCGCCATTTTGTCAAGGATTCATCTCGTTGTCTCGATGTTCCTCGTTCCGCTGCGATAAGTGGGATATGCTGGGCGCCGCCGCCGTTTACTTTTCAGGTGTCACCAGAAAGAATACGGCCGGCTTGATAAATGGTAACAAATGTGAAACATTTAAACCCGAACAAACACAAAAATGTAGATATGCGCTGGAGGGTTGACTGCTTAAACTTGATTCCAGCCAGGGGAATATCCATAATGCGTTCCGGAGCGCAGATGTCTTGCGCAAGGTGACGGTGGTTACTGAAAGGGGAGTTGCAACGGAAGGACGGTTTCCATAAAAAATTTGCTGGAAACTCTGAGCGGGAAAAAGGAAAGCCGGGTCAGGCTGGCATGGCAGGTGAATATTTTCCGCCTACCTCTACTGGAAAATTTCCATTGAGAGGCCAGGTGACTCGACTTTTTCAGCCTCATCATTCCTGCAATACTGGTCATTGTCTTTGCACGTCCATTTTAGGATCGGAGTGCCCCGAGCGATAGTCGGGTACCGGTGCGAGGTCAGATGACTTGGCTGTAGTTCAAATATATGGCCGGTCGTTGACGGTGGCAAGGTCTGCCTGAAAAGAATGACTGTTTCCGTGGTCACCGTGCTGGATATCATGGTAGGCAATCCAGTTCAAACGCGAAATCTCCGCTGAAGGTCAGCTCACGAAGATTTTCACAAACAACGTCCGGATCTTTCAATGTCAGCGGATCAAATGGTGCATGGTGACGCCCCCATCGGCCAAACCCTTGCCCCAAAAGCGAACGATGGCCTTCGTGTACCACCAGAGACGCCCAAACAACTCATGTTTACGCCTTCCAGTCGAGTATGGCCATTACGGGGTAATGGTCCGAGGGGAAGAGATTTTCTTCGCGTGAACGGTCGATCTGCGCATCCAGGATCCGAAAATGGTCGGAGATCAGGATCCAGTCGATGGCTGCCATCTCCTCCTGTCGGCCAAAGGCGTGAAAGGTGGCTTCCTCCCCCTCGTTCAGATGGGCCTGCCGGACGGCGTCGATCAGCGCGCCATCGCCGGTCAGGCGGCGGTAGGCGTTGGCTTCCTTGCCGGCGTTGAAGTCGCCGGTGACGATGACCGGGGTTTGCAAGCGGATCTGATCGAGCCATCGCCGCAGGCATTGGGCGTCGCCGTCGATGGCCCCCGGCTCGTAATCGAAATGGGTGTTGACGAAGGTCAGTGCAGATCCTGCGGGCTGACAGGCGAGCCTGGCCCAACTCACCGTTCGCGGATAGGCGCTGCCCCAACTCATGCTGCCGGGGATCTCCGGCGTCTCGCTCAGCCAGAAGCATCCCGTGGCGAGAAGCGTGAAAGCCGACCGGCGAAACAAGAGAGGCGCCATTTCCAGGGCCGTGTCTCCAGGCCCCTCTCGATGGACGCCGAAGAAATGGTAGTCCGGCAGGTTGGAACGGACAAAATCAGCCTGGCTACCGTCGCGGCACTCCTGAAGGCCGAGCAGAGCAGGCCCGAAGGCGTGGATCCTGGCAAGAGCAAGTCGCTTGCGATGGTTCCAGTGATTTTCGCCGTCATCGGCCAGGCCATAACGGATGTTGAAGCTCATCACCTTGATCATGACCGGGATTCTCGTCGATCATACGACCAGATTCTTGGCCCGATCCAGAATCGTGTGTATTCCCACCCTTTGCTCCGGCCTGCCCAGGTCGGGAATGAAACCCTGATCGACGCAGTTTCGATAGCACCATTCCGGGGTCGTTTCGGTGCGGTACGTCCAGAAGAACCAGCCGGCGTATTTCTCGAAGGTCAGCAGTTGGGCGGAGGCGTAGCCACGGTAGGCCGCCGACATCTGGAACTCGTCCATTGCTTCCAGGGCGTGGTTGAAGGGCCCTTCCGCCCAGAGGGAGACCACCTTCAGATCCAGTCCCAGGCTCCATTCACCGCAATAGACCTGATAGCCGGATTCGCGGATGATCTCGTCCGCCTCAACGCGCAAGTCCACGATGCTCTTGCGGATGTGGCCGAAAATGTCCAGATCAATGTCGTCGCGAGCGAAACATTGATAACGGTGGATATCGATGGCCACGTTGCGGAATTCCGGCTCCTGGAGAAATCCCGCATACTCCCGGAAACTGCGGAAACCGTCGTGGAACACCACGGTCACCCGCTCGGGCGGGCAATGGCGGCGGATGCGTTGGTAGGCGTCGCTGGTGTAGCGCTTCAGCAGATCGGTGGGGATATCCCAACTCGGCTCGTTGAGCGCCTGGATGCCGTGCAGCGCCGGGTGATCTTTGTAACGCTGCGCCAGGCGCTCCAGTATATCCAGTGAGTGCTGGATGTACTCCTCGCTGGTATGCCACTCGCAAACACCCAGGATACCGCCGTTGTCGAAACCGTTCTGGCAGCCTGGCGCGGCATGGAGATCAAGGACCACCCGCAATCCGAACTCCCCGGTCCACTGGAAAACCTTGTCGACGATCTCCAATCCCCCGACTACAAAGGGATAGCGCTCCTCGTGGTAGCTGCGGTGATAGGGATAGTCCTGGCCGAACAGCCAGTGGCCGATCGGCAGGCGCACGGCGTTGACGCCGGCTCGTTTCAGCCAGGCAAAGTCGTCGCGGGTGATGAAGGTGTTCCAGTGGTGGTGCAGGCGCCGCGTCGCCTCGGCCTCACCCAGCTCAACGCAGTAGGAGGTCTCGTCGGTGGCCTGCAACCCCTCGAATAGACTGGGGGTGATCCATTTCTCCAGCACCAGCCAGCCGCCGAGATTGACGCCGCGCAGTTTGCCGCCGTTTTCGTGCATCGTTGAGGTAACCATAGACGGTCTCCTGAAAAGGGGGTTTTACAGGGCTAAACGGCGTGAGTAGAAAGTGGTGCCGTCGGCCATATGGGAAATCGTGAGCAGGGTGGCATCGGGGAGCTGTTCGCAGATCAGTTGCAGCATCCGTTCCTCGCCCTGGGAGTCCAGAGAGTCGAAGGCCTCCTGCAGAAATATCCATTGAGGCCGGTTAAGCAGTAGACGTACCATGCCCAATCGTTGCTGCTCCTGCCTAGAGAGGGTGTTGCCCCATTTTTCTCTCTGATCGAGTTGATCAATCAGGTGTTCAAGGCCTGCCAAGCGCAGCGACTGCTCGATTTGTTCCTGAGCAAAAACTCGGCGGGAGGAGGATGGGTAGCAGAGAGCGTCGCGCAGGGTGCCAGTGGGCAGATGCGGCCGGGGCGGCATGAAAAAGAGGCGCCCTTGACTGGGGAGTTCGATGACGCCGCTGCCCCAGGGTCGTATCCCGGCGATGGCACGGAACAGCTTTGCCCCGGTGAAGGCATTGCCGGTGATCAGGACATGTTCGCCCTTGCCGATCTCCATGTTGATGTCCTGGGCCACTACCGTCCCGTCGTATTTGATGAGACGGAGATCGCGGAAGGCTAAGACCGGTCGATCGGAGCTCTTCACCTGGATCACATGGTCCGGTTTGGCAAGTTCCTCGTCCACATTCGCCAATACCTTCAGGAGACTCAAGATGCGCTCCACCGAGGCACGCCACTCGGCGATCCCACCCGCGCTGGTGACCGGCCAGGAGAGGGCGGAGGTCATGTGCTGAAAGGCCTGGGCGGATTGCATCAGGGTGCCCAAGGTGATTTTCCCCAAAATGTAGCGGGGGGCGGAAATCAAGATCGGAAAAGCCATGGAAAGCACGGAATAACCATCCCCGAACATCACGATATTTCGCCATGCCGCGGTTTGATCGTCCCATACCATGCTGATCTTGCGGAACAATTCACGGAATTGATGCCGCTCGCAGGCCTCGGCATGGATCAGCGCAATGGCCTGGCTGTTTTCCTGGGCCTCCAGCAGACCAGCGCGGAAGTTCGCCTCAGCTGATTGCCGGGCATTGGTGGCGCCGGTTAGGGGCCGGCTTACCAGCCAGCCAAGCCAGGAGGCCAACGCCGAGTAGATGATCGCGATCCAGACCAGATGCCCGTAGATGGGGACGTGGGCAAATCCCAAATCGAGCGTCACCACCCCGGAGCGAGACCAGAGCACTTGCGTGAAGCCGATCAGCAGCAAAATGGAGTAAAACAGCGAGTGGCCCAAGACGACTGCCGACTCGGCGGCAACACGGCAATCCTCGGCGATGCGGCCATCCGGGTTGTCGTGCTCGCCTGGCAGGTGAGAGATCAAATAGTGGCGGCCAGCCTTCATCCAGGAGGAAAAGACATGCTCCGTCATCCAGTCGCGCCAATAGATCTGCAGGTTTCGCTTAACGACCAGATGCGATCCGGTCAGGATTATGTCGGCGACCAAGAGGATTACCAGCAAGCCGACCTGGGTCATAAGGCCGCTCATGGAGTGCTGCTCCAGGGCATTGAACAGACCCGCGCTCCACTGCGTCATCAACACAGCCATGCCCATTTGCATCACGGTCAGAATCGCCAGGAGGAGGGCGGCGCTACGAATCTTCAGCTTACGATTCGAACGCCAAAACTGTTTTGTCAGCCGGAGAAATTCAATAAAAAAATGGTGGGATTGAAGCATAGGGGATCAGGGTTCAAGGAGTCGAATGACGGGTTGCATCGGTACGGTCAGGGAAAGGCGATAGCTGGGACATGGATGAGTGCGGCGAGTCATAGATTTTGCGGTGGCAGGGTCGGCAATGCATCCATATATCGGCGCACCGTCGCCCCGCTGAAACCATTTTCCTGAATGACCTCTTTGTAGAAAAAGGCGCTGGGTTTCGGCGTGCGCTGAAAGGTCCGGAAGTCCACATCCACCAAGCCGAAACGGGGGATGAAGGAGGTCCACTCGTAATTGTCCATGAGCGACCAGTAGAAGTATCCTCGTACATCCACGCCGCGCTCCATCGCCTCCTGTAACGCGGAGAGGTGCAGCGCCAGGTAGACGATGCGAAAGCGGTCATCGACGGCGGCGCAGCCATTCTCGGTGATGTAGACCGGATAGTCGCTCAGGCGCTCCAGGTTGGCGATCAGCCCCTCGGGATACATCTCCTCCAGATAGAACTGCATCGGGACCATTTTCAGTTCCTTGTGGTGGAACCTGGGCCCGTCCAGGTCGGCCAGGCGGGCGTCAACCATGTGGCGGGTGTAGTAGTTGACCGACCAGAAATCAAGCGCGCCCTTCACATCGGGGTCAAACTCGGCGTCGACGCCTGGGTAGACCAACTCCCCGGTGCGCAGCGCGTGGAAGAAGAACTCGTTGGTGGTGAAGTCGGCGAAATCGGTCATCCGCCGGTCCAAGGTGTCGTGGAAGCGGCGCGGAAACCAGTGGATGAAGGCGTGGGCGCTGCTCACCGGGGCGGTCGAGTGTTGCTTGATCAGGTGGTAACCCAGGGCATGCGCCCGCAGCATGTTGAACTTGAGAGGGGCGATTGCCGGCCCCGCGGTGAGCCCACCCCACTGATTGAACTCGTTGATCACGTTCCAGCCGCTGACATACGCGCTGATTTTGGGCAGGATCAAGTTGAGATAACGCTCGAAAAAGAGGCGGTTGTCGGCTTTGCCGAAGCCCCCCAGCCGTTCGAACCAGAGAGGGTGGGTGAAGTGATGCAGGGTGACGAAGACCCGGATGCCGTTGTGCACCAGGCGATCCAAGAGATCAAGGTAATGAGCCACGGCCCCATGATCCCACTGCCCTTCCTGGGGCTCGATCCGGCTCCACTCGATGGACAGGCGGTAGGCCTGGTGGCCAAGGGTGGAGATCAGGTCAACATCTTCCCGATAGAGCCGGTAGTGGTCGCAGGCCTTGCCAGAAGGGGCGCGGATCCTGCGCTCCGGGTCATCCTGGTAAAAGGCCGGCAGTTGCTCCTTGTGCCACGCCTGGGAGTGGATGTTGTCGCCCTCGATCTGATGCCCGGCGGTGGCACTGCCCCACAAAAAGCCTTCAGGGAAGCGGATGGACGGCAGGTTGAAGACGTCGTACATAACTGGTAACCCCGGATTATCTCGACAAGACGAAGCCGTAGTCGAAGCCTAGGAGAAATCTTATTCTGACTGGCATGCGATGAGGGGGAACAGGAGGAAACGGGAGGGGCCTTTCTGTCCGATGATTTCCTTCCCGCCAAGGTTACCTCGCTTCTCCGAAAAGCAGGAATACACTCCTTCGTAACCCCCTGCTCAGCATCCAACCATCTCTACCCATGGCCCCACTGTCACACCACACGGTCAGTACCTAAAAAAAACCAGGGGCCCAGTCAATAACTTCTTGAGATATCCTGAACTCAGAAAACCTCAAAATCTACTCCTATCGCCCAAGCATGACCAAGTTTCTTTTATCGACATAGATCTTTTTCAGTGGGGCGACCGACAAGCTTGGAATGTTCCTGAACTTTTCTCCCTTTGCAACCGGCTTCGATTCTTTCAATCGGCGTAATGTCACCCCGGCCATCTTTCCCTGCAGAGACAAAGAGAACGAATGGTAATCTGGAGGTCTTTTCGTGCGCAGACTCAAAAGCTCGGTCAAAGAAACCTTGAATCATGTCAGCCATTGTTCCCCAATATCGGGTGATCCTAGGTGATGGCGTGGCAATGAAACAAATCTTCCAAGCGGGCGTCTCCTGCCCTTTTATAGATGACAGCCCCTTCTTTTTGTTTCTTCATGGCCCTGTTTGGGAATGGTATAAAAGCATATCTTCGGCGACCGCCGAAGCCCTATACGCCTCAGGATCCACCATATCCTACAGTAACTTTTCCATTTGCTACAATCACCGGAACCTTGCGTTGGCCCTTGCTGTGCTGCAACATTTCTTCCATTTGGCGTGGATCAACCTTCACGTCGTAATAGACATGCTCAGGATTCGCCTCACGGGCGCGAGTGGTATAGGGTCAGCCCTGTTTTCCGTAAATAATGGTCTCGTTCATGCTGTTCCTCGCTCTGTTAAATTATCAGAGTGCACAATAACATATTGTTGTCAGTGCACATTGATTCTCTTCGAAGAGTCGACCTGCTCCCTATCAGTCTTTACCTTACGGCAGCCCCATAAATTTCTTATGGGATTTTTGGTCAACTTAAAATTACAGACTGATTACCGTTGCATCGCAGGCAAGATGTATCAACTCAATAGCAGTTCCCATTCGTGCGCCATCAATCAAATCATCCACTGTGACTCCACGTGCCTTGGCGCAAGGAGTACATGCAAGCACAGGCACCTCGTTCGCCTGCAGATACGTCATGAGATCGTCTGCCACATCCCCGGTAGCGGCGCGAAGATTGTCCAGCAACCCCTTCTTTGCGAGGTAGATTGCCTCATCAAGAAGAAACAAGGTGACGTTCTTGCCCTCTCTGTGAGCAACCGTTGCGAGATGAATAGCCCTTGTTGCACGATTAGGATTATCAGTGCCGCATGAAACAGTAATAACAACGTTATTTGTCATTTCTTTCCCTCTTGTCTTTGGTCAGTAAGATTCTTGTTGAGTTTCGTATCATTCTCATGGGTTACCTGCGATGGGCAGGATCTATAAGTTGAGGTGGATTCGGCTCATAAAGACGACAATCTGATTTTTTCTACCACTTCGATGTTGATTTCGCAACAGTTCGGAATGATTATAATTTATGGAAGGGATTGCCGGGCCACAATGTGGCTCCTGGAGCGACGTTGGATATGTCGTTGGAACCTGATTCCACGTGTCCGCGTCAGTCGGTCGGCTTCGTGGAATAGGGGGCAAACAGTGACAGATTGATGCCCCTTCGACAAATCTTCTTTGCCCGCAGGAGAAGCGAAGTGCTCTCCTGACGCCGCTCCAGAAGAATATTTACTCCGTATTCCCCCCGAGTTGTCCATTTCTATCGCGCTATCTCAAGGTTACGATAGTCACACCCGTGTATTAATACTATAGTAGGGTTTAATCGTTACAAAAGGAGAAAAGCACCTGATCGCATAGACGCCCGTCTTATCGGCAATGGCCCTCTTTGAGAGCCAAAACGCAGATATTTTTCCTTGGGAGCCAGTTCATCGCCAAAAGACAGATATTGTCTATCTGAGGTCTTGTATGAACCATTGCAACGCCGCTGACTCATCAGAGCTTGTTGTTCTCAAGAAGAGAGTTGCAGAGCTGGAAGCAAAGGAAGCACGCTTACAGGCTGACCAGGAATACCTGAGGCAACTCTACGAAAGGGCTCCACTTGCTTATCAATCCCTCGACTGCAACGGTTGTTTTATCGAGGTCAACCAAGCATGGCTGGAGGCACTCGGCTATACAAGAGAAGAAGTTATCGGAAGGCATTTCGGTGACTTTCTCCACCCGGACTGGAGGGCTCATTTCAAGGAAAATTTTCCAAGATTTAAAGCTGTTGGGGAAATTCTCGGAATTGAATTCGAAATGGCCAGAAAGGATGGTTCGACCATCCTGGTTTCCTTTCATGGCAAGATTGGTAAAGACCTTGAAGGCCAATTCCAACAGACCCACTGTATTCTTCAAGACATCACCCGGAGCAGACTAAGCGAGACAGCCTCGCGTGAGAGCGGAGAGCGGTTGCAAGCCATTTTGGAGAGTTTAGGGGAGGGGGTTATCCTGCAAGATGCATCTGAGCGGATATTGTTGTTTAACCGGACTGCTGCAGAACTCTTTGATATCCAAGCCGATGAAATCTCGGGCCAGCTTGCCAGCAGCCGAAAGTGGGACACCATTCGGGAAGACGGTTCGCTTTTTCACGTTCAAGACCATCCTTCTTTGCACACCCTGCGCACAGGCGAACCGTGCAACGGCGTTATTATGGGGATCAGGAAAAGCGAACTGGACACAAAATGGATCAAAATCAACACCAGGCCACTTTTTGCACAAGGGGAAGCAAAACCTTACGCCGCAATTATCTCCTTTTCGGACATCACCGAACACAAACGGACCGAGATCGTACTCCGTGAGCAGAAAGCCTACCTGCGAAGTATTCTTCGGGCTGCCCCGATCGGCATCGGAGTGACCAGAGATCGGATATTGCAGGAGGTGAATGCCCGATTATGCGAGATGACCGGCTATACCGAGGATGAATTGATCGCTCATGACGCGCGAATGCTGTATTCGGATGAAGCTGCGTACCAATGGGTGGGTGAGGAAAAATATAAACAAATAGTGCAACACGGCACGGGGACCGTGGAAACACGCTGGCAGCGTAAGGATGGGAGCTGTATTGATGTCCTGCTCAGTTCGACCCTTATCGCCAAGGAGGATCCCGCGCGAGGCGTCACCTTCACAGCCCTGGACATCACCGAGCGCAAAGGGATGGAGGCTCAACTGCTGGCGGTCAATGCTGATCTGGAACGCAGGGTAGAACAACGAACGTTTGAATTGCAGGAAACGCAGAAGAAATTCCTCCACGCCGAAAAACTCTCGGCCATAGGCAAACTCTCCGCCTCGATCGCCCATGAGTTTAACAATCCTCTCCAGGGCATTCTTTCGATCCTCAAAGGCATACAGAAGCGTGCAACCATGGATGAGGAGGATAGGCGGCTGCTGCAGGCCGCCATTCATGAAAACCTGCGCATCAAAGATCTTATCCATACACTGCAAGACTTCAACCGGCCGACATCCGGCAAGAAGACGGTGATAGATCTGCACCAAGTCATTGATTCCATTTTGCTCCTGAACAAATACGATTTTAAAAGCAGGGGTATATCGGTCGTTCTCGAGTATGCGGATCAATTGCCCCAAATTCTTGCCGTCTCCGATCAGATCAAGCAGATACTCCTCAATCTGCTGAGCAATGCAACAGATGCCTGCCATGCTCCCGGAGCAACGATTACCATCAGCACCTGGCGGGAGGACGATCAGGTGGCTTTGCAGATTACAGACACCGGAATCGGTATCAAACCAGAAAATATGGGGCGTATCTTTGAACCGTTTTATACCACCAAACCCGAAGTCAAGGGGACCGGCTTGGGGTTGCCTGTGGTGTACGGCATCGTCAAATACCACCAAGGCACGATCCATGTCGTCAGTGAACCCGGCGAAGGAACGCAATTCACTCTTCGTCTCCCCATCAAAGGGGATAATGATGTCTCCTCTCGTTGTCCAAGTGGAACTTGAAAATAATTGGCCTTAATCCATGCCTAGCCTGACAGTGGCGCAAGGCTATCCCTGGCCCCTCAATCTAAAACATCCCAAGTTGCAGCATGACAAACGCATCGAAAAAAACCATTATAGACGGCGACAGAATATTCAAAGCGACCAATGTCAAAAAGATTCATCCGATTTTTTTTGGTCTTGCCGAAAGGCTATCCGGTGTCGGTATTCTGAGATTTATCAAAATTTATAACGACAGACTCTGCGCCTCCAATCTGTTGAGCGATAACGGGAAAAAAGATCCCCTCGTTGAGGCCAGCAGAAAAGATCTTGTCGGTGTGGAATTACTCATTGATCCAGCATTTAAAACCGTCCAGTTTTTCTCCATCGTCTCATTCAAGAAAGGCAATGGCCGGAAGATGGTGGCCGCTGTTGTTGAAGCTACGCCGGAAGACTGGCAACTGGCAGTGGTTATGGATTGGAGCGGTGGATTCTGGGAAAAGATGGTGGAGGAATACCCCCGAATCGTTGTTTTTTAGGTTCCTGATGATGACTACAATATGCCTCTGATCCGATACCGTTTTTATCTGCCTGGTTTTTTCACTCCCTTTTTCTGCCATGACTTCACTAGAAACGGAGCTGCTGGCTCCTGCCAAAAATATCCTCTGCGGTATTGCTGCTATTAACCACGGTGCTGATGCCGTCTATATTGGTGGCCCGCTTTTTGGTGCAAGGGCAGCTGCATCCAACAGTCTTGCCGATATCGAAAAATTGGTGTCCTACGCACATCTGTTTCGTGCGAAGGTGTATGTTGCCTTGAATACGCTCTTGACTGACAGCGAGCTTGACCTGGCGGTGGAGCTCTGTCATCAAGTGTACGAACTTGGAGCTGATGCCCTTATTATTCAGGATGTTGGACTGTTAGAATCAGACTTGCCTCCTATTCCGCTCCATAGTTCAACCCAGATGAACAACCGGACGGTGGAGAAGGTCCAATTTTTAGAAAAGGTGGGGTTTGCGCAGGTCGTTCTTGCACGGGAGCTCAGTCTTTCCCAGATAAAAAAAATTCGTGCCGCCACCTCTGTTTCTCTTGAGTGTTTCGTTCATGGGGCGCTTTGTGTTTCCTATAGCGGCCAATGCTATATTAGTGAGGTTATTTCTGGCCGGAGTGCAAACAGGGGGCAGTGCGCCCAGTTTTGTCGTCATGCGTTCAATCTGCAGGACAAAAACGGAGTGGTTTTGGAAAAAGAGCGGTTTTTGCTTAGCCTTAAGGATTTGGATCTGTCGAATCATCTTCATGCACTTATTGATGCCGGGATACGTTCGTTCAAAATCGAAGGCCGCCTGAAAGACGAGAACTATGTGAAAAATGTTACAGCGACCTATCGCGTGGCCCTTGATAAGATTCTCGATTCGAGGGATGGTTTGGTGCGTGCGTCAGCAGGGCAATGTCACTTTGGTTTTACCCCGGATCCTTCGAGGTCATTTAGTCGTGGAGCAACTGACTACTTTCTCAATAAACGGAGAAATGTGGTCGGAGAGATTCGTACCCCTAAATCAATTGGCAAGAAAATCGGTCGCATAACTGCAATGGATGCAAAATGTTTTACGCTTGGAGGGGAGGAAGCTGTTCACAATGGTGACGGGCTCTGCTTTTTTCATCCGAAAAGCGGCTTGGTTGGGGTGAAAGTAAATCGTGTCGAAGGTCGGGCAATATACCCCAAAGATGGCACTGCTCAATTGCATTTGTCTGTAGGGACAGAGATTTTTAGAAACTCAGACACACGTTTCAACAAACTCCTCGAGCAAAGTGAACTTTGTCGAAAGATTGCTGTCCAAATGACGTTGGCGGAACATGCTGATGGGTTGCAGTTGCATATGACTGATGAGGATGGAATCGAATCTAGAACAACGATCATCGCGGAAAAAGAGAAAGCAAAAAAAGATGGGTCAATTGAATCCGTGGCGCTTAAACAACTGAAAAAAAGCGGGGGCACTGTCTTTTCGGTCCGTGATGTTTCTATAGATCTACTCCCTGAACTTTTTTTCGCCGCAGCTGTTTTCAATGATCTCCGCAGAAAGGCATTTGCCCGCCATCTTGAGATACGGCTTGCATCGTACACCACGGAGACCAAAAGACGCAGTCCCAATACTTTTCCTTGGCCTGCTGCTGAGGTGGATCACACCGATAATGTCACCAATAGAAAAGCTGCAGAATTTTATTTGCATCACGGCGTAAAGCAGATAGATGCCAATATCCTTTTGGTTGGCACTGTAAAGAACCGCGCCTTGATGACAACAAAGTACTGTATAAAAGTGCAGTTGGATATGTGTCCAAAATTTAAGATGAAAAACGCTACCTTGGCTGAACCTCTGACCCTATCTGACAATACGGGCAATTACGAATTAGGTTTTGACTGCGACAAGTGCGAGATGACAGTGACAAAAAAAGGATAGCTGTCAGATGAACACCCCCACTTGACCTTGATCTTGCCCAATTCATAGGACAGGTCACCTTTGCCCCTTGCAGTGAGCTTCGAGCAGGCCCTCCCGGAAGAGTATGGTGATGAACTTGATGGTTTTATCCAGGGGTTTGCTGGATGGGGTCTCCGGTGCAGGTTTTGGGGTGGTCTTTTCCATGGCTTTCTCCAGGTTGAATCAGGTGGGGTCAGACTTTTCTGGCGAGTTGAATGGCGCAATAAATTGCCAAGATGATTGCTGCATAGGGGATGCACGCCATGATCATCGAGAATGCCATGATGAACACCCCCACTTGGGACACCAATTTAGTTCTTTGATTTTTGGTCATTTATCCTCCCTGAAAGGTTATGGGGTTGTCGATTCATGGTCCTCCTGGAATAAAAAAAGCCATGTAATAACGAGGCGCTATGCCCAGCTATCCATGGCTTGATAAAGATACTGTTTGAAACGGTTTTATTTACTTGGGCATTGATCCTCTGCGTATGCTTTGCTTGTTAAGGGGGAATGGGCTATTAAAGCGTTACGTTGATTCGTGCTTAAATTTGGGCGCTTTGCACATATTGCCGACACAAGAAAGTCGGAGCATTCCGTATAACCGGATTTTTTTCCGGGAAACTGTAATTTTCAAGCGCGGCACATTCTGTGGCTATTATTTAAAATACTGTTTTTATTTGATTTATTTTATATGTTTGGCATGGTATCGTAATTGCGTTGCTCTAGCAAGTGAATTTAGCCAAAACAAGTCGCTATAAAAGAGAGGCAAAATGGAAAAGAAGATTTGGGCCGGATTGATATTGGGCGCCATGATGCTCGGAGCATTAGGTACCGCGACTGCTACTACTATAACAGTTGACACCTCGGCAACGAGTCCTCTTAGCTTGGCGCACAGCGAAGCCTATATGTGGGGTGTCCCGTCGAGCACATGGGATTCACTTGCCAATCCCATCACTTCAGCGAGTATTACACTGACAGATATTTGGGATGACAATAATTCCGGGTTTGAAAATGACCAATTAGCTCTCTTCTTACTGGATGATGCTTTCATGAAAAGCAGGACTAATCCGTGGTATCGTTTCACTGACAATGCCGTTATTGATCCTACTGGATCAGCTGATAACTCGTTTGTAAAAGCCGATAACAGTAGCAATCTTTTTTTGAAAAAATCCCTCTCGTAACCTACTATGTCACTGAAGATAATAAAAACAATATTGCAAATAAAGTTACACTAACTTATAATTTTACTGCGTTGCAGCTTACTGTACTACAGGGATATTTAACTGATTCCACCCCTGGAGTAAAATATAGAGATATTGCTTTAGGTGTCGACCCTGACTGTCACTTTCGATTAGACAAGATCACATTTACCATTAGTGATAACGTCACCCCCATCCCCGAGCCAACCACCACCCTTCTCGTTGGTTTAGGCGTAGCCGGTTTGGCTGGTGTCGCCAGGAGAAGGCGCAATTAATTTTTCCGGTAAATCGGAATCACTAAGGCGGGGTCTACCGGCTCTGCCTTTTTTATTACCAGCACAGATTGTCGATATGGGTCCATTCGAGATCATAGAAAAATATATTAACGAGCATGGCTCTGCGGCTATTCTCCGTGAGCACCTTGAGCTCTTGAAGTCTGAATACGAGGCGCTTGAGCGTCGGTCCAAAGATGCACGTCTTGAGGTGGCACAGTTGCAGATTGCCAATCGCCAACTTGCAGAACAGATCCGGACACTTCAAGACCAACTTCACCCATCAGGATATCTTTGTGATCATTGTAACGGGCCTCATCTGAAGCTTATCGGAAATACAATGGACCCTGTGCTTGGCGACCTCGGCATTGAAGTCACCGCCTTTTATTGTCTGGAATGCGGCAAGGAAAGTTTTTTTCCGGTGACGTAGGGCGACGAGTCTTTTCTTTATTGGGATTAGATTGATGCCTGTTGTTCAGTATCTTGTTCTGGTAACTTTTTTTTGGGGGCGTATTCTAACTTCTGCCTCCAATGCTCACATCCGTAGTCAAGATCCTCTTGGCTGCAATGCCGGGCAGAGGGTTCGACATCCTGCCAAACATCGCATAGCATTGGATTTGTACTGCTACTACCTTTGGAACTGTGGCGACAGGATCGACAACCACGACTATCGTTCATAATTTCCCACCTGTAGAATTTTCCGGAAAACTTGTTGATTGTTTAATTATTCCAAATGGTTGCCTTGTGCTGTCATGTTGCGAGTAGGTGATATTACCTACTGATTTTACTGGATATAATACTTGCAGGCGTGAGGTTTTTATGATTTCGTCTTGATACGTCTGTAAAAGGTGACACTTTGTAGATTTTACAACTTCAACCTCGCATTGTAATCTATGATGTATCAAATCCCTGATGAGATAATATCAAGCACAGCAAAATGCCAGTACGGTTTTGCCTGTCTTGATTCTAATTTGCTTGGTGCCAAGCCTGCATGTGAGGTGGATTATCCATTTGGCAGCAACTTAATGTTCCTCCGGGCTTCAAAATCTGAACCATGTCCTTATCGGTTTCCGTTTGGGCACTCCTATGTGTGTTCATGCCCTACGCATTATGCCATTAATAAACTGGAAAAGGACCACCTGAAGTGAGTGAGGTTTCCGGATAAGGATATCCATTTATGGCAAACCGTTTTTCAGCTGACACCTAGAGAGATTTCCTTGGCATTTCAGTTTATTGGTAGCGTCACCACAGAATTTTATATTACTCAAGCTGAATTCGCCTGAGGGGTGAGTGCAGTAAGGAATATAAACATACCCGCTTTTTGATTCCCGCCAAGTTGCCTGCACATCCCTTGCTTGTAGTTGTTGTTCAACGCGGTAATAATTACAAGATTCCATTTTATTTCTCTTTTTTTATGATTTTGAATTCTAACGTTTGGTTTTTACAATCACTACAAGAAGCGTCAATCCTGTAAAAAGAGAGAGGAGAATGGTTCTTGGGATGCCTTGTTCAAATGATTCACTCACAAAAAGAACATGAATCAAAACGAGGA
This sequence comes from uncultured delta proteobacterium, assembly GCA_963733595.1. Classification (GTDB taxonomy): domain Bacteria; phylum Desulfobacterota; class Desulfobulbia; order Desulfobulbales; family Desulfobulbaceae; genus Desulfobulbus. The sequence continues at coordinate 9,030 of CAVTDN010000020.1, read as the reverse complement.
CAAGAATCAAGTAGCCTAACGGCATGTGCATCAAGCGCCATTTTTTATAGTCCAGTTTCAATGAAGATCTAAAGTAAGACAATATGACTGTCATGAAAATGAGCAGGAAAAGGCCACCTCCAACCATCTCCGGCCAATATTTTATTCCGATCGGTAAATTGTCAAACCCTTCAGGGGCCAGTACCAGAATAATATGACTCAAAGCTACACAGCCAATGAGAAGACCATTGGCACGATGCCAACGTATCAGGTTTGCACCCCCGAAAAGAGCTTCAAAAAATCTTACTCTTAAAGAGAGAATGATTTGCGAAATCAGTAGAACAAGTGCAAGCAGACCAACCAGTTGCCCTGCCCTTAGCATTACTTTGTCAGCCCCTGTTTTGTACCAGAGCGTTTGAGTCTCATAGTAAAAGGGTACGGTGAATGCGCCGGCTACAATAACTGCCCAACCAAGAATAACTAAAAATTTTTTCATTTTTTTAGCAAAAGTGGATGATGCATTGGAGGACTGATTAGAGATATAGTATTTCGTAATTCTTTCATCTCACATTCATTTCCAATCATACAGGGCGTTAAATGGACCTAATTTTACTTGTATTGCTCATTTTGCTTAATGGGATTTTTGCCATGTCAGAAATTGCAGTGATCTCTTCCAGGGATACTCGCCTTCAAAAAATGGCAAATGATGGAAAACGAGGCGCTAATTCGGCGTTGGCTTTAAAAAATAATCCATCAGGGTTCCTGTCCACCATTCAAGTCGGTATTACTATGGTTGGAATACTGAGCGGTGCTATAGGAGAGAATGTATTCGCCGAACCCCTCACCGTTTGGCTTGGTACTTTGCCATTCGTGCATACTTATGCCAAACCCATTGCTTTGACCTTAGTGGTTATAACTCTAACATATTTTTCTGTCGTTGTTGGAGAATTAGTTCCTAAACACTTAGGATTGCTAGAGCCTGAAAAGGTAGCTTCTCTGGTTGCACGCCCAATGAAAATGCTTGCTCGCTTAGCAAAACCATTGGTGTGGTTTTTTTCAGCTTCCTCGAATTTGCTCTTGCGAATGACAGGTACCAACAAGAGAGAAGAATCTTCGATAACCAATGAAGAGATCAAATTGATGATGGAGCAGGGGGCAGATGCTGGTGTATTTCATGAAAGCGAGCAAGTATTAGTCTCTAACGTACTCCGCCTTGATGAGCAACCAGTTGTGGCGATAATGACGCATCGGCAAGATATCCATGTGCTCGATTTAAACAGGACAGAAACGGAAATCCGTGCATTCATTGCTACTTATCCATTCTCCAGGATTATTGTCTGTCGTGGTGGGCTGGAAGATGTTGCGGGATTGTTGCGAAGCGCGGATCTTCTAAAAGCGGCTCTTGCCTGTGAACCGCTAGAAATTGAGCAGCACCTTCGCCAACCACTGTATGTTCCTGAATATTTGACTACAGCGCAATTGCTAGAAAATTTTCGTAAATCTCAGCTTCAATGCGCCCTTGTTGTTGATGAGTATGGTGACATCCAAGGGTTTGTAACCCTCACCGATGTTCTGGTCGCCATTGTTGGGAAGGTACCCACATCCCATCTTGGTGAAGTTCAAGAGTTCATCAGACGTGAAGACGGGTCATGGCTTATCGACGGTGGCGTTTCCATCGACAGGGTAAAATTGACACTTGATATCAATCGGGATTTTCCCGGTGAAAAAAGCAATACTTACCATTCGTTAGGTGGTTTTATTATTCACGTTTTAGGCCGTATTCCTAATGAAGCGGACCATTTCGATGAGCAAGGGTATCGTTTTGAAGTCGTTGATATGGATAAAAACCGTATCGACAAAATACTGGTTTCTCGCATTCCAGAATAACAGCCCCTTGAATCGGTTAGCTGCTAGTATTGCTTAATAAAAGCACATAGCCGACACTCACTGATGCTTGACGTTCAATGTCAACATGACTCAGTATTAGGTAAACCGTACTGAGACGTCTAAAAATTTTTAAAATTAAAATACATATATGCAACAGTATTTTAAAATTTGCATATCTATATTATTAAAAATAATCTTTATATTGACTAAGTGGTTTAATGTTGAAGATAGTATTTTTTATTTTATTTTTAATATTGTTCGAATCCGTTGATTATTCTAACGCTGAAAATATGTTTTATCAAAAAAATGTTAAAATTAAAAATGCAGAAATGATAACAACTGTCAAATATGTTAACTCGAAAATTGGATATTCTATAAGATATCCCAATAAAATATTGCTTCCGCAAGGTGAATTAGAAGACACTTACGGTCAGGAATTTGTTTCAGAGGATGAACAAGCGGTACTCATTGTCTCTGGAATAGAAAATGAACTCAACCTTACGGTTAAAGAGGATTATGATCTGACATTAAATACTGACACAGAATCATGTCCAGATAAAATCATTACTAAAAAAATGTTGAGAAAAAGTTATTACATCATTTATGGGTCATGCTTGGATGAATTTCTTTTCGTTAAAAAATCAATACTTAATAAAAATAAATTTAAAACTTTTTATTTCGAATATTCAAAAAAGTATCAAATAAGATATGAACCTTTTATTCAAATTTTTTTAAATTCATTCAGAGGGTAGATGCAATATTTAAAGGAAATATTCCCTGTAAATGCGCAAAAAGAAAGGTCTACCTTGTAATCCGATCAAACGTCGGAAGGTAGACCTCATCAAGAGGAAAATGTGTTCCTCTTGGTTATTTGAAAGCTAGCTTATCAATATCACCAAAAGTTCGAAATCGAACTATTAAAGAAGCAGAGAGGAAGGACTCACCATTTATCCGGGAGGAAGTTGTAAACCGGAATGGTGAGTCTAGGAGAAGGTGTACATGCTTACCCTTTTCTCCTGACTTTAGAAAATAACACCGAATTTCATCCCGTCAACCTTCGGTCAGTGCGACCTCGAACCTGTTTTTCCAATCTCAGCCTCTTTCCTTCGTACGATTGACACCAGCCTGGTCAAGATTACCTTCTACTTACGGCGTTAGAAACGCCGAATCTCAGTAATATAATCCACAGAGGTGGCTGTCATGAAAGGATATGGATGTTCAGTTTGGGTCAAAGATAATGCGGGGAATGCATTACTTTGCACATTGGATAGTATTTGCAGCTTGGATGGATGTAACAAGGTTGTTGGCACACTAGAAAATAACCGAAAAATTCCAAGTAACTTTGAAGAGCTATCAGCACATGAGCGCAGCAGTTGTCGAAGCAGCGTATCAGTTTTTGGAGCGTAAATGATATCGTCTACATTGGCAATTGGGAGCCCGTATGCTGAGGAGACTGTCATGAACCTATATGAAGACCTAGTTGTGGTTGAAGATGAAGAGGGTAAGAGCATTTATCTGCACACTGGAACATAAGTGTAGCGAATATTTTTGTAGGTTGGATAGCAACCGGAACAATTCCCAGTAAACTTGACGGAGCTATCGGAGCATGAGCGTCGCAGTTGCACAAGGTTCCTTGGCAGTACCGACCGAGGACAACGTGGCAGGATTATTGCCGGTTGACCAGCCAAGAAGAACCCCTCTAGGTGCACTTCGCCTTTATGCCTAGCCCCTCGCTACCTCTGACCGGAAGACGACAGGAGTTATCAGGAAAATTTAATTATAATTCCAATTTGTTGGACCGTTTTCTTTGAGGCAATATTGAGCGCCTAATTGGTTATGCTGGTAGGTTTGGCGAGAAAGAGATTGGTTGATTCCTTAACAGTAGGCATCCAAGGAAAAGTGTTTGCCGTCAAAGCTAATAAAATGAACACCTTCCTGTTTGGGTAACCCTGCTATCTTCCATGCCTTTTCAGGATCAGTAAATTGATTGTCTACGCATTGTTTTGGCTGATGGGCGATCCGACAAATATTGTTAAGTATTGGGAACACTTTGTATTTTAAGAAGTATTCCCTCATGAACCGGATAATCTCCATTTGTTCAGTTGATAAAGAATCAAATCCCTCTTGAGAAGCTAAGGCTAGAGCAACTTCCTCATTCCAGTCATTTTGGTTGGCGAGAAATCCGTTGTCATCGACCATGATTTTTTTGCCATTATATTCGATAGTTGACATTTTGCACCTCCGCTAAAACTAGTAACTTACTGTAAAGTAGAGCTTAGTAGTAATTATTTTAAGCCACTACTACCTTGTCATAAAAATAATCATTATCATTAGAAAAGCTGGAACTTATTAGGGATGCCACGGCTATCCAATTTTTGGCGATGGAGGGAATTTTTCTTTCCTTCTGAGCGTTTTAACGGTTTTGTTGGAAAGTTATGTCTATAATTATTTGGAATAATTCATTTTCTGTTGGGATACCTAAAGTTGATAAGCAACACCAGCAACTGTTTTATCTGCTAAATGAATTCTACGACAATTGCGTGAGCAATGCGCCCTCCGGAGAATTGACGATCCTCTTTGAAGAACTTCTCGATTACGCCAAATATCATCTTGCTGAAGAAGAAGGTTGGATGGAAAAATGCTCATTTGCTGGTCTTGAGATGCATAAAAAAGAGCATGAAAAATTTTCAATCAGAGTGGTTGAACTCGATAAAAAATATCGAGTTGGGAACAAGCATATATTACTTGAAACTGCTGCTTTCATAAGTGAATGGATTAAGACGCATATACTGGAATTAGATGCCGAGTACGGGCGATTCATGAAATCTAATTATATTGATATTGAATGATTTTGGATTGATTAAGAAAAGCCTTACACGATTTCGCTGTCTCCCCGTACTGGCTCTGGCTCTGTAAAAGATGCTGAACATTTTGCCTCCAAAGGATAACGGCTTAGGTACTGCCTGTTGACTTGTGAAAGCGAGAAGACAACCCCTCCAGGCGCACTTCGCCTTTATATCTACCAAATACTCCCTCTGACCGGAAGGCGACAGGAGTTATCAGGGAAAAGGGGCTGTCGAAGGTAACCGCATTGGCACCACTGGCGGTGTTCGGGATGGTGTACCGGTCTACTGATAACCCTTTGCGGTAAAGAGTCTATGAGAAACAGAAGGGGGGGAACTGCTGGGCTATACAGTGAATTCGGCATCTTGAGCATCGAAACTTGTCCGGGGTAAAATAATATGCGCTCGGACCATAGAACGACCATAGACAAAAAAAGGGGTCACAGCTAAAAAGCCGTAACCCCTTGAAACAATTGGTGCCGAGACCAGGATTTGAACCAGGGACACACGGATTTTCAGTCCCACGCGACGTACCGAATGAACCGTCTCGATGTACGAATTTGATGTGTCATGGGGTGGTTACTGTAAGGGCTCAACTTTTTTTGAAATTTCTCAGACACAGATTCTCACTCAAGTAAACGTGTATAATCCTCTCAACGCTTGCCATTTACTTGTTGTGCCCCTTGCCCTTTCCCTTGCCTTGCCCATTATTTTTTCCCTGATCATCATCGTAGCCGCTAAATTCCATTTCCTTGCCATGTCCCTTATCCTTGCCATGGTGCGAGGGGTATGGATTGCCGGTCAGTGCATAGTCGCCCCGTTTGAGGGCATGGAACTCAGGGGAACCGGGCTTGATACCAAGCTTTTGTGCAGTAACTCCCCAACCCTGTCCTCTGTTAGCCTGATACGTTTCCAATACTCTTTCGTGGGGGATATTCAGCATTCTGCCAAGCTGCAGACACATAAAAGCATCAGATGGAGAATGTACTCTCTTGAGAATTGCGTCAACTTGATAAATCGGAACTCCAAACTGATTACTTAGTTTGTAACTGTAATCGTTTCTATTGGCGTAGGCTTGGCTGTTTAGGTCTCCCAAGAAAATATTGATGTCGGCAAGAACGGACCCAGCCGGTATGATAATAAACATTGATAATACTAAGGTAAATTTTATCCATAAGCCCATAAAATTCTCCGTGGTCGAACTGTCGACAATTCTTTAAGTGTCGGAAGTTAACTCTTTTACTGTCTTCCTCAACGGTTGGTAAACGACGTATTACGCAAGGAAACCAGCCTCATCTTTAGTATGGTCTCACAAATCAGAATTTTTCGGAAATAGAATTTTTACTCGCCTTGCCGAATCCCGAGACGCCTTTTACCGCGCCTCTCTCGCTACACCCTCAGCACAGCACTACTCATTTGCTACTTGCCCCTGTTTTCCTTGTACAAATTTCCGCCATAAGGATCGCCGTGAGGTATCCGTGGTCATCGGTGGAACGACCCCGAAACAGTCCTTCCATGACGATCGCGGAGAACGTTCTGCTGGTCCAAGAGTCAAACCCCAGTTGCATTTATTTGGGTTCAGCCCCGCTTTTCAGATTGAGTCCTCGTGCAAACTCCCTCGCTTCCTCAAAGGTCGATATTTTCTTAACCGAGGGGCACTGTGCCCCGGAATTCCTAACCAATCACCCCAACTTGTCCAACCTTGACCTTTGTATGTATTATATGGCGTAGCGGGAATATCATCAGGTGCAGTTCCAAACCCAGACAATTTTCCTTGGCAATAATATCTCCATTCAGTTTGGTTTTTCAAACCAAGGCTCTGTGCAAACGCTCTCGCTTCTTCAAATGGACGAAATCCCTTCAATCGATTAGCAATCTTCCCTGTCCCCAGCCAGTCCCCCCAACTTGTCCACCCCGATCTCTATAGGTTTTATCCGGAGTTGCTGGAACATCTTCAGGTAAAGGACCTTTTTCAGGAAAGTTGCCCTGACAAAAGACTCGCCACTCGTTGTTACTTCTTAGATTGAGACTTCTTGCAAAGATTCTGGCTCCTTGAAATGATCGATAAATTCGTAAATTAGTTCGCAACGGCACTAGTCCCGAGCCAATCGCCGACATTTTGCCACCCTAGATCCTTGTAGGTTTGATGTGGATTTGTTGGAATATCTTTTCGGCAAAGTCCCCTTATCAGGCAACCAACCTCGGCAGTAATTGCGCCATTCTCCATAACTATTCAATCCAAGATTCCTGGCAAACTTCCTTGCCTCCTCAAACGGTCGCCACGACAACTTGGCCAGTCGTGACCAGAACTTAAGTTCGATGGCTTCTGCGAAGGCGTTGGCATCGACGAATACCCCATCGGGGACTTCAATCAGCCCACCTTCGCCACGCCCAGCACCTCTCCGGTTGTCCGATACCGAGCGAAAGTACTCCACAATCCGCTCGTCGTTTCCCGATAGCGAGCGCAGCACGGTCAGCACGGGGGCAAAGGCTTCGAACTGCTCCTCGGGGTCATTGCCAAGGTTCTCGTCAATCAATACCGGGATGACGACGTAGCCGAACTCTTTGCCTTCGGCCCGACGAAGGGCGCGACCGACCGCCTGGACAATATCCACGGTGCTTCGCTTGGGATCGGCGAAAAGGACGCAATCAATGCCGGGGACATCCACTCCTTCGGTAAGGCAGCGAGCATTGGTCACCAAGCTAGGAGAGATCGCTACAAACTGTTCAAGTTCTTTGCTTCGCCTTGATGTCGGCGTCTTGCCAGAGACATGAAAGGTCTCCAGGTGGCCAAGCGTCGGGAAGGTCTCAGTCAAAACGTCTTGGGTGGACTTGAACGCCTTGGCACGGGAGATACTGCTGTGGAAGGAGACCGCGTGACGGATAGGGTGCTTCTGTATCGCTTTTCGTAAAGCAATGGCTGCCGCCAACATCTCTGCTTCGACATCGTCATCCCATTTTCCACGATCAGGGCGTAAATACCGGTTATCCTGAATCAGTTCCTGGCATCTCTGTCCTGGTGACTACAATGGTAATGATCCGGTAGTCACTGAGGATTGGCGGCTCTGTCTCCAAAGCCTCCTTAAAAGTTAGCAGTTCAAAAGTGTCGCCGTAAAGAAGGGGATCAGACATACTCGCGATCTGATCGCTGTTGCCAATGTAACGGCGTTCGGTTGCCGTCATGAACACCCGATAACGGGCACCAAGGTTCTCGTCGAACAATAGGTGGCTAAAAAGACTATCACGTTTGCCGACCGTCTTGTGGGCCTCATCCATGATGGCGAGATCATACTTGACCCCGGCAAGTCGCGAAGCCTCGGCTGTCGCCCTGCCGCTCTGATAGGTGGTGAACACCACTGTCATCCCATCATGGCGGTTCTTGATCCAGGCGGAGATTTCTTCCGGGTTTGTATGCACCCGGATACCGAGGTCCTGAGTCAGTACCGCAACATCATCTCGTGACTGTCACCCACTGATTCATCGCTACAAACAGCGATCCACTGAACTTCACGTTCTTGTGCCACCGCCTCTCGCAACCATTCCTTGAGCATCTGCCGGACCAGAGCAAGGCTTGGTACAGCGACCAATATGGTTTTGGCTTCGAGTTGTTCCGCAATCCAGTATCCGGTGAGGCTTTTACCCGTGCCGCATGGAAGGATCAACTTGCCGCGAGCATTACCTTCTTCGACAAAATGGGTTGTTGCGTTACGGATGGCTCGTTGCTGATGAGGTCTGGGGCTGCGAGGCTCTAGCTTGACTATCCTGCCGAGGAGTGATTGCTGGAGGCGGACGAAGAATTCGTTGTCCAGGTTGCGCCAGACATCTCCCGAGAGGAAATCCGAGGCGTTCACCATACAGGGTCAATTTGTGACTGAACCGGTCAGCCGTCGTGCAAATCAGGGCAAAGTCGATATTGCGGCAGATAGTAAAGGCAAGGTCAGTGAAGGTACTAAGGGCTTTTCGGGAGAAAGAGCGGTCTTCATCCTCGACATACTTGCACTGAATCGCCCAATAGGTCCCTCGTGGGTTTGGGCAATTAGGTCAATGCCTTCGTCTCGGTCGGGCAGGTTGAGCAGGTAGGCGGACATCAACAGGGACATCATGCAGTAGCCAGACTTGGTCCAGGAGGGTGGCGTACTGTGGGTCTAACTTGAGGAAAGAACGGACAAATGATTCGAAAGCATTGCCCTTTTCCTTTTTGGGCAATGGTGCCGTCTTGAGCTTGAAGTCATACCAGGAGGATAAAGCTTGAAGATATGACATAACTACCTGAAAGAAGGTAATTTGTCAGTAGTTATATTGATAAGGCAACATATACAGG
>CAVTDN010000019.1:0-85339 GCA_963733595.1 uncultured delta proteobacterium | reverse complement strand
CACATATACTCGTGCAGGGGAAATTTTCTTCCCTTGGCACGAGTTTTCTTTTCCACCCCTTCTTGCCAAATTCATTCGATTCTTCCGAACAACTAGCGAACAACCCGCTTTCGCGTTGCTCGGCCATCCAGATACTTGAATTGGCTTTCGCCTTTGGCGAGGCGATGACAACTTGCCTCGGTGTGGGAATTAGTGTAAAGACATTTCACGATTTTCGACGAACTGCTATTCGCAATATGGTTCGCTCAGGGATTTCCGAGAGAGTGGCCAGATGATATCATGGTCATAAAACACGATGCGTTTTTGATCGATATAATATCGTGAATGATCAAGACCTAAAATTGGCAACCCAGAAACAGAGCGATTATCTGCAATCTCTCGATGGGCACAATCGCCAAGATCGGCTCAACAAAGCAGGCATGATTAGCTGCTAACTATTTGAAATTTCTAAACGCTCCAGTAGCTCAGGTGGATAGAGCTCAGGATTCCTAATCCTGGTGCCGCAGGTTCGAATCCTGCCTGGAGCACCAATAATATCAAGCGCTTAACCCTTTATGGGTTGAGCGCTTTTTTATTAGCATCGAAGTTTGTAAGCACTTTGTAAGCAGATTTTAACAATACGATTCAATCAACCCCTCAACATGACAAAAGACGTGGAAGCCCAATTGTTTCGCCCTAGCCACCACATTGGCCGCCTGCCGCAGTCCCTTCCCGACGCACACCCCCCAGCCATGCTCAGCCCAGAAAAACGCCCCCAGCGTGCAATCTGGCCCCTTGGAGCCCGCTATTTCGGCCCTGACCACGAACCTTGTTTAGTCATTGACCACCGGCAAAGCCGGTGGCTTGAAAGATTGTGAACCGCTCAAAGCGGTATGTTCAACAAATTCTCTGACCACCATTCGGTAGTCGACTATCTGAATAGTTGCAGTTGCTCGACAAGATGGTCTTCTTGTTCTTGCTCGCGGATGTAAGCCCGCACAACCTCTTCATCGGCACCAACAGTTGAAACAAAATAGCCCCGTGCCCAAAAACTCATGCCACTATAGTTCTTCCGTTGCCCAAGGTAGGTCCGCGCTATATGAATCGCACTCTTTCCTTTCATATAGCCAACTACCTGCGATACCGAATATTTCGGCGGTATCGAAATCAGCATGTGCACATGATCGGATTGCAGATGTCCTTCCAGCACCCGGCTCTCCTTCTGCCGGGCAAGATCGTGGAACACATCTCCAAGATTCTTGCGGAGTTGACCGTAAAGCATTTTCCGACGGCATTTCGGTATCCACACTACATGGAACTTGCAATCCCATTTCGTGTGGCTTAAACATTGTACGTTGTTCATGAAGCCTCCTTTCTCGTGACTTTGAGCGGTCCACGTGAGATGGAGGCTTCTTTATTATGCTGGAACCGTCAAACTTTTGTTGTCCCCCGGCAAAGCCGGGGGTTTACCTAACGGAAATTATAACGTATTGTCAATTCCAGAATAATCGTGGTCAGCATTAAAAGTTCCAAGAACCCATTCGATATCGACACCCTGCCAAATGGCATAATACACCAGGACCAAGGTTTTTATTGACCGAGGTGCCCATGCGCTTCGCTAGGTTCGGGAAAACTAGCAATGACCTCTCGAAAAAAGGAACACCCTTATGCAAATAGCTTTCAAAAACAGCCTCGTTCGACATGCGCAACGGTCTATGGCGGCCTCTTTGGGACTGGCGTTGACCATACTACTGCTATACACGCCGGGGATGTCGCTGGCCGATACCGTTTATCAAATCAACCGCGATGCCAATCTCGCCTTGAAAAGACTGTACCAGACCACACCGGAAGCTAAAAAAATGGCCGCCCGCGCCAAGGGCATCTTGGTCTTTCCCGAAATCATCAAGGCCGGTCTCCTCATTGGCGGACAGTACGGCGAAGGTGTGCTGCGCGTTGGCGGCAAGACAACCGGCTTTTATCGCTCGATAGCCGCTTCATACGGATTGCAGGCCGGGGCGCAATCCTTTAGCTACGCTTTGTTTTTTCTCTCGACAATGAAAGCCTGCAGTACTTGATAGACAGTGATGGTTGGGAGATCGGGGTAGGTCCGAGCGTGGTGATCGTGGACGAAGGAATTGCCCGATCATTCACCACCACCACTGCCCAATCAGGCATTTACGCCTTTATCTTCGCTCAAGAAGGATTAATGGCCGGCCTGGGCATCCAGGGTAGCAAGATATCCCAGTTTCAACCAAACAAATAAAATCCAGCACCACATCGTCGGATGCACAAAACGATTAAGCTGTGTCCAACAGTTAATTTCTATGAGGAATCCGTCACCCTATTATTAAATCTCAAGTTTCGGGGTTAGAACCTTCAACGAAGAATTGACGGTCAACTTCCTGAAATAATGTCATTTTAACGTGAAAAGCCTTTTGCTTTCTGGTACATTGGATTTGCGAAAATACCTAATGATATCAAAAAGAAAAGGCTCAAATGGACCATGCTCAATACTACCAGGAGCAACAAGAGGCAAAACGACTGCATGACCGGATTTCTTTCTTTCTGGACGATTTCAAGGTCGGCACTTTGTTGGCTGGCAGCGGTATCCGCAAACTGCGAGGAGCAAAACCCCTGGCTGTGTTCACCGCCATCTTCTGCTTGCCGTTTAGTGGGCTCAACTTTTCCCGGGGCATCGTTAACAATCCGGAGTTGGGATTCCAGAAGGACAGCGCCTACGAGTTCTTGAAGAATCCCCGGTATAACTGGCGGAAGTTTTTGCTGGGCTTGGTGACGGTGGTGGTTCGATTCATGGACGTACTGACCAGCGAGCAGCGTGAGAAGGTACTGATCATCGACGACAGCACCTATGATCGTTCCCGTTCCAAGGTGGTCGAACTGCTGGCCGGGGTCCATGACCACAATAGAAACCGCAGCCTGAAGGGATTTAAACTCCTGACCCTGGGCTGGTCCGATGGAGTGAGTTTTCTGCCGTTGGATTTCACCCTGTGCTCCTCGGCCAAGGCAACGAAGCGGATTCAGGGCGTCAAGAAAGAGTTGGATAAACGCTGCTGCGGGTACAAGCGCAGGATGGAGGCTATGGTCAAATCCACCGAGCATCTGGAACCCATGGTGAAAAGAGTGCTGGCCCATGGCATACGGGCCGACTACCTCCTGATGGACAGTTGGTTTGCTTTCCCCTCGATCCTGGCTACCCTCGGCAAGCACCTGCCGGTGATTTGCATGGGTAAAGACATGCCCAAGGTGTTTTACCGTTACCAGGAGCAATGGCTGACCTTGGGTCGCTTGTTCAGTCATCTGAAGAAACGACCCGGTAAGGCGCGGATTCTTGCCAGTGTGGTTGTCGAGACAAAAAAGGAGCAGAAGGTCAAGATCGTCTTTGTCCGTCACCGCCACAAACGCCAGTGGCTGGCCATCCTGTCGACCAAGATTGATCTTGCCGACGAGGAGATCGTTCGGATCTACGGCAAACGATGGGACATCGAGGTGTTCTTCAAAATGATGAAACACTATCTCAACCTTGAACGAGAAACCCAATTGCGGGATTTTGACGGCATCATCGGACATATCACCATTGCCATGAGCCGCTACGTCTTCCTGGCGTTTGAACAGCGCTGTCATGATGATCCCCGAACGCTCGGCGCCCTCTTTTATGCCTGCAGCGAAGAACGGAAAGACCTAAGCTTGGTTGACGCGATGCAGAGACTGCTCATCCTCGCCTTGGCCAAGGTCCGGGCTGCTGGAATAGTCGTAGAAGATGCAGTCCTTGCCTTTGTTGATGTAATCATGAGCGTTGCCGTTGATATGCTGCAAACCGGGAAGAGATTGACACACGTTAATAACCTAATAACAGATTTTCAGGTCAAGTCCGAAACTTGAGTTAAATGCACCGAAATGTTCGGTGATTTATGCACTGGTCAATAACTTTGTGCCCGCTTTTTCTGTACTAGGTCACTATCATGCGACATGTGCATTTCGACAGCCTTTATAGCATCAGCGGCAGAACTCGTTATACCACCCGTGTATCCTGAACCTTCGCCTATCGGATATAGATTTTTAATATTTACTGATTCAAATCGTTCATTACGCTTAATCCGTACAGGAGATGAAGTCCTTGTCTCCGCCCCTAACAAGATCGCATGATCTGAAACAAATAAGGGGACTTCATTTTTCCATTTTCCAAATGCGGCCAGCAGTTCATCGACCACAAATTTGGGAAGAATATCTTTCAAATCCGCAGGCACAGCTCCCATTTTATACGAGTTTTCATTTAAGGTGGCAACGCTGCTCTCACCTAAAAAATGCATCAAATTCTGCGCAGGAACTTTCCATCCTCCTCCCCCGGCGCTAAAGGCCTTTCGTTCAATACCCTTCTGGAACTCCAGGCCTGCCAATGGACAGTCTGATTGATAATCGTCCGTATGGCAACGTACCACCAACGCTGCATTTGAAAATGCCGATGACCTCTGTGAGTAGCTCATCCCGTTTACTGCCAACATGCTTTGATCCGATGAAGCATTAACAACCTCACCCCCAGGGCACATGCAGAATGTATAAACGCCCCTTCTTATTGGTTGATTGGGGCAATTCAAGGAATAGGTGGCAGCCCCTAACCTTTTAGAATTGCAATATTTATAGCCGTACCGCATAACATTAATGGTTTCAACGGGATGCTCTATTCTCACACCAATAGAGATCGGTCGTTGCTCAAGAACCACCCCTTTTTCGTGCATCATCTCAACGGTATCACGGGCAGAATGCCCCAAAGCAATATAAATACTTGATGAAAGATATTCCTTCTCATTGTTTATGATAATACCAGAGGCTCTTTCATCTGATATCAAGATATCCGTCATTTTTGAGCTGTAATATATCTCGCCACCTCTCTCGAGGATATACCTTCTGATATTACCTGCTATTTCACACAGCACATCAGTCCCCAAATGGGGTTTGCTGATATATCCTATTTTTTCAGGCGCACCAAATTTTATAAAGGTCTGCAATACCCTGTTTACAGAGCTTGTATTGTTATCTCTCCGAGAAAAAAGCTTGCCATCCGAGTATGAACCAGCTCCGCCTTCACCAAATTGAATGTTGGATTCAGGATTCAGCACCCTGTTTTTTATAAAATACTGAACATCACTTGTACGTTCTTCTATCTTTTTCCCTCGTTCAAATATTACCGGTTTTAATCCGTAATCAATCAACTCAAGAGCGGCAAACATACCGGCAGGACCGAACCCTACGATTATCGGCCTCTCCTTCATGATGGCTGCTTTCTTCTTTGCTTCTACTGGCTCTCTGTATAGAGGAAAATTTTGCTTATTTTCAAAACTGTCAGACACTTTGACAGCAAGGGATATTTTGTAAAAAAATTGTTCTTTGTTAGCCATATCAATTGATTTACTCAAAATTCTTAGAATGAGCATATCACTTATGCCAATTTGCAACTTCTGGGAAGCAACTTTCATATGTTCATCCGTCCCATCTTTTTCAACAGGGATTAGCAAGTTGCTTAAAATAAGGTCCAATAAAATCACCTATCCTTTTTCATTTTTGTATAATTTATAGGGAAAAAAGCTGAAAGATGACTGGAGTCAGGTTGCGCCATCTTGATCTCAGGTCACACGTGGCACCTGTACATCCAGATCGAAGCGGGAGGACTGCTTGAAATTGTCAGCAAAGCATAAACTGAAACCTTCGCATGCTGATCTGTTAACGACCCATCAACACCTCTGAAAACCATCAAATTTTGATGCAATCAAATGGATTGAAAACCTGAATCTTGCAAGGTGACACTATCCAATGCAGTGTGATAGGTGAGGTATCCTGAGTACGGTGATCAAATTTTTTTTGATCACATTGGAGCGACGAAACTGCCGTGTGGCCACGAAGGAGTGGAGAGCGGCTCTCCGAGGTTAGCCCAGACCAGCCTGTTGCGAAGTTCCAGAAGCTGCCCCACCAAGGCCCGCTCAATACTGGCATAGGCCTCATCGTCTTCCTCCCGCTTGACCACGATCCCCAGCAGCTCGGTTATTGCATTGCCCACAGCATTCTGGCTAATGGTGACAATGAGCTGTCCCGCATCGTCACGATAGAGCAACTGCTTGTAGGCGGGCCGCCAGCGGATCTCATTGGCAACAGCGGATCTTCAAGAACCATGAGTCGGAGAATGCGGGCCGCGCGGTGAAATTCATCATTGAAAAACAGCACATTTTCGATCTGCCCGGGATAATGGGCCTCCAGGGGGACTCTGGCTTCGTTTGTTGCCACCAAAGTGAAAAAGGCTCGATAAAAATCAAGAAATCCCTCGAGCACCATGTCGTACTCCCGCCAGAATCTGCCGTTCTCAAGGGAAGAAGCGCCGCCCTTAACCCGCCAGCTTGGCAATCCTTGCGGGTATCCGGTTACATTGATTCTCGCCTGGTCAGGGTTGAGAGGCTCAAGGATTTCAAGATCGAGAATTTCAAAAAAGCGGTGATAGACCGTGGCAAGATACTGGAGAAAAAGGCCGTTGTTGCCGCTGTCAGTCAGGTTCGGGTCATCATCTGGCTGCGGCTGGAGAGGCTTTAAGAGTTTCTTGGTCAAAGACCATGAAATGGTTGTGCATCATGCGGATACTTGGCACGCCTGGTTTGCTCAGGGGCCAGGTGGCGTCGAGGCTCGCCTCACCGCAAAAAAGCAGATGTTTTCCGGGATCAGGATACTTTTCCAGCATGTAATCAAAGACAACCTGGGTCATCCGGCTGAACACGATCTTCTCTCTCCGGTTGAGTTGATCCCGTCGGACAGGTCGCCCAAGTGGATCGAGTATAGCTTCAGAGGTATCCAGGATAATGGAGGTATCAAAAAGGTTCGAATGCCCTATCGCCTTTCGGTAGAGAAGAAACCCTTCCTTGGTCCGCAACAGGCCGTTTTCCCGAGAAAGATGTCTCAGATTGCAGGGACTGTTGAAAAATTCGGTGGCGGTGACACCCTCGGGGATTGCAAAGGGGATTCTGCGGTGCGGGTTACGTACCTCGCGAGGAAAGCTATGCATGTTCATCCCTCTTCGTGAGCACTCATTGACCCCAGTGCCTGCATCCGAAAGTTGCCGGTGGAATCATTGGGCACTTGGCTGGTGGGGTAATCGGATGGAACTGAACACGGTACGCCCTCTCCTGGAAATGAATCCAGGGGAGGACGATAATATCATTTCATTCCTGGGTGACTTTTTTCTTCGTGCGGGCATCGATAGCCTTACGGAGGTTGACCGGTAAACCTCTCTCCTTGCCAGACTGGGATCGCCTTTCTGAAAGCGATTTTGCACACAGTGGCTGGCGAGCTGACAGGCCATGCTTCTTGCGATATTCTTTTGAAGTGAGACCATGAGACTTCAGGTGCTTCGGAGACAGCATTTTGAATTCCTGACCACATTCAAGACAGACAATCTTGTTTTTCTGGATGGATTTTTTGGGGTCCATCACGAGGGTTGTTGCTTCCGTTTCTGTCTCCAGCATCCCACCTGCTTCGGCATCTTGAAGGGATTTAAGCGCCTGGAAGGTTTCGTTCAGAGCAGCTTTGATTTCATCGGTGCTCATCTGCTTGCTGGTTATCTGGGATTGGATAATTTCAGCTGTCATTTGTACAAGTGTTTTGCTCATCTTCTACTCACTGACTAAATTTTTCATATTCTTTGTTATTGAATACAGGAAATACCTTAACCATTAAAGCAACATACGCTTAACCGTCGCGGGCGGTTAAAGCGCATGTTAATCAACTCATATCTTTTCGATTCTATCGTCAATGGGTAATATTTTCATATTTCCTGCAAAATAGCAATCAATTATTCTTTTGTCAGCTTCGAACGCATAGATTGTCCCAAGGTGCATGTCGCTATCTATCCACTTGAGCTCTGTTAAATCATCCTTTGGCTCTTGATAACCTCCCAATGCATCCCCTATTAAAACTATGACGAGCGTGTGATGCAAATCATCAAGATGATTCGAAACTACATTAACAATTCCTTCGATTCGTATCTTAAGGCCCGTCTCTTCAGAGACCTCACGATGAGCGGTTTCAATAAAGGATTCCTCGTATTCAATATAGCCACCTGGCAAACACCATTTATTTCCATACCGTGCATTTTTTGATCTTTTTCCTATTAATACTTTCCCGTCAGGTGACCTGATTATAAGAGTAATTCCAGGGCTTGGATTCAGGTAATGGACAAAATTGCATTTATCGCAGCTTTGTCGTGCAAATTTCCCCAGCTCTTTTCTAATGAAATTTGCTCCACACTTGGGACAATAATTCAGACGTTTATTGTTACCTGCTAATTCATCAGAATTACTGAAAACTTGAAACAGATTCATGATTTCTCTCGCTGTGGATCTCTCTGCCATTGTTCACTGAAACCGACCATTCAGGCAAGCAAGGCCCACCCTCCCGCATATTCCTGTCTCTGTCAATAGTAGGGCTTGGTGGAATCGGCGAACCAGAAGCTGAGATGCCCCAGACGCAGCAAGGCTCCCCTTGTCTGCCTGAGGAAAGCATAGCCCCGAACATTCCCGGCCTGCTTATCACGGAAGGCAGAACGTTTCTCCTCGTCGACCAATGCCTTGAATCGGTCAACGCCCGGTGGCAGATATTTCTGCATGCGGGCATGATCTGCCGGCTTCTGCCGGTTCGACTCCAGGCGAATATCTTGGAAAGGCCTCGGCTTCCTTTCAGGCATACACCTGCATCTCGCCCAGCTCGTGGTTGACCTGTTCAACATGGGACAAAGCCCGATTTTCCGTCCGAATGCAGGTGCGACATCGTCCTGTTTTTATGCAAGACTTCTTATTATTCTTCCTGATATTTTTTTCTCGGAGGTAATTGATGAGCGAGCTTGAGCTATATTTCTGTCCCAACGATCTTTGCAAAGATTATGGTTTGCGGAACCAGGGCAACATCTCAGTTCGCGGCAAGTATGGCAAGGACAAGAACCGCGACCTGCTGTACTGCCGTACCTGCGGTAAGCGTTTTGCCGCCACTCAGTCCAGTGCCCTGTTTGGTTTACACCTGCGGGCCGAGACAATCCGGCAAATCATCCACCACGCAGCCGAGGGTGTTGGCGTACGAGCCACTGCCCGCCTGCTGGAACTTGACAAAGACACTGTTAACCGAGTTATTCTGCGGGCCGGTGAACACTGCGCCCACGTGCTCGCGAGCCTGCTGACTTCGTTGGAAATGACCGAAGCGCAGCTCGATGAGCTATGGACCTTTGTAAAAAAAAGGAAAGTTCTGGCAGCCCCGAAGACGTCCGACGGCAGTACGGTCGGACGTGGATCTGGACGGCCATCGATGCCCCCACGCGTTTGATCATGACCTTCTGGATTGGCGGGCGCGAATTAGACGACGCCCGCCAGATGCTTACGGACTTGGCCAACCGCTGCCAAGGCAAGCCCTTGTTTGTCTCGGACGAACTGCCCCATTACGGCACAGTCCTGGGTGAACTGTTTCACGAACTGCGTCCGCAGGCTCCGACAGGCAAACCCGGTCGGCCACGGAATCCGGAAAAGGTTATTGATGCGGACTTGGATTACGCCACGGTTCACAAGACGCGCCAAGGTGGACGAGTGGTCAAAGTCGAGCGAGTCGTAATTCACGGGAGCGAACAGCACATTCTTGCTCGATTGACGAAATCGCCCAGTCAAACGATTAACACCGCGTATGTCGAACGTTCCAATCTGGACTGGAGATTGTGGGATGCCCACTTGGCGCGTAAGGCTCCCACCGTTGCCCGTTCTATGCGTTGGTTGAAAGCCAAGTTCGCCATATGCGTTGCCTGTTACAATCTGATCCGGCCCCACGAGACGCTCAGTCGCGGCGCAGATCGAATCTTCCGAGCCAAAACTCCGGCTAGCAATTTGACCGTGCTGTTTTATGGATGGATTTTTCTTTGTTTCTCATAAATTTTAAAGTTGGTAATGTTGTGTTTCACCGTGGCTCACCCGATGAACTCCAATAATTGAGGAAATCATTATGGCTGCTCACATAACGATCACCAACAACACGAAACTCTTTCCCAATCACACGCTCAGCGAGTTTAGGAATGATGCTGCATTTGCGGTGATTAAAGCCGATGGCTCGGTGGTCACCTGGGGGGGTGCCTGGAGTGGTGGCGACAGCGGTGTGGTATTCGCCCAACTTGACGGCACAATCGATGTCACCCAGATCTATTCAACTGTTAATGCTTTTGCTGCCCTGCGCAGTGATGGATCCGTGGTCACCTGGGGGGGGAGTGACTCTGGTGGCGACAGCAGTGCGGTAGCCTCCCAACTCGACGGCACAACCGATGTCACCCAAATCTATTCAACTGTTAATGCCTTTGCTGCTCTGCGCAGCGACGGTTCCGTGGTCACCTGGGGGGGGAGTGGCTACGGCGGCGACAGCCGCACCGTGGCGGCTCAGCTCAACGGTGCAATTGATGTTACCCAAATCTATTCAACTGTCAGGGCCTTTGCAGCTCTGCGCAGCGACGGCTCGGTGGTCACCTGGGGGGGGGATGAATATAATGACTATGGCAGCAACAGCAGTGCGGTAGCCGCTCAACTCAACGGCACAATCGATGTCACGCAAATCTATTCAACTGCCAGCGCTTTTGCGGCCCTGCGCAGCAATGGCTCGGTGGTCACATGGGGTGATACTATCAGTGGTGGCGACAGCAGTGCGGTGGCCGGCCAGCTCGACGGAACAATCGATGTTACCCAAATTTACTCGACAGCGCAAGCCTTTGCGGCCCTGCGCAGCGATGGCTCGGTAGTCACCTGGGGTCTGGGCGGTGTAGGTGGCGACAGCAGTGCGGTGGCCGCCCAACTCAACGGCACGATCAATGTCACTCAAATCTACTCGACAATGGTTGCCTTTGCCGCCTTGCGCAGCGACGGTTCCGTGGTCACCTGGGGCGGTGGTGTCCTTGGTGGTGGCGACAGCAGTGCAGTGGCAGACCAGCTGAACGATGTCACCCAAATCCATTCAACACAGTATGCTTTTGCGGCTTTGACAAGCGACGGTTCGGTGGTCACTTGGGGCTCAAATAGCTACGGTGGTGACAGCAGTGCGGTGGCCAGCCAACTCGACGGCACAATCGATGTCACCCAGATTTTCTCAACAGCCCATGCCTTTGCTGCCCTGCGCAGTGACGGCTCGGTGGTTACATGGGGAGACGCTACCTACGGCGGCAACAGCAGTGCGGTGGCCAGCCAACTCGACGGCACAATCGACGTCACTCAAATCTTTTCAACGGGCGAAGCCTTTGCGGCCCTGCGCAGCGACGGCTCGGTGGTCGCCTGGGGGAACAGCAACTATGGCGGCGACAGCAGTGCGGTGGCCAGCCAACTCACCTCTGGAGTGGTCAGCGGTGCCAATATCTATACCAACGACCTTGTTATCTACGACCTCGTTTTGAATGGCACGACCGGCGACGACATTCTTAATGGCGGCGCGGGCAATGATACCCTCAATGGCTTGGCCGGCAACGATACGCTCAATGGCTGGGCCGGCAACGACACCCTCTACGGTGGCGGCGGTATCGATACCATGATCGGCGGGCTGGGCAACGATATCTATTCTGTCGATAACGCCGGCGACATCATCACCGAATTGGCCAACTCCGGGACCGACTCGGTGTATGCCAGCGTCAGCCGCACTCTGGGCAGCAACCAGGAGAACTTGGTCCTGATTGGCACGGGGACGATAGACGGCACCGGCAACAACCTGGCTAATATCATAAACGGCAACAAACAGGCCAACAGCCTGTTTGGCCTGAATGGTAACGACAAGTTGAACGGTGGCGAGGGTGACGACATCCTCAACGGCGGTGCCGGCAGTGACACCATGACCGGCGGTCTGGGGAACGACACCTACTATGTCGATAACCTCGGCGACGTCATCATTGAGACCAGCAGCCTGGCCACCGAGATTGACACAGTCTTCTCCTCAGTCACCCGTAACCTGGGTTTGGGGAGCAATCTAGAGAACCTGACCCTGATCGGCACGGCAGCAATCAAGGGCATCGGCAATGAGCTCAACAACATCCTGGTGGGGAACAGCGGTGCCAACATCCTCAGAGGTGGAACCGGGAGTGATACGATGGCCGGTGGCTTGGGGAACGACACCTACTATGTCAATAATGCCGGCGATGTGACGACGGAATTGGCCGGCGCGGGTGTCGATACCGTGTTTTCCGGTGTCTCCTGGATCCTGGGGGCCAATATCGAGAACCTGACCCTGACCGGCACGGCAGCGATCAACGGTTTTGGCAATGCGCTCGACAATACTCTTACGGGCAACACCGGTGCCAACATCCTCAATGGTGGTTTGGGCAACGACACCCTTACCGGAGGTGCGGGCCAGGATACCTTTGTCTTCAACCTCACCTTGAACGCCGCCACGAATCTGGATGCCATCACGGACTTTTCCGCGATGGACGACACCATTCGCCTGGACCAGACAATCTTCGGCCAGCTCTCCACCGGCGTCCTCGCTGACAGTCAATTCCTCGCCTCAACCGATGGCACAGCCGCAGACGCCGACGACTACATCCTCTACAACACCACCTCCGGCGCGCTGCTCTACGACGCCGATGGCTCTGGATCCGGCGTGGCCACCCAGTTCGCCACCCTGACAAACACGCCGAACATTACTGCCGCTGATTTTGTCGTGGTGACGTAGCAGACCATACTTTGCCTACCGCTGATGCAGATACATTCTGGCATCAGCGGTAGGTGGTTTGTGTACCGGTTGCGAACGGATTACGTTTTTTCTCCTCTCCCTGCGTTGTAGTCCAATCTCGGAGTCCCTTGGTAAGCCCAATTAGGATTATTACCGGTGGTCTTCAATAATATTTTATGTTATGCAGTCAAATCATTATTACCCCAATAGAATTTGGGGTTTCATGCAATGTGCATAGTGGGCACCCTCAAAAGCATTATGCCATATAAATCGAAACGTAACTGATTGCCCGACAACTGCCATCGTCTATCAAACCAAATACTTCTCCCCCCCAAGATGCACACCCATCTCAACGTTGGCGCCCCGCTTGCCACCATCCGCAAGAATTTCGTCAAAATTGCCGATCATCGAGCCGCCAACGTGCAGCGGGATCTGCTCTGTTGTCCATTTTTCCTGACAGACGTCCCTCTTCTTAAGTGCCGGAGAAACCAAGGCGAGCCTCGAAGCGCCGCCTCCGCCACTCAAACATACAGGGTAGAAATCCATGGTCACCATTCTGCTTGTTGACGACGACCCCATCGTCCGCAACATCGGCAGCCTGATGCTCGCCAACCTCGGCTTCACCGTCCTGAATGCTGGGGATGGCGCCGAGGCGGTCGAGCTTTTTCAGTCCCGCCAGGAGGAAATTGCCCTAGTACTCTGCGACCAGATCATGCCACACATGGACGGCTTGCAAACGCTGGCCGCCCTCCGTGAAATCAAGCCGGCGCTGCCGGTGATCTTGGTCAGCGGCGTTGCGCGAGACCAGGAAATGCTGACGGGACAGGCCTTCCTCAAAAAACCTTATACCACGGCCGCCTTACGTCAAGCTGTCGGCCAGGCTCTGGCCACAGCACCCCCTTGCGCATACCAATCAGAACAACTCGCCAGGAATAAAAAATCTGTGCAGCCAACCTCTCCCTCGGTCAAGAGTCCCCATGCCCATCTCGACGTCTCCGTGCTGGATTCCATCTGCAAGCAGATGCCCGGCAGTCCGGACTTCCTCACCCGCATCATCCACAGTTTTCTCGGCTCAGGTCCCGGTCTCCTCGAGGCACTGCGCGCGGCTGTCCGCTCCGGCGATCCGGAGGCAGTGCGCCGGGCGGCCCATACAATGAAATCGAGCAATGGCCAGATCGGCGCCAAGCAGCTGGCTGCTATGTGTCACGAACTGGAAATCCAGGGGTCTCAGGGACAGCTCTTTGACTCCGAACTGCGCCTGGATGCGCTGGAAAAAGAGTATCGCTGCGTCGAAAAGGAACTAGGGTTGCTCGTGTTAAATCTGGGGAAAATGAATAGTTCAGCGGACGCTCTGCTTCGGCATGCCCTGAAAGATGGTGCCCCTTTCGACAAATCACCCGGGCGCGGCCCAGACGGAAAACCCCTAGAGCCCACCGCACCATGACAAGTTATAAACTCACGACCTTCGCCATTATCTTTGCGGTAAGCGTGTTGGCCGCCCTGACCATCAACGGCTGGATACTGCAGCACGTCCTCGAGTTGCATCTGCAAACACTGGCCTGCCCAGGACAACCGGCAACATGCCCTGGCGATAACCCGTGACATTCAGGAAGAAACCGCCGCCCTCTCACGCATGGTGCGCGCCTACACGAACTCGGCCGATACCCGCCACCTGAACTATTATTATGACATCATCGCGATCAGGCAGGGCGAGAAGGCCGCACCAGAGGAGTACGGTCTTCTCTATTGGGCCGAGGTGATGGCCGGCGGACGCACACATGCCATGCCGGCGGACAGGCCCGGCCGCTCCCTCCAGGACCGGATGAAATCCCAAGGGTTCAGCGCGGAAGAATTTGCCACTGTGGACAAGATTCTGGCATGCTCACAGACGCTGTTCGAACAAGATCAGATAGCCTTCGCCGCCACCCAGGGTCTCTACGATCCTGTTCGCCGCACCTTCACCGACGAGGGCGAGCCTCAGCCGCTATTTGCCAATCAGCTTGTCAACAGCGGCCACTACCTTGGCCTGGAGTACAACCTGTTGCGGGAAGTCGAAACCTTTGCCGGGCTGACCGATGATCGAACCAGCAGGATGGTGCAACAGGTTTCGTCCCAACTGAGCCGCAGCATATATGCCGCAATCATCATCCTCGCCCTGACCGTGGCCCTTGTTCTGGTCGCCATGCTGGTCATCCGGCGTAAAGTGCTTGCCCCGATGAAAGCCCTGACCAACAAGGCCCTGGGTTTCGGGACGGGGGATTACAGCATCCGTGCCGCTACTGGCCACGGGGTGCTGGAACTCCAGGCCCTGGCGCAAACCTTCAATGCAATGGCTGCAAACATTGAGGAAGACATCTCCCAGAGAGAAAAGATCCACCAGGAGTTGGAGATCGCCACTCTCAAGGCTGAGGAGTCAACCCGAGCAAAATCGATGTTCCTGGCCAACATGAGCCACGAAATCAGAACTCCGATGAACGCCATCATCGGAATGACTTTTCTTGCCCTCCAGACCGGTCTCAACATGCGGCAGCAGGACTACATCGACAAAATCCAGCTCGCCGCCCAATCGTTGCTGCGGGTCATTAACGACATCCTCGATTATTCCAAAATCGAGGCCGGCAAGCTGGAACTGGAGAACGTCCCCTTCCGTTTGGAAGACTCGGTGAGCAACGTCCTTATTCT
Organism: uncultured delta proteobacterium; assembly: GCA_963733595.1. Taxonomy (GTDB): domain Bacteria; phylum Desulfobacterota; class Desulfobulbia; order Desulfobulbales; family Desulfobulbaceae; genus Desulfobulbus. The sequence continues at coordinate 69,958 of CAVTDN010000019.1, read as the reverse complement.
CCAGCGACAGTACGCCATGGACAAGGGCCTCGAACTGCTGCTCGATCTCCGCCACCCGGGGCTGTTCGGGGATGCCGGCACCTTCCTCGGTGATCCCCTGCGCCTCGAACAGGTGTTGACCAACCTGCTCACCAATGCGATCAAATTCACCGACCACGGCTCCATCAGAATCAGTCTCCGTGAACAAAGTCGAAACCAGGCTGACTGCGACCTGCAGATCCTGGTCGTGGACACCGGTATCGGCATGACGGCGGAACAGGTTGACCGTCTATTCCAGGAGTTTACCCAGGCCGACGGCTCGACCACCCGCAGGCATGGCGGCACCGGGCTGGGGCTCAGCATTGTCAAGAGACTCATTGAGCAGATGGGGGGGCAGATTTCGGTAACGAGCGAACCGGGCGCGGGAACCTGCTTCACCATCGCCATCAGGCTGCCCCTGGCTCCTGGAGAAGGCCCAGAGGGAATCTCTCCGGCGACTGGTCAAACATGCAGGGCGCTGATTGCCGATGATCATGAAAGCGCCCGTCTGATGCTGCAGACAATGCTCGGCCATTTGGGCATGGAAAGCACCCTGGCTGATTCAGGTGAGGCCGCCTTGCAACTCCTCCTCTCCGAGGCATCTTTTGACATCGCCTTCATCGACTGGGGTATGCCGGGCATGAGCGGCGAGGAACTGATCACTGCGATACGGGCACTGCCGGCTGTGAAGCAACCGGTGATCGTAGCGGTCTCGGCCTATGACCAGGAACGAATCCATGAACTCTGCGGCCAGGATCAGCTCTGCTACTACCTGCCCAAGCCGGTGCTACCGAAAGATCTGCGCCCGCTGCTGCAACTTGCCCAACGGCAAGCCACCGCCGAGAACACGGCGGCGCCGGTTGTCAACGCCGACCGTCTCAAGGACATGCGGGTTCTCCTCGTCGAGGACAACGAGTTCAACCAGCAAATCGCCTCGGAAATGTTGACTTACCACGGCGTCCAAGTCGATATTGCCGGCAACGGCCAGGAAGCCCTTGACATGGTCGCCGCCCACGCCGATGATCACTATCATGCCGTTCTGATGGACATCCAGATGCCGGTCATGGACGGCTATGAAGCGACTCGCCTGCTTCGCGCCCAACCCAAGTATATCTCCCTGCCGATTATCGCCATGACCGCTCACGCCCTGGTCGAGGAAAAGGAGCACTGCAGAGCGATAGGCATGACCGCCCATGTGGCCAAACCGTTCGAGCTTGAGGATCTTCTCCTGACACTCGCACGTTGCTGCACCGAAACCGGTGGGCCTGCCGGACCTCCGTCAACTACCGAAACCGATCCCCGAGCAGTCGCAGGGATAAAAACCCTGCTGCCAGCAGCAATCCCGGGGGTTGATCTGGCAAACGGGTTGCGCCTGTGTGCCGGAAAGGTGGGGTTGTATCGTGGGATTCTGGAGGGATATGCCCGGGATCACATCACTCTTGCCGACAGCTTCCGGACTCTGCTCGAACAGGGACGCTGGGACGAAATCTCCGCTCTGGCGCACACCTTCAAGGGCCTGTCCGGGACAATAAGCGCCGGGGATCTTGAAAAATTGGCCGCTGCCATCGAACAAGGCGCGCGCGGCCGCTCCCCCAACCTGTTGCCGCTGATCGAGAAAATGGAGGAAAAGCTCTCGCCCACGCTCGCGGCACTGCACGCCTTTTTTGCCGAACGGGAAAGCGGGTGGCACGTCCCGGTGCCCGGTCCGCTTGATGCTGCCGAAACCGGGCAACTGATGAACCAGTTGCGCCAGCTGCTCGGCGAGGCGGACAGTGCTGCACGCGATTTCTGGCACAACCACGAGTCCAGCCTGAAACCGATGCTGCCTCCACGGAGCGCGCAACAGCTTGCCCGGGCAATCAGCAATTTTCAGTTCGAGGAGGCCCTAGCTCTGTTGACCGCGTCACAAGGAAGCGCACGATGCCCCTGAACCAAGAAATAAAACCCTCCATCCTCTGTGTCGACGACACGCCAGCCAACCTGTTGTTGCTGGTAGAACTGCTCAAGAAATCCTACCGGGTCAAAACGGCGACCAATGGACCACAGGCCCTGCAGGTCGCAGCCGCACAGTCCCCGGACCTGATCCTGCTAGACGTGATGATGCCGGGCATGGACGGATATGAGGTCTGCCGCCGTCTGAAAACAGAGCGGGCCTGCCGGGACATCCCTCTCCTTTTTCTCACCGCTAAGACCGAGGTTGAAGATGAAGCCCATGGTCTGACCCTGGGAGCTGCCGATTATATTCACAAGCCGATTAGCCCGCCCATCCTTCTGGCGCGCGTTCGCCACCATTTGGAGATCAAGAAATACAATGATCTGCTGCGTGACCGCAACCACTGGCTGGAGGATGAGGTGGTGCGCCGGATCTCCCAGCTCAACCGCATGCAGGAGGCGACCATCCATGTCATCACCACCCTGGCCGAATTCCGCGACGAGGAAACCGGCAACCATATTCGCCGCACCCAGGAGTTCGTGCGCCTCATCGTCGACGGACTGCGTACATTACCGGAACACGCCGACTACCTGACCGCCGAAAAAACGGCTCAGATCGTTACCTCCGCCCCCATGCACGATGTCGGCAAGATTGCCATTCCTGACAACATCCTGCTAAAGCCAGGTCGGCTCACCGGGGAAGAGTTTGAGATCATGAAACTCCACTCGGTCCGCGGCTATGAAATTCTCTCCCAGGCCCAGAAAAACATCGGCGAGACTGGCGGCTTCCTGGAAACGGCGCAGCAGATCGCTCGATCGCACCACGAAAAATGGGATGGGTCGGGTTATCCCGACGGCCTATCAGGCCCCGCGATTCCGTTGCCGGCGCGCATGATGGCGGTGGCAGATGTTTATGACGCTGTCAGGAGCGAGCGCCCTTACAAGAAGGGGATGTCCCACGAACAAGCCGTTGCCATTCTCCGGGAAAGCCGGGGAAGTCACTTTGACCCCCAGATTGTCGATATTTTTCTCTCGTTTGACGAACAAGTGCAACGTATCAGAAATCAATGGGATGATCGGACATGATTGATCCTTTCTCTCATCGCCAACGACGTAAAATCCTAGGAGAACCGCGCATGAAGCAAGCGCCCTTTTACCAATTATCCACCTTGTGCTGCCTGGCGCTCCTTGTATCAACCGATGTTCTCGCCGTTGAATATTCGGCATCCGCCTTCGGCACCCTGGGAGGCGCGATATCCGACAACGGCACCACCTATCAGCGGTACATCGACGACAACGGCACCCTGATGCGCGATTCCCTGGCCGGTGTCCAATTAGATGCCAAATTCAACGACCAGTGGGCAGCGACAGCGCAATTGGTGCTGGCTCCTGCCACGGATGAAGACGACGTGATCACACCGCAAGTCAAATGGACCCTGCTCTCCTACCGTCCTACCAACGACTGGCTGATCCGGGCAGGCAGGATGAGCCTGGGGGGGCTCCTGAACCAGCAGAATATGGATGTTGGTGTTTCCTATGACATGGCACGCCTGCCCAGCGAAGTGTATCTGGTCTCTTCCTCCTATGATTACGACGGCCTGAGCATTATTAAAACCTGGAACACCAGCGCCCATGAAATAACCCTGGATGCGTCGATGGGCAGACAGAGTCGGGAGTACCGCACCTATTATAATGCCAGTCAAAAAGCGGTCTTTTATTCCGCAGACATAACCTCCTTAGGCTTCGACTTGACAGTGACGGATTACGACCGGACCATGTACCGGGCGGGTTGGCATCTCTCGGAAATCGATCCGGATGAACCTGAAGGACTGCTCAGCCAATACACATTCCTACCGCTTGGCGGCGGTTTTTATACTCTGGGAATGCCGATGTACAAATCCTCCACCTATGTCAATACGTTTTTTCTCGGCGCCAGAGTTCCTCTTGGAAATTTTCTCGTGACCAGCGAAGGGACAGCCCTTATTCCTCAGGATTTTGAGGCTGGGCCACCGACTTACGCTGCGTATATTTCCCTCTCGCGCAAGTTGGGCAACTGGACGCCCTATCTCACTTACGCCCAGATGTGGACGAGTGGGCTGGACACCTGGCGCGAGGTCCATGGTGCCACCCCGGTGCCGCAATTCGGTGTCACCAGGGCCGTTATCGACAATGCGGCCAGTGCCATGGCCATCTATGACCAGAACTCCTGGATGCTCGGCACATCCTATGCATTCACCCCCAAGCAGAAGATCAAGGCCGAGGCGATGCTCACCCATGTTGGCGAACGAAGCGCCATGTTCGACGGTGCCATTGCCCATGAGAATGTCATGGTCTATTCCCTGTCCTACAATTTTGCCTTTTAAGGATTGCAGCAAACCGCATGACAGAAGGCATGTCATTGATCACGACAGGATGGTGGCGAAAAACGTTGCCCTTCCTGACCGCCCTGCTCCTGACCGGCGCATCCTCCCTGAGCTATGCCGGCGTGGCGGTGATCGGCCATGAGGGACTCGGGACCATCGATAAAACCTTGATCAGCCGCATCTTTACCGGCAGAACGGTTGAGGTTGAGGGAAAGGCGGTACAGCCCGTCAACCTCAAACCCGGCAATGCGACGCGCGCCTCCTTTCTTCGGGCGGTCCTGCAACAGAGCGATGACGACTATGTCGCCTACTGGATAGTACGGCGCGCCATCGGCAAGGGTACCCCTCCCCCGGAGGTGGGCAACGCTCAAGCGATGCTCGACTTTGTTCGCTCAACACCTGGCGCCATCGGCTATGTCGATGCGAACCAGCTGGTTCCAGGAGTGAAAGTGCTGTTCTCCCTCCCCTGAGGAATCCCAGCCGCCGAAAACGTGCAGTCAAGAATCTGATTACACCCGAAACTCAGCCGCTATTTTTTACTGAGCTATCTGTCCCACCAGCTCTATAGTATGCTCCTCCAAACGTTCATTACGAGGGAGCACGTCATGGCTCAAACAAAATTCAGTCCCGAACAGCTCTAACCGGTTTATTCATACGAAATTGCAGGAGTGCCTTTTGCCCTTCCTTTTCGGTGGAGAGATGGTCAATCTGACCAGGTCCGTCTGCAAAATACCATGATCGTCAGTCACTCTGCCTGCTGGAGGTGCCGCTGCCTCAAGCTGGGACAGCGAAGGCGGTTTTTCAGTGTTTTTGACCTGTCAATCAATTGGGGCCAAAAGGAACAGGTGTAATCCGGAGCACTTGCCAGCGGTTTTCTCAGGGAAGATTTTGCCGTACTGAATAAATCAGGGCGCCTGCCTTATTCCAAGCCGACGGTGCATCGCTGTTTCACTTTTCCAGCAATCAAGCACTCATCTTCACAAGATTTACTGATAGAAAACAGCGACCTACAGCACAATGATTTGCATAATGGGAATCATGAATAATGCAATTTCGGAGACAGTCGAGTCACTGCAAAATCCATCTTATTATTATATGCTTGCTTTTTTTGAATATGTGTATATTGTATTGTCTGTAGTAGATTTTCATTAATTCCTAAATAACCGCATACGAAAATCCCCTCCATAATACAATCAAAACCATTTAATCTATTTCGACCATTGAATCGATGCTCTTTTATTCTTGCATGAACTTTTTGCCATTACATTTTTTTCGAAAAGAAATTTCAAGAAACGCTCATCACATTTCAGAAAAAAAACACGGAACGCATAACGTTTTTTTTAAAAGTTGAAACCAATGATGCCCATTGGGGCTAAGATGGATGGCAAAAAAAATATTTGATACAAGAACAAAGCACTGAATGATCCTTCCGATTATTCTGTGTTTTACCAATGGCTCCGAAGTGGGGCCAACCAACCGTGTGACACGATCACACAACGAAAAAAAGGAGTAGTGACAATGGCTGAAGGAACTGTAAAATGGTTTAATGATTCTAAGGGTTTTGGCTTTATCGAGCAGGAAGGCGGCAAGGATGTGTTTGTGCATCATTCCGCTATCCAGGCTGAGGGGTTCAAATCTCTCCAAGAAGGAGATCGCGTGAAGTTCAATGTAGAAGATGGCGCTAAAGGCCCGTCTGCAACCAATGTTGTAAAGTGCTGACATTTGAGTCTATCGTTATAGAAAAAACCTCACCAATGAAGTTATATTGGTAGATTTTTTGCACTGATTTATGCGAAAAGCTCTAAAATCCTGTTTTTCAACCACAGTTCTTTTAGGTTGAGATTGACAGGATTCTCAAAGGGAGTAAATTTTCGGCGGGTTGCAGCTTTTTTAGCTGTGACCCTTTTTTTTGTCCAACGCTGCCACCAAGAGGTAATAAGCAAGAAACGGTTAGCTCTCTTCATATTTGAGGTCACTAAATCCAAACGGAACCAGTCGGCTTGTTCATGACTTGGTCGATTGACCAATATTTTCTTTTTTCCAGGAAAGTATCTATTTGACCGCATCAGTCGTACCAGGTATCTATCAGCGTTACTTGTCGGTTATGCTCAATCGAGGTGGCTGATGATGATCGCTCGTGGTGCACGAGTTGACTGAATTGACATAAAAGAGGACATTTCAAACCCAGATGGTCCCCCTTTTTGACATGGTGCGAACGAAATGGACAACCGTTTCAATGGCGCTCTCCCCCCCTATCCGGCGCAGCCTGGCGATGACAGTTTGCTGGCTCGTCATCATCAACATCTTCGCCCTTCTGGCTTTTAACCGTTTAAACCTCGCTCCCGACACCGCCTTCGATTGGATGCCCTCCATTATCGAGGATGCGGTTCAGCGGAGCTGGAACATTATCGACCTGCATAACCGCTGGGACTCGTATTGGTATCTTGACATCGCCCAGAACGGCTACTCTCTGCGCGGGGAAACGGATATTGCCAATGTCGTTTTTTTCCCGCTCTATCCGTTGTTGATTTGGATGGCAGGACCGATTGCGGGCGGAAACCTGGTTCTGGCCGGCTGGATGCTGAGCAGCCTTTTTTTATTGCTGGCCGTCGCCCTGCTGACCCGGTTGAGCGAGGAGTTCCATCCGGATATTGACCCTCATTTGCCCGTCGCGTTTCTTCTTGTCCACCCCACTGCTTTTTTTCTCAATGCGGTCTATTCCGAATCGCTGTTTCTGCTTCTGTCCCTTGCAACGGTTTTGTTTGCGCGACGGCGGAATTTGATAATTGCGAGCATCTGCGTGGCCCTCGCCTCCGCCACCCGTATCGCCGGTGTATTTCTCTTTGTAGTACTGTTCATCGAATTCGTGCAGGCACATGGCTGGCGGGCGTTGCTCACACGGCGCGTTTGGCCCCTGGCGATTGCACCCCTCGGTGCCTTCGCCTTCTTCCTGTATCACTGGGTCACATTCGATGATTTTTTCCTTTATCTCAAAGTACAGAACAATTTTGGTCGAGACTTCACCATTGATCTCGGTGAATTATCATTTCACAACAATGTCGAACTCGCCAACAATATCCTCGATTTCGGCCACACCGCCCTGGCCGTTCTTTTGGGGTTCATCGCGCTCTGGAGGCTCAGGCTTTCTTACGGTGTGTACATGCTGGTCTCGCTGGGTATCGCCTTGAGCACCGGATCGACCTTGGCAATCCCCCGCTACAGCATGGTGCTGTTTCCGATTTATTTCATCGGGGCCGGCATCCGTTCCCCCGTTGGCAGGGGGGCCTGGCTCTTCAGCTCAACGTTGCTGCTCGCCCTCGATACCATCCGTTTCGTGAACCACTACTGGACCAGCTGACAATGAATCCGACTGTTGACAGTACAGATTTTTCCCGGACAATGAGCCCTGGAACCCCTGACCCCTTGCCCATCGTCAGCGTGGTAGTTCCCGCGTACAACGAGGTTCAAAACATCCCCCTGCTGTACCAGCACGTCACCGAGGTGTTGCAAAACATGGTTTCCCGGCGATGGGAATTGATTATTGTTGATGATGGTAGCCGCGACGCAACCTGGTCGGCCATATGTGAGTTGGCCGCGAACGACCACAAAATCAAGGGAGTGCGGTTATCCCGGAACTTCGGTCACCAGTATGCACTGTTGGCCGGCCTGGAGATGGCCGAGGGGGATGCGGTCATCACCATGGATTGCGACCTGCAGCACCCGGTGGAAATACTCCCCGTCCTCTTTGAAAAATGGCGGGCCGGCTTCAAGGTGGTGAAGACTCTGCGCCAGGATGTGTGCGACATCGGGTGGTTCAAAGGATGGACCTCACGCACCTTCTATCGCCTTTTTTCCTTTCTCAGCGGCATGGATTTACAGCCTGGAGAGGCTGATTTCCGGTTAATGGACAGGCAGGTTCTGGATGAGCTGCTGCGGTTCAACGAGCAGGGCCTGTTCCTGCGCGGCCTGACTGAATGGATCGGTTTTTCGTCCTGTGCTATTCCGTACAACGCCGGTGAGCGTACTTGCGGGCAACCCCAATACAATTTGAAAAAAATGGTCAGCCTCGCCTGGAAAGGTTTGAGTTCCTTTCTCGATCATGCCCTTACGGATCGGCACCCTCATTGGTTTGCTCGGCAGCCTGCTCTCGCTGTGCGGCGTTTTTTACGCCTTTTTCGGCAAGATTTTCGGCGAGGGGACCGTTCCCGGCTGGGCTTCGACCCTGATGGTGATCTCGCTCTTATTTGCGTTGCTCTTTATTTATCTGGGAATCCTCGGAGAATATGTCGGCCGCATTATCATTGAGGTCCGGGGGCGGCCGCGCTTCATTGTCCGTGAAACCGCTGGAATCGACAAATGCCGTTCTCCACGTTATGAGTGACAGCACAGCCTGCACGCCGTTCTCCGATCCCCGTCCATGCGCCCGGTTGGTCGTTAGCGCCGACGATTTCGGCATATCGCCACGCATCAACGAAGGCATCGTCCGGGCGCACCGGGAGGGGATCGTCACCTCGACCTCTCTGATGGCGGTAGGGCGTGCGTTTGAGCATGCCGTACAATGCTGCCGCGACACCCCAACCCTGGATATTGGTGTCCACTTGACCCTCATCGCCGAACAGCCGTTGCTGACCTCCAGATCCTCCTTGACCGGGAATGACGGACGTTTTCCGGAGAGCGCCGGCGCATTTCTGCGACGATGGTTGACCGGCAGCATCCGGCAGGCAGATGTGCAGGCAGAATGGTCTGCGCAAATCGAACGTATCCTGGCCCAGGGGATCCGGGTGACGCATCTGGACAGTCATCAGCATGTGCATTGCCTTCCAGGTCTTGCTGATCTCAGCCAGTGTCTCGCGAAGCGTTACCAGCATCCCTTTCGTACGGGTGCCGGTGGAAGATCTGCGGAGGGGGCAATGGTCAAGCCTGCACGGCATCAAGCGCCTGTTCGGTGGCTGCGGCCTTGGGGTGCTGCTGGATGCTGGCGCGCTTGACCGGGGCAAGGAAGACGAAATGGGGGGAGGTGCGCTTTTTGGGTTTTCATGACGGCGGTAGGTTGGATGAACTCCGCCTGAAACGGATGCTCCGTGCCCTCCGTCCGGGGCAGATGTATGAGCTGATGTGTCATCCCGGACTGAGACCGGATGAGCCGGATGTGCAGCGGTGGGCATACCGCCATGAGGTGGAAATGAACGCGCTGAAACACCCCTCAATTCGGTCAGAAATCGCCACCCGGGGAATTCAGCTGTGCAGTTTTGCCGAGTTGGCAAAACTCTAATTCAGGGGGTGGGTGCGCAAGTTGCCCGGTTGAACGCGAAGTCCTCTTCATATTCTTTTCGAAGCGTCAGCAGAGGGCCTTTCACCGCATTCAAACATAACCCAGTATTGCGCCCCAATGGGCAGCCGCGACAGCTTGACTTCAACGGCAGAAACTGCATGCCATTGCTGCAATTTGGGAGGAAAGACATTCACATAGGCGTGATTGACATATTGGAATGCGTTTTTCTCAAACAAAGTTCTCGTCGTATTCAACGTCAGCAGGCTGGCTTCCTGGTCAAAAGGGCACAACTTCACGATCAGGCGGGTCAGAGGATTGAAGGGATTATGTTCCCAAATAACGAGCTTTCCTTTGGGTTTCATCAGGGCTCGTAATGTCCTGACCGTCTCCTCCCTTTCGGCGGGAACAATATGGTGAAAGACGTTGCAGCTAATCACCAGATCAAAATGGATATCTGTGGGGATCGTCCCAAAATCGTTCACAAAACAAATCCGTTCATCGACCGCGATCAATTGAGCTTCTTTGAGTGAATCAACCGATGGATCGAAACCGAAGAGCCGTAGCTGGCCTTGCCCGATCAGCGGTTTTAAGGATTCTGCTTCGACGAGACACTTGAAAAGACGGCCATTGCCACAACCGAAATCCAGGTAATTCAATTCCTTGTTGTCATAACAGTTCCCGAGCCATTGTACGACCTGAGCAGCTTTCTGGGCGACGAACTCATCACTGCGAACCCCCGGCGGCAGGCTGCGGTTGTGAATTTTTTCATAATCGTGCGCAAACCGGTCAAACAGATTATCAGCCATAGGTGACGAAGCGTCCTCATTAAAATTTGCAGGATAAGCACGTCCCCGAGCTTCTCGGCCGGTCATGCTGTTCGGACATTTTGATGGGTGATTGTCCTTTCCCCGGTGCATGCAGACCATCATCTCCTGCAAAACAAAAACGTTGTCCTGTAGGAATGCTTCCAGGATACTTTCCTGACGGAAGTGTACCATCTCGACACGATTCTTTAATAGGCAGCATTGAACAGGTGAGTCCCCATCGCTGGGAAAGAGGGTCCAGCCCGCCTTATACGTTTTTATCATCGTGTTCCGGCCAGCAGAGTCCCTCCCTTTACAGCTAGCTGGGCCTCACATCATGCCAAGAGCGATGTATTCCCTCGTCCGTCGTCCGCACACCCTCTGCCCGCAGCCAGAGCGTCAACCATGCTTCTAATCCAATCAGAGGAGGTGGCAGGCCAGTGCTGCCAGCCAGGCGACAAGGCAACCCAGAGTCGAGGTAAGGGTCATCAAGCGGCAGGCCCGTTTAATGTCGGGGATGCCGACAGGCCTCCCTTCCGTGCCGATGAAGGGTTTATCGACGAGAACGCCGTGATAGTAGTTGGGGCCGTTCAAGCGCACGCCAAGGGCGCCGGCAAAGGCCGCCTCCGGATACCCGGCGTTGGGGCTGGCATGTTGCGATCCTTCGTGCCAGGCCATGCTCAGGGCCCGTCGGCTGGCAAGACCCACCATCAACCGGGCGGCAAGGGCGATCACGAACACGGACAAACGGGACGGGAGGAAGTTGGCGACATCATCGATGCGGGCTGCGGCTCTGCCGAACAGCAGGTAACGCGGATTCTTATAGCCGACCATTGAATCGAGGGTGTTGATCATCTTATAGGCGATGGCCAGGGGAGCCCCGCCAATGGCGGCGAAAAAGAGCGGCGACAAGACGCCGTCGACCACGTTTTCAGCCACCGTCTCCACCGTGGCCCGGGCAATGTCGTCGGCCTGATACCGCTCGACATCACGGCCGACAATCATCGCCACCTGGGTTCGTGCCCGGTCCACCTCGCCCGCGGCCAGGAGCCCATGGATCTCCATGCCGGCCTGGGCAAGCGATCGGGCGGAAAAACAGTAAAAAAGGAGCAGGACTTCAACAACAAATCCACACAGGCTGTGGACCTGGTAGGCCAGGCGGACCGTGAGGGCGGCGAGCCCCCAGCAGCCGAGAATCAGGGAAAGAGCAAAGAGCAGCCCGGCGAGCCGCTCACTGTGCAGGCGCGTGCGGAAAAAGGGCTCGGCCGTCTCGATAGCCCGTCCCATCCAGCGAACCGGATGGGGTAGGCCGCGAGGGTCGCCGAGCACGGCATCCAGGGCAAAGGCCGCCGGCAGGGCCAACCAGGGAAGCAAGTCGAACAAAGGGAAGGGCATGGCGTCTCTAGGCCTCCGCAGAGATGGCGGCCAACAGGTGTTTGCTCACGGTCTCGTTGGTGGCAGCATCCTTGAGGGCTATACGGATATACCCCTCGCTGAGCCCTTGGAAGTTGGCGCAGTTGCGAATGAGGAGGCGTTGCTCGGCCAGGGCCCGGCACACCCCGGTGGCGGTGCGGCCCTCGGGCAGGCCAAGGAGAAAATAGGAGGTCATGCTTGGGTAGAGCGTCAGCGATCCGCCATACAGACGCCGGCGCAGGAGATCGCCTTCCCGGTCAAGAAAGGTGCGGGTGTCTTTGATGAAGTGCGCCACTGCCTCCCGGTTAGCCCCGAGAAAACAGACTGCCTCCTGGGCCAGGCTGTTGACGCACCAGGGCTGCATGAAACGGCGAAATCGATCGACAACGGGCGGGTTGGCCACGAGGAATCCGGCCCGCAGGCCGGGCATGCCGAAGATCTTCGACACCGACCAGAGGACAAGGACATTGTCGAGGCCGTTGGCGCTCATGCTTTCGCTGTAATCCACCGGCACAAAGGGCAGGTAGGATTCGTCGATGATGAAGCGAACCTCCGGATGGGTCTGGCAGAGGCGCAGGAGATGGGCATGGGGGATCAGCTGGCCGGTGGGGTTGTTGGGATTGCAGAGAAACACCGTATCGTATCCGGCAAGCGTCGCTTCCAGCCGTTCCAGGTTAGGGGCAAAGCCGTCGTTCGGTTCGGTCATGAAAAAATCGGGCTCGATATTGTGCACCCGGCAGCCGTCGGTATAATCGGCATAGGTCGGGCCGACGATCAGTACCCGTCGGGACGCCAGGGCAGCACAGGCGGTATAGATGAACTGGGTGGTGCCGCCGCCGGCCAGGACCCGCTCCGCCGCAACACCGAGCAGGGCGGCAATGGCGTGAATCGCCGCCCGCCCGTCGACTTCGGGCAGGACCTGGATCCGATCGAGCCGCGCTTTGAGATGATCGATTAATCCGGGGAGGGCGCCGAGCGGATTGATGTTGCTGCTCATATCGATTATCTCCTCCGGCCGGCAGCCCACCTGCTCGGCCACAGCGGAGATGTTACCCCCGTGTCCCTGGATCATCGCATCGTCTCCCGCAACTCCTGCGGCAGCAGAGCCGTGATGGCATTGATGTCCAAATGGCGGGCCGCATGCTCGGCCAGCTGCTCGTAGGCTTGGTCGCGGGCCGCCGGGCCGTGCAGCTGATCAACGGCAACATCCCCGAGGCCGATGGACGAGAGCCAGTGGCGGGTGATGGCCGGAGTATCGAAGAGCCCGTGCATATACGAGCCGATCACCCGTCCATCCCGGCTGGTGCAGCCGTCGGTGTCGGTACAGGCCACGCCGTTGCGGCGCTGAACGGCCACCAGGCTTTGCCCCTGGGGCGGTTCGGTTCGGCCCATGTGGATCTCGTAGCCGGTGGCGGCAATCCCGTCCCAGGAAAAATCGGTGCAGGTGGTGGTTTTGGGGGCCTTGAGGACGGTTTCCACCGATAAGAGGCCCAATCCGGCGGTCGAGCCGGGCGCACCCTCGATGCCGTCGGGGTCACGGACCCAGGTGCCAAGCATCTGGTAGCCGCCGCAGATACCAAGCAAATGGCCGCCAGCGGCAGCATAGCGGAGCAAATGGTCACGCCAGCCGGTGCTCTCCAGCCACTGCAGGTCGGCACAGGTGCTTTTTGAACCGGGCAGGATGACGGCACTCAGGTGCTCCAGGCTCTGGGGCTGCTGGAGATAGACCAGGCGGCAGCCGGTCAGCTTGGCCAGGGGGTCGAAGTCGGTGAAATTGGAGATATGGGGCAGGCGGATGACGGCGATGATCGGTTCGGCCCTTTCTGCCGGGTGAACAGGCCGGGGGCTTTCGATCACCACCGCATCCTCGGCTTCGATATGAAAATGCTTGTACCAGGGGAGGACGCCATAGACCGGCTTGCCGGTCCGCTCTTCGATCCAGTCGATCCCCTTGGTAAACAGTTCGATGTCGCCGCGGAAGCGGTTGATGACAAAACCGCGAATCTGGGCCTGCTGTTCGGGCGGTACACAGGCCAGGGTGCCGACGATCTGGGCGAAGACGCCGCCGCGATCGATATCGGCGACCAGCACCACCGGCGCTTCCGCATAGGCAGCCATCCGCAGGTTGACGATATCATTCGGCATCAGGTTAACCTCGGCGCAGGAGCCGGCCCCTTCCAGGATGATGAGATCATGGGTGCGGCGCAGGCGGTCAAGGGCAGCGCAGCTCTCGCCGAACAGGTACTCTTTCTGGGCATAATACGATTGCGAGGAAGCATCCATCCAGGCGACGCCGTTGAGCACCACCTGGGAGCCGACGTCGCTGACCGGTTTGAGCAGCACCGGATTCATGTCGCAATGGGGCGCAATCCGGGCTGCCTCGGCCTGGACGATCTGAGCCCGGCCCATCTCTGCCCCCTCGGGCGTGACCCCGGAGTTGTTCGACATGTTCTGGGCCTTGAACGGCGCCACCCTGAGTCCCCGGTTGGCGAAGATCCGGCACAGGGCGGTGGCGACAATGGATTTGCCCACATCCGAACCGGTGCCGAGCACGGCCAGGCAAGCTGCTTTTTTCGACATACTTCCCTCCTGAACCTGTGCTTTCATGGCGCGCCCATTCGGCATTTCCAGATTCTCCATAGTGGTCCTCAGCTTTCCATTCCCTTGCGGGCGAGGACGCCCTGATCATAATAATGTTTAATCGACCGCATCTCGGTGACCAGGTCGGCACGCTCCATGACTGATGACGGCGCACCCCGGCCGGTCAGTACCAGTTCCACCGTTTTCGGCCGTCGCGCCATCAAGGCGAGCATATCGCTTTCGTTGATCAGGCCGAGGGCAAAGGCTACGTTGATTTCATCGGCGATGACCAGATCAAAGGCCCCGGACTCCAGCACCCGACCGATGGTTGCCAGCGCCTGATGCGCGGCGTCGATATCCGCCTGACAGGGCTTGGCCAACAGAAAGCACCCCCGGCCGAACTGTTCAATAGTGATGCAATCGGCCAGGCGCTGTAGGGTGCGGAGTTCACTGTAGTCGGCATTCTTAATGAACTGACCGATGTACACCTTGAGATCGGCGCCGGCAGCCCGCAAAGCCAACCCCAGGGCTGCGGTGGTCTTGCCCTTGCCATCTCCAGTATACACCTGCACAAAACCCTGCATTGTTTCCATCCATAAAACTGGTGGTCACCAGTTCACAAAGGTATTCACGGACGAAACCACCCTCTACAGACAAAACGACCCCAAAAGGCGCAATCCCGGCAGACGGGAAACGCTGACTAATAGATAATCATGGGGGAACAGTCAACAGCTTTTCACCAGACTATGGGGGAAAGGCTCGGCTCAGGAACTCATCTTGAACCGCTCTTTTTCCGACGAGAGGCGAAGATAAGCGCCTGCCGTGCGGCACAACTCAAACGCCCCACCTTTCCCCTTGTTTTTATTGATAAAATTTTACAGGAAACCATTGATTTTTTTTTATCGCTTGGGCGTGACCGAAACCATGGAGTGAAAAGGGGTTAAGGGGTTCAACGGTCTGCTAAGATTAAAATAGAGTATAATCGAGATTTCAGCAGTAAAATGGAGCTTTGTCGAGATCGTTATTTGTTAACAACCTGTTGAAAACTTTTAGATATTTTATATATCATTCTGATTATATTACATATATAGAGTTTTCTGTCAAAATGAACGCTTTCTTTAAGGGTTATATGTTTGCCTCCTTGGAAAGCCTAATGGCGGCAAGGGGTTTTTCCCGGTGCACAATCTTCTTGTTTACATCATGAAATCGACGCAAACCGCTTTTGACCGGTGGTCGGTTTTTCAGTAGATCAAACTCCATTCATCCGGCTAGGTTCCCTGCCATAGAGAAGAAGAAAATGTCACCCAAGGAAACATCATATGATGTGGAATGCGATTAAAACATCCCTGCACAGTGCCTTGCCGGACAGTGAATTTGGACTGTGGATCAAACCGCTGGAAGGACGGCTGCTGGAAGGACGAGTGCTGGAACTTGTCGGGCCTGACCGGTTTTTCTGCGCCTGGATCGAAGATCGCTACCTGGACCTCATCCGCCACAGGGCGCAGGCACTGGGCGAGGTTGCCGAGGTTCGCCTCAAAGTCGCAGAAAATCGACCGGGGCATTTTGAAAGTGACACGAGTGGACAACTGCGGCTGCCTGGTATCGCCAGTGTGCCTCGTCTGCGTTCGCTCCACCCTGCCTTTACCTTTGAGCAGTTCATGGTCGGTGAATCGAACTTGTTGGCCCGTTCTGCCTGCAGGGCCCTAGCCACCGGTGATGCCACTTTCGGCAATTGCCTGTTCATGAACAGCACCACCGGGCTGGGTAAAAGCCACCTGACCCAGGCCGTGGTCCATCAGGTGTTGCACTCCGCTCCCTCCACCCGGTTGCACTACCTGACCGCCCAGCAATTTTCTGCAGAGATGGTGAATAACATCCGCACCAATTCCATGGAACAGTTCTCAAAAAAATACGTCAACAACTGCGACATGTTGCTGGTGGAGGACGTCCACACCCTGACCGGCAAGAATAAAACCCAGGAGGAGCTCAACACCATCCTTGACTACCTGATCAAGTCCGGGCGGCGGGTAATCCTGACCTCGGCCCTGGCCCCGGGCAAATTGGCGGGCATTGACGACGATTTCCGCAGCCGCATGACTTCCGGCCTGGTAACCGGCATCGAATCGCCCGACCACGAGACCAGGGCCCGGATCATCCGCCATAAAATGCGCCAGCACGGCCTGGGAACGGACGAGGATCTGGTGGGCTTTATGGCGGAGAACCTACGCGGTGACATCCGGCGGATGGAGAGCGCCATCCTCGGCATCAAGGCCAAATCCTGCCTCCGCAACACCCCGCCGGACCTTGCCATGGTCCGGGAGGTGATTTTCGGACTGATCGGTGATTCAGCCGCTGAGATAACCGGCGAATCCATCCGCGATCTCATCGGCAGTCAGTTCCGGGTCAGTGCCGAAGATCTCCGGTCTCGGTCACGCAAACGGGCCGTCTCCTTCCCCCGTCAGGTGGCCATGTTCCTCACCCGCAAATACACCGACAAATCCCTGGCCGACATCGGCAGCATCTACAACCGCGACCATTCCACGGTTCTCCACGCCATCAAGACCATCACCAAAGACATGTCCCAACAGGTCTCGGTTCGGGAACAGGTGGAGCGGCTTTGCACCAAGCTTAAAAAATAATCCTCCTCCGGCACGTCCACCTGCCCTCGGTGGACTGTCCAGCGTCTCAGAAGTACACACCTTTCACTTCAACCCGTTCCTGAGTTGGGGTCTGGCTGCAAATCCTGCCGGCTATGCGCCCGGCCTCCTTGATCATGTCGTTGAGACCGATCCCTTTCCAGCCAAAACCGCAAAGGTGGAGGCTAGGACAGGCACAGTGAACATCATTCCTCCAAGCAAGAAGTCCGGTGTACCCTTCTTCCAGCTGGGGGATCCCGGATCGAGGCCGGAGCACGGCGGTAAAGCTGGGAGGGGGCAGTTCCATCAACCGACTAAGATCCGTATACGCTGCTTCGATGAGCTGTTCATCGCTTAACACCAACCGCTCGGGATGGCGGCGCCCGCCGACCAAGACCTCCAGCAACTGATAACCGGCAGGCGCACGTCCAGGAAACATATGCGAGGAAAACAGAGCGCCAAGAGCAAATCGCTCCTCTCGCTCAGGCGCCAGGTAGCCAAAGCCAAAGGGAATTCGGGCCCGATGGTCGAAACCGAGCAGTACCGAGAGGATGCGAGCCTCAGGAATAGCAGGCAACGGCGGTGGCAGAGACGGTAGCGCCTTGGCTACAATCTCCAGACACCGGTTCACTGGCAGGGCCAAGACCAGGTGGCGGCACCTCAAGTCCCCTCGTTCACTCTGCACCCGCCATCCTTCCTGCTCCGGCGTCACATTATGGACGCCATTGCCGCAGTCAAGGTGGCCCCGCTCCACCAAACCAGCCGCCAGCCGCTGGGGCAGCATGGCCATGCCACCGCTGAAACTGGTCATGGCCGGCAAGCCTTTCCGCGCCCCTTTTTCCTCTTTGCCGGCCCGCATTTTCCTCAACACGCCACGGATCACCGACCCGTGCGCGTGCTCCAATTCCCGGACCCCCGGCATGACCGCATCGATCTTCAACCGCTCAATATCGCCGGCATAAGTGCCGGTAAACACCGCATCAGCAAAGGGCAGCAGAGCACTGCCGAAACGATGAGCCACCCACTGGGCCACTGACGGCTCACCACCCAAGGGTTTTCGCCAGAGATCGGCCAACACCCGGAGCTTGGCGCTCCAAGGCATAAGCGGTTCACGCAGGATCTGGAGCGGTTTCTGCGGAATGCACTGCAGGCGGCCCTGCAAGCAGACATAGCGCACAAATTGGCCGAGCGGCGCGGCAGTCACCTCCCCTGCCAACCCGGCGAGCCTGATTAACCGTCTGCTTTCCTCGCAGTTGTCAAGAAAGCCGTGCGGCCCCCATTCGGCCAGGTAGCCGGACTCGCTGTAGGTGTCGATGGCGCCACCCGGCCCGGTCGACTGCTCGAGGATGAGGATGTTCAACTCCGGCCGCTGTTCGCGAATAAAGGCGGCAGCACTCAGACCGGAGATGCCGGCGCCGACAATACAGACATCATGATAGCTCGATGATTTCATGGGGTTTTGTTGTGGTGATTCCTGTTCTTCAGCGATCTTGGGTTGTCTTGACAGGGGAGTAATCGTGCTTACCATTTTGCCCGGATAAAGGGAAGAACCTTTATCTCCTTGGTATTGTCCGGAAATTTACGCATTCCCGGATCAGAAAACTCCATCAGCCCCCCCACATTGAGAGGAACAGCCCCATGACAGAAGCACAGGTTGAAACCAAGCAGTTTCAGGCGGAGACCAGAAAGGTCCTGGATATTGTCATCAACTCGCTCTACACCGAGCGTGACATTTTTGTCCGCGAACTGATCTCCAACGCCGCCGACGCCCTGGAAAAATTCCGGCATCAGAGCCTGATCGAAAAAATAGAGTTCGATGCCCACGTGCCGTTGGAAATCACCATCGACTGCGACGATAAAAACCATACACTCACCATCGCCGACACCGGCATCGGCATGACCAAGGAAGAACTGGAAACCAATCTTGGCACCATCGCCCATTCCGGATCCCAGCATTTTTTTGAGCAGTTAGCCGAGGCCGCCCAAAAAGATGTCAACCTCATCGGCCAATTCGGCGTCGGCTTCTATTCGGCGTTCATGGCTGCAAAAACCGTGAAAGTGCAGACCCGTTCCTGGAACGGCGGCGACGGCTGGGAATGGGCTTCTGACGGTGGCGGCACCTATACCATCAGCTCCTGCCCCGGCCTGCACCGGGGCACCAAAATCATTCTTGAACTCAAAGAGGATGCCCACACCTATGCCTCGAAGTTCACCATCGAGCGGATCATTCAGCAGTATTCCACCTTTGTCCCGTTCCCGGTCAAGGTCGAAGGCAAAAAGGTCAACACGGTGCAGGCCATCTGGACCCGGTCTAAATCTGAGATCACCGAAGAGGAATACAACGAATTCTACAAGTTCATTGGTACTGCTGGCGACGAACCGCTGTACCGGCTCCATTTTTCCGCCGA
Source organism: uncultured delta proteobacterium (assembly GCA_963733595.1). Taxonomy (GTDB): domain Bacteria; phylum Desulfobacterota; class Desulfobulbia; order Desulfobulbales; family Desulfobulbaceae; genus Desulfobulbus. Next base: position 50,533 of record CAVTDN010000019.1, on the reverse strand, counting down.
TGCCCCTCTGGCCATCAATGCCTTGGTCTATGTGCCCAAGGAGAATTTCGAGGTCCTCGGCATGGGCCGGATGCAACCCGGAGTCAACCTCTACTGCCAGAAGGTGCTGATCGATCAGCACAGCGAGAACATCCTGCCCGAATGGCTGCGATTTCTCAAGGGGGTGGTCGATTCTGAGGATCTGCCGCTCAACATCTCCCGCCAGTCCTTGCAGGACAACGCCCTGGTCGGTAAACTGCGCAAGGTACTGACCAAGAGAATGATTAAATTTCTGGGCGAGGAAGCAGAGCGCGACGCCGCTAAGTATCTCGAATTCTGGAAGACCTTCGGCATCTTTATCAAAGAAGGCGTCACCTCCGACTACGAGCACCGCAATGAGCTGGGCAAACTGCTCCGCTTCGAATCCTCGGCCAGCGAACCCGGCGCGATGATCTCACTCGATGAATATGTCGGCCGGATGCGGGAAGGGCAGGACAAAATCTACTATATCAACGGGCCGAGTCGGGTCGCGGTCGAGTATGGCCCCTATGTCGAGATGTTCAAAAAAAGGGGCGTGGAAATCTTTTATACCTTGGAGCCAATCGACGATTTTGTCCTCAACCATCTGGGCGAATACGACGGTAAAAAGCTGGTCTCGGCCGACCGCGCCGATCTCAGCCTGCCCGAATCGACCACCGGCCCAGCCGAGCCAGAAACCACGGAAAGCGGTGAACCACTTGATGCCGCAGGGGTTGATCAGCTTTGCCAGTGGATGAAAGAAGTGCTCGGCGAACGCATCCAAGAGGTCAAGTCATCCACCCGCCTGGTGGACAGCCCGGCGATGATCGTCAACGTCGATGGTTACATGACCTCCTCCATGGAGCGACTCCTCAAGGCCTCGGGACAGAACGAGGCCTTCGGCATGGGGTCGAAGAAGGATATGGAGATCAACACCGCCAGTCCGCTGATCAAAAAACTGGCAAATTTACGTACACGTGACGTCGATTTCGCCCGGGACGTGGTTGAGCAGTTATACGACAACGCCATGATCCAGGCTGGCCTGCTGGTCGACCCGAGGGTGATGGTGCAGCGCAACTACCGCATTCTCGAACGGGCGGCCGGCGAACCATCAGCCGCAGCCTGACCTGCATAGCCTGTAGCCGCTTGTACCTTTCAGATATGGGCTACAAATAGTCCCTTGCCGTCTAACGCATCGGTTTTTGGTTGGATTTCTGACGGATGCGAGAGTCTGATCTTGAAAAAAGGTTGTGTTCACGATATATGAACACAACCTTTTTTTATTTTGCACGAATTGTTCCTGGAGGGAATTCGATGCGGTCACCCCTGATTATGCTCCTGCTTGTATTCCTTTTGCTTGGCGGTTGCCATTCCAAGCAAGTGCGACATCTTGCCTCCGAAGCTGCCCTGATCACGCCAGGACAAACCACGGTCAAAGAAGTCCAGAAGTACCTGGGAGAGCCCAATAGCCGCCGTGAAGTTTCCCCCGGCGTGAGCGAATATGTCTACTACGCTGATCAGCCCGGATTTTTCGGCAATACGCCGGTCCTCGGGAAAATGACCGGTCCGTCCGGGTATCAGATGATTGTCATCACCGTTGACAAGGAAGTGGTCACCAACTGCGAATTTCGCGAATTCAATGAGTCCGACCTCAAGTGGACGAAAGATTTCACCTGGGAAGAGGTCAAGTGAGCCCGCCTTCCACCTTTGACATCAACCGAGAGCGGATGATTGAAGAGCAGTTGGTCACCCGGGGTATCACCGATCAGCGGGTGCTCGAGGCTATGCGCACAGTCCCCCGGCACTTGTTCGTCGAGGATGCTATTCAGGCCCACGCCTACGGCGATTTTCCCCTGCCGATCGGCAATGGCCAGACAATTTCACAACCCTACATCGTCGCCCTTATGACCCAGGCCATGGCGTTGAAGGGAACGGAAAAAGTCCTGGAGATCGGCACTGGCTCGGGGTATCAGGCAGCTATCCTCTCCCGCCTTTGCGAGCGGGTGTTTACGGTGGAGCGCATTGATGGCCTGGTAGGACGGGCGCGCAAGGTGTTTGACCGACTCCGGTGCCATAATATCATTTCACGGATTGATGACGGCACGGGCGGCTGGCCTTCGGAGGCCCCCTTTGATTGCATTATGGTGACTGCGGGCGGCCCGCGCATCCCTGAACCATTGCTGGATCAACTTGCCGATCCCGGAAGGCTGGTCATCCCTGTCGGCAACCAGGGAGTGCAAGAACTGCAGGTGGTTGACAAACGGGACGGGGTCATCACCCTCACCACATTGGAGCAAGTCCGCTTCGTCGATCTGATCGGCGCACACGGCTGGCCGAACTGACACCGCCCCTTCTGCTTTCTTCTAGTTTTCATCCGTCGAAGCTGGTACGAGATTCTGCCGCCTTTTTATCAGACCTCTTGTTCTGCCGCTTTCCCCCTGAAAATCCCATCGCTTATCGAAAAGCCTTGATTCTCCTGCGCCGGCAAGGAACAATGGAAAAAAAAGCAATTGTGACGTTCCTCGTTCAGTAACTTTACGGATACCATGTCATTTCTCAACAGCGAAGCACTCCTCGATCTGCTCATCAAAGAACAGTTGCTCTCCACCGAGCAACGGCAGTTTATCATCCTTCAGAAAGGAAAACAGCGGCAGAAACTGCTCAAGCAGGTTGGCGGGCGCCGCCAGGAAGATGAGCAGAAACCGGACCGGGGATATCCAGATCTTGTGGATGTCATTGTTTCCCTGCAGATAGAGACCGGACTTGCCCCAAAGACACTCCTGACCGAAGAAATGATCATGCGGGCTGTCAGTCATGGTCTCAAGATCCCCTTTAAAAAGCTCGACCCGCTCGAGCTGGACATGGATACCGTCACCAAAACGATTCCGCGTTCCTTTGCCGTCAACCACCTGATCCTGCCACTGGAACTGAACAACGGCATCCTTGAGGTTGTGACCTATCATCCGGACAATCATCATGTGTTTGAGGATATCGAGCGGGCCAATCAGGTGACGGTCCGACCCTATCTGTCGACCCGGACTGACATAAAAAAAATCCTGGCTGAATTCTTCGGCTTCCAGCGTTCGATTACCGCCGCTGAGTCCCAGTTCGGCGACAGCGGCATTTCGACGACTGTCGACATCGGCAACCTTGAACAATATGTACGCTTGGCCTCGACCAAGGAACTGAGTTCCACCGACCAGCACATCAAGGCGGCGGTCAACCATTTGTTCAGCTATGCCCTGGAGCAGCGTGCCAGCGATATCCATATCGAACCCAAGCGGGATGTTTGCCTGGTACGGTTCCGCATCGACGGTGTTCTTCACACCATCTATAAACTGCCCAAGGCGGTTCATTCCGCCATTACCTCGCGGATCAAGAGCCTGGGCCGCCTGGATATCGCCGAAAAGCGGCGGCCTCAGGACGGCCGGATTAAGATCGGTCGACGGGAAGAGGGCCGCGAGGCGGAAATTCGCGTCTCCACCGTACCGGTCGCCTTTGGCGAGAAGACGGTCATGCGGATTCTCAATCCGGATGTGATCTTCCAACAACTGGACAATCTCGGCTTCTCCCGTCGGGATCGGGCGGTCTACAACAGTTTCATGACCGCCGCCCACGGTATTGTCTTGGTCACTGGTCCCACCGGCAGCGGCAAGTCGACGACTCTCTATTCCACCCTCAAGCAAATCGCCTCGCCTGAAATAAACATCGTCACCGTCGAAGACCCGGTGGAAATGGTGCATGAAGAGTTCAACCAGATAGCGGTTCAATCGCAGATCGACGTCACCTTCTCCACCATCCTGCGTAACATTCTCCGCCAGGATCCGGATATCATCATGATCGGCGAGATCCGCGATCTGGAAACCGCCACCCATGCGGTCCAAGCGGCCCTCACCGGTCACTTGGTCTTCTCCACCCTGCACACCAATGACGCGGTTTCGACTATCCTTCGCCTGGAGGACCTGGGGCTTGAGCCCTTCCTCATCGCTTCAACCATGCTCGGGGCCCTGGCCCAGCGGCTTGTACGGCGTAATTGCCCCCATTGCATCGAACCCTATGCGGTCGACGCTGCGGGTTTACGGAAACTCGGCTTTCCGGTGATGGGCCGCGAAACGGTTGAACTGAAAAAGGGCAAGGGTTGTCTCCATTGCCGCAATACCGGCTATCTCGGCCGTCTCGGCATCTTTGAGATTTTTCCCATGTCGGAACAGTTAAAAAAACTGATTGCCGCCAAGGCCAACGACTCGGAATTGCGGCAGGTAGCCATCCGCGAAGGCATGACCACCTTACGGGAGGATGCCTGGCGCAAAGTTCAGGCCGGGCTAACCACGGTGGAAGAGGCGTTGCGGGTCACTGGAGAAACGGACGCGGGATGATTATTTCCCTGGCATTCCGGCAAACACGACCTATAGTGGCGACATAACCGGCAACCAGGAGCGACGCGCAGGCAATGGGACAAAAGATTGTCAGTAAAAATAAGAAGGCCTATCACGATTACCACATCGACCAGACCCTTGAAGCGGGTATCGTTCTCAGCGGCCCAGAGGTCAAGTCGCTGCGGGCGGGCAAGGTGAATCTCCGAGACGGCTATGCCCTGCTCAAAGACGGCGAGGTTTTTCTTTTCAATGTTCATATTTCAGCCTATTCCTTTGCTACCCATATCAACCAGGAACCATTGCGAGTGCGCAAGCTGCTGCTGCATCGTAGCGAGATCCGTAAGCTGATCGGAAAGTTGCATGAGAAAGGCATTGCGCTGATCCCGCTCAAGATATACTTTATTGAAAACGGTAAAGCCAAGGTGGAGTTGGGTCTGGCCCGAGGCAAGAAACTCTACGACAAACGGGCTGCCCTCAAAGAGAAGGATTCCAACCGCGAAATGGAACGGACCATGCGGCGCGATGACTGATTGTTAAGGTAGCCTGCTCAACACAACACATCCACAATCAAGTATGGGGGCGAAACGGATTCGACGGGGATATTGAAGCTTAATGTTGCATGCCGAGTTTCTGTCAGCTCGTAAAAATGACGGAAATAAATATAATCGCAGACGATTATAACTACGCACTGGCAGCGTAAGCTGCTGTGCCGTTCCACCGGTTCTTGCCTGTAGGACTGGATTCGGGGCGTCGACTCAACAGGCTGGTTGGCCGTGCTTGCCTGGAGCGCGGCCGATGAGATTTCTCAGGCTGGCATCCGAATATCCCGGTTCCGGGTGAGAAGCGGATGCGAGACTCAATCCTGGAACTAAGCATGTAGAGACATAGGGGGAGAATTTTCGGACCCGGGTTCAACTCCCGGCGCCTCCACCAAAACACAGTTCAACAACGTATCAAGAAGTACATCAAACCCGCTCTCCTTCAAGGATTGCGGGTTTTTTGTTGTCCAGCAGTGTCCAGGGGAATGTGCTTGAATCCAATGTTTTTTGTTGGTATTATGTTGGCTGTTGGTACCAATGCTCATTGCTTGATACCAACGTCGATACCAACAGAGCATGAAAAGCGTTCATCATTTCAGCGAGTTGCAGCTGTTGGGTGAATCTTTCAATTATCACGGGGAGTACCAACATGGGCGGAACTACCAACAAGCTGACCGACTTGGCGTTGAAGAATGCAAAACCAGGGGCAAACCACAAGAAGACTGTCCGATGGTGGCGGCTTATATTTGGAGATCAGCCCCAACGGGCTCGAAGTATTGGCGCATGGCTTACCGTTATGCTGGCAAGCAGAAAACCTTGGCCTTTGGTATCTACCCGGAAGTGTCTGCGCCAGAGGCACGAAAAGCCGCCCAGCAAGCGAGAGACCACCTCGCTGCAGGGCAGAGACCCCGGTCTGGTAAAAAAGATCCTCAAGGGGACAAATTGCACCGAGAACACTTTTCAAGCTGTTGCCGAGGAGTGGATCGGGAAGTTTAAGCACATGTGGACCGAGAGCCACCTGAAGAACGTATCAGGGCGGTTACAGCGTGATATCTACCCTTGGATAGGTAATAGACCTGTTGGAGAGATCACAGCCCCTGAATTGCTCCATGTGCTTCGCAAGATAGAGATGCGCGGGCACATCGAGAGCGCACACCGGGCCTCGACCAATGCGGGACAGGTTTTCATGTATGCTATTGCCACCGGACGGGCAGAGCGAAACCCAGCGGCAGACCTCAAAGGTGCGATTCCGCCCGCTACAGTCAAGCACATGTCATCCATTACAGACCCTGAACAGGTGGGAGAGTTGATGCGGGCCTTTGATAGATACCACGGATCACCGCTGACAAAATACGCTTTGCAAATTGCCGTTCATGTCTTTCTAAGGAGTGGAGAAATACGTTTGGCTGAATGGTCAGAAATTGATTTTGATAAAGCAGAGTGGCGAATTCCGATCAGCCGGATGAAAGGAAAGAAACGAGACAAAGAGGCCAATCCAGCCGGGTACCATCTTGTACCCTTGGCTAGGCAGGTTTTATTGATCCTCGGTGAGATTCACGCTCTGTCCGGCCAAGGGAAATACCTGTTTCCAGGCCTGCGTTCATCTGTCCGCCCGATGAGTGACGCAACCTTGACGAATGCTCTTCGGCGCATGGGATACAGTCCGGAGGAATTACATGTACACGGCCTCAGAGCCACGGCGAGGACACTTGATACGGCAAGAACTTGGCTTCGACGAGGAGCCGATTGAACGGCAGCTTGGCCATGCTGTCAAGGGTCCGTTGGGGGCGGCGTATAACCGGGCCGATTTCGTGGAAGAACGCAAAAAGATGATGCAGGCCTGGGCGGACTACCTGGAAAAACTCAAGGCCGGAGCAGAGATTAAACCGATCCGTACAGCGAGTTAAGGAGAGGACTGGTGCGATGACGAACAACACCGATGGACCGAGAAGCAATCCCGCCATCAAAAACAAACTGTTCAAATTGAAGGAATGGCTGACCGTTCCGGAAGCTGCCCGCCATTTATCAATTTTTTTCGGGGAAGAAGTCAACGAGGGCGATGTGTTGCGTTTAGCTTTAGACGGGCACCTGAAACTTTCCGTCAATTTTCCGAATCACGTATATGCCAAAAGTGGGGATATTGTTTCAATTGAAGATGCAACGTATAGTACCTTGTCGGTCGATTTTATAAAAAAAGTGAACCCGAATCTTAAAGATCGTCAAGATGTCAAGCCAGTAAAAATCATGACGAGTTTGATACTTGACAACGAACGACTTCTCAATATGAGCGATAGCGTGACAATGCTCAGAGGCGTATACGATTTGCTCATGGTTGGATATGAGGTCCAATGGGTTGAAAACACATATCACGAGCTAACGGGTAATCCCATCGTATTTGTTGGCATGGAAAGCGAATTTGCAATAAATCACCTTGAAGGCTCTTTTGTTCAAGATGAAAATGGACAAATCTACCAGATCCAAGTGGATTTTCCTGGCATGGACTTAGACGAGACAAATTTGGCTACTAATTTATTTCATCAAAAACAATCTCCTGATTGTATCCCCGGCAATTTTCGAAATGATAGTGTTCTGGTGGTTCGTACTCAAGCACTAATTGACCTCCAGGAGCGGCTTTCGCAAGAAGAATCAGAAAAGGAAAAGCCGCTCGGTCCTCGGGCGGAAAAAACCTATCTTAATATTATCGGCGCAATGCTCGAAGTCATCAAAGGAAGTCATGGCAAAGTCAAAATTAACAACGAAACTGACCAGAAGGATTTATTAACTCAAAAATATGCGGGTTTTTCAGGGATATCAGAACGAACTCTTTCTGAGAAATTTTCCTTAGCCAAAAAAGCGATTAGCGAAGAACTGGAGTAAGACGAGCCACCTAAAGGATTCGATTTTTTACAGGCACCTCCTCTATGTGTGCATATCCACCCCTGATTCACGCAATATTTTGACCATTGCCTCACCATGGGTTCCAGATGTTTCGTGGATTTGACCATGGCCTCCATCCTGCGCTTGTACCCGCAGCAGCGTTTGTCCAGCTCTTTCTTGATGCCCTGGATCCGCTTATTTGCCTTGGCCGAGGAGCACAGGGTGAAATCCAACGGCAGAAAACTCACTCCATCGGACCAGCCAAGAGTCAGGAGTTTAAATCCTTTCAGGCTCCGGTTCCTGTTGTGGTCATGAACCCAGGCCAGCAGTTCAACCACCTTGGAGCGGGAGCGGTCATAGGTGCTGTCGTCGATGATCAACACCTTCTCACGCTGTTCACTAGTCAGCACATCCATGAACCGGACCACCACCGCCACAAGAGCCAGCAGGAACTTCCGCCAGTTATACCGAGGATTCTTGAGGAATTCGTAGACGGAATCCTTCTGAAATCCCAGTGTGCGGTTGTTGACGATGCCCCGGAAGAAATTGACTCCACCGAATGGCAACGTAAAGATAGCGGTGAACACCGCAAGCGGTTTTGCTCCTCGCAGCTTGCGAATCCCGCTGCCGCCCAGCAGCCTTCCGACCTTGAAATCTTCCATGAAAAAGAAATCCGGTCATGCCGTCGTTTTGCCTCTTGTTGCTCCTGGTAATATTGGTCACGATCCATTTGAGCCTTTCCCTCCTGATATCATTAGGTATTTCGCAACTCCAATGTATCAGAAAGCGAAAGGCTTTTCACGTTAAAATTAAATTATTTCAATTATTTATCTGCTTCAATGGCGTCCTTAAAGGCAAGTCCGAAACTTGAATAACATAATTTGTGGATCTATTCTTGGGGGGAAGGTCACTTCTCAATTGGCGAAAACGGTCCAATCTGAGCGACTCAAGGATTTCTCGAGGCGAGTAATGGAAAGCCTCGTCGAGAGTACTTCAAATGAAGCGTTAATAATACAATCATGATGTTTGATCAAACGTCTCGTCGTGATGCGTGACATCAAATTTCCGTCTCGGTGATCCGCAAGGCTGCCAGGTTTTCAGTTTCAAACACCCAAGTGCTGAAGAGTTGGATCACGATTTCCTCTGGCGTAGTACGCAGCGCTTGCCGGAGCGTGGACGTATCGGCATTTTTAATCGTTCCTATTATGAGGAGGTGCTGGTCGTTCGAGTGCATCCTGAAATTCTCCGTGCCCAAGGGCTTCCGCTAGAGTTGCTTGATGCTAAATCCATCTGGAAGGAGCGATTTCGTTCCATCGTGAACTTAGAAAAGCATCTCTATCAAAATGGCACCCGAATCATTAAGTTTTATCTCCACCTTTCCAAGGAAGAACAGCTTGATCGGTTTTTGGAGCGCATTGACACCCCAGAGAAGAACTGGAAATTTAGCCAGGGAGACCTTGAAGAAAGGGCTCTTTGGAAAAAGTACATGAAGGCCTATGAATCCTGTTTGAGCGAAACCAGCACCAAATATGGATCATGGTATGTCGTGCCGGCCGACGACAAGGCAAACGCCCGGTTGATCATTTCTCGGGTCATTATCGATATGTTGAAGGGACTCAAGATGGAGTACCCCGAACCGACTGAGGAACGTCGAAAGGAATTGCTATCGATTCGTAAACTGCTGGTGAAGGAGCAAAGGGGGTGAAGCGGTCAATGAACAGAGCGGCCCCGAAGAAAACCCCGTAGAATTGGCACTCGTCCAATAAAATTATTCTATATGTTCGATAAAAGGTGGAAAAGTGTGATCACTTTTTCGCTTCCCCATGAGTATAATAACGAAAACAATAACCAATAAGACTAAACTCTTGACCAATTCAAACAGGATATAGCTGCTCATAATGTGCCTCCATGAAGCTGTCACGTCATTATGATATTTTCAAAATATGTGTCCTTTGGCGTAGTTTCAAGGGGGCTATTAATTCTAAACTGCCTGGATTCAAAATTGTTCCTATCTTAAACAGGCAATACGCTTTCTTCTATGGATGAGCCTGTCTTGTATCCTCTTTCTCCTTTATAAGGGTTAAAAAGAAGAGTTGGGCAAGAAACTCGCTTCACAACCCTTTCTGCCACACTCCCTAACAAGATTTTTTCAATGCCTTTAGCACCGTGCGTTCCCATGACAATCAGATCTATTTCCTTATCCTCGACATAATCAACTATGCCATCAACTGCATCCCCCCTGAGTACCACACCCGCGCATTCGCGACACACCTCCTTGTTTTTTTCTAGAAGTTGAGCCATTTTGCTTTCTGCATGATCACGAATAGTTGCATCAAGCTTTTGAATAGAATCCGGATTAAGGAAAGTATCAGTAAAAATTGTCCCAACCACATGTACAAAAGTTATTTTTGCCTCTAACTTCTTTCCAATTTTAACAGCGAATTCTGCCAGGTCATCGGTGTGATTATGAAAATCAACCGGAACGATAATCTCTCTAATGTCTTCCATGATAAAACTCCTTGAGGATTTAAATTCCTACTTTTGTTAGGAAGGCTAAATGACGAGTTCCCTGAATAGCCGAAATATGAGGCGGGGATATTTGTCAAAACTTATAATCATCATGGCTCTTGTTGCTAGTGATGACTGAAAGGGAATATGTGATTTATCAACTTTTTTTCTAGAAGGTACCGGCCTGGGTTTTTCATTCTCGGCCTCCTTCCTTTGTATATTTAACAAAATGGCACCAGCCCAGTCGGACAGCGGGGTCAAATTGTTACCGGTTAATTATTGGTAGTGTTTGGATGAAAGCTGCCAAGAAAAATGGCAAAAAGAAAGACCTACCTTTTTCATCCGATCAAACGTCGGAAAGTAGACCCCTTGAAGAGGATAACGTGTTCCTCTTGCACTATTTGAAAGCCAGCTTGTCAATATCACCAAAAGTTCGAAACGAACTATTAAAGAAGCAGATAAGGTGGCTCACCATTTATCCGGGAGGAAGTTGTAAACCGGAATGGTGAGTCTGGGAGAAGGTGTATATGCTTAACCTTTTCCCTTGCCTTAGAAAATAACACCGAATGACATTCCGTCAACCTTCGGTCAGTCACCCGAACCTGCTTTCCAATCCCCACGGTGGAGCCAGATTGCTGGGGTGGAAGCCAATAACCTACGTCGGGAAGCAAAAAAAAAGCAAAGCCGTTAAGCCCTGCCTTGAAAACCCTAATTTCCGAAAAATGTTAACTTCTTATTCTCCTGCCAAAAGCGGCAAGTCCGGCTATGCCTGTTCCGAAGAGGAGCATGGTGGTTGGTTCAGGAACAGGAACAGTGTTTTCTACGACAAACCCTTTGACATTGCCGAGGGCCGCCTCGTCGTTCCACTGGCCAAGCCAGTTAGCGCCTAGATATTTCTCGCTTCCTGGATAATAATAATCATTTGGCTCGTTTGGGCTCCAGTTTGTGTAGCTCCAAGTCTCACCTGTAACCCATGCCCATTTAGCTTTTGGGTCTGATTCATTACTGTTCTGGAACCCCCCGATCCAAACTTCACCAGAAAAGGCGAGGTGATCACCTGTGTTCATGAAAAAAGATGAATTGATAAAATCATTCTCCTCTTTAGTCGTAATGGTAGAAAGGTGGAACCCAGAGGGCGCTTGGGTTACTGCATTATCCCAATCTTTACTGTCGCCCGAATTATAGCTGTATAGCTTATACTCGTGCTGCACCCCGTCGTTAACTAATGCGGCTGATCCCACAAGAGTTGGAATGGCGCTTGCTGTCCCAAGTCCACAGAGCAAAAATGTACCTGCTGCCAATGCTGTCAATAACTGCTTTTTCATATTGTTGCTCCTTTTGATTGTTTAAGATTTAGATTTGGAAAAAAGGGCATCAAACGAAAAAATAGGATTTTCATAGGTTAGCCGGGTGTGTCTGGCTTCAGGGAAGTTCTGCTCCTCTTCCCTTATCTGGTAAGGAGAGTCACCAGTGAGAGCCAGACAGGCCAGCTAATTTTTTGGCCAAATCACTCGAGCGATCCAAATTATCCGCTTGTATGTCCGATCAATAATCATCACGCCCAGATTAAGGGGTTACGAGGACAGATGTTGTGCTGGCAAGGTCGCCTGCACCTGTCTGACCGAACCATAAAGGTGCACCATGCTCTTTCTTGTCTTGAAACATTCAGAACGTCCTTTTCTCGGTTTACCTTGCTCTGTAACACTTCATTATGCAAGACGTGGCCCCAAAAGGTTAAGGAGATCCAGTTTATTATTTTATTATATCATTACATGCAGATAGATAGTCAACGGAACCAAGAAAAAGACTACCGCTGCTTAGGAAAAGTGTTGCGTTCGGCAGAGTAGCAACAGATCGTTTCCGTTACAGGTTACACTTTCGTTTCAGGAGAGTGGGGGGGCGGGCAAAGAAGAAACAGCGGTGATTAAGGTTTCTAGGGGGGATGGCCAGGTTGTTGCCGGTTGACCAGTAAGCAGGTAAAATAAATCAGATGGAGTTTGAGGGGGAGGCTGGAAGGCTAAACTTTACAAGCGGTTGAAGTGCTATGGTGGGTTGCTGTATGACTACGCTGTTACAAACTTGGAGAAAGTTAGCCTTCTGATTGGTCATAAAAAAACCCCCTACCTGTGCAAAGAGGTAGGGGGTACAGCAATGGAGAAGTGAATAATCCACCGGATCAGGATTTACATTTAACAGCTAATATCAACTACGGGATTCGTCAAGCCACAGTTGCGTTTATTTGGTTCGAGGTAAAGGTGGCAAGATTACTGCCGGTTGCCCGGCAAAAAAGTTATCGGGATCAAGGATCTGGCTCGATTTAACCGTTTGCCGGAAACCTATCTCTCCAAGGTGTTTACCAAATTGCGAAAGGTGGGCATTGTGCGCTCAGTCCCTGGCGTTAATGGAGGGTATGAATTGGCTAAAGATCCGGACAACATTTCCTTCTGGGATGTGATAGAAGCTATCGAGGGGCCTTCGAGTTTTTTTCAATGCGCTGAAATAAGAAAAAATAATATCCTGGTTGATAACCCCAATTCTTTTTCAACAAAGTGTCCTTGCTTGATAAAAGTTGTGATATCTGAGGCGGAGGAAGAGATGCGTGGTTATTTGCGGAAGAAGTCTTTGGCCTGGCTCCATGCTGCCGTATACTAAGATTTTAGCGAAGAAAAGAAACACGCCATCTCTGAATGGTTTGCCACTTTGTAAGGCTTTTTTTCGAAAGGCCTACTTTTATTTCCTCAAATTATAACTGGATAGGATTACTCATGACGAAATCAGAACTGATCAAAGATTTGTCCGAACAGCAAGGTTTGCCCTTAAAGGATTCACGATCAATAGTTGATACCATCCTGGAATCAATGGCAGAAGCTTTGGTTCGCGGTGATAGTGTTGAGATCAGAGGATTCGGCAGTTTTCAGGTAAGAGAATACGAAACCTACACCGGGAGAAACCCGAAGACTGGACATCAGATTGAAGTTGCTCCTAAGCGATTACCTTTTTTCAAAGTGAGCAAGGAACTTCAGGAACAAGTGAACGCTAGTTGTGGCAACAAATCCTAAAAATGGGCGTGGTGGTGTTTGGTATGTTCTGGCAGCAGCAATGTTGTGGGGAACTACCGGCACTTCTCAAGGGTTAGCACCGACTGGGGTAGAGCCAACCTCTATTGGAGCGGTTCGTCTGGCAGTAGGGGGGCTTGCTCTGTTGATGCTAGCAATACTCCGAGGTAGTTTTAAAGGTGGTGGGCGTTGGCCGATAATGGGGGTGCTGACTTCAGCCTTTTTTGTAGCCAGTTATCAACTCTGTTTTTTTGCCGGGGTTGCTCACACTGGAGTGGCCGCCGGAACAATGGTTGCAATCGGTAGCTCCCCAGTAGCAGCCGGAGTATTAGGGTATCTTGTACGACAAGAACATGTTGGTCGCCGCTGGATTGTAGCTACACTGCTGGCGGTGGTTGGCTGTTCTTTTCTCGCAGCCGGTGGTGGGGGATTTCAGGGTAATATGGTCGGTATCGCTCTGGCACTGGGGGCCGGATTTTCTTATGCTGCTTATACCGTCAGTATTAAAGGCCTGCTCGATCAGCATGCGCCCGATGCAGTTATGGCTGTAGTATTTTGCCTGGCAGCACTGTTATTGTCCCCCCTCCTTTTAACGCTGCCTCTCGGTTGGTTGGCAGAACCACGTGGAATGGCAGTAGCACTGCACTTGGGTGTGTTGGCAACAGCGGTTTCTTACGGGCTTTTCGCCAGAGGATTGAAAAGCATCAGCGTCGGTACAGCCGCCACTCTGTCGCTTGCGGAACCCCTTACCGCAGCACTTCTGGGTGTTGTGGTTTTGGGGGAACATTTAAGCCTGTCGCAGGTATCTGGTATCGTGTTGCTCTTTGGCGGCCTTCTTTTCTTGGCACTCGGAGAAAAAGAAGCAAAATACTATAAAGAAGTAGACGCTCAAAGCATTACGAAAAAATCACAGAACCTATCAGATTTAAGAAACCATTTGTAGCTCATTTTATCATAAATATTGAGAATAAATGATATGGTTTCTCGTGTTAATGTTGCTTTGATCTTAACCAATCTGCCTTTGCAGAAAGTATGACCGCTCTTCTAACTTCAGCATCTTCTTCATCGATCATTGCCATATTCATTTCAACTATTTCTCCATAGTTATCTAAGAGAAACTTTTTCAGTTCTTTTTTTGAAAAAACTTCAAACATTGAGTCTTCTTTTTCTAGCTTAACTCTCACTATCCATTCTTTCATATTCACCTCCAGCATACTCTTTGTGTACAAACTTGAGATTTTTGTAATCCTTACCGGATCAATTTTAATCCAATGTAAAATTCTTCCAGTTGTCTTTGATCCATTTAATCGTATCTTTTTGAGTCCTGATTTCCACAGGGAGTCGATCATGGATGAAATTTTCCATTTTATTCCCAAAACTCTCAACGCCGTATGCTAAGTGGTCGGTCAGGTATTTGATGATATAGAGGACTTCCCACCCCTCTTTTCTGTTAAACTCAGTGCTATCTGGTACTCCGGAAATTCTAGGATCATCTTTTTCGTATTGAGACCAGTTGTATTCATAAACTAGGGCAGATTTTTCAAACGTATCCATAAATACACCTCATGCGGTGGGGGATAAAATACAGAGTTGCCATTAGTTATGAAATTATACTAAGCACTAAGATGGGAATGTCCCGCCTTTAGATCCTTCATGTTTCCCTTAGGTGGCAATATATCGCCAATAAAATGTGTGAATGCAAAAGGTTCACCGCCGTAATTGGTGATTTTTTCGCGCCTTCCGCCTTCCGAGACGCCTTTGCCCGCTCCTCTCTCGCAACACCCTCAGCACAGCCCTGCTGCGCTTGCGGCTTGCTCTTTCCTCACGGAGCAAAACCGCCTCATCATTCGGCGCGGCGCTCCCCGGATCACACTCGTATTGGTTACCAATGACTTCGGTACCTTTAGCTGCTAGGTAAAGCCCATAATTAAGCCAGAGGGAATCTTGAAATTTAACTCAGTGAGCCCCGGTAGCCCTCACCGGCAAATTTTTTGACGAAGATCATGCTCTTCTGGCTTGTAATCCTATCGGTTTCTCTTGGCGTCAATGGACGATTGCGGCTCCCCTTGCGTTGGATGTGTTCGCGAAAACCATCCTGCGCGAGACACTCCAGCCGTTCCGCCGATCGATAGGCCGAATCCGCCCAGACGTCCCTGCTCGTGTTGTCGGCAAGAAGTTGCTCGAACACATTGCTGTCGTGCAGGGCCGCATCCTCCCTGCATTGGCTGAAGATCAGCGATAAGCACTTTTTTATAGCTACTTATTATTTTTTCGAATATTTTACAGTCTGTAGATATACAAATCCCCGTTATGATACCCCGTAGTATAAAACACCAAACCATAAAGATGGGGGAAGAATGAAGAAGCGATTGCTGCTAGGCTTATTAGCAGGACTAATGATGATTGGAATGGCTAAATATGCAAGTGCCACTCTAATTACTTCTACTTTTTCAGATTACCCAGGATTCACGAAATACAATACGGAAACTATTGCTGATATAGATGAATCAGCTCAAAATTGGTACAAAAAATATTATGGTATCAGTTTTGATCATGCGTATATGTATATTGATAACAGGGATAAATTGGATGGAATGGGGGTGTCGAATGGATTTATATCTGAAATGTGGAGTAAAAATACTACGGGGACAATTAATTTTATAAAAAAAACAAAAGTTGTGACTGTTGACGCGATAAACTTTGGGAAAAGTGTGGTTTTTTCAGTGTATAATAAAAGAAATCGTTTACTTGATTCATATTCACCTGATCCAGGTAGTATTCCTCTTTTGGGAGCTTATTCATTTACACTTAAAGGTAAAGGTATCAGCTATATGACATTTACTACAGAATGGGGGTATGCAACCCTCTCCGGTATCTCGTACGATTATAAAGGTTTCCTCCCAGTTCCAACTCCAGGCACAGCCCCAGTTCCTGAGCCCACCACCGCTCTCCTTTTCGGAACAGGTTTGGCCGGTTTGGCAGCGGTTGGTAGGAGAAGGCGCAATTAAGTTTTCCGGAAGATCGAATTTCTCAAGGCAGGGTCATGCGGCTCTGCCCTTTTTATTACCAACACAGATTGTCGATATGGGTCCATTCGAGATCATAGAAAAATATATTGACGAGCGTGGCTCTGCGACTATGCTCCGCGAGCACCTTGAGCTTTTGAAGTCTGAATACGAAGCGCTTGAGCTTCAGGCAAAAGATTCGCGTCTTGAGGTCGTACGGTTGCAGATTGCAAATGACCAACTTGCAGAACAGATCCGGACACTTCAAGATCAACTTCACCCATCTGGATATCTTTGTGATCATTGTAACGGTCCTCATCTGAAGCTTATCGGAAATAAGATGGACCCTGTGCTTGGCGACCTCGGCATTGAAGTCACCGCCTTTTATTGTCTGGAATGCGGCAAGGAAAGTTTTTTCTCAGTGGCGTAGGCCGTGAGTCTTTTCTTTATAGGGCCGACCTGTTCGATTTCCTCCAAGCATGCCAGCCTGTTCATTTGCCCAGAGAAGCAGAACCCCCGGTACTGACCACGTTTAATCGGAGTTATGGCAAACCGTTTTCCAGCTGACACCTGGAGAGATTTCCCTGGCATTTCAGTTTATTGGTAGCGTCACCACAGAATTTTATATTACTCAAGCTGAATTCGCCTGAGGGGTGAGTGCAGTAGGGAATATAAACATACCCGCTTTTTGATTCCCGCCAAGTTGCCTGCACATCCCTTGCTTGTAGTTGTTGTTCAACGCGGTAATAATTACAAGAATTCATTTTATTTCTCTTTTCGTATGATTTGGAGTTCTAACGTTTGGTTTTTACAATCACTACAAGAAGCGTCAATCCAGTAAAAAGAGAGAGGAGAATGGTTCTTGGGATGCCTTGTTCAAATGATTCACTCACAAAAAGAACATGAATCAAAACGAGGACAAGAATCAAGTAGCCTAACGGCATGTGCATTAAGCACCATTTTTTATAGTCCAGTTTCAATGAAGATCTAAAGGGTTTCTTGAAAATTACATGCAGTAGTTAGCGACAAATTCAAGTATCAACTTGTTGATTTTGTGTAAATATGTTACGATATCTATCGTTTTAAGGGGGCGCCCGACAACCTAAACCGATGGAGACCAGCCATGATCCAGCCCGGCTTTTTCGACCTGCAGGACCGATTGCACACAATCGACAAAAACGGCGACCCACTTGCCAAGATCAACGAGACGGTCAGCTGGGAGATGTTTCGTCCAGCTCTCGAAAAAGCAAGGGACAAGGGACGGCAATCCACTGTTGGTCCGAAGGGGTACGACGTCATCCTGCTGTTCAAAATTCTTATCCTGCAGTCGCTGTACAACCTGTCGGATGAGGCGACTGAGTTTCAGATTCTCGACCGGCATTCTTTTGGGCGCTTTCTTGGTCTGCACATCAGCCAAAAAGTTCCCGATGCCACCACCATCTGGCGTTTTCGGGAAGACCTCGTCAAGGCCGGCATCGTGGAGGAGTTGTTTGCGACCTTTGATGCACACCTTCGGGACAACGGTTTCATGGCGATGAAGGGGCAGATCGTGGATGCCAGCATCGTCAACGTCCCCAAGCAGCGGAACAGCCGGGAGGAAAATGCCCGGATCAAAGCAGGCGAGGTTCCGGAAGACTGGCCGGAGAACAAGCGCCAGCGAAAGGACGTGGATGCCCGGTGGACCAAGAAAAACGGCAAGTCCTTTTATGGATACAAGAACCACGTCTCGGTGGATGTGAAGCACAAGCTGATTCGAAGCTATGCGGTGACGGATGCGGCCCTGCACGACAGCAATGTGTTCGAGCAACTTCTTGCCGACAACACGAGCAGGGACGTCTGGGCGGATTCGGCCTATCGATCGGCGGAACGGCTGGAGCGTCTCGCGCAGGATGGTTTTCGCGAACACATCCAACGCAAGGGGAGCCGTAATCGTCCATTGACGCCAAGAGAACAGGAAGGCAACAAGACCAGGTCCAGGATTCGTTCGCGAGTTGAGCACGTCTTTGGCGTGCAGGCGCAGCGAGCGGGGAATTTGCTGTTGCGCACGATCGGCATAGCCCGAGCCCGAGCAAAGATCGGTTTGCGCAATCTGGGGTACAACATTGACCGGATGGGGATGCTTCTGGCGACAAACAGGTGAAGTGCGCCCGGGAAGCGGCAACATGGCAAAAGAACGCCATCGAGCGCAGAGCGAGGCTGCGCCAAGGTGTAAAACCGATAGGATTACAAGCCAGAAGAGCATGATCTTCGTCAAAAAATTTGCCGGTGAGGGCTACCGGGGCTCACTGAGCTAATTTTCAAGATTCCCTAAAGTGAGCACAATATGACTGTCATGAAAATGAGCAGGAAAAGGCCACCTCCAACCATCTCCGGCCAATATTTTATTCCGATCGGTAAATTGTCAAACCCTTCAGGGGCAAGTACCAGATACCTAATATGACTCAAAGCTAAACAGCCAATGAGAAGACCATTGGCACGATGCCAACGTATCAGGTTTGCACCCCCGAAAAGAGCTTCAAGAAATCTTACTCTTCAAGAGAGAATGATCTTGCGAAATCAGTAAAACAAGTGCAAGCAGGCCAACCAGTTGCCCTGCCCTTAGCATTACTTTGTCAGCCCCTGTTTTGTACCAGAGCGTTTGAGTCATCATAGTACAAAGGGTATGGTGAACGCGCCGGCTACAATAACTGCCCCAAGAATAACTAATTCATAGCATAAGTATATGCATTCTGATTAGTTTAGTAAATCATGCATCATGGCGTTGAACATCTGTACTCGTTTCAAGGATTTGCATGTCAAAATTGCCGTCATCTCGCCAGGGTCACTCGCCTCATAAAGGCAAAATGGAACCGCTATTCGCGTTGGCTTTTGTTCATCAGGTTCCTGCCACCGTTCAAGTCGCAGTACTCTGGTTGGAATACTCGCGGTGCTATAGGACGAGAAGGCTATTCGCCGAACCCCTCACCGTTACTTGGTACTGCTCACCGTGCACAGCTCGGCTATACCATAGCCAAACCCATTGCTTATGAACAATCCTTAGTGTTATAACTCTATATGGCTCTGTATAAGTCTCAGCATAATGCTTATATTTAGTAACAAGATCAATTTGATAAACCAAATGAGGCCTTGTTATGAAAATGCCTGGAATAACCTTGCTTGAATGGCAAAAACGGTACGGTACCGAGCGTTCATGCGCAAAGACATTGATCAAGGTGAGATGGCCCAATGGGTTTCAATGTCCTGCTTGTGGATCCACGAAGGCCTACTTCATTGAATCGCGTAAATTGTACCAATGTTCTCATTGTCGTCACCAAGTGTCGATGACCGCTGACACCTTGTTTCATTCGACCAAAGTTCCTCTTGTGAAATGGTTTTGGGCGATTTATCTGATGGCTTCCGACAAAGGGGGTGTTTCGGCTCTCCGTGTCGCCAAGCATGTCGGTGTTTCCTGGATTACAGCACGTAACATGCTGCGCAAGATCAGGAAAGCGATGGCTGACCGAGACAGCATTTACCGGCTTGCCAACTTGATTGAGTTCGACGACACCCTTGTCGGCGGTAAACGTGCTGGCAAGAGAGGTCGAGGAGCCGCGGGGAAACGACCTGTTCTTGTGGCTGTGGAAACTCGGGAGAAAGGCGCTGGTTTTGTTGCTATGCAAGCGGTGGACAGTGTTTCCAAAGTAACCGTTCGCCAATTTCTTGCCAAGCACCTGAAAGATGGCCAGACGGTAAAAACAGATGCCCTGCCAGCGCTTAACGCTGTCGGAGAAACGCAAGATCATCAAAAAAAGGTGACCCCTCCTGAACAGGCATCGGTGTGGTTGCCCATGGTCCATATTACGATCGGCAACCTGAAAACATTTATCAACGGCACATTTCACGGTGTTTCTTCCAATTGTCTCCAAGAATACCTCGACGAATTTTGTTACCGCTTTAATCGGAGGTTCTGGGAACCACAACTGCCTCTACGTTTACTCAATGCATGTCTTGCTCATGTACCCATTAGGATTGCTGAGTTTCATGCATAGCCACGTAACTCTAACATATTTTTCTGTCGTTGTTGGAGAATTAGTTCCTAAGCACTTAGGATTACTAGAGCCTGAAAAGGTAGCTTCTCTGGTTGCACGCCCAATGAAAATGCTTGCTCGCTTAGCAAAACCATTGGTGTGGTTTTTTTCAGCTTCCTCGAATTTGCTCTTGCGAATGACAGGTACCAACAAGAGAGAAGAATCTTCGATAACCAATGAAGAGATCAAATTGATGATGGAGCAGGGGGCAGATGCTGGTGTATTTCATGAAAGCGAGCAAGTATTAGTCTCGAACGTACTCCGCCTTGATGAGCAACCAGTTGTGGCGATAATGACGCATCGGCAAGATATCCATGTGCTCGATTTAAACAGGACAGAAACGGAAATCCGTGCATACATTGCTACTTATCCATTCTCCAGGATTATTGTCTGTCGTGGTGGGCTGGAAGATGTTGCGGGGCTGTTGCGAAGCGCGGATCTTCTAAAAGCGGCTCTTGCCTGTGAACCGCTAGAAATTGAGCAGCACCTTCGCCAACCACTGTATGTTCCTGAATATTTGACTACAGCTCAATTGCTAGAGAATTTTCGTAAATCTCAACTTCAATGCGCCCTTGTTGTTGATGAGTATGGTGATATCCAAGGGTTTGTAACCCTCACCGATGTTCTAATCGCCATTGTCGGGAAAGTACCCTCATCCCATTTTAGCGAAGTTCAAGAGTTCATCAGGCGTGAAGACGGGTCATGGCTTATCGACGGTGGCGTTTCCATCGACAGGGTAAAAATGACACTTGATATCAATCGGGATCTTCCCGGTGAAAAAAGCAATACTTACCATTCGTTAGGTGGTTTTATTATTCACGTTTTAGGCCGTATTCCTAATGAAGCGGACCATTTCGATGAGCAAGGATATCGTTTTGAGGTCGTTGATATGGATAAAAACCGTATCGACAAAATACTAGTTTCTCGCATTCCAGAATAACAACCCCTTGAATCGGTTAGCTGCTAGTGTTGCTTAATAAAAGCACATAGCCGACACTCACTGATGCTTGACTTTCAATGTAAACATGACGTCAGTATCAGGTAAACCGTACTGAGACGTCTGAAAATTTTTAAAATTAAAATAAATATATGCAACAGTTTTTTCAAATTTGCATATTTATAATACTAAAAATAATCTTTATATTGACCAAGTGGTTTACTGTTGAAAATAGTATATTTTATTTTAGTTTTAATATTGTTCGAATCCGCTAATTATTCTAACTCTGAAGATATATTTCATCAAAAAAGTGTTAAATTAAATAATACAGAAAGGATAACAACTGTAAAATATATCAACTCAAAAATTGGATATTCCATAAGATATCCAAGTAAAATATTGCTTCCGCAAGGTGAATCGGAAGACACTAACGGTCAGGAATTTGTTTCCGAGGATGAGGAAGCGGTACTCATTGTCTCGGGAATAGAAAACGAACTCAAACTTACAATAAAAGAGGATTATGATCTGACATTAAATACTGATACAGAATCATGTCCAGATAAAATTATTACTAAGAAAATATTGGAAAAAAAATATTATATCATTTATGGATCATGCTCGGATGAGTTTCTTTTCGTTAAAAAAGCAATACTTAATAAAAATAAATTTAAAACGTTTTATTTCGAATATTCAAAAAAGTATAAACAAATATATGAACCTTTTATTCGACTTTTTTTAAAATCATTCAAAGGTTAGATGCACTATTTAAAAGAAATGTTTTCTGTAAAATAGCAAAAAGAAAGGTCTACCTTTTTCATCCGATCAAACGTCGGAAGGTAGACCCATTGAAGAGGAAAACGTGTTCCTCTTGCATTGTTTGAAAGCTAGCTTTTCAATATCACAAAAAGTTCGAAACGAACTATTAAAGAAGCAGATAAAGTGGCTCACCATTTATCCGGGAGGAAGTTGTAAACCGGAATGGTGAGTCTGGGAGAAGGTGTATATGCTTAACCTTTCCCCTTACCTTACAAAATAATACCGAATGACATTCCGTCAACCTTCGGTCAGTCACCCGAGCCTGCTTTCCATTCTCAGCCTCTTTTCTTTCGTACAATTGACACCCGCCTGGTCAAGGTTATCTTTTACTTACGGCGTTAGAAATGCCGAATCTCAGTAATATAATCCACAGAGGTGGCTGTCATGAAAAGACATGGGTGTTTAGTTTTGGTTAAAGATAACATAGGAGACAAATTTATCTGCACTCTGGATAGTCTTTGCTCCTTGGATGGGTGTAACGAGGTTGTTTCAACGCTGGATGGCAACCGAAAAATTCCGAATAAAATTGATGAATTATCGGCACATGAACGCAGGAGTTGTAGGGACTTGGGACCTTCACCTGGAGAGTAAATGATATAGGCTACGATGGTATTTGGGAGCCTGTGTGTTGAGGAGACTGTCATGAACCTATACGAAGACCAAGTTGTGGTTGAAGATGAAGAAGGAAGGGCCTTTATCTGCACACTGGAGCACAAGTGTAGCGAATATGTATGCAGGCTGGATAACAACCGGAAAACACCCCGTAAACTTGAGGAACTATCGGAGCATGAGCGGCGTAGTTGTACAAGGTTCCTTGGTAAAATCGACCGAGGAGAACGGGGTCAGGCTGTTGCCGGTTGACCAGCAAGCGCCAGGAAGAAAACCCTTCATGTGTACTTTGCCTTTATGCATGCCCCTCGCTGCCACTGACCGGAAGGCGACAGGAGTTATCGGGGAAAAGGGGCTGTTGAAGGCAATCGCATTCGCACCACTGACGGTGTTCGGGATGGTGTACTTATAACCCTTTGCGGTAAAGAGTCTATGAGAAACAGAAGGGAGGAACTGCTGGGTTATGCAGTGAATTCGGTATGTTGAGCGTCAATACTTGTCCGAGGGCAAAAAAATATGCACTCCGACCATAAAACGACCATAGACAAAAAAAGGGGTCACAGCTAAAAAGCCGTAACCCCTTGAAAAAATTGGTGCCGAGACCAGGATTTGAACCAGGGACACACGGATTTTCAGTCCCTGCGCAATCACCGAAAGAACCGTCTCGATATACAGATTTGAAGCGGCATGTCACGGCTGACATGCTCTATCTTGCCGGACTCGAAAAATTAGGCCAAAAAGGCACTATGGCAACGCATATTCAAAAATTGTTAGCCACGAATGGAAGCAATGTTGATCTGGAGGGTATGCTTGATGAATTATAGAAAGTTTCATGTGTAATAGTTACGACATGACCTGCCACACTGGGTGCTATTACACAGAAAAAAGCAACCACCTGATCACCCTTTATCGAGTGCTTTAAAAGATCATTATACTGTATCTCAAGTTTCTGACTTGACCTAAAAATCTGTTATCATGTTGTTAATTTGCACAAACCTCTTTCCTGTTTTCAGCATATCAACGGCAACGCTCATGACTGCATCAACAAGGGCAAGCACTGCACATTCTGCGATTATTCCAGCAGCCCTGACTTTGTCCAAAGCGAGGCTGAGGAGTCTTTGCATGGCTTCAATCAGGCTCAGGTCCCGCCTCTCTTCCCTGCAGGCAAAAAAGAGGGTACCGAGCGTTCGGGGATCGTCATGACAGCGCTGCTCAAACGCCAGGAAGATATAGCGGCTCATGACAATGGTGATATGTCCAATGATGCCGTCAAAATCCCGCAATTGGGTTTCCCGTTCAAGGTTGAGGTAATGTTTCATCATCTTGAAGAACACCTCGATGTCCCACCGCTTACCGTAGATCCTGACAACCTCCTCGTCGGCAAGATCAATCTTGGTCGACAGGATTGCCAGCCACTGGCGTTTGTGGCGGTGACGAACAAAAACGATCTTTATCTTCTGCTCTTTCTTGGTCTCGACAATCACGCTGGCGAGAATCCGCGCTTTGCCGGGTCGCTTCTTCAATTTGCTGAACAAACGGCCCAAGGTCAGCCATTGCTCCTGGTGACGGTAAAACACCTGGGGCATATCCTTGCCCATACAGATCACCGGCAGGTGCTTACCGAGGGTGGCCAGAATCGAGGGGAAAGCAAACCAACTGTCCATCAGGAGGTAGTCGGCCCGTATTCCACGGGCCAGCACCCTTTTCACCATGGGTTCCAGATGTTTCGTGGATTTGACCATGGCCTCCATCCTGCGCTTGTACCCGCAGCAGCGTTTGTCCAGCTCTTTCTTGATGCCCTGGATCCGCTTATTTGCCTTGGCCGAGGAGCACAGGGTGAAATCCAACGGCAGAAAACTCACTCCATCGGACCAGCCAAGAGTCAGGAGTTTAAATCCTTTCAGGCTCCGGTTCCTGTTGTGGTCATGAACCCAGGCCAGCAGTTCAACCACCTTGGAGCGGGAGCGGTCATAGGTGCTGTCGTCGATGATCAACACCTTCTCACGCTGTTCACTAGTCAGCACATCCATGAACCGGACCACCACCGCCACAAGAGCCAGCAGGAACTTCCGCCAGTTATACCGAGGATTCTTGAGGAATTCGTAGACGGAATCCTTCTGAAATCCCAGTGTGCGGTTGTTGACGATGCCCCGGAAGAAATTGACTCCACCGAATGGCAACGTAAAGATAGCGGTGAACACCGCAAGCGGTTTTGCTCCTCGCAGCTTGCGAATCCCGCTGCCGCCCAGCAGCCTTCCGACCTTGAAATCTTCCATGAAAAAAGAAATCCGGTCATGCCGTCGTTTTGCCTCTTGTTGCTCCTGGTAATATTGGTCACGATCCATTTGAGCCTTTCCCTCCTGATATCATTAGGTATTTCGCAACTCCAATGTATCAGAAAGCGAAAGGCTTTTCACGTTAAAATTAAATTATTTCAATTATTTATCTGCTTCAATGGCGTCCTTAAAGGCAAGTCCGAAACTTGAATTATTAATAAACCAATTTCCCAATTAAACTCTGTGGGAAAAATCTATGCGATGGTTGGCACAGGTCAAGACGGTCAAAGACTGGGACAGCGAATGGAGAGGCACTATGAAAAGTTATGTTCGAGGGCTAATTCGGCCAACAGGTAATAAAGAGAACTCTCATTCCTACCGACCGGAGGGTTGCAGGAATTATCAGGAAAAGGGGGCTGTTGAAGGAATGGTTATTCTAGCCATACTTGCTCTACTTGCGGCTTTCAAATTGGCAGGATGGTAAAAAATTGAACAGTTTGGCCAAACCCTAAGGGTCTCCTTGTTGTGGCCCAACATTTTGAAATGATGACGTTTCCTGTGAAATTCGCCAATGCAAAGAGGCGACTGGTGAATAATATTGCGGCTTTCAAGAAGTAATAGCTGTTGAAATTTAACTTGAATTTCGGATCTATGACCTCACAACCGCCTGATAATGTCATTAAAAGCACAACGAAATGCAATCACTGTTTTGCATGTCTCAATTCTGATTTGAGTACCGGCAAACCGGTGTGCGAAGTTGAGTATAGAGTCGGAAATAAATTGATGTTAATCGAGCCTGTTAATTCCACTCCTTGTCCTTATCGGTGCTCTCTCGGACAAGTTCAAATGTGCTCCTGTCCAGTACATTATTCCATTAATAACCTTGAAACGGACCTGCTGCAGTGAGTTTGTTTCCGGGTGAGGGCAGCGAGGTCAGGTTGCTACCGGTTGATCAGTAAATGAATGCTAACTCTGCTGAAATAGTCCCGCCAAAACGGCAAAAAGAAAGGTCTACCTTGTAATCCGATCAATCGTCGGCAGGTAGACCTCATCAAGAGGAGTGCTTGTTCCTCTTGGTTTAAAGAGCAGGGAAGAATGACTCACCATTACAGGAGAGAGGAAACGAAAACCGGCATGGTGAGCCTAGGAGAAGGTGTACAGGCATACACTTTTTCCTGGATTAGAAAATAACACCGAATTCCACCCCGTCAACCTTCGGTCAAAACTGGTTTATTCCTTAACAGTAGGCATCCAAGGAAAAGTGTTTGCCATCAAAGCTAATAAAATGAACGCCTTCCTGTTTGGGTAAGCCTGCTATCTTCCATGCCTTTTCAGGATCAGTAAATTGATTGTCTACGCATTTTTTTGGCTGATGGGCGATCCGGCAAATATTATTAAGTATTGGGAACACTTTGTATTTTAAGAAGTATTCTCTCATGAACCGGATGATTTCCATCTGCTCAGTTGATAAGGAATCAAATCCCTCTTGAGATGCTAAAGCTAAAGCAACTTCCTCATTCCAGTCATTTTGGTTGGCAAGAAAACCGTTATCATCGACCATGATTTTTTTGCCATTATATTCGATTGTTGACATTTTTCACCTCCGCTAAAACTAGTAACTTCCTGTGAAGCAGAGCTTGATAATGATTATTTCAAGCCACTACTACCCTGCCATAAAAATAATCATTATTATTAAAAATGTTGAAACTTATTAGGGATGCAATGCTGACCAATTTTCGGCGATGGAGGGGGATTTTCTTTCCTTCTGATTGTCTTAAGGTTTTGTTGGAAAGTTATGTCTATAATTATTTGGAATAATTCATTTTCTGTTGGGATACCTAAAGTTGATAAACAACACCAGCAACTGTTTTATCTGCTAAATGAATTCTACGACAATTGCGTGAGCAATGCGCCCTCCGGAGAATTGACGATCCTCTTTGAAGAACTTCTCGATTACGCCAAATACCATCTTGCTGAAGAAGAAGATTGGATGAAAAAATGCTCGTTTGCTGGTCTTGAGATGCATAAAAAAGAGCATGAAAAATTTTCAATCAGAGTGGTCGAACTCGATAAGGAATATCGTGCTGGGAACAAGCATATATTACTTGAAACTGCTGCTTTCATAAGTGAATGGATTAAGACGCATATACTGGAATTAGATGCCGAGTACGGGCGATTCATGAAATCTAATTATATTGATATTGAATGATTTAGACTGCCGGTTGACCTGTGAACGCCAGAAAGAAGACCCTCTAGGTACACTTTGCCTTTATGCCCAGCCTAAGTTCCCTCTGACCGGAAGGCGACAGGAGTTATCAGGAAAAATTAATTATAAATCCAATTTGTTGGACCGTTTTCTTTGAGGCAATATTGAGCGCCTAAAAAATGTATACCATTGCGGAATTGGTTATGCTGGTAGGTTCGGCGGGAAAGAGAACCGGTTTGTGGGTGGCCGGGTGTGGCGGTGAGGCTACTTTAAAGGGTAGTGATTGGCTAAATTGTCAAACTCCATCAGAGCGGCGAAGGTGATCTTCGATTGTGGCGGATTGCTTAATAATCTTGAGAAGTGTTCGTACTTGCCAAACGCTTCGGCGAAGTCCTTATAGCCTTTGAAGATGTCAGGTATCTTACTCAGGAATACCTCTTCTCCTTCCTTCACATAGAACTTGAAGTAGTTCTTCCAATCTTGGGTAACCTTGCCCGTGAAGTAGTTGCCATATCGAAGCACATCATTTACATGGAGCATTTCAACGATGAAGTATTTGTCATCTGGCGATATTTGCAGCTTGAATGTCTCTGGCATTTCTTCACCTCTGCATAAAAGTTAAGCATTAAAACCCCTTCATGTCTACCAAATACTCCCGCTGACCGGAAGACGACAGGAGTTATCAGGAAAAAGGGGCTGTTGGAGGTAACCGCATTGGCACCACTGGCGGTGTTCGGGATGGTGTACCTGATAACCCTTTGCGGTAAAGAGTCTATGAGAAACAGAAGGGGGGGGCAACTGGCTGTTTAGCTTTATACAGTGAATTCGGTATGTTGAGCATTGAAACTTGTCCGGGGCAAAAAAATATGCACTCGGACCATAGAACGACCATAGACAAAAAAAGGGGTCACAGCTAAAAAGCCGTAACCCCTTGAAATAATTGGTGCCGAGACCAGGATTTGAACCAGGGACACACGGATTTTCAGTCCCACGCAACTTACCGAATGTACCGTCTCGATGCAACGATTTGACGTGTCATGGGGTTATATAACGCTTTCTAGTAAACTCTGATTGAGGCCGGGTGAAAAGCTAACACTAACGGTATTTTTTTTTTACCACATGTTATCCAGTCAACAGTCTGGACTTGTTCAGCGTCTCCCGACTCTGTTCACGGGTCCACCGAGGTTCATGGGTGCAGCGCCCGCCCCCGGAGCTCCAACACCGACACCGGGTTTAACGCCCACGCCAGGTGAGCCAGCACCGACGGTCGAGCGTCGGGCAACCCCAGCATAGCTGACCGGCGTGGCCGGTGCGCCTACAATTGCTTCCGCAGAGGAGATCAAGTCACCAAAAGAGTTCGGCATGATTTGGCCATTCCAGGCCCATACAGCAATGGTCAATCCAAAGAGGAGCAGGTATTTTTTCGTATTGTCTTTCATTTATTACCTCCTGCCGGCTTTTCCGGCGGTAATTCGTCGAGTCCGATGAGATCTTCGGGATTAAGCTTTTTCGCTCCGGCTGGCAGGACGAGCGCAAAGGCATCTTTTGCTGGTTCAACACCTGTTTTCCAGCTTTTGATACGAAGGGTGTATTGCGGTGCGCTGTTCATAGTTTTGCTGGTGATTACAAGTTTGCGTGGGATGGGCTTATTCCCCACCTCTACCCAGAGCTGCCAATCCGTATCATCGTTGCGGAATGCAAGATGTTCACATTCTTGACCATCGATGATGCCCCGACCGATATGCTTAGCTTCTTGAACGCCGGCAATGAGGGTATCGTAAGAATCTGTCAAAAGCAGATCCGCACCCGGCAAGGCCACACCGTGGCCAGCCCGTAGGGCCTCAAACAATTGGTCCAGGGTGCCTGAAACTTCGAACTGGGCATAACCGTTGTCCTTTTTGCTCAAGATGCTCGCCGTCTTGCCATCGAAGAACAGTGTCACATCCGCATGACCACTCACTCGATGGGCGCGCAACTTGTCCGGACGGCGCAACAGCACCTCCCCGGAGTTGGTGAACTGAATTTTCTCCAATTCCGACGTGATGACCTCGATATCACTGTCAAAAGTCAGCTCGATCGTATTTTGGCTGGAAATATAATCCGACATGGCCTTGAGTATCAACTTCGCATCGCTTTCCGGTGCTTTAGAGGCTGCCTGGCTGCCCCCTGCAAGGGTCAGGACAAGAAGTGCCGCAAGGATGATGAGCCTATGTGGTTTCATTCCTGTATTCTCCTGTTTTTTACAAGTTATGGATTGATTGGATCATGACACCATAGGGCGGAATTCCCAAAGTTTGGGATCGATGCCCGCGACGATTGCTTCGATTCTACATCGTTTCCCTTCGCAACCAAGAAAAATTCCAAGGAATGCAATTAGGATCACACGCCAGGCTCATTTAAGGAATCATACCGCATTCGAACATTTTATTGGCAATTGGACCTGCCACTTTGTTCAAGAAGGCCTGGCGCATCTGTGGATCAGCCTGAAGCATCTGGACGGCCTCCTGCTCCTGTTGAGATTTTTGCTGACCTTTCTTAAGCCATAGCTGCTCGCAGGTCGATTGCTGGTATTTCTGGATTACCTTGCCGGCAATCATGTTCATTACCGGGTACTGCTCTTTAGCACCAGCAGCGGCTGCACCCATCAGAACGAATACTGCAGCACTAAGGAAAATACATTTTTTCATCTTGTTCTCCTTGGGGTTGGTGTTGGATGAGATAGATTGTAATTGGCCGAGGGAAATATTCTCAAGAACTGCGCAGTTACAAACCATGGCCCCAGCGATATTGCCAGATAATGCCAATCAGGTCGTAATCACTCCCTGAACTTGTAGATATGCCACTGCTGGCGTACAGCTTAACTGAGTTGTTCCGGTTTACGGGCAACACAAAGGTAGCGCCCACCCGTGAATTATTTGCCACATCATCACTCTTTATCTCGTCAATCGTCGTCCGGCCACCATAATCGTATGTCCAGCTTAATGCTGTCCAAATGCCATGGCTAAAGTTGTACGTCATGTGGAGCTGCGAGGTAAAAAGGGGATCCTGTTCAAGCGTTCTGCCACCAAAATAATCATTATTGGAATTGAAAAACGTCACACCATTGGAAAATTCCAATGCAATTGGACCCCACGCTTTAGAGATTCCAAGGTCGGGTTTGACATACCAACGGTGATTGCCAAGGTTCACCAATTTGTCCGAATCATATTGGCCGAGGGGTGCGGATACCTGAACGCTTGCCCCGATGATTAAGTCCTGCTGGTAGTTGGCGAATTCTTGCAGGGACAAAGCTGGGGCTCCATAGAAATTGACTGAGTAGCGGAAACGGGGGTCATTTAACCCGGAAACATTGCGTTCACGCGGTTGACCTGCAACCATCGCACTTCCCGACAATTGGGAATAAGGCAAGATAACATCGAATTTCCCTGAGTTACCCCACACGTCTAATGAGCGAGCATAAGCCAGCACGCCTGAATGCATCGTGAGTTGGGCATCCTTGATCGGAGACGAAGCAACGGTTGACAATCCACCATCCGAATAGATGTATCCCGTAAGTAAAAAATTGACCCCAACCGGCGTGTTGACATAGGCTCTAGGTTCAATCTCGCCAGCTTCTGATTTTGGGGAAGCGAATAAGATCAGAATCGCTGTTGACAATACGCCTAAACGCGCGATGGCTAACCGTACACTATGCTTTTGCTTTTCCCAATTTGAACTCAACAAGGCACCTAACTCATAATGATTGATCAAGACTTTCTATAGGCTTCCTGTTGGCGGGGGATAAACGACTGAGGCGGACCCCATCCACTAGACTGCCTAACCAGGAATTAAGGTCTGAAATCATGTTTTTTCAAATTGCATCAGGCGACCTGTTGATACAACGGTTGCGCATAGTTGACTTCATCGGTTGTTTTGTCACCGGGTAGACAATACATCCAGTAGCGGATTCATCAGTGAGTCGAATGTCGGAATTCTTTGCTCATGTGAGATCCTTCGTGCGCTTCCAAAGTAATGACAACAGGTACGGTTGTGTTTGCCATTCCAATGTTCATGATGGGCTTGCATGGACACAGCTATCTTATATTGTTAAAATATCATGATTAGCAAGGCAAAAAATTAGTCTTCATTCAAATAAGCAGACGCCTTTTGCCCACTCCTCTCTCGCTACACCCTCAGCACAGCACTGCTCAATTGTGACCTGCTCCAGCGTCCAGACTCTTTCCGTCAGCGCGGACGTTCCTTGCCAATAATACGCTTGCCTGTCCCTTCCCTGCGACAGTGTGTGGAGATCGCGGCAAGACACCCCAAGGTCGCCATGGCTTTCACTAACCGATCGAATTTCATGGGGTTTCAATCGCGCCCTTTTTATGTACATTATTAAGTAACATTTTATTGGTACGCTCCTTATCGTTAATTCAACAAGGCTCGCGGTCAGGACGCCGGAGGGCGGGTCTCGGGCTGGTCGGCGGCAGGTGCGGTCCCAGGAGGTGGCCAGATTGCCCGCTGTGGCGTTTTTCGGGGCTGGGCATGGCCAGGGTACGCGTCGGGGCGTTTTTGCGGCAGACGGCCAATGTGGTGGCCAGTGCGACGCGTTCCCCGCTACACACCAAATTCATGGGGTTGCCGGGGTGGGGGCAGCATGGTGGTGGCAATCGCCGGGGTGACGGACACTCTCCTGAAGCACAGCATCGAACCGTGACAGGTGGGGGGTGGGGGGAGCAGTTTTCTCAAAATAATTCTGGCGGCGGTCCCGGAAAATACACCCGGCCCAATTTTATAACCACCACCAAAATTTTCTTTTTTTTTGCTACCCCCTCCACCCCCCTTTATCGTAACCAATTGAAAAGTAACAATTTTCATCTGGCGTCTGGGGTGGTGGCAACAGGGGGAGCGATGGGTTGCCCCCCCTTGGCTGGTTCTATGGATTAGTACTTGTCGTCATCATTGCATCGATCGACGTAAAGGAGCCTGTGGTACGCTTGAGAGGAATACGCCATTTCTGTAACCCTTTTATTTTCTTAGGATCACCAAACAATTCCCGCAATATACCACCGCATTCCTTGCATTGTGGGTTAGTTGGATTTTTATAGTCAAGCTCTTTCAACACCTCAATTGCCGTCATCGCAGGGTTGCCGTCCTTGCCGATCAGGTCCAGATCAACGATTTCCAAAAGACGCTCGCGAATAACGCTGACACTTCGGTGGTCGAGGTTGCAGGTGTTCAGCAGAGCCTCTTCCTCCTGTGTCAGCCACCATTTCTTCCCGTTGTTAAACTCCACGGCCAGTTGAGCGAACACCTGTTGCATGTCTATTCCATGCTCATAGTTGACCTTTGTGACCGGAATTGTCCACCAGCGTGAGTTGCCGGTGTTATCAACCAGAAAATCGGACTGGTTGACTGTGGCAATGAAGACCGTTCGCCGCTGATACTCCGATTCGGTCCGGGCATAGGGCCGTCGTATCTTGTCAAAATCGCTCGTCAGGAACCCCTTTCAACCGGGCAATGTCCTTTTTGAAGGAGCTGTCAAGTTCACCGATTTCCACAAGCCAGTGAGCTGACTGCCCCAATTATTGAGTCCTTATTGCTGCCATCCAGATGGTGATCTACCTTGACCACCATGTCTCGCAGTTGAAAGTCAGGAACCAGCGACATGAGCCAACTAGTTTTGCCGACCCCTTGCGCAGCCTTGGAAGTACCAACACTCCACGGGCCTTGAAGCCACTGGGCATGAGTGCTGCGGCAACAGCGCTGAGCAACCATTTGCAGATCAAAACATTCCTAAGCGCTATCGGGTAATCTTCTCGTACCGTGATCGTTTCGCAGATATCTTCCATGCGATCCTTCCCATCCCACGGTTTGGCATAAAATCCAGTCCGCAACAGGGTTGTACAAATTCCTGTCTGCCAACGCCTCAATGTAGTATGGCACCTGGCTGGTGCTGATTCCGTTCAGTGTGGCTAGGTTGATGATGTACGTCATTGTCACATTGTCCAAATTGTCAATGGTTCCACTGTGGTCTGGCAGGATAATTTCAACGTTTTTCTTGATGACATTATAGCGGACGATGATTCTGTACCCTTTCAGCATGTACCTCAAATTGGCGATGGTTGTCGGTAGCTGATTGGAGCCCGTTCGAGGCTGGTTCGGGAACAACTTGCTGTCCAGCGGTTGTGGGTTGTCGAGACAGAATGGTTGCTTGCGTACCAGTTGGCTGCCTTGGGGTGTTGCCAAAGCTGAGGTGTCCGGGGGCGAATCAATATTAACCGTGTCCGCTTCAGGTTCACTCGTCTGTGATGAGGCATCCTCTGTCTCCTCCTGGGCAGACGATTGGGAGGGAACAATCCCATCGTTATACTGTTGGACGGCATCGATAACTTCCTGTGTTGCTTCGGGTAAGTCCTCCTTGTTTTCTGCCGAGAAAACCTTGAAGGATCTCCCCGGACTCGGCGGCAATGTCACACATACCTGGCCTGTCATAATAGTTAGGTGGTCAATGTGCTTCTCTGTGCCCTGAGAATCGGCCTGTACAATGGTTCCGGCAGAACGGCGGAAGTAGTGTTCCTCTCCGGTGTCCGTCTCGACCACAAACACAGGTGTAAGCTCAAATCGAGTTTCAATCTCTGCAAGGGCTGCTATCGCTTCGGGACTGTCGGCTTTGAAAATAATGATGTCGTCGCCCGGTATGCAGGCTAGCTCATGGTCTGGATTATCCCGCCAGTGTTTAACTATTTTCCGGGGACCAAGACCATCAGTCCATGATTCCCTGTCCACTGCCAAATCCGTAGTGCCGGGTAACATCGGGGCCACATCAAACCCAAAGCCGAGCGCGTGCATGGCGGCGGCTTGTGAATTCTTAGTGGTGTCCCATCTGTGTGGTTTGCCTGGAGGGGTATCGGCTTCCTCTTCCAGGCTTGAGGGTGTTGCCAATGCTGTGGTGTATATATCTAGTGAAGAATCGACACTAGAGTCACCTGGATCGGCGGGCTCTTCTGTTGAGGTTTCTTTGTCCTGAACACCATCCTCAGGTGCAGGGGTGGAAGATGCCGCTGTTGCTTCTTCCGGCTGGGTAGAGACGGTATTCTGGTCACTGTCTGATACATCCGGTGCGGCGGTGTCTTGAACACTATCCGTTACAACGGGTGTGGTTTTCGAAGTGGGGGTAGCAGTCTTTTACTGCATCCCAAAGATCTGTTTTGTCGTAAAATGACATATATTTTTCTCCTCCTTTAAATGTGCGTCTTAGCCTATACGATTGGTCTCGTTTCAAGAAGGAGATGAACTCGTTTCTTGCACTGGAGGCGATAGACACAAGGAAAATGTCTCCCACCCGGTTCCCCGGAAACCACTGGAACACGTGCCACTTGGCTTAGGCAGCATCATTAAGGATGCCTACAGGTGGCGCTAGGCCACAAGACTGAATTTTTACCTCCTCTTTATTGATTGTAAATGGCACTATGCCCGTTCTCCTGTTCGATTTGATGTAAAGATAAAGCATTAAATTGCTATGTTTCAACAATTTTTTTCTATTGTAAGCAAAAAAAATGCTATTAAAAATATATTTCCTATTAAAGTATCTTTAGTAGTAAAATATAATTGCCTAATAGAAGAGTTGTTATAGGAAAAATAAATATCCTGTTTAACGTACGTTCAATTGTGAAAATTTATTTCCTATGAAAGCACTTTCACGTGGGAAAAATTGGTGTCCTATGGAAGTGCTTTCCGGTGGGAAAAATAAATATCCTGTGGAAAGGGCTTTGGTAGGAAAGGTCAGATTGGGTTGTTTTGGCGTTGTCGCTCATGACGTTGATATTATGTGTAAAATGCAGAAGCGGCCCATTTTCCGTCATCCCAAGGGTAAAATTGTGGCTTGGACCCTTGTGAGTGGTCACCAGCGGAAAAAAAATTAGGTTCGGGCGTCAGGTGGGAGCAGGTGGAGGCAACTTTTCGGAAAACGTCGGTGTCGCCTGGAGGTTATGAAGGGCCGCGTGGGTTTTCATGGTTTCTGCTACCCCCTGCACCCCCATCGGGTAACTATATGAAAAATAACGATTTTTATGTGCGCGCCTAGGTGGGAGGAGGTGGGGGCAACTTTTCCGAAATACACCATGGTGACCGTCGAGGATCGGCCCAATTCCCAGGTGACACCTGAAGAGTTTCGTGATTTCTGCCACCCCCTGCCTCCCCCCTTTTGGCCGTTCAGTCGATTGCCCCCAGGATTGCCCGCGCTTCTGTGTGTTCGAACATGTATTCCCGCAGCAGGTGATATTGCACGGCACAGGCGTCGGCGAACCCCGGCACACCAGAAAAGGACAGTTCACTATAAGCGTACAGGCAAACGACGATACCGAAGGCGTCTCCCGACATTGTTCCCTTGTAGCCGTTCGGGCAAGACAACCGGAATGAATCAGCATCGGGAGCCATGTAGAATCCGCCATTGCCGAGCCGATACATGTGCCAATAGCCGCCGTGGTAATCACCGGACAGTCTACCGGCGATGTCATAGATTGTCGGTTCCAGCCGGAAAGGGAAGTGCACACCAAAGAGCAGGTCGGGGTGATTGATGCGTTCGTGTATTGTTCAATAATTCGCGGTTCATAATATTTTCCTCCAATAGTAAAGCCCGATACCGACCAAAACCAAGGCCAATACCGGGATAGGATACAAGAATGCCAGCACGCTCACCGAAATGATGCCGATCAGCCGGGTCGAGGACCAAAGCATGGACAGCAAACTGGCGGTGACTAGGGCACAAGTGATGCTGATGATCATGGGGATACCATTCTGTTATTGTTCATTATTTCCGCCTTTCAAATAAGATGGTTGTTAACCCGCGTTTCATTTGTACCGGTGCCAGAACGACCAACCTGCATGGACATGGCCCCGAATTGTGAACAGGAGGGCGCTAATGGTGATTACGGCTATAGCGATCCAGAACATATTGTCTCCCGTTAGAGTTTGCGGGTGATGAGCCAGGCATCAATTCCTTCATCGAGGAAGTCACGGATGTCGAGGTTGTGGTCGATGGCGGTTTTGACCTCTTCTTTGGCAAGATTGAGATCGTCAGGGGTCAGTGTCAGGGTTTCCTCCTTGCCTATGCGACGTTCGATGGCCTGGTAACGGTCTCTGCATGGTGATGGCGTAGACGATTTCTTCCGGGTCGATGGTTTCCATTTGCTTGCTCCTATTGGTGGACAAAAAAAAGCCCCTCCGACCGTGATGGCCAAAGGGGCAATAATTAGGCTGATGTGAAAAGGCTGTTTATTCCAAAGCGTTCATGATCTCCCTGGCTGTGTTCTCGGTGGCGGTCTTGATGGCGACCTCAGTGACATGAGCATATTTCTGGGTGGTCTTGTGATCTGCATGGCCCAAGCATCTTCTGGACCTCGAACAGACTGGCACCACCGGCCAAGCTCAATGAAGCATAGGTGTGCCGGAGATCGTGCATCCTGAAGATTTCCAAGACCGGCCTTCCGTTTCACCGCATCGAACGTTTTATTCGGATTGGTCAGGTGCATTCCGGCCACGCCTCCGGGGAACACATAAGGATTTCCCGGCACCCTGATCCCATGGAGTTCCCCTAACACCGCTTGAGCCAAGGTATTCAAGCCGACGAACCGGATCTTATTATTCTTGGCATTCTCCATTCGGATGCGTACCTGCTGGAAGTCCGGGTCAACATCTTCCCACATAATCTGCACGACCTCGCCGCGCCTGAGTCCGGTGAACAGCAGAAACCGAATCAGCAGGGCCGAGACGTTTCCCGTGAAACCATCCAAGACACCCAAGAGACGTTTGATTTCTTCCTTCGAGAGGAACCGTTCTCTTCCGGTGCTTTCCTGAAATTTCTTGATTCTGGAACATGGGTTTTCCCCTTCATACGCCTCCATTTCGATGGCCAGAGAGAAGATCTTGGACACCAATGACAGATGCCGATTACTGGTGGCCCCGGAAGACCGCTGCTGAATCTTCATGATATTGTCTTGAACACTGCGTCTGGATATCGCGCTCAATTGGACAGTGCCGAACAACGGTAGCCAATCCAGTTTCAACATCCGATCGTCGTCCCGCCATGACTTCTTGTGTGCCTTGGCCCAGCCCATGTAGGATTCTTCCACAAAATCCCTGAAAGGTGGGTGCGGACTTCCGTTTCAGGCGTTCTTCC
Organism: uncultured delta proteobacterium; assembly: GCA_963733595.1. GTDB lineage: Bacteria > Desulfobacterota > Desulfobulbia > Desulfobulbales > Desulfobulbaceae > Desulfobulbus. The sequence goes on along the minus strand of CAVTDN010000019.1, from coordinate 13,102 downwards.
AGCGGACACAGCCCCTTGGCGATCATGCCCCGATAGTTCCTGGCGATGGACCTGACCTCGGGCAAAGGGAGACAATCGAAGTCGGCTATCTTGATGACCCGTTTCCTGCCGTTGAACCAGTAACGGAGATGGAAACTCTTCCTGCCGGTCTTGGACACGAACAGCCGCAACCCGATGACCTCACTGTCCGTGTATTCCATATCGGTCGAAGGTGAATCACGATCATGTGCCGGTAACGCTTTTATATTTTTGGTGGTGAATTGAAACCTGCGGGAAATCTTGGGCATAGAAACACCCTCCTTGATGTGGGTTTGGATTGAACGAAAAAGGGACCAGCGGAGGGTAAGTCCGTTGGCCCCTATTCATAGATTGTTGCGGTGGTTGGAAAGAACTTGGTGGGGACTGCTTTCCGGTACTGCTCCTGTAGCCCGGAAACGTTTTCCCGGACGTTAGGACTCTGCCGGTGTTTGGCTCAGCGGGTTCCTTCTTGGCTGACCGCATATTGGCAATGAGTTCGGCTTTCTTTTCGGCCTTCTGTCGAGCGGCGATGGCGATGTGATCGGTCAGGCTGACCATCTTGTCTTTCAGCGTCTTGAATCTTGAGCAAGACCGGTTCCCAGTCGCCGAGGCTCAACATGATCGGCTTACCCGGCAGGACCACCAAGACCTTTTCCGCCATAAGGATTGCGGCGAGGTATCCATGGTTATTGGTGGATCGTACCGCGAAACAGTCCTTCCATGACGATCGCTGAGAATGTCTTTCTGTTGTCCAGCCAACAGGGTGCGAATCTTGCCCAGGTCCAGCCATTCATTGCTGTAGGCCCCGCTACTGTCATTGCCTGAGATGCGGACATAGGACTCGCCGGTGTCTTCATCGATGCCCAGTTCATAGGACAGGTCGCCTTTGCCCCTGGCGGTCAGCTTCGGGCAGGTTCCCCGGAAGAGTATGGTGATGAACTTTATGGATTTGTTCAGGGGTTTGCTGGATTGAGTCTCTGGTGCCGGTTTGGTGGAAGTCTTTTTCATGGTTTTCTCCTGGTGAAATTAAAAAAGCCACGCAATAACAAGGCACTATGCCCGAGTTATCCATGGCTCTATTGGGGTTGTTACAAATGAGGTGGGGTCAGACTTGTCTGGCGAGTTGAACGGCACAATAAATTGCCAAGATGACTGCTACATAGGGGATGCACACCATGAGCACTGAGAATGCCATGATGAACACCCCCACTTGGGACACCAATTTAGTTCTTTGATTTTTGGTCATTTATCCTCCCTGAAAGGTTTATGGGGTTGTCGATTTATTCATGGTCCTCCTGGTGTGAAATAAAAAAAGCCATGTAATAACGAGGCACTATGCCCAGCTATCCATGGCTCTATTGAAGGTATTTTTTGAAACGGTCTTATTTACATGATCCTTGTTCCATTATTGAGGGATACGGGGCTGCAATCGTCTTATTACCGGGAAGACCGTTGTGACTTACCTATCAGCGGCGATATTCTCCAAGCTGATATTCCATGCTGCGTTTAAACCGATGGCCGCCAACACTGTAGGACTATTCGTCAGTAAGCGTTTTGAGAAATAGGACAAGTTTAGTCTCTTGTTCGAAATTTAGACCTAAATTACCGAGTTCATCTTTATTTACGGTTCCCGGAACCTCGGCTGCAGGAAAACTTTCTCCAGGCCAAGCCTTGTCACGCGTATTATAAAAATGGACGATTGAGTAGAGCGTTGGGAAATAACCATTATGACCGTATGGAGCCGTTTCAGCGATATTTCTCAGCGTTGTTACTTTAAATTTTCCTGCCTCGTCATCCGCATTTGCTCCACTGTACAATACCTTAAGCTCGCCGACCCTCTCATTTCCCCCAAGACCATAATCAATTGCCTGTGTACCGGAAAGTACTGCGATTCTTGGGTTTACAGGTATCCCTAAATTGTCATAGGAAAAATCCGTAAGCATGGGAGGGTATGTGCCGTTTGAAGTATGAGGGTTGACCGCTTGGGTAGAGTTGTTTCCATAATCCGTATCGTGTCGCTCTGTTAAATGGCACAGATAACACATTCCACCGACATTGCTTCCACTGCCGTAGAGTTGTGTCTCTGAATCGGCATTAAACAAGGCAAGGCCGTCTGCCTCGTCATAAGTTAGATATTTTGATTTAAAACCTTTTGGAGGTCCTACATATTCTCTGAATTCGCCTACTAGTTTCACGCCAAATTGACTAACATCGCCGCCCTGCTCTTGGACAAATTTGTCAAATCTTGAACTGAATTTGTTGAATTCCATTGACGCTTCAAAAGCAGCAATCGCCTCTGCAATTTTATTATAAGCAACTGGAACGTTCAGCCCGTTTTTATCGTATATGTCTTTGCCAAAAATCTTTATAAACTGTTTTCCTGATTTTGAGTTCATGACAGTGCTGACGACGTCTTCCAGCTTGGATAATCTCATTTCTACCGGATTAAGGAATGGCCCTTTTGCCTGGTCTGCTAAAGGATCTCCTGTTGGTTTAGTGCGCCCCAATTCAGGTCCTGTAGCTGTAGCCGTTGTGGGTTGTCCCGAGGCTCGACCATCCCAAAAAATTCCACCAATAAAAAGGGCGTCATTAGCATCCCAATGTAGCTTCGGGCTGAAAGCTGCGTATGTAGCGGTTGGAGCGTTTCTTCCGCCAAATAAGGTTGTATCAGATCCTTGTGATACAGGCCTGGCGTCAGGGGCAAGGGCATTGTCAGGATCAGCAAATTTTACCAATGAGTTGTGGCAACTGTTGCAGGCCTGATTCTTATTCATCGATAGATTTAAATCTTCAAACAATTCTTTTCCAAGACTTTCTGTTGGAGTTAACCCCTTGTTAATATTATTGTAATTAAAGAAATTTTTATTTTTGAGGTATTTATCGGACATCCGAATCTGGTGGCTACGTTTTCTTGCGCTAAAACCATTGCCGACAGCAAGACTATCTCCAACAATTAATGAAATACAAGATGACATGAGTACACAGGTCAGGACTTTCTTCATATTCTACCTCCCCTCTTTAGAATTATTTAATTTTATTGAACTGACATTTGATACCTATTAAGTGTAAGCAATTATTTATAATAATGATAACGAAAAATATTGACAATCAAATTAGTGTAGTCAGTTAGTATTGTGCTCTCACAAAGAGTATGTTTTTTGTAAAAAAACGGATTTATTTTGTAGCGATCAGCAATAAAAAATCAAACTTCAGGGGGTTGTGCTCAACAAATGGTTTGGTCATGTTCGGTGGTTAAGACCTTTTGAAAGTTTTCAAAAAAATGTAACAAACGCGATTTTTTATTTTTACCCTAAATGATATGAATAAAAAATCAATGGCATATTTATTGATACACTGTCGATACAAAATCTATCATATTTTTTGTGTTATTTAGGGTGCGTTTATCACTGGCCATTAAGTGAGATGATTTCGCAACGATCTAATAATAAACGATGATAAGGGTACTTCTATTGTTGGGTACATTCCACCTCATCCTGGGATGAATATACCCATACAGTGGCTCTGTGATGATGGATACCTAATGACAGTGAGTTTGTTTCCGGGCGAGAATAGCGGGGTCAGGTTGCTGCCGGTTGACCAGTAAATGAATTCTAACTCTGCTGGAATAGTCCCGTCAAAACGGCAAAAATGAAAGGTCTACCTTGTAATCCGATCAATCGTCGGCAGGTAGACCTCATTAAGAGGAACATTTGTTCCTCTTGCGTATTTGAAAGCTAGCTTATCAATATCACCAAAAGTCCGAAACGAACTATTAAAGAGCAGAGAAGGCTCACCATTACCGGAGGAGGAAGCAGAAACCGGCATGGTGAGCCTAGGAGAAGGTGTACATGCATACACCTTTTCCCTTAGTTTAAAAAATAATACCGAATGACATTCCGTCAACCTTCGGTCAGTCACCCGAACCTGCTTTCCAATCCCCACCTCTTTTCTTCGTACAATTGACACCAGCCTAGTCAAGATTATCTTCTACTTACGGCGTTAGAAATGCCGAATCTCAGTAATATAATCCACAGAGGTGGCTGTCATGAAAGGACATGGATGTTTAGTTTTGGTTAAAGATAACATAGGAGACAAATTTATCTGCACTCTGGATAGTCTTTGCTCCTTGGATGGGTGTAACGAGGTTGTTTCAACACTGGATGGCAACCGAAAAATTCCGAATAAAATTGAAGAATTATCGGCACATGAACGCAGAAGTTGTAGGGACTTGGGACCTTCACCTGGAGCGTAAATGATATAGGCTACGATGGTAATTGGGAGCCTGTATGTTGAGGAGACTGTCATGAACCTATATGAAGACCAAGTTGTGGTTGAAGATGAAGAGGGAAGGGCATTTATCTGCACACTGGAACACAAGTGTAGCGAATATGTGTGTAGGCTGGATAGCAACCGGAAAACACCCCGTAAACTTGACGAGCTATCGGAGCATGAGCGGCGTAGTTGCACAAGGTTCCTTGGCAAAATCGACCGAGGATAACGGGGTCAGGTTGCTGCCGGTTGACCAGCAACGCCAGAAGAAACCCTCCAGGTGCACTTCGCCTTTATGACCTGTCCCTCGCTCCCACTGACCGGAGGACGACAGGAGTTATCAGGGAAAAGGGGCTGTTGAAGGCAACCGCATTGGCACCACTGGCGGTGTTCGGGACGGTGTACCGGCTCTATTGATAACCCTTTGCGGTAAAGAGTCTATGAGAAACAGAAGGGGGGAACTGCTGGGTTATACAGTGAATTCGGTATGTTGATCTTCTGAGCTTGTCCGGGGCAAAAAAATATGCGCTCGGACCATAGAACGACCATAGACAAAAAAAGGGGTCACAGCTAAAAAGCCGTAACCCCTTGAAACAATTGGTGCCGAGACCAGGATTTGAACCAGGGACACACGGATTTTCAGTCCGTTGCTCTACCGACTGAGCTATCTCGGCACCCAAATGTTGAAGTCCTGTATACTTAGCAAAAAGACAGGTTTATTGTCAATATTTTTTTACTTTTTATTCTCGGCAAATAAATCCCCTAGATCGATATCGAATTTATCCAGGGCAGTTCCAGTTTTCACCGAAGGCAAGAACCGTTTCCCGGCGGTGCTACCACTCACCAGTTTGGCGGGGGTATCCAGATCCAGTCCATTGAAGTTGAGATCTTCGAGACCTGATGGTGCGTTAGAAGCGGGTTGTGGGGACCGGGGGGGAGTCTGCGGTGACAGGCGAGCAACCGGCTCAAGGTCGCTTAGAACCGGTTTTTCTGTAAACTGAATGGGGCCGGATTCTTCCTTGATCGGAGGAGCTAGATCGGAGATATCGAGATCACCAAAATCCAAGGCGGGTAAGGGGGACTTCACGTCATCGGATTGCTCGCTCAGGTCAAGCGTAAACGCATCCTGAGGAGAACTTGCAGTGATATCATCATCAATTGCCATCACCAAATCCTCCCCACTTTGGGGAAACTCTATCTCTTTTCGTTCTGGTTCCAGCTCAAACTCCTGATCGAGCACGAAATCGCTCTCCTCACTCTCTCCGAATTCAAAAGTGTCATCGCGTTCGACCAAGGTCTTTGCTTCGTTTCCCTGGCTATTTTGAAAAGAGAGTGGGGGCGGGGTGCCGTCCGGCGAAGCAATTTTCAAAAACAATGGAACTTCGATGCCATATGTTGTTCCATTGATTTCGGCAAGAACGTCGCCAATATACTTGTGACACTTTTTGCACGTTTCCAGGTGATCAAACGAAATATAGCTGCATTTGGGGCAACGCATAATCTTCGCCTTTTAGGATAAAGAGAATCAAACGGTTCATGGACGCAGTGGACGACAGAATTCTACTATTTCGATCATTATCTCACAGTGGCCAAGATAAAATCAAGGTGTGGGGAAAAAATATCTGCGCAAGACGGATTTCATGCAAAGAAGGCCTTTCTCCAGCGAAAAGCCTCACTCCTCATATCCGTTCACGGCATGATGAATGGTATGGCGGTCTGTATTGATGTTTCTATTTTTCATGCAAGATGAACTCACAAACCATCGTGGAACGAGCCTCTTGTCTTTCTGTAGTCTCTCTCCTCAGCATTCACCTTGAATAAAAAAAAGGCGCCGAGCAGGAAGAGCAGCAAGAGACTGAGAACACCCCAGCGGCTGTCACCGCAGAGGCGGCCCATCATACCCATGAGAAAGGGGCCGGTGATGGCGGCAAATTTTCCGAATACATTATAGAAGCCGAAAAATTCCGCGCTCTTTTCCGGCGGGATCAGTTTGCCGAAAAAACTGCGACTGAGGGCCTGGATGCCCCCCATGGACGAAGCCACAAGAAAGGCAATTCCCCAGAAAGCAGCATTTTTCCATTTCGGGTCGGCGATCGACGGAAGAAGAAAGGCGGAAATTGTCACCACACAGTAGATGAGAATGCCGGCCATCAGCATGCTCTTGGTGGAAAAGATGGTTGCCAGTCGACCGTAAAGCAGGGAAAAAGGGAAAGCTACGATCTGGATAAACAGGAGGACTGCAATCAGCAGGGGGACGCTGAAGCCGAGGTCGCGGCCATAAGCGGTGGCCATGCTGATCACCGTATCAACTCCATCGATGTAGAAAAAATAGGCGAGAAGAAAAAGGAAGACCTGGGGATGGCGACGGATCTCACTGAACGTGTGCGAGATGCGTCTGAGGCTGTCAATGATGGGCGTAAGGGAGGCGGGCAGGGCGTTCACCTGGCGGAGCGTGCGCATGGCCGGGATGGAAAAAAGCAACCACCAGAGGGCGACGATCACAAAGCCGATCCGTGATTGCAGTGCAGGCAGGGTGTCGCCGCCACCGGCTGATAGGATCAGGCCGATGACCGCGACAAAGGGGATAACTGAACCAATGTAGCCGTAGCCGTAACCACGGGCGGAGATCATGTCCATGCGCTCGTGACTGGTGACGTCGACGAGGAAGGCGTCGTAGAAGATGTTGGCCCCCGCCCAGCCGACTCGGGCGAGGACAAACAGGAGGAGGCAGGGGAGCCACTGCCCTGCGGGGACAAGGGGCAGGGTCAGGTTGAAACAGGACGCCCAGGAGCAGAAAGGCGATAAAAAAGCCTTTTTTTCGTCCTGGATAATCGGCCATGGCACCGAGGAGCGGGGCCAGCAGGGCGAGGATCAGCGAAGCCGCGGCGTTGGCAAAACCCCAGTTGGCGGTGGACACGCTGGCCGGTAGGTCCGCAGCCACCACATCCTTGAAGTAAATCGGCATGATCGCCGTCACCATCACGAGGACAAAGGCCGAATTGGCCACATCGTAGAGAATCCAGTCGCGCTCCTCTCTGGTCATTTTCATGGCGCACTCCTTGATGCGGGATGTCGAATTAGACTACCTCTCTAGAAAAAATACAGGGTAGCGGCCTTGCCAGGAAAGTCAAGCGAGGAGCGTTCCCGCCGACACCTTTAGGGTGCTCTTGGCGGTGGCGCTGCCTGCCAGATGTCCATTCACGGTCATCGAGTATTTGGCGTCTGTTTTAGCGTCGCGTCGTCCTACATCACGTCGCCGTGCGCTGAATCTTTCTGAATTTCCCGCTGATCGACTCTTTTTCAGCGGGGGAAGTCTTGTTGTCGGGTATATTTGGCCCGCCAAGCGAGTTCACCGCTGCTGAGCGTGGATATCCTGGAAGGGTGGGCGAGTCATGGTCACTGTCCATTGATGGCATCCGGAATGATGAAGGATCAGGGCGATTGTGAGATTCCGGCAATGAACCGGCCGGTATTGCAGCAGCATGTGGCTGGAGGCGGAGAAGGAGAATCGAAAATTCCGGTCTGTTCTCCATCAGAACGACGGCGGTCGGCCGTCGAGGAATTCGGCACCGGCGCGGTTGTTGGTCAGGCTCTTTATGCGAATTTTTCGCAGTACGGTTGAGCCGATCATGGAGCGGTATTTGATACGGAGATCCTGTCCGGTGGCAATGGCGCGGCTGTATTGAGTCGGGACATTGAAACCGATGCCGCCGAGCGAGAGGTCGCAGAGATAGATTGGGCATTCCCGGCCATTTTGCAGGATGACAAAGGCCTTGCCACAGGTCGATTCTCGCACTGAGGCCCGGTGGTTGAGGGTATAGAGGGTGGACTGGCCGCAGGTGCAGCGCACCGTTTTTTTCCGCAGCCCGGTCGGTATGGCGACGTACTGTTTTTTGGAGCATCGGGAGCAGGTGACACGAATTCTGCCGTCTTTGACCGTACAGGTCTGTGATCTTCCTGGCATGGGCAACGTCCATTGATGAGCGGATTGGGAATGGTTGACTGAGTACATACCACATACCTGGTTTTGTCAATGGCCGGGTTGCCCGAAGGGTAGAAAAGCGGCACCGGAAAAATGACTGTTGTTCTCCATATTCCTGTTGTTCATCTTGTAAAAGTTCGTTTTTATTCGGTTGTAAACTGTGCAACGGCAGTCGCCGGCGGTGTATTTTTTCAAAAAACGAGTTAAGCATCACCTCCGGAGAAAAGACATGGATCACCTCGTTGCCATCCTGAACCAGCTGGCCTACGATGACCTTGATCATTTGGCTGGGAAAAAGATCATCGATTGAGGGGCAGGGGCTTCAGCGCACGGCCAAGGATGAGGGCGAACAAAAAGGGCTGGCAGGGGGTCGTTGAAAAAAACAATTTGACAGGCTCATGCTGTCTTGTATTCAATATTATGTAATTATTGTGAATCGATACACTGGGCGGCATCGATGATGCATCCCGCCCCCGCCCAGACTGAATCGACCGGATGAGCCGTCGGCCCCAAGAAGAACCGGCGAGGCGATCCGGCCGCCACAGGAGGACCAGATGGTTCCAGCACCTAATATTCAGACCATTCTTTATGCCACCGATCTGAGCGAAAACACCAGGCCGGTCTTTCGCCTGGCCGTCAGCCAAGCCCGTCGCTACAATGCACGCCTGTTAATGCTGAATGTGGTCGAACCGCTTGGCAGCACCGGCACAGCGATCATCGCCAACTATCTTTCCGGTGAGGCAGCGGACAAGATCAACAAGGACGGTGCCCGCGACATCCTTGCGATCATGAAACAAAGGCTCGACAAATATTGTAAGGAAGAATTGGCGGCCTTCGGCCTTGATCGCACTCCCGTGACCGAGATCCTGGTCGCTACCGGCAACCCCAGTGAGGAAATCCTGGAAGTGGCCAAGAAGTATCATGCCGACATGATCGTCATGGGCACCTCCGCCAAGTCCTTTCTCGGCAGCACCATCATGGGCACCACCGCCCGCCGCGTTTCCCGGCACAGCGAAATTCCGGTACTGCTGGTACCCAATACCCTCAAATAGTCAGCGCCCGCCTTTCTGCTCTCTTCCCGATTCCGCCGCCCTTGGGGCGTGCCGGAATCGGGTTTTTATGTTCCGCGCACCTTGCCGTTTTCCGGCAGGACGATCGCCCACAAGGCCCGAATCACCGGGTGCGTCAAATGTTTTTCCAGGGTGCAGGCCCCAATAGTGAAGGGAGTCAGGCCCGGCTCGACCTCGAAGACGCGCACCCGGTCCTGAGCGGACTTTTTTCCAGCACCAGTCGCGGCACCACGCCGACGCCGCAGCCCAAACTGACCATGGCCAGCAGGGCCTCGTTGCCGGCCACCTCGGCGTAGATGTTGGGCTGGATCTCCTTTCCCTGAACCAGCGATCGATACGTTCCCGGCTCAAGCCGCGTTCCGGGAGGATCACCGGGATGCGTTGCCAATCGATGTTGATGTCGCCATTGCCGCCGGCCAAGATCGGTGCCGTCAGCTGGTTCGATGAACACCAGTGGCGTTTGCGCCAATTCGACGAACACCACTGAGGGCGGCAATTGCTCCGGCAGAGCGAAGGCAATGGTCACCTCCGCCTCCCGGTTTTTGAGTTTGTCGAGGGCCTCGGCGGCATCGCCGGTCTGCAGTTTAATCTGGACGCCGGGATGGGCCTCGCGAAAGGCCCCGAGAATGCGGGGCAGAATCGAGGTGGCGGCGGTGACTGAGCAGTAGATGGAGATCTCGCCGCGTAGCGCCACGTCATCAGCCAGTTCTCGCTGCAGGTTCTGCCAGTGCTGTTCCGCCTCTTCGGCATAACGTTTGAAGATCTCGCCGGCCGGGGTGGAGAGAGACAGAGCGATTGTCACGCCGGAAGAGCAATTTGCCCAGTTCCTCCTCGATCCGCTGGATGGTGCGGGTCAGTGCCGAAGGCGTAAGGTTACAGACCCTGCTGGTCCGGCCGAAATGGAGGGTTCGGGCCAGGTGGTTGAAGATTTTAATGGCGCGGATATCCATAAAAATGCGGAAGGAAAAGGAGTTCTGTGGTATGAGGCGGTGCAGTGGCCATTGTGCGCTGATGTTGCATTATTTGCAACAATGAATTGCAAAGAAATCACTTTCCGCAAATAAAAATATCGGGTAAGGTGGATCACCTTCCCGTTACTAACCAACACTCAGAGAGGAAAACGATTATGGGACAGAACTATTTCAATACCTTGCCGCTCCGTCTGCAACTGGAAGAGCTGGGCAAGTGCCCGCTTCATGGATGTCTCGGAATTTGCGGACGGCGTCGATAGACTCAAGGGTAAGAAAATCGTCATTGTCGGCTGCGGTGCCCAAGGTTTGCATCAGGGCCTCAACCTTCGCGACTCCGGCCTGGATATTTCCTATGCCCTGCGGGATGCGGCTATTGCCGAGAAGCGTCAATCCTGGAAGAACGCCAGCGGTAACGGCTTCACCGTCGGCAATTATGAGCAGCTGATCCCCACCGCTGATTTAGTGATCAATCTCACTCCGGACAAGCAGCACTCCAAGGTGGTGACCGCGGTCATGCCGCTGATGAAGGAGGGCGCCTGCCTCTCCTATTCGCACGGCTTCAACATTGTTGAGGAAGGCATGCAGATCCGCAAGGATCTGACCGTGATCATGGTAGCCCCCCAAATCCCCCGGAACCGAGGTGCGCGAGGAGTACAAGCGCGGCTTCGGCGTACCGACCCTGATCGCCGTCCATCGGGAGAACGATCCCAAGGGCGAGGGCTGGGACATTGCCAAGGCCTATGCCTGCGGCACCGGCGCCCATCGGGCCGGCGTCCTCCAGTCTTCTTTTGTCGCCTAGGTCAAATCCGACCTCATGGGCGAGCGAGCCCGTCCTCTACGGCATGCTCCAAGCCGGATCGCTCCTCTGCTTCGATAAAATGATCGAGGAGGGCATTGAGCCCGGCTACGCCTCTCGAGCTGATTCAGTACGGCTGGGAGACGGTCACCGAGGCCCTCAAGCACGGCGGCATCACCAACATGATGGACCGGCTCTCCAACCCGGCCAAGGTTCGGGCGTATTACCTTGCCGAGGAGATCAAGGAGATCCTGACCCCGCTGTTCGAGAAGCATATGGACGATATCATGTCCGGTGATTTCTCCCGCACCATGATGGTCGACTGGGCCAATGACGATAAAAACCTGCTGACCTGGCGAGCCCAGACCGCCCAGACCGGTTTTGAGAAAGCGGTCTCCACTTCGGCTGATATCAGCGAGCAGGAGTATTTCGACCACGGCATTTTGATGATCGCCATGGTCAAGGCGGGCGTTGAACTGGCCTTTGACACCATGGTGTCCGCCGGCATCAAGGAGGAATCCGCCTACTATGAGAGTTTGCACGAGGTGCCGTTGATCGCCAACACCATCGCCCGGAAAAAGCTCTACGAGATGAACGTGGTTATCTCCGATACGGCCGAGTACGGCTGTTATCTTTTTGCCCACCAGGCGGTGCCGCTGCTGGCTGATTTCATGAAGGACGTTGGCAGCGAGGCTCTCGGCAAGGGCCTTGATGTTCAAGACAACTCGGTGGACAACATCGAGCTGATCGGCATCAATGCTGACATCCGCTACACCGTGGTCGAGCAGGTCGGCGAGGAACTTCGCTCACACATGAGCGCCATGAAGCCGATCATCTGATCCTTCCCTCTCACTTCGCCGGCCTTTGTGCGGGTGCCCGTTTCCCCCTGTGCCCTCTTGCGGCACAGGGGGATTTTTTTTCACCCGCCCTTGCCTAGAGGCCGGTCGTCGGCACGGTGTCGAGGTTCTCGGTGATTCGCACGCCTGCCTGCCTGAAGGCGGTCATGCCTTGCGCTATCCGCTGCCGGGCAAGGTCGAGGTCGTTGTTGTTCAGATTGATATTCAACAGATCTATAAACCAGGGGAACTTGTCCGGATCGAGCACATAGCTTTGAGCGATGGACCGCGCGATCGGTAGGGTGGTTTTCTTGGAGTCCTCAAAGACATCTCGGTTGGCGGCTAAAAGCTTGGCATATTCCTCTTCGAGGAGCCGGGAAAAGACTTCTGCACTGAAAACGTCGCCGGTCTTGAGGCCGCTTTCGGGGTCATCTTCGGTCAGGACCGCACTTTTATGCACCCATTCCCACAAGATGCTCAGGCGAATTTCGCCGGTGGCCATGTCCTCCATCAGATAGAGAATGTCATCGTTGCCAAAGAAATCCGCCGGTTTCAGGGCAGCGGCCTGTAACCCCTGGCCAAAGGCATTGCCGTACTGGAGTGCCACGCTCAGTAGATTGCGGGCGCCACGGACGGTGCGGGGAGCCGGCTCCAGCCGCATCAGACCGGCGGCGTCTGCATCGGTGTAACTGAGAGGCCGGAAGGCGCGCCCCCTCTGATTGTCGTGGCCGGCCTCTTCCCAGACCGGTCGAATGATGTGGACCATCTTCCAGTGCGCGACCCACTTGCCGCTGGCGCCTTCCTGCTGCTCGCGGACGGCGCCGTCCCGGGCTTTTTTCATGCTGCTCGCCACGCCCTCTTGCGAGCCGACCGGGATGTTCAGCTCCGTCCCCCCTTGCCGCGGGCGGAGTTGCCATGGGCGTCCGGCGTGTTCACGGCCCGGCGCACCCGGTCTTCGTAATGGCGCATGTAGCCGTCGGTCATGACGATCGATTCGATGTTGGGATTGACAAAGTCCATGTCCCAGCAGGAGGGCGTCGGACACGCTGTTGATACATGCAGCGGCCGGTGTTCCGAACCCGACGAAGTGCAGGCGGAAGAGCGGCCCTGATTTCCATAAGTTGGAAGGTGGCCTCCAGCTGCTCAATGAGCACATAGAC
>CAVTDN010000018.1:0-47522 GCA_963733595.1 uncultured delta proteobacterium | reverse complement strand
TCACTCCCTCTGACCGGAAGACGACAGGAGTTATCAGGAAAAAGGGGCTGTTGAAGGTCAACCGCATTGGCACCACTGGCGGTGTTCGGGATGGTGTACCGGCTTGATAACCCTTTGCGGTAAAGAGTCTATGAGAAACAGAAGGGGGGAACTGCTGGGCTATACAGTGAATTCGGTATGTTGAGCATCGAAACTTGTCCGGGGCAAAAAAATATGCACTCGGACCATAGAACGACCATAGACAAAAAAGGGGTCACAGCTAAAAAGCCGTAACCCCTTGAAACAATTGGTGCCGAGACCAGGATTTGAACCAGGGACACACGGATTTTCAGTCCGTTGCTCTACCGACTGAGCTATCTCGGCACCCAAATTTGAAGTCCTGTTCTTAGCAAAAAGACTGGTTTATTGTCAATATTTTTTTACTTTTTATTCTCGGTAAATAAATCCCCTAGGTCTATATCGAATTTATCTAGGGCAGTTCCAGTTTTCACTGAAGGCAAGAACCGTTTCCCGGCGGTGCTGCCACTCACCAGCTTGGCGGGGGTATCCAGATCCAGTCCATTGAAGTTGAGATCTTCGAGACCTGATGGTGCGTTAGAAGCGGGTTGTGGGCCCCGGGGGGGAGTCTGCGGTGACAGGCGAGCAACCGGCTCAAGGTCGCTTAGAACCGGTTTTTCTGTAAACTGAATGGGGCCGGATTCTTCCTGGATCGGAGGAGCTAGATCAGAGATATCGAGATCACCAAAATCCAAGGCGGGTAAGGGGGACTTCACGTCATCAGATTGCTCGCTCAGGTCAAGCGTAAACGCATCCTGAGGAGAACTTGCAGTGATATCATCAATTGCCATCACCAAATCCTCCCCACTTTGGGGAAACTCTATCTCTTTTCGTTCTGGTTCCAGCTCAAACTCCTGATCGAGCACGAAATCGCTGTCCTCACTCTCTCCGAATTCAAAAGTGTCATCGCCTTCGACCAAGGTCTTTGCTTCGTTTCCCTGGCTATTTTGAAAAGAGAGCGGGGGCGTGGCACCATCCGTCGAAGCAATTTTCAAAAACAATGGAACTTCGATGCCATATGTTGTTCCATTGATTTCGGCAAGAACGTCGCCAATATACTTGTGACACTTTTTGCACGTTTCCAGGTGATCAAACGAAATATAGCTGCATTTGGGGCAACGCATAATCTTCGCCTTTTAGGATAAAGAGATTCAAACGGTTCATGGACGCAGTGGACGACAGAATTCTACTATTTCGATCATTATCTCACAGGGGCCAGGATAAAATCAAGGTGTGGGGAAAAAATATCTGCGTAAGACGGATTTCATGCAAAGAAGGCCTTTCTCCAGCGAAAAGCCTCACTCTTCATATCCGTTCACGGCATGATGAATGGTATGGCGGTCTGTATTGATGTTTCTATTTTTCAGGCAAGATGAACTCACAAACCATCGTGGAACGAGCCTCTTGTCTTTCTGTAGTCTCTCTCCTCAGCATTCACCTTGAATAAAAAAAAGGCGCCGAGCAGGAAGAGCAGCAAGAGACTGAGAACACCCCAGCGGCTGTCACCGCAGAGGCGGCCCATCATACCCATGAGAAAGGGGCCGGTGATGGCGGCAAATTTTCCGAATACATTATAGAAGCCGAAAAATTCCGCGCTCTTTTCCGGCGGGATCAGTTTGCCGAAAAAACTGCGACTGAGGGCCTGGATGCCCCCCATGGACGAAGCCACAAGAAAGGCAATTCCCCAGAAAGCGGCATTTTTCCATTTCGGGTCGGCGATCGACGGAAGAAGAAAGGCGGAAATTGTCACCATGCAGTAGATGAAAATGCCGGCCATCAGCATGCTCTTGGTGGAAAAGATGGTTGCCAGTCGACCGTAAAGCAGGGAAAAAGGGAAAGCTACGATCTGGATGAACAGGAGGACTGCAATCAGCAGGGGGACGCTGAAGCCGAGGTCGCGGCCATAAGCGGTGGCCATGCTGATCACCGTATCAACTCCATCGATGTAGAAAAAATAGGCGAGAAGAAAAAGGAAGACCTGGGGATGGCGACGGATCTCACTGAACGTGTGCGAGATGCGT
Source organism: uncultured delta proteobacterium (assembly GCA_963733595.1). Lineage (GTDB taxonomy): Bacteria > Desulfobacterota > Desulfobulbia > Desulfobulbales > Desulfobulbaceae > Desulfobulbus. The sequence goes on along the minus strand of CAVTDN010000018.1, from coordinate 45,444 downwards.
CTGAGGCTGTCAATGATGGGCGTAAGGGAGGCGGGCAGGGCGTTCACCTGGCGGAGCGTGCGCATGGCCGGGATGGAAAAAAGCAACCACCAGAGGGCGACGATCACAAAGCCGATCCGCGATTGCAGTGCAGGCAGGGTGTCGCCGCCACCGGCTGATAGGATCAGGCCGATGACCGCGATAAAGGGGATAACTGAACCAATGTAGCCGTAGCCGTAACCACGGGCGGAGATCATATCCATGCGCTCGTGAATGGTGACATCGACGAGGAAGGCGTCGTAGAATATGTTGGCCCCCGCCCAGCCGACTCGGGCGAGGACAAACAGGAGGAGGCAGGGGAGCCACTGCCCTGCGGGGACAAGGGGCAGGGTCAGGTTGAACAGGACGCCCAGGAGCAGAAAGGCGATGAAAAAGCCTTTTTTTCGTCCTGGATAATCGGCCATGGCACCGAGGAGCGGGGCCAGCAGGGCGAGGATCAGCGAAGCCGCGGCGTTGGCAAAACCCCAGTTGGCGGTGGACACGCTGGCCGGTAGGTCCGCAGCCACCACATCCTTGAAGTAAATCGGCATGATCGCCGTCACCATCACGAGGACAAAGGCCGAATTGCCCACATCATAGAGAATCCAGTCGCGCTCCTCTCTAGTCATTTTCATGGCGCACTCCTTGATGCGGGATGTCGAATTCGACTACCTCTCTAGAAAAAATACAGGGTAGCGGCCTTGCCAGGAAAGTCAAGCGAGCAGCGTTCCCGCCGGCACCTTTAGGGTGCTCATGGCGGTGGAACTGCCTTCCAGATGTCCATTCACGGTCATCGAGTATTTGGCGTCTGTTTTAGCGTCGCGTCGTCCTACGTCACGTCACCGTGCGCTGAATCTTTCTGAATTTCCCGCTGATCGACTCTTTTTCAGCGGGGGAAGTTTTGTTGCCGGAAATATGTGGCCCGCCAAGCGAGTTCACCGCTGCTGAGCGTGGATATCCTGGAAGGGTGGGCAGTCATGGTCACTGTCCATTGATGGCATCGGAAATGATGAAGGGTCAGGGCTATTGTGAGATTCCGGCAATAAACCGGCCGGTATTGCAGCAGCATGTGGCTGGAGGCGGAGAAGGAGAATCAAAAATTCCGGTCTGTTCTCCATCAGAACGACGGCGGTCGGCCGTCGAGGAATTCGGCACCGGCGCGGTTGTTGGCCAGGCTCTTTATGCGAATTTTTCGCAGTACGGTTGAGCCGATCATGGAGCGGTATTTGATACGGAGATCCTGTCCGGTGGCAATGGCGCGGCTGTATTGAGTCGGGACATTGAAACCGATGCCGCCGAGCGAGAGGTCGCAGAGATAGATTGGGCATTCCCGGCCGTTTTGCAGGATGACAAAGGCCTTGCCACAGGTCGATTCTCGCACTGAGGCCCGGTGGTTGAGGGTATAGAGGGTGGACTGGCCGCAGGTGCAACGCACCGTTTTTTTCCGCAGCCCGGTCGGTATGGCGACGTACTGTTTTTTGGAGCATCGGGAGCAGGTGACACGAATTCTGCCGTCTTTGACCGTACAGGTCTGTGATCTTCCTGGCATGGGCAACGTCCATTGATGAGCGGATTGGGAATGGTTAACTGAGTACATACCACATACCTGGTTTTGTCAATGGCCGGGTTGGCAGAAGGGTATAAAAGCGGCACAGGAAAAATGACTGTTGTTCTCCATATTCCTGTTGTTCTGCTTGTAAAAGTTCGTTTTTTTCGGTTGTAAACTGTGCAACAGCCGCCGCCGGCTGTGTATTTATTAAAAAAACGAGTTAAGCATCGCCTCCGGAGAGAAGACATGGATCACCTCGTTGCCATCCTGAACCAGCTGGCCTACGATGACCTTGATCACTGGGCTGGGAAAAAGACTATCGATTGAGGGGCAGGGGCTTCAGCGCGCAGCCAAGGATGAGGGCGAACAAAAAGGGCTGGCGGGGTGGTTGGAAAAAACAATTTGACAGGCTTAAGCTGTTCTTGTATTCAATATTATGTAATTATTGTGAATTGATACATTGGGCGGCATCGATGATGCATCCCGCCCGCCCAGACTTGAACGACCGGATGAGCCGTCGGCCCCAAGAAGAACCGGCGAGGTGATCCGGCCACCACACAGGAGGACCAGATGGTTCCAGCACCTAATATTCAGACCATTCTCTATGCCACCGATCTGAGCGAAAACACACGGCCGGTCTTTCGCCTGGCCGTCAGCCAAGCCCGTCGCTACAATGCGCGCCTGTTGATGCTGAATGTGGTCGAGCCGCTTGGCAGCACCGGCACAGCGATCATCGCCAACTATCTTTCCGGCGAGGCAGCGGACAAGATCAACAAGGACGGTGCTCGCGACATCCTTGCGATCATGAAACAAAGGCTCGACAACTATTGTAAGGAAGAATTGGCGGCCTTCGGCCTTGATCGCAATCCCGTGACCGAGATCCTGGTCGCTACCGGCAACCCCAGTGAGGAAATCCTGGAAGTGGCCAAGAAGTATCATGCCGACATGATCGTCATGGGCACCTCAACCAAGTCCTTTCTCGGCAGCGCGATCATGGGCACCACCGCCCGCCGCGTTTCCCGGCACAGCGAAATTCCGGTACTGCTGGTACCCAACACCCTCAAATAGCCAGCGCCCGCCTTTCCGCTCTCTTCCCGATTCCGCCGCCCTTGGGTCGTGCCGGAATCGGGTTTTTTTATGTTCCGCTCACCGTGCCGTTTTCCGGCAGGACAATGGCCCACAAGGCCTGGATCACCGGGTTGGTTAAATGTTTTTCCAGGGTGCAGGCTCCGATAGTGAAGGGAGTCAGTCCCGGCTCGACTTCGAAGATGCGCACCCGCTCTCTGAGCGGGCTTTTTTCCAGCACCAGGCCCGGCACCACCCCGACACCGCAGCCCAGACTGACCATGGCCAGCAGGGCCTCGTTGCCGGCAACCTCGGCGTAGATGTTGGGCTGGATGTCCTTTTCCTTGAACCAGCGATCGATGCGTTCCCGGCTCAAGCCCCGTTCAGGGAGGATCACCGGGATGCGTTGCCAGTCAATGTCGCCGTTGCCGCCGGCCAGAGATCGGGTCCCGTCAGCTGGTTTGATGAAGACCAGCGGCGTTTGCGCCAGTTCGACGAACACCACCGAGGGCGGCCGTTGCTCGGGAAGGGCGGCAATGGTCACCTCCGCCTCCCGGTTTTTGAGTTTGTCGAGGGCCTCGGCGGCATCGCCGGTCTGCAGCTTGATCTGGACGCCAGGGTGGGCCTCGCGAAAGGCCCAGAGAATGCGGGGCAGAATCGAGGTGGCGGCGGTGACTGAGCAGTAGATGGAGATCTCGCCGCGCAGCGCCATGTCATCGGCCAGTTCCCGCTGCAGGTTCTGCCAGTGCTGCTCCGCCTCTTCGGCATAACGTTTGAAGATCTCGCCGGCCGGGGTCAGAGAGACAGAGCGATTGTCACGCCGGAAGAGCAATTTGCCCAGTTCCTCCTCGATCCGCTGGATGGTGCGGGTCAGGGCCGAGGGCGTAAGGTTGCAGGCCCGGCTGGTCCGGCCGAAATGGAGGGTGCGGGCCAGGTGGTTGAAGATTTTAATGGCGCGGATATCCATAAAAATGCGGAAGGAAAAGGAGTTCTGTGGTATGAGGCGGTGCAGTGGCCATTGTGCGCTGATGTTGCATTTTTTGCAACAATGAATTGCAAAGAAATCACTTTCCGCAATAAAAATATCGGGTAAGGTGGATCACCTTCCCGTTACTAACCAACACTCAGAGAGGAAAACGATTATGGGACAGAACTATTTCAATACCTTGCCGCTGCGGCTGCAACTGGAAGAGCTGGGCAAGTGCCGCTTCATGGATGTCTCGGAATTTGCGGACGGCGTCGATAAACTCAAGGGTAAGAAGATCGTCATTGTCGGCTGCGGTGCCCAAGGTTTGCATCAGGGTCTCAACCTCCGCGACTCCGGTCTGGATATTTCCTATGCCCTGCGGGATTCGGCTATTGCCGAGAAGCGTCAATCCTGGAAGAACGCCAGCGGTAACGGCTTCACCGTCGGCAACTATGAGCAGCTGATCCCCACCGCTGATCTGGTGATCAACCTCACTCCGGACAAGCAGCACTCCAAGGTGGTGACCGCGGTCATGCCGCTGATGAAGGAGGGCGCCTGCCTCTCCTATTCGCACGGCTTCAACATCGTTGAGGAAGGCATGCAGATCCGCAAGGATCTGACCGTGATCATGGTAGCCCCCAAATCCCCCGGAACCGAGGTGCGCGAGGAGTACAAGCGCGGCTTCGGCGTACCGACCCTGATCGCCGTCCATCGGGAGAACGATCCCAAGGGCGAGGGCTGGGACATTGCCAAGGCCTATGCCTGCGGCACCGGCGCCCATCGGGCCGGCGTCCTCCAGTCTTCTTTTGTCGCCGAGGTCAAATCCGACCTCATGGGCGAGCAAACCATCCTCTGCGGCATGCTCCAGGCCGGATCGCTGCTCTGCTTCGACAAGATGATCGAGGAGGGCATCGAGCCCGGCTACGCCTCCAAGCTGATCCAGTACGGCTGGGAGACGGTCACCGAGGCCCTCAAGCACGGCGGCATCACCAACATGATGGACCGGCTCTCCAACCCGGCCAAGGTTCGGGCGTATTACCTTGCCGAGGAGATCAAGGAGATCCTGACCCCGCTGTTCGAGAAGCACATGGACGATATCATGTCCGGTGATTTCTCCCGCACCATGATGGTCGACTGGGCCAACGACGATAAAAACCTGCTGACCTGGCGAGCCCAGACCGCCCAGACCGGTTTTGAGAAAGCGGTCTCCACTTCGGCTGAAATCAGCGAGCAGGAGTATTTCGACCACGGCATTCTGATGATCGCCATGGTCAAGGCGGGCGTTGAACTGGCCTTTGACACCATGGTGTCCGCCGGCATCAAGGAGGAATCCGCCTACTATGAGAGTCTGCACGAGGTGCCGCTGATCGCCAACACCATCGCCCGGAAAAAGCTCTACGAGATGAACGTGGTTATCTCCGATACGGCCGAGTACGGCTGTTATCTCTTTGCCCACCAGGCGGTGCCGCTGCTGGCTGATTTCATGAAGGACGTCGGCAGCGACGTTATCGGCAAGGGCCTTGATGTTCAAGACAACTCGGTGGACAACATCGAGCTGATCGGCATCAATGCTGACATCCGCTACACCGTGGTCGAGCAGGTCGGCGAGGAACTCCGCTCGCACATGAGCGCCATGAAGCCGATCATCTGATCCTTCCCTCTCACTTCGCCGGCCTCTGTGCCGGTGCCACGTTTCCCCCTGTGCCCTCTTGCGGCACAGGGGGATTTTTTTTCACCGGCCCTTGCCTAGAGGCCGGTCGTCGGCACGGTGTCGAGGTTCTCGGTGATCCGCACGCCTGCCTGCTTGAAGGCGGTCATGTATTGCGCTATCCGCTGCCGGGCAAGGTCGAGGTCGTTGTTGTTCAGATTGATATTCAACAGATCGATAAACCAGGGGAACTTGTCCGGATCGAGCACATAGCTTTGAGCGATGGCCCGCGCGATCGGCAGGGTGGTTTTCTTGGAGTCCTCAAAGACATCTCGGTTGGCGGCGGCTAAAAGCTTGGCATATTCCTCTTCGAGGAGCCGGGAAAAGACTTCTGCGCTGAAAACGTCGCCGGTCTTGAGGCCGCTTTCGGGGTCATCCTCGGTCAGGACCGCACTTTTGTGCACCCATTCCCACAGGATGCTCAGGCGAATTTCGCCGGTGGCCATGTCCTCCATCAGATAGAGAATGTCATCGTTGCCGAAGAAATCCGCCGGTTTCAGGGCAGCGGCCTGTAACCCCTGGCCAAAGGCATTGCCGTACTGGAGTGCCACGCTCAGTAGATTGCGGGCGCCACGGACGGTGCGGGGAGCCGGCTCCAGCCGCATCAGACCGGCAGCGTCTGCATCGGTGTAACTGAGAGGCGGGAAGGCGCGCCCCCTCTGATTGTCGTGGCCGGCCTCTTCCCAGACCGGGCGAATGATGTGGACCATCTTCCAGTGCGCGACCCACTTGCCGCTGGCGCCTTCCTGCTGCTCGCGGACGGCGCCGTCCCGGGCTTTTTTCATGCTGCTGGCCACGCCCTCTTGCGAGCCGACCGGGATGTTCGGCTCCATCCCCCCTTGCCACAGGGCAGAGTTGCCATGGGCATCCGGCGTGTTCACGGCCCGGCGCACCCGGTCTTCGTAATGGCGCATGTAGCCGTAGGTCATGACGATCGATTCGATGTTGGGATTGACAAAGTCCGTGTCCCAGCAGAGGGCGTCGGACACGCTGTTGATATAATCCCAGCGGCCGGTGTTGAACCCGACGAAGTGCAGGCCGAGAGCAGCCCTGATTTCCATAAGTTGGAAGGTGGCCTCCAGCTGCTCAATGAGCACATAGACCTTGATGGTCCCTTCGGCAAGCCCGAGATAGCGTTCAAGCGAACTCAGGAGCGTATTCCAGAACCCGGCCTCTTCAGCGGTCTGGATTTTCGGCAGGTAGAGGACGATGGAGGACCCGGCATCCCGCAGGGCCTTCTGGTTATTGACCACATAAAGGGTAGTGTCGACGATGGCCGCTGAGAGCGACTGGCCATTGACGCGGCTATGGCGGTCGTCGAGATGGAGGCCGCGGGTGCGGAAAATTGTGGTGGTGAAGGCGAGTTGGGCGCGCCAGTCGGCTATGATCTCCCGGCCAAAGAAATTGCGGGCCCAGCCGTTCATCTCACCGGCGACCTGCTCGGCGACCTCAAGAAAGAGGGGATCGCGAGCAATGGCGAGCTTGAGGCTGCGCTGATTGTCCAGGGACATGGCGGTGATCTGGCCCAGTGCATCCTCGCCATCAAACATCCAGCCGTCGGCCCCGGAGAGCAGCGCGTAGGCGACATTACGCAGGCTCGCCCGGACGGGAGCATTGGGTTTGGCGGCCGGTCCGGTGCCCTGGATCCACTGGCGCTGGAGATCGTGGGGGATCTCCGCCCCGACAAAGTTGCCGTCACGGGCATCTTGGACGCGAATGCCGGTCCCTTTGATGGTGGATCCCGGATCAAGAAAAGAAATGGGCCGTCGTTCCTTGATCCGCGCGGCCCGGCGCTGTATTCGTTCAGCCATGAGGCGTTTCTGCTCAGCATTGAACTGCGCCATGAAGGTGAGTGCGGCAAGAGATTCGGGGGTATAGATATCCGGAAATTGGCTGGCTAACGTATCTCTGATCTGCAATTGCAGACCTTCGCTGGTTGTTGCGGTTGCATGCATTGGGTCATCCTCCTTCTGTATTTTTTTGCCCGGCGTTACACTGAGTAATGGGGACTGGAGAGAGTAAAAAGAGACAGGGACAAGGGGCGGGCACTTAGGGGTGTTCGACAAAGATCAGGGCGCTGGTGTCAAAACCAAGGGCTGCTGCTTTTGCCAGGAGGCGGTTCTTGACCTCTGCTGAGAGGTGCGGAGTTCTGGCTAACAGCCACAGGTAGGACTTGTCAGGCCCGCACACCAGGGCGTATTGATACTGCTCATGGTCAAGTTCAACGATGATGTACGAGCCATAAAAGGGGCCAAAGAAGGAGACTTTCAAAAACCCCTGATCCGTTTTTCCGACAAAAAAAGCTTTTCCTTCCGCTTCCTTCCATGTCTGCTTTTGTTGAGAGTAGCCGCGGTTGCGTACCCTGACGCCCCCATCCTCCCGCAGACTGTAGGTTGCCGTTACCCGGGTCAGCCCACGTTCGAAGGAATGATCCAGCCGGGCGATTTCGAACCATGTCCCCAGATATTTATCGAGGCTGAAGTGATCCACCGGTCTGACATTTTCCGGAATGCCGACACATCCTGTCAGCAGCATCAATAAGGTTGCGACGATCTTGTTCATTGGCGAGGGAGCAAAGACTGCAGGAAGAGTTGACGGTGTGATGACTTTCGTTCATGGGCCTAAGGGAGGAATGGTTACAGCGTTAGCCTCTTTTGCCGGCTCTGTAAAGTCTCAAACCGAGTTTTCGGTTTTTTCCCCTTTGCGGAAATGTTTGTTCGGGTCCGCCCGTTTGACCTGCCATTCCTGAACGATGATCGAGCCGATGATGAACGAGAGCCCGAGGAAAGTGGCCGGGTGGATCTGCTCGCCGATCAGCAGGTGGAGAAAGAGGAGCGAGAGGAAAGGGGTCATGTAGATCAGGTTGCTGATGCGGGCTGCGGTGGTTGAGAGTTGCAGGGCTGTCAACCAGAGAACAAAGGTGATGCCCATTTCAAAAAGACCGATGTAGACCAGGGCAGGCCAGGCTGTTGCCGGAGGCCAGTCGATACCGCCGAACAGCGGGCTGGCGAGCAGCGTGCACACCAGTCCTGAGCAGAAGCCGAGAAAGAGCTTGAGCACCGGGTCGAGGCCGTCCCGGGCATTCAGCAGCCAGTACGAGGCCCAGATCAGGGTGGAGCCGCCAGCCAGAAGCAGGCCCAATTGGCTGACATCTCCGAAGTGCGTGAACTCTCCTTTGGTGGCGATCATGATCGCTCCGAAAAAGCTGACCCCGACGGCCGCCAGCTGGCTCCGGCTGAGTGATTGCCCCAGAATCGGGACCGACAGCAGGGTCAAGACCAGGGGCCAGCCGTAGTTGAGCGCCATCGCAATCTGGCCGGGGAGGAGGGCATAGGCTTTGAACAGCACGACATAGTAGAGAAAAGGATTGAGGATGCCAAGCAGCAGGGCCTTGTAGAGTACCGGGGCCGGGATGCGGCGGAGCGAGCCGAGCTTGCCCTGGAGGACAACAAGCGTCAGCAGGGCCAGGGTCGAGAGTGCGACCGAGAAGAGCAGCAGGGTATAGGGGCCGACATGGCGCAGTCCGATCTTGAAGGCCGAGGCCGCGGCGCCCCAGAAGATGATGGTCAGCAGGGTGAGTAAATAGGCCTTGGTTTGCCGGTGCATGTCAATCCTGGAAAAATCCCCCGAGACGGAGGAATGGTCGTGTTGTCGCGTCGAAACCGGTGGAGCCGATCAGTCCAGGGTTCGCTCACCCAGGTTGCCGCAGCCGTGAACTGTTTGCATGCAGGTGGGTTATAGGAGGAGGGACGGGATTGCCCCGGGTGTGCTCAAGGCCTCGCCTGGTTGGTGAATGGCTGAGACCGGCCGGTGCTGCCGGAATCCTCCGCGCGACATCAGAGAGCGTTGTCTTCCTGGTTGATCAGGGCTTTCTGAGCGGCGAGTTCGATCTTCTCGATCAACTCCCGGACGTCGATGGGCTTGAGGCAGTAGTCGAAGGCGCCGCTTTCCATGCCCTCAATCCCCGATTTCACCGAGGCGTGGCCGGTGAGGATGATCACCTCGATCAGGGGCCAGCGTTCCTTGACTTTTTTCAGGCACTGGATACCGTCCACCCCTGGCATGTTCATATCCATGATGACCACGTCGACGGTCTGGGCTTCCAGGGTGTCCAAGGCGTCAAGGCAGCATTCGGACAGGCTGAGCCGAATACCCATCCGCGACAGGTGCTTCTGCATGACCTCCTTGAACTCAGGTTCATCGTCAACCAGCAGCAGGTGGATCTTGAGCGCTGCTTCGAGCTTGAAGGCTTGTTCACTCATGGTTCAGCATTTCCCCAATTTCTTGAATGAATTTGTCACGAAAGAACCGCCGTGCGCCGGCATCCGCCATGACCATGTCTAACTGTCGGCTGTGGATAACGAGATAACCGAGGACCTTGAGTCGATCAGCGACAAATCGCTCAGTCCCTCTTTCCACCCGCGCCGTCAGGGCATCGCCGATCCTCTCAATCCGATAGTCGAACCGTTCCAGGACGTCGGCCAGCAATTCGACGCGCTGCACCCGCTGGTCTTCCCCGGCGGCCCCGCCCTTGAAACGGAAGGTGATATAGCGGTCGACCGGCCGATGGCCCAACATGGCCTCGATCATGGCGTAGTGGTATCCGAGGCGCACGCTGAGATTACAATAATTTTGCGAAATAAGAAAATAATTCTTCTCTCCAAGGGCGGCAGCGCGGGACGGATCAAGGCCGTTGTGGATGGCGGATTGAAATAAAAAAGAGACCATGGTCCGCAATCGGGCGGCAGGCGGTCCTTCCCAGGCCACAGCATGCATCCCCTCCCAGATGGCCTGCATGGGGGAGCAGGTGATATCGGTGATCGCGATATCCGGGCGCCGAACATCATAGCTGGGATGAAATCCTTCGCCGAGATCGATCACCCACCATTCGAGCGGCAGGCTGTTGTGCAGCCGTTTGGCCGCCCCCTTGTCGAAATGGTACTGTTTGCCGAAATCGAACATCTCGATCACCGATTTTTCATGGCAAAATCGGGTGATATCGTGCAGGGTCCGGCAGCGGGAGGCGTGAAAGTCAGGGGAGGCCGGGTCGGTCAGGTTGAGGGGGCTGATCAGTTTGAGCACCGAAATCAGGGTTTGCTGCACCGGGCTACCGTCCATGGGGTTGGGCTGGGCGGCGGTTTCGTGCAGCAGTTCCTCGATGCGGCCCCGGTAGATGACCCGGTTGGAGGCATCGACCGTGACCGTCTCGCCGTTGGTTAAGATCTCGGTCGCCCGGTCGAGGGCCAACAGGGAGGGCAGGCCGAACTCCCGGGAGAGGGTAGCCAGATGACCGGCCTCGCTGCCGGTTTCGGCTACCAGGGCCGCGGCGCGCTTCAACAGCGGCGCCCACTCCGGCAGGGGATGCCGGACCACCAGCACCGCCCGTTTGGGAAAGCGGAGCATGTCCTCCGGTGAGCGGACGATGAACACCGGACCGCAGCCGGCGCCGGCACAGCCGGTCACCCCGCCGCGGAGCAGTAACCGCTCATCGGCGGGTGCGGATGGATCCGCTGCCGGTGCATTGATGGCGGCTGCCGAGATCGGCCGGCTCTGGAGAATAAAAAGTGTTCCGGCTGGGTCGATGGACCATTCGATATCCTGCGGCGCCCCGAAATGGTGTTCCAATCGCATGCCAATTTCGGCCAGATTGACCGCCTGGGTATCGGTCAGCCATGGCCCAAGCGCATCCTCTGCCTCCAGGCGTTGGACGATGCGGTGCGGCGCGGTTCTCTCCATCAGCAGATGGCTGGTTGAGCGGGTGCCGTCGACAATGCCCTTGGCGCTGCCGGGGGCAAAAAACAGATCCAGGGTGTCACCCCGGCCGCCGATGGAGCGTGAGTAACAGATGCCGCTGGTGGCCGCCTCGATCATCGCCAGGAAGCCAACGCACATCTCGGTTTCCTCGTGGCGAAATCCTTTGGCCAGCCGGTAGGAGATGGCCCGGGGGGTGTATTTCGAGGCCAGAACCGATTTGTAAGCGGCGATCAGAGTGTCGCGACCGACATGCAGTTCGGTGTGATAGAGTCCGGCAAAGGAAGCCTGGCCGAGATCCTCGCCCAGGGCACTGGAGCGGACCGCCACCTTGAGACTCGGCATGGTGGCGGCCAGGCGGTCAAAATGGGTAAAAATGAGCGATTCCAGCTCCGGCGGCAGGGGGCAGTGCTGGATCATCTCCTGGATCGCCGCGCTCTTGCGGTGGAGATCTTCCAGGTTAACGATATCCAGCTGCTGGATGATGTGGTTGATTTTCGGATAGAGGCGGTTGCGTTGGAAAAAGAGCCGAGTGGCGACGGCGGTCAGGGCAAATCCGGACGGAATCCGGATGCCGGCAAGGGAGCCGACCTCGCCCAGATTGGCCATTTTTTCCCCGGTCAGGTCAGTCTGAGCGCGGCCGATTCCCTCCAGAGGCAGGACCAACTCCCCGTCGGCACGGTCCTTTTCTCCTTCCAGGAGTGCTTCGATGCCTTGCTGCAGGCGGGAGAAGATGCGCTCCAGTTCACTGTAGCGGCCGTCGGCGATCTTGTTGAGATTGTGCACGATCTTGTAAACATTGATCGTCACCAGGGTGCAGCGGGCCCGGATGAAGGTCATGGAAAGGGTGCGGCCGTCCCGCAGGGCCTTTTCCAGTTCGGCCATGGCTTCCAGGGTATTGGTGTTGGCGGTCAGGAGTTCGCGGAAGCAGCGGTACCGGGTGGTGAACAGGCGCTGCACTTCCTCCGGACGGAGGAGGGTCGGAGTGGGCGTTGGCCGCAGGAATCGACGCAAGGCGGTGAGGAGCCGGTCAACAATCGTCATGGCGAAATAAAAAAAGGGCTGCGGCGGGAAAGGATTTCCTGCCGCAGCCCGCGTGTCATGGTTTTCTGAAAGGATCAGTGATCAAGCTTGATGCCCAATCCTTCGAACAGGTACAGCAGGCCGAAACCGTACCACATGGTGTAGATGACATAGAAGGCGAGGGAGGCAATCAAGAGGAAGATCTCCTCCTTCACCGGTTTTGCCTGGACTCCGTAATAGTTGTAGGCCGGCTCAATTGCTTTGGACATGCAGTTCTTGACGAACTTGGCCTGTTCAAACTGTCCCGACTTGGTCATGTCCTTTTCCATGGCCGCCAGCGACTGAAACCAGGAATAGACGGTCTGGCGCTCATCGACGCCGTATTTGGCCTTCAGAGCCTGACCATCGTTTTTATACATGGAATCGGCATCTTTAAGCATGATGGTGATCATGGAACCGAAATCACCGCTGACTTTCACCTTGTCGCCTTCAGCGGCAGCGGTGATCTTGTTGGTGGCGAACAGTTTGGCGGTTAACGCCGCCTCATCGGCCGATTTCATCTTCAGCGAAGTGGTGAATTGCTGACCGTTGTACTTCTCCGCTTTCTTCAACTGTTCGGGAATGTAATAGGCCGAGCTTTTGGACAGTTGGTTGAAAAAGTTATCGAGATAGTCGAGTCCGTTGATCTTCTCGCCTTGGGTTCCTGGGAACAGCGGCATGAAGATCGCAATCAGGACGGCGAAGAAGGATGCCAGCAGAAGCAATCCTTTGGTTTTGAGTTGAGCTGAACTTGCCATGATCAATGCACCTCCCCTTTCAGGACCTTGATATTAGAAAAAAAGCACCAGAAGACCCACACCGCAAAGGTGGTGATGATGATAAAAAAGCCGACGTTGCCGATAATGTCGACCGTCGTAATAAATCCCTTGGACAGTTCGACATAACCCATCTTCATCAGTTTTTCCGGCAGGGCGCAGACCCGGTTGAGAAAACCGGCGGTTACGGTGACGGCGTAGAAACCGCGGATGGTGGTGCCGGGAACGACCTTGGTGACGATCGAGCCGACCTGGATACCGATCAGGGAGCCGAGCAGCATGCCCATGGCCAGGGTGTAGAAGATGAAGCCATAGATGGCATACTGGCTGATGGCGGCATAACCGGCGGTGAAGACGATCTGGAAGATGTCGGTGCCGACCGTGGTCATGGAGGAAACGCCCAGACCGTAGACAAACATCGGGAAGGTGAGGAAACCGCCGCCGACGCCCATGATGGAGGCGGCCATACCGACGATGAAGCCGCTGATCACCAGGAAGATGGAAGAAATCCGGCGGCCGCCGGGGGTGATGTTCTCGTCGAAGGTCAGCATCGGCGGGATAGTTGATGGACTGGATGCGTTTGCCCATGGCCGGGATTTCTTCGGCGATCTTGGTGGCGCCTTCCTCGACCACCACTGTTTTGGAGCGTGATCTGAGGAAGTCGTTCATCGCGTAAAAGGCAAGGAAGCCGAGGATAACGACATAGATCGCGGTGATGAACATGTCGCTCAGCACCGGATTGGCGTCATAGATCTTGCGGTTGACATAGCCGCCCAGGGTCGAACCGGCGATGGCGCCGATCAGGAAGGTGACGGCCAGGGAAACCGAGATGTTGCCCATTTTGCGGTGGAGAACCGATCCCATGATCGCCTTGGCAAAGATGTGAAACAAGTCGGTGCCGACTGCGAGAATACCCTTGACGCCGGCGCTCATCAGGGCCGGGGCGATGATGAAGCCGCCGCCGGCACCGATGCAGCCGGTGATCAGGCCGGCGCAGACGCCGACCAGGACGGAGGCGCCGAAGATGAGGTTGGTGTAGTGCGAGGGGCCGTAGGCTGTTTTACCGCCGATGAAGCCGGGCAAAGCCTGGCCAACGGCGTCGGCAAAGGCGACGCCGCCCAGGAAAACGGGGATGAGCAGCAGCCCCAGGACCAGAAGCCGCGTCCGGCTCCGCAGAATGTTGTTGGACATTTCCAATTCCCACCGGGCATGGGCATGGGCCCCGGCCACCATGAACTGGTTCAGCTCACGAAAAAACTTCATTTCTCTCTCCTTTTGTTGTCGATAAAAAACGATTTTTTGGGTTTACAAGAAGGCCGTGCCGGTCAACGCGGACGAGACATATCTTTTTTGATCTGGGCCATCTCGATTTTGTTTTGCTGTTCACGTTTCCGCTCGTAAGCGGCGTTGAGTTTTTCAAACAGCGGATCGAGTTCCATGGGCTTCATCAGGTAGTCAAAGGCGCCGTATCTGATGCCGTTGATGCCGGATTCCACCGAGGCATGGCCGGTGAGCATCACTACCTCGGTCATGGGGGCCATTTTCTTGATTTCGCGCAGGGTTTCGATGCCGTCTCGTCCCGGCATTTTGACGTCAAGCAGGACGACGTCATAGTTTTTCTTGGCGACCATTTCCAGGGCGGTATCGCCGTCCGGAGCGCTTTCGCATTCGAGATCGCGCTTGCTCAGTCGTTTTGACGAGTCATCTCCCGGAATTCCTCTTCATCGTCGACGATCAGAACGCTGTACAGGGGCATGATTTGTCTCCTTGTGGTGTTATTTCACTGAAGTGAGGGGGAAAATGCAGTTTTTGTTGTCTCTTCCTTGCTCGCCTGCTGAGGGCACAGCTTGGATAAACTCGTTTGCTCCGTACGCACGGGGCCGGGTGTGGATAAGGGTGCGTCCTCTTTTCCTTCCTGTGCCGCCCTGCAATTGGGCGGGAAGGTCGAACCGGATGGCGCCGCAGAGGGGGAGACCGCGGCAACCATCGCCAGGTTCGACGCTCCAGCCGGCGCTGCGCACCGGCATCTTATGAAAAAGCGGGAACAGGTCGCCGCCGCACTCAGCAAGCACCATCGCCGATATCCTTTTCACCCCGGCATGTGTCTGTTGGTTGTCTGCTGCATGCATGGCGTTTTCCTGTTACTCGCTGAGAAATTGGTCGAGTTCGACTGTCCGGTCGGCGGTAAAGGTGAAGATAGGGGTGGAGCCGTTGACCATTTTCCGAATCAGCCGTTCCGGTTCGCGGTCGCCGGCGTCCTCTTGCAGCAGGACGATCACATCCGGGTGGAGGGTGATGATCTTCAGCTCGATGTTGCCGTCCAGCCGAACAAAATCAAAAATATACGAGGTCCGTTTCCGCAGCTTGTACAGGGCCCAGATGACCTCGGTGGTAACCGTGGGGGGAACGGACTCGTCTGTGAGCACGAACAGAATTTTTTTGCTGTTGCCCTTGGAGCAGTCTCTCGGGAATGGGGATATTGTGGCGGACGAGGTGCTGGATCAGGTCGTGGGAGTGAATCAGTTTTTTGCCGTTGACGTCGATAACCGGAACAACCCCCTTGTCGATCCACCTGCCGAATCGTTCGTCCGAAACAGAACAGATAACCGCTGCCTGTTCCAGGTCGAGATATTCGAGGTCGTTCGATGTGAATGGTTTTTGTCCGTTCGTCATGGCTCCTCCCCGGCGCCGTCGGAATACTGAACACGCTTGGTGAACCCGTTCATTGCAGAACCGGGGCCAGTTGTGAGAAAAAGCGATGCGATAAATTAATTGGTTACATATCAGTATCTTGGGCTGCCCCCCCCTGGCATGGAGAACAATTGCCCTTGGCAGGGGAAAATGTTTTTGTGTAATTTTTGTGACAGTTCTGCGAGCGATCGTATTAACCACCTGATGCAAAAGGATTTTTCTGGTGTGTAATAAATGTGACGGGAAATGTTTCGGTGGGTGTGTCGTGTGGGAAAGGTGACAGGCTGGCTCTGTGACCGGAACTCGCGGCAAGAAATCCGGGCATCTAATTGGGATTTCCGCTACGTATCTCAGGCAAGCACGCCCGGTGGGTGGTCTTCTGTCCCACCTGTTTCCGGGTTGCCAACGCTTGCGATGTCCATCAATGCGGCACTTCCTGTTCATTTGCTTCACCGTTTGCTTTTTCTCTCAAAAAAACTTCCCAATCGGCTCCATTCATGGCAGACTGTTCAGCGTAAAATAGCACTGTCATTTTTCTTTTAATTACAATGTATTGGCTGGTAAAATTTTCAGCCTACTCTTGAATCAAACCTGTTGCAAACACCATGGACTCTTCCGTTACCATAGAACTGGCAAAACATCTGTTGCTCTCGTGTGGCATCATTCTCGGTGTGGGTACGATGTGCGGTTTTCTGTCGCAAAAGATCAAGGTACCGGATGTCGCCATATTTCTCCTGGTCGGCATGCTCCTTGGTCCAGCCGTCACTGGGATCATTCAAATCCGTGCCGAATCGACACTCAATCAGGTTATTATTCTCTTCGGCGCCTGCTACATCCTGTTCGACGGCGGGGCCTCGATCAGATTGAAAGTGCTGAAGGAGGTTTGGATCACCCTTGTTGTCATCTCCACTATCGGCGTTCTGCTCACAGCGGCTATCACCGGTGCGGCAGCGTATTTTGCTTTGAACCTGCCGTTCCTGACAGCCCTTCTTCTCGGGGCGACGATCGCTTCCACCGATCCCGCTACCATCGTCCCTGTTTTTCGCCAGGTGAAAATAAAGGACCGGGTCTCACAGACGGTGATCAGCGAGTCTGCCTTCAATGACGCAATGGGTGCCATTGTGACCTTCGCTGTTCTGGCGGTCGCGATGGGCGCTGGGGAGTTTTCCCTGACCTCATCCCTGCTTGATCTCTTGAAGCAGTCGGCGATCGGTATTCTGGTCGGCGGGGTGTCGGGGTACATGGCTGCCCTGCTCATAGCGCATGAAAAATTTAACTTTCTTGAGGAATATGCTCCTGTTGTGACTTTGATGGCCGTAATCGGGGCATATCTTGGTGCCGATGGCTTTCACGCCAGCGGGTTCATGGCTGTGTTCGTCTTCGGCATCATGATCGGCAACAAGGAAGCGTTCGGCTTCCAGTTGGAGAACAAGGAAAATGAAAAGTTGGAAGAATTTATCCTGACAACTTCATTCATCATGCGCATGTTCATTTTCATCCTGCTCGGATCCCAGGTCGATTTTGGTCTTATGAGTAAATATCTGGGCGGCGGTATTATCGTCGTTACGGTTTTCATGCTGGTGGCCAGACCCATTACCGTTTTCTGCTGCGCCCTTCCGGACAGACGGGCGAAGTGGAGCCTGGAGGAATTGCTGTTCATGTGCTGGACACGCGAGACCGGAGTGATTCCCGCGGCGCTGGCCGGCTTGCTGATCGGTGTCAAGGCGCCGGGAGCGCAAATCATTGCCTCCGTCACCTTCATTGCCATTCTCATGACGATCCTGATTCAAGCGACGACCACCAAATGGTTGGCGCGGAGACTCGGCCTGCTTGAGGAGGCGTCCCTTGACGCGCCTTCCGATCCTGCCATCCGGATGTGAAAACAAAGGAATCAACAAGCTGGATAAGCACATTCGGAGCGTTTTCCCAAGAGGTAAGAGAATGAAGGGTATCTCGGTGCGTTGCCTTCGGGGCAACCATTCCTCGCCCTGTCTCCCGCCTCAGTCTCAATAATTTCCCGACAAAGAACCTCCTTCCGAGGGTTGATCCCATTTTTTTAATTGACAAGGTCCGCTGAAAGATCGTATAGAAAACTGACTGAGCGCTCAGTCTATTTTTTCGAGACGATAAACAGGATGAAAAAAAAAGAAGCACTCCTCCAGGCGGCAACCTATCTGTTTTCGCGCAAAGGTTACAAGGATACGGCCATGGGCGAACTGTCGAAGATGACCGGCGTCGCCGAGGGCACCATTTTCTATCATTTCAAAAGCAAGCAGGGGATTTTTCTCGCGATTCTCGGCAGCTTGAAGGAAGGGATCCTGCCGGAGTTCGAGCGCTACCGGAACACGGAATCGGAGAAAACCGGGCTGGACATGGTGGAGGAATCGATTTCCTTTTACCTTTACATGGCCAAGAGCAGGGCAGACCTGTTTGCCATTCTTCATCAGCGTTACCCTTATGAGTTGGCGGAAAGCAATCCCGAGTGCCGGGATAACCTCGAAGCCATCTACAACTGTTTCGTCGACATTTTCGAAAGCGCCATCATCGGCGGGCAGAAAGACGGCTCCATTGACCCCGGTATAGTCGCCCGCAAGTCTGCCCTGATCGTCTTTTCCATGGCAGACAGTATGGTTCGCTTCCGAATGAACAATCTCTACGATGTCGGCTCGCTCTACAGTGAATTGATCGAATCCTGCCGGCGGATGTTGGAAAACAGGAAACGACCGTGATTACAGGCTCAACATATATCAATATCAACCCTTTTGGACGATTTGAGGTGAAACGAACGGCATGATCAAGCGCATTTTCCCCTTCCTCGACTGGTTCTCCGGTTACAACCTGTCCCTGTTTAAAGCGGACGGCATCGCCGGCCTGACCGTGGCCCTGGTACTGATTCCCCAGTCCATGGCCTATGCACAGTTGGCCGGCATGCCCGCCTATTACGGGCTCTATGCCGCCTTTCTCCCGCCGATGATCGCATCGCTCTTCGGTTCGAGCCGCCAGCTGGCCACCGGCCCGGTGGCCGTGGTTTCCCTGATGACCGCCGCCTCGCTCGAGCCGTTGGCCACCGCCGGTAGCGAAGGCTACATCGCTTTTGCCATTCTCCTCTCCCTGCTGGTCGGCGTGTTCCAGCTTGCTCTCGGCGTTCTCCGCCTGGGACTGGTGGTCAATTTCCTCTCCCATCCGGTGGTCAACGGCTTCACCAACGCCGCCGCCATCATCATCGCCACCTCCCAGCTGTCCAAGATGTTCGGTGTCAATGTCGATAATGCCGAACACCATTACGAAACCATCGTGCAGGTGGTGCAATCCGCTGTTCATTACACCCACTGGCCGACCTTCGCCATCGGCGCCCTGGCCCTGGCGATCATGATCACCCTCAAGCGGATGGCCCCCAGGGTGCCCAATGTCCTGGTGGCAGTGGTCATCACCACCCTGCTTTCGTGGATGATCGGCTTTGAGCACAATACCACGGCAGATAGCGCTGCTATCCAATCACCGACAGGCGCTGGAGCTGATCAACTCCTTCAACAAAGCCACCAACGGCATCCCCCCTCTGGCCGAGGAACGAACCAAAACCAGCAAGGTGCTCGAAGAGGCAAAAAAAGGTCACCATGCCATAGCCCGGTTCGATGCCGAGCATGACGACCGGGTGATTCAATCCCAGATCGAGGAACTCAAGGACAAGGCCCATCTTTACCGGGAAAGTATCCGGTTGCTGCTCTTCAAGGCAGCCATTCAGGCCGACAACAGCATTCTTTATTATCCGGCCGATCAATTGCCGGTAGATGCAAAAACCGACGGCCGCACCTGGCGCATCCGGGTGGGCAACAAGGCGATCAAGCCGGACAAACTGCCAATGACTGGCGGCGGCGAGGTGATCGGCGTCGTGCCCAAAGGGTTGCCTGCGCTCGGTATGCCCAAGGTTGACTTAAACGTCATGCTCCATCTTTTTCCCTACGCCGCTATTATTTCGCTCCTGGGATTCATGGAGGCCATTTCCATTGCTAAGGCCATTGCCAGCAAGACCGGCCAGCGCATCGATCCCAACCAGGAACTGATTGGCCAGGGTCTGGCCAACATCGTCGGCGCCATCGGCAAGAGCTATCCTGCCTCCGGGTCCTTCTCCCGGTCGGCGGTCAACCTCCAGGCCGGAGCGGCGACCGGCATGGCCAGCGTCTTCACCGGCCTGACCGTGGTCATTGCCCTGCTGTTCTTCACCCCGCTGCTCTACCACCTGCCGCAGTCGGTGCTCGCCGCAATCATCATGATGGCCGTCATGGGCCTGATCAACGTCAGCGGTTTTCTCCATGCCTGGCATGCGCAGTGGTACGACGGTCTTATTTCGATTCTCTCGTTCCTGTGCACCCTCTGGTTTGCGCCCCACCTCGACAAGGGCATCATGCTGGGCGTAGTGCTCTGCCTGATGGTTTTTCTTTACAAGAATATGCGGCCGGTGGTCACTTCCCTGACCAGGGATCGGAGCAGGCTTCTGGTCTGTGCGATTAGCAAAGGTCTCGAGGAATGCAAATACCTGTCGATCATTCGCTTCGAAGGCCCGCTCTTTTTTGCCAACGCCAGCTATCTCGAGGACAAGATCTCCGACTTGATGCTGTGCAAGACGACCCTGCGCCATGTTCTTATTGTTGCGAATGGCATCAATGATATTGACGCCTCTGGTGAGGAAACATTATCCTTGCTGGTGGGTAGGCTGCGGAGCGCCGGTATCGACATTTCCTTCAGCGGTATCAACGATACGGTGATGAAAGTGCTCGTCCGGACCCACTTGTCCAACAAGATCGGCACTGATCATGTCTACCCGACCATGGAAGATGCCCTGCGCCAGATTCATCCCCCGGTGCATTCGGAAGAAGAAATGAAACTCTGCCCCTTGGGGGCATATCCCCGACCAGAGATCATCCACCCATAAGAGAGGATTCCCATGTCCGTGATTACCGTTTTTAACGCACTCCATTGCAATGAAGAGCTGATCATCCCGCAGTTGGTTGCCAAGACCGGCTACCGGCTCATCAGCGACGGCGAGATCGTCGCCCTGGCGAGCAAACTGTCCGGCATCGCGCCGGACCGGGTCAGCCGGGCCTTCTCCGCCAAGACCTCGCTGTTCAATCCGTTCACCCACGAGAAAGAACGGTCAGTGGCCTATCTGCGGCTGGCGGTGGCCGAGATTCTTGCTGAAGGCAACATGGTGGTTGTCGGTTTTGGCTGTCACCTTGTCCCGGCCTCCATCTCCCATGTCCTGCGTATCTGCCTGATCGCAGAGATGAATTACCGGCTCTCCCTGGCCTCTGCGGAAAAAGATTCGCTCAAGGCCATCCATAAGAGCGACGAGGATATAGCGGCCTGGACCCTGCAATTGCTGGGCAAGACCGACCCCTGGGACCCGGCCCTCTACGATATGGTCATTCCCACCGACAAGATCGGGGCCGATGAGAGCGTCCATCTCATTGTCCGTAACCTCCACGCCGACGTTCTCGCTCCGACTGCGGCATCCTTGGCCGCCCTGGCCGATTTCCATCTCCAGGCCAAGGCACAGGTGGCACTTGCCTTGGAGGGCCATGATGTCGGAGTCCGCGCTAAAGACGGTGTGGTGACCTTGACCATTGAAAAAAACGTGCTGATGCTGAGCAGGCTTGAGCAGGAACTGCAGGGCATTGTGTCAAAAATTGCAGGAGTGCAAAGCGTGGTCACCGAGGTCGGACAGAATTTTCACCAGGCGGACATCTACCGGAAAATTGATTTTCAGTCACCTTCGCGTGTTCTGCTGGTGGATGACGAGCGCGAATTTGTCCAGACCCTGTCGGAACGGTTGCTGCTCCGCGACATGGGTTCGGCGGTCGCCTATGACGGTGAATCGGCCTTAGAGATGCTGCGCGAGGATGAACCCGATGTTATGATCCTGGATCTGAAAATGCCGGGTATAGATGGCATGGAGGTGCTGCGGCGGGTTAAGGCAACCCAGCCGGACATTGAGGTGATTATCCTCACCGGCCACGGCAACGAAACCGATCGGGAAACCTGCATGAATATGGGTGCCTTTGCCTACCTGCAGAAGCCGGTGGATATCGACATCCTCAGCGAGACCATGAAAAAGGCCAACGAGAAGATCATGCAGCGCCGCCAGGAAAAAGGCGCCTGATTCCTGCAACCGTCAGGCAGGCGCGGCAGGCCTCTTCCGGCTTGCCGCGCCTGCCCGCGGCCAATGAACCTTGCCGAAGCGGCGCCAAAAGAGTATGCCGTGCCCACCTTCCCCATCCCTGAGGGGAATGAGTCAAAGGGTCCTGGCAGGGGAGTCGACCTTTTTCTGCGAGAGAGGACGCCATGCACGCATTAAAATTTTATAAGCCCAGATTTCTCGATCATCATGATCAGTTGTCGGGCATGTACAAATCGCTCTTCAACTTCAGGCTGCTGTGGAAGCAATCCATTGCCACTACCCTGGCTGTTGTCCTCCTGCCGCTGTTCACGCTGGCCGTCGTTGACTACACCGTCAGCACAAAAGCGATGGAGTCCGAACTGCTGCTGCGGACCAGCCGCCTGGTCTCCAACGCCCGGCGCACCCTGACCTCGTATTTTGATGAACGAAAATTCGCACTGAATTTCCTCACCCTCGACAACACCTACGACCAATTGCTCGATGAGCAACGGCTCAATCAACTCCTGGAAAATCTGAAAAGCGGCCTTGGCGAGTGGTCCGATCTGGGCGTTATCGACCATACCGGAGTTCAGCGTAATTATGCCGGACCGTATCCGTTGCGGGGTAAGGACTACAGCAAACAGGAATGGTATCGAAAACTCAGCTACTCAGATACGGATTCGTATCATGAGGCTATCACGATGCGTTCGAACATCAGTGATGTCTTTCTCGGTTTCAGAAACACACCGCATATCGTCATTTCCGTGCTCCACAGCAATCGATTTGGTTTGGACTGGCTCCACTATGTCCTCCGGGCCAGTCTCGACATTGATCGCCTCAACAACATCCTCTCCCAGATGGAGGTCAGCGGCAACGGTGATGCCTTCTTAATCAATCATGAAGGTATCATCCAGACGCCTTCGCGCTTCTACGGCAACATCATGAAGAAATTCCCCCTGGATGTCCCCCCCATGTCGGAACGGACCCAGGTTGTGGAAGGGCGGGATCACCTGGGCCATGAGATCCTCACCGGTTATGCCTACATCACCGGCACGCCCTTCATCCTCATAGTGATCAAGCAGAAGGACAACCTCATGCAGACCTGGGGGGCCGCCGGCGCCAAATTGCTTATTTTTCTTGCTGGCTCGGTCCTGATCATTGTGGCGGTGGTGGTCGGCATTTGCACCTACCTGGTCAACAGCATTTACCAGGCGGATCAGAAACGGCTCGCCTCTCTGCATCAAGCGGAATACGCGAACAAAATGGCCTCAATTGGCCGGCTGTCGGCGGGAGTTGCCCATGAGGTCAACAATCCGCTGGCGATTATCAACGAAAAGGCGGGACTGATTAAGGATCTCTTTACCTTCCGCAAGGAATACGCCAGCGACCATCGTCTCATCGGCCTGGTGGATTCGATTATCAACTCGGTTGATCGTTGTGCGACCATCACCCGGCAGATGCTCAATTTTGCGCGCAACATTCAGGTCAGCGTCCAGAAGGTCAACATCAAGCAGGTCGTAGACGATGTCCTCGAATTCCAGACCAAGGAAGCCGGCTATCGCAGCATCACGCTCAATGTCGACATCCCTGAGGAAATCCCGGAATTTTTCAGCGACCGGGGCAAGTTGCAGCAGGTCTTCATCAACCTGGTGAACAATGCCTTTGCCGCGATGAAGGACGGTGGCAGGCTCGATATCATCAGCCGCATGAATGACACCGGCAAGGAGATTGTCACCAGGGTCAGTGACACTGGTTGCGGTATTCCAGCGGAGAACATCAAGAAAATTTTCGAACCCTTTTTCACGACCAAAAGCGGCAGTGGCGGTACTGGCCTGGGCTTGTCGATCACCTACGGTCTGGTCAAGGAAATCGGCGGATCGATCGATATTGAAAGCATCGTCGGCAAGGGGACGACCTTTATCATTACCCTGCCGCTCGAATACAATGCAGAGAAAGGAGAAATTCATGCGCGTGTTACTGGTTGACGACGAAGAAGAATTGGTTTCAACTCTGGCGGAACGGCTCGACATGCGTGGGATCACCGCCACTTGGGTTACCGATTACCGGGCGGCGCTTGAGGCGGTTGATAAGGAGGACTTCGATATCGGTCTGCTCGATGTCCGGCTGCCGGAGATGAACGGACTCGATTTGAAACGTCTTCTTGAGGCCCGGCGGCCGGCGATGAAGTTCATCTTTCTCACCGGCCATGGCTCGGAAGAGGATTTTAAAGCCTGTTCGGCGGAAAGCGGCAGGGAGTACTACCTGATCAAGCCGGTGCAGATCGAGGTGCTCATGGCCAAACTCAACGAAATTTTTCAGGAGCAAGGAGACCAAAAATGAGCAGTTATCACGGTAAGGTTGATAGCTTGGGCCTGAGCTTTTTCGGCAGTATGACTGCGTCCATCTCGCACGAAATAAAGAATGCCCTGGCGGTTATCAACGAGAATGCAGGGTTGCTTGGTGATCTCGTTGCGCTGGTTGAAAAAGGGCGTCCGCTTGATCCGGAACGCTTGAAAACCATCTCGGATAACATTTTGCGGCGGGTGCAAAGTGCCGATGACATCGTGCGCAGGTTGAACCGCTTTGCCCATAGCGCGAATCAGCCTGTTATCACAACGGATGTCCGAGATATTTTTGAATGTACGATAGCTTTATTAGAACGTTTAGCCACCATGAAGGGGTTGACCTTAGCGGTTGCGCCTGGGGATGAAATACAGGTGCAGACACTCCCCTTTGTCATCGAGAACTTGCTTTGGATCTGTTTGAAGAATGTATTTCTTGTGGCCGGCGGCAATCAGCATGTCGAATTTGGGGCAGCGAGTGAAGGGACCGACATTGTCATACGCTTAAAGTTTAGCCCTGAAATACCCGTCGCGCAGATCGAGACAATGGTTGCTTCAGAGGGCCAGCCCCTGATCTTTTTTCTTCGCATGCAGGTAAACGCTGACGTTCGAAACTGCCAGCTGCAACTGAAAATGCCAAAGAAATTTATTGAATAAAAGGATGGCGCTCGAGAGGGGTAAAAATCAATGAGGATGCTATGTCCGTAAAAGTTCTTTTGATTGACGATGACCAAGAGTTTATTGATATTCTATCAGAACGCCTGACAATACGAGATATGGATGTCTCAACGGTTGCATCTGCCAAGGCGGCTCTTGACCTCGTGAAGAATGCATTTTTTGACGTTATTATTCTCGATTTGCAAATGCCTGAAATGGATGGCTTGGAAGCTCTGGAAAAACTCAAAGCGATGAACCCCAACCTGCAGATCATTTTATTGACGGGTCATGCCACTGTGGCAAGAGGGGTGCAGGCAATGAAATTGGGCGCGGTCGACGTCATTGAGAAACCTGTGGATATCAGGCTGTTGGTGGAGAAGATCAGAACGACCTCCGCCGGGAACATACTCAGGTCAAGCAGTACTTCGGGGTTATCCTCCATTTCACATCAGCAAGGCATCGTCTCAAGATTGCTCACCTCTCTCCGTAAATTTTTCAAAAAGAACGAGCAGCCATAGCAGATCTCGAAGTTTTTCTAAAGTCAATCTCTCTCCCCGTAAAAAATGTTCCTGATTCAAAAGGGAGACTGCACTGAACAACGGGTCCACCTTGGTTGAATCCTCGGAACCGCTTAAAGAAATGATGTGCGGGTCTCAAGCCTTGTGTTACCCCCTGATCCCCTATTATGCCGTCCGATTATCTCCGCGACCCCACCTTTGTCCTCCTGGACACTTCTTTTTAATTTCAGTCGCTCACTCGCTCTGTCTCATGTTTCCTGAAGGAGTGCAAGTTATCAACGGCTTGTTGACCTCATTTGCAGAGGTTTTCTTCAGGGAAACACCGATGCGCGGCCGGGCCGGTTTTTCGGTTACCCCCTCAGAGGCAGCTTGAGGGTAAACAAGAGCGCCGCCTTGCGGCCTGTTTTCGACGGTGACGGTACCGCCCAGTTTATGGGCGATATCGCTGCAGATGGAGAGCCCCAGGCCGGTGCCTTTTCCGGCCTCCTTGGTGGTAAAGAACGGCTCCCAAATTTTTTCCAGGATTTCGGGTTTGATTCCGGGACCGTTGTCGCGATCTGCATACTGACCTCCTTGGCATGTTTCGGGAGGTAATGATGTCGATCTGTCCTCCCGATCCGACCGCATCCAGCGAGTTTTCGATCAGGTTCAAGCAGAGCCTGCTGCACCTGGGCCCCGTCGGTTCTGATCATCGGCAGTTCCTCGTCGAATTGCAGGTTGATAATAATGTTGTTGCTGTTCGCTTCGCTTTCGAGGAAGGAAATGGTCTCCTGGATGAGCTCATTGAGCTGGACATCGTATTCGGAGCTGATTTTTCGCGAGAATCCGAGCAGGCGGTGGGTGATGGTGCCGGCGCGGTTGACATGCTGCTTGATCTTGCCCACCGATGTTCCGGTATTCCTCCAGATTTGCGACTTGCTCCGGGCTTTTCTTCCTGCAGGAGTTCGTCGATCCATCCTGCCTGCATCTGAATCAGTTGCAGCGGGTTGTTGATTTCATGGGCGATGCCGGCGGCCAGCCGGCCGATGTTCGCCATTTTCTCGATATGCGCCATCTGCTGGTCAAGGGCAGTCTGTTCCCGGTCGGTCCGTTGGATTCGTTCGACGATGAACCGGCTGATGCCGCTGGCGATGAACAGAAAAAGGGCGGCGGTGATGAGGACGATGAAAATGATGCGATTGCGGTACTTGTAGTATCCTTCCAGGCTATCGGTGATCTTGGTCTTGATCACCAGAAGCCACATGTTGCCGTTCAGCCATTTGCTGGCATAGAGGAATTCGTCGTCGGTGGATGATTTCCGTACCGGAATGGTGTTTCAGCATTTTGATTTCCATCTCGTCGAGCTTGGTCGATTTTTTGCAGGCTGGGCGTCTGAAATTCGCCGTTGGAATTGAGGATGAAGGCGTCACCGTTGGGGCCGATCTGGGCGCTGTACAGCAGTGAATTGAAGATGCCGGAGTTGATGGTCGCCCGCAGGACAAAGGTTTTCAGCGGATCGGTCAGGGCGATGACGAAGTGGGGATAGTTGCGGAAACCGCTGAAAACATCGCTCACATAGGTACCGCGCACCAGAACCTGGTTGAACCAGGGCGCTTCTTTATAGTCCTTGCCCTGCACTTTTTCCTGGTACGGTCCGACATAGGCCAGTTGCTTGCCGTTGGTGTCGATCAGTTGCAGGTCGACGATCTCCCCTTCCTTGCCTTCCCGGTTGACGGCGAGAAACAATTTGTTGAAATTTTCCTGCTCTTTCAAATAATCGCGCTGATAGAGGTTCACCAGGGTTGAAAGAAAATTGACCTGGCTCTCGAGAAAGGTGTCGATCACATCGTTGCGATGTTCCGCCACCTGTCGGACCGTTGATTCGATGTCATTGATCGACAACTCCTTGAAGTTGTAGATCGAGCCTGAGGCAATAATGAGAATGGGGATGATGCCGCTGGCAAAAAAGCCAATAGAGAGAAGCCTTTTCAACCTGTGGTAGTTTTTCAATTTTTCGCGCATGGCATTGTTGTCGTTGAGGTAGGAGCGTAAATGACAACCGGTGCTGCCGGATTGTCATCCCTTCTTCCACAAAGAAATGGCGGTTTCCTTGCTCCATCACTGGCGGCATCGGGGCTGTACTGCCGGCCCATCGGCTATTTCCGTTTGTTTCTCATCCGGATGCCGATGGCGAGGCCGATAATGATGGAGCCAATGATAATAATCAGGAGTATGAGATTTTGCATGGTTTTCCTCCCCGGTTGAGGTAGTCAGGGGCATTTACACCCTGGGTTGGAACAAAAGCGCGGCCCTCAGGTGTCCGAGGGCGGCGCCACAAGTTTATAATTGCCGGCCACAAAATTGTCCGCAGCCCATTGCACGCTTTTTTCCGTGGTCATGAGCATGTCGAGCTGGCGGGTAAAGATCAGCAGGCGGCCTAGAATATCCATGCGGCTTTCGATGTAGGATTTGGGATATTTCTGCAGCCGCGCATCCACCTTGTCGCCCTTGACGTTGACCTTGAAGCCTTCCTGGTCCAGGATGAGCGATATGGCCCTGACCCGCCTGTTTTTGCGGACATCGTCGGCGGCGCCGCCCTTGAAGGTGAAGGTGATATAGTTTTTGTTGATCGTATCGCCGCAATAGGCGTCGACGACGCTGTAATGATACCCCACCCGCGAGCTGAAATTGAGATACTTGTCGGCGATGATCGCATAGCTGCGGTCGCCGAACCGTTCGCCGACATGGCCCGGAGCCATCGACTGCTCCCGCATCACCGACAGCAGGCCGGAAAAATTGACCGGCCGGGGTTCGAGTCCATGGACGTCCTTGCAGAGCATGCCGTCCAGCAGGGCCTTGAAGGGGGCGGAGACGACCTCGTCGATCTTGACCGCGTTCCATTTTACCGTGGCATCCTCCTTGAGCCCGTTACCCAGATCGATCAGGTGGATATCCATGGGCAGGGCGGCGTCCAGCTTGAGCGACCAGCCGTGGAACTTGGAGGCCAGATCGCTGATCTGAAACATCTCCTTGTAGGAGAATTCGTGGCAGTAGCGGGCCAGGTCGTGCAGGGTTGCGCAGCCGGCCGGCGTGAATTCGGGGGCATCGGGGTTGACCAGGTTCAGGGGGATGACGTGCTTGGCAATCCGCTGCAACTGCTCGTAGACCGGTGTCCCTTTCATGTGGGCTTCGTCCTTCTTGACGGCGGCCAGCAGTTCGTGGACCGTGCCCTCGTACACCCTGCCCGTATAGGCGTCCACCGTCACCTCCATGCCCGGCGGTATCCGGTCCATCACCGGCTGGGAGGAGATGATGGTCGGCACATTGAACTCGCGGGCCAGCGCCGCCATGTGGCCGCTGACACTTCCCGCCTCAACGATGATGGCGCCGCAGGTGCGCATGATCAACACATATTCCGGTGATGAATGCCGGGCAATCAGCACGCCGCCCGGCGGGAAATTGGCCAGGTCTTCCACCGCCCGGACATGAAAAACCGGTCCGTTACCCACCCCCTGGGAGGCGATCTCGCTGCTGTCGATGAGGAGCCTGTAGCCCTCAAGGGGCGCAGCCTTGAGCAGGCAGAAATCTTTGGGGCTCTGAATTTTCAACGGCCGTGATTGGAGAATCAGCAGGTTGCCATCCGGGGCCAATGCCCATTCGACATCCTGGGGGCATTTGTAGTGTTTTTCCAGGGCGGCGCCATAGCCGGCCAAGGTTCGGATCTGGTCGTCGTTGAGGCAGGGCGCACCCTGCTGCTCCGGAGCAACAGGTCGCTCTTCAACCCCGCCCTTCGTGCTGAGGACCAGTTGCACCGGCTTGACCGCCACATTTTTTTCCAGCAGGGCCAGATGTTCATCCTTGGACACGGTGTAGGCGTCCGGCGTAACCACCCCGTCGACAGCGTAGGGACCGAGCCCCCAGACGGCGTTGATCAGGATGTTTTCATTGGTGATGTCGTAGGGGTGGCGGGTGTAGAGCACGCCGCTGGCCTGGGAGTCGACCATCTTGAGACAGGCCACGGCCATGGCCAGGTCCTCATCGTAGACGCCCTTGGAACTGCGATAGGAAAGCGACCGGGCCGAGTACAGGCTGGCGATGATCGACTTGTAGGCCTCGCAGATTTCGGATCGGGTCACGCCCAGCAGGGTCAGATACTGCCCGGCATAGGAGATGTCGCCGTCCTCGCCCACGGCGCTGCTCCGCATGGCCACCAGAACGGTGGGGTCATCGCCCCAGATTTTTTCACAGGCCGAGAGAATTTCCTGCTCCAACTCGGGTGGCAGGGGTTTTGCCTTGACCAGTTCCATGGTCTCGGCGCTCAGGCTGTTCAACAGGTCGAACTCGTTGACGTAGATCAGGTTTTTTTGCTTGATGATCTCTTCCTTGAGATCATTGTACTCGAAAAAGTCGTGAAATCCTTTGGTGGTGATGGCAAAGCCCTCGGGAACGGGGATGTTGAGGCTGTTTTTGATTTCCCCGAGATTGGCATTCTTGCCGCCGGCCCAGTCGGCATCCTTGAGAAAGATCTGTCCGTAAGGCATGACGGCATGGGGTGCCTGTTCGGCCTTTCTTTCCTCGATGATCGCCTTGATCTGACCGTTGATCCGTTCAAGCGAGGCATACAGGTCGCGATGCTTGCTGCCGGACATGACATTGAGGCTTTTGACCATCTGAAAAGCGTGTTTGAGGGACTTGTTGAGCTGATTGTTGATATAGGTCAGGCCAAAGACCTGTTCGCCTTTGAGTTTTTCGTCCATGTCGGACAGAGCGGTAAGCAGTTCGGAGTTGGCAGCCAGCAGTTCCTTGAACAGGGCGTATCTGAAACGGAACAGCGTATTCATCTCCGAAGGATTGCCGGGCTGGCCCGAGCCGTTCCTGTTCCGTATATCCGTGAACAATTTTCTGAGATTTTCGAGAATGGTGGGCATGGCATCTTCCTGCGCTAAGATTCATTCTGCATGCCGGCCGGTGGCGCGGAATCGGCCGGGATTGCGTCCAAGTTGAGGGGGGGTTGAATTTCGCTGCCTTCGGTCAAGAGGTTTCCCTCACACTTGCTGGGTGATGCGCTGCATTGCCCCCTTTCAGTCGTCCCATCGTTGCGCCACCCTTGTTGTCGTTTTTCAGGGGAGGTTCGTGGCCGTGCCTTCAGTTGCCGCTGCCGACAGTCAGGTTGTTTTTCGTTCGGCGCACATACGTCTCTTTCTCTGCCCCTTTCCAGAAATAGGTCACCCAGACCCCGTCCGGCGTTGCCTGCTGCAGAGCAGTATAGACCGGGTCGGCCTTTTCCTGGAGAAACTCTCCGGCAAGATAGGGATGGACGATCAGCTTGCCGCTGGGTTCCATGACAAAGGCATACGGGGTGTACGCATCGGCAGCGTAACTGGTGGCGGCCTTGCCGCTGTTGATGGCGGCGACCATGTCATCGACGTTTTTCTTGACCGTGGTCTTGTCCGCGGCCAGGCCGCTTGTCGCCAGCATGAAGCACGCGGCCATACAGAGTGTGCGCAATACCTGTTTCATTGTTCCCCCATGGTTTAAGCTGCGACCATTCGCGTTCTTCCCCCCGGTCGTTGCCGGCATGGTCTGTCACGCGAGCAGCGAATCGATGTCCTTGGTCAGTTTGTTCATGTAATAGGTCACCAGGCCGCTGTTGCCCATGATCATGTCGAGCTGACGGGTGTGAAGCGTCAGGTAGCCCAGGATCTTGAGCCGACTGATCATGTACTCCATGTCGTGGCCCTCGGTGCGGGCGTCGACATTATCGGCATTCACCGTGGCGCGGAAGCCGTACCGCTCCAGGATCTCCTTGATGAAATTCACCCGGCCCAGGCAGCGTTCAAAGTCGGCGGCCCCACCCTTGAATTTGAAGCCCAGATAGTTTTCGCCGGAACGCTCGCTGACCATGGCCTCCATGGTGGAAAAGTGATACCCCAGGCGGGAACTCAAGGTGCAGTAGTTCTTCGAGACCATGAAATAGTTGCGATCCGCGTATTTGGATTTGATGCCCGGCACCAGGGCGGTATTCATGGTCGAGCGGAACATGATCGAGGTCATGCCCTTGCCGTCCATCGCCGGCGGACCGTCCCAGGGAATAGCGGCAAATCCCTCCCAGAAGGCCAGCATCGGGATGGAGGCAATGTCCTCCAGCTTGGCGTATTTACCGTGAATTTCGTGGGTAAAGCCGTCATCGAGGTTGAGGATCCACCAGTTCATCGGCACCCGGTAATGGAGCTGCTTGCTCGATCGTTCGGAAAAACTGTGATCCCTGCCGAAACTGAACATCTCCATCACTGATTTTTCATGGATGAAGCGGGTGATGTCGTGGAAGGTCTGACAGTTCTGGGGGACAAAGTCCCGCGATTCCGGATCGAGGAGATGGAGGGGGATGATCTGCCGGCTGACCTCCTTGAGCGACTCGTACACCGGGCTGCCGAGCATCAGCTTGGGTTCCGGACGGGTCCATTCGAGCAGGGGGCCGATGTTGCCCAGATAGACCCGCCCGAGGTCGGCGGCCACCGTGACCGCATCGCCGTTGTTCATTCGGTCCATGGCCCCGCTGACCCCGAAAATGGCGGGGATGCCGAATTCCCTGGCGACATTGGCCAGATGCCCGGCGAACCCCCCCTGCTCGGAAACCACCGCAGCGGCGCGGGCGACCAGCGGCGCCCAAGTGGGCAGGGCCTGCTCCACCACCAGGATCGAACCTTCGGAAAACTGGAGGATGTCGACCTTCTTTCGCACCTTGTAGACTTTGCCGCAGGCGACACCGGGGCTGGCGTTGATGCCGCCCTCGACCAGCAGGGACGGCTCAAACCGCTTGAGATCGAGCTCCGGTCCGGGCAGGACCGCTTCCATCTGCTGCAAGGGGCGGGTTTGGAGGATAAAAACCTTGCCTTCGGCGTCGATGGCCCACTCGATATCCTGGGGTAGTTCGTAGTACTGCTCGATGCGGATCGCATGGTCGGCCAGTTCCTGCACCTGTTCATCGGTGAGGGAAGGGGAGCTGGCGAGATCGCCTTCGGTTTCGGTGCGAATGCATCCCTCGCTTTCGAAACAGACGATCTTATATCCTTTCTCCCGTACCTCCCGCCGCAGGATGGTCAGGTCGTCGTCGCGGGACACCACGAACAGATCACAGAGGTCATTGCCGTCGACCACTGCCTTGGGCAGGCCCCAGGTCGAGTTGATGTAAAGAGCATTATCCTTGGCGTCCAGCGGGTTGCAGGTATAGATGACGCCGCCGGCAACAGCATCGACCATGGCCAGGCAGCCGACGCACATGGAGATATCCTCGTCCCGGAAACCGCGGCTGATTTTGTAGGTAATGGCCTGGACGCTGTACTTGGAGGCCATCACCTGCTTGTAGTAGTAGAAAAACTGGGAAAAACCGACGTTGAGCTCACTGCGGTACTGGCCGGCAAAGGAGGTGTTCTCGGAATCCTCACCGAAGGCGCTGCTCCGAACCGCCATCCGGATTTCCTGGCCGTTGTTGGCCTCCTTCATCCGGGTGTAGGCCTCGACCACGGCAAGGTAGATGGGTTCCGGCACCTCGGCGGACATGATCAGCTGGCGGATCTGGGAACTTACCAGGTCAAGATTGCGGTCCTCGTCGGAACCGGCCACCTGGAAGAGCCGGTCGATTTCCCGTTGCAGGCCGTCGGCTTGCATGAACATGTCGTGGGCCGCAGCGGTGATCGCAAAGCCATCGGGCACGTTCATATGGATTCTGTTTTTAACGTCACCGAGATTGGCCATCTTGCCGCCAACCAGACCGGTCATTGTGCTGGCCAACGCCTCCAGGGGAATGACCAGCCGTTTGTCGGGATTCTGTTTTTTGGCGCCGAGCAGGCTGTCGATCCGTTTTTGAATGGCGACAAAACTGTCCTTGAGGGCAGTGTATTTTCCGGGGGAAATGTTCTCCATGGCATTGATCATCCGGAATACATTGACCGAAATCGAGGTGCAGTGCGTCTGGACGAAGGACATGCTGAAAGACTCATTGCCCTGCAGGGCCCGTTCGATGTCGGCCATGCCGTCGAGAATTCTGTTGTTGGCGGCCAGCAGTTGTTTGAAGCTGTGGTAACGGGATTTGAAGGTCAGCCGCAGGGCTTCAATCTCTTCGGATTCCAGAGCTGGATCATTCTCCTCCTGGTTGAGGAAGAAGAATTTTTTTGAGAACGTGACCAGTTTTTTCAGCATGGAGCGCCTTTATCGGCAACAATGGCAGGGAGTATGTAAAAGCCTGGATCGGCTTTTACTGGTTCGGTTCCTGCTGCTGCTTTTCGTTGAGTTTTTTCCGGGTGTAGGCATCTTCGATTTTGTAAAGCAACTCGTCGATGTTGATCGGCTTCATCAGATAATCGAAGGTCCCCAACTGCATCAGCTCGATGGCGTTGTCGACGCTGGTATTGCCGGTGAGCATAATCACCTCGATCAGCGGATTGATCTTCTTGATTTCGATGAAGGTTTCCGAGCCGTGCATTCCGGGCATCTGTTGATCAAGGACCACCACCTCGGGAGGATCGTTTTTCACCTGCTCGATAGCCGCCTCGCCGCTGTCGGCCGAGTGCACGATAAAGCCCCGGACCGTCAGTTGGCGGGCCGTGGCCTCGCGGAAAATATCCTCGTCATCAACCAGCAATACCTTGAAGTTTCGTTCAATCTTGTCCATGCGTCGCTTATTTGTCGTGTTGTCTAATGGCTTTTTTTGCCTGTTCATTGATCGGGAGCAGGACGGTAAACGAACTGCCCGCTCCCCGGATACTGTTCACTTTGATGGTTCCGCCGAGATATTTGACGATACTGGCAGCAATGCTCAGGCCTAGTCCCGTCCCTTTGCCGCCGCCCTTAGTGGTGAAGAAGGGGTTGAAAATACGTTGCAGATTTTCAGTGGAGATGCCTTTGCCGGTATCGGCGATGGTCACCCAGATCATACCTTCTTTTGATTCGGTGGAGAGAGTGATTGTGCCCTTGTCGGATATGGCGTCGCCGGCATTGATCAGGATGTTGGTGAAGACTTGGCGCAGTGGTTCCGGTTCAGCGAGGATATGGGGCAAGTCGGCATTGAGATTGTTGACCACTTCGATGTGTTTGGGCTTGAATTCCACCTTTTTCAGCCGGTTGACCACTTCTTCGACCAGGGCGTTAATATCACATTCCACGACGGAAGGGGTGCGGCTCTTGCCCATGTCCTGCAGCTTGCGGGTGATGCCCTTGGCGCGGTCGGCGGCGGTGTCGATCACTGAGAGTTCCTTGCAGATGGCTTCCGGGCTGTGATCAAGTTCAAATTCCGGGTTGAGCATGTCCCGGATAACGCCGCTGGTGGCCATGATGATCGCGAGCGGATTGTTGATCTCGTGGGCAACTCCCGCAGCCAGTTCGCCAATGGAGGCCAGCTTGGAGGCATGGGCCAGCATTTCCTGCAGTTGCTGGCCTTTTTCGGCCATGCGCCGTGCCCTGCTGACCAGTTTTTTAATGGTGAAAAAGATCATGGCTGAGACCAGCAGGCTGATGATGATCAGGCTGATGGTCAGCACCAGGCGCGCCTTGATCATGCCGGCCTGGGCCACGGCCAGCGGCTGCATGGCCAGCAGCGCCCAGGGGGTTTCCTTGAGCCAGGAATGGGCAATCAGCATGGTTTGATCATCAGACTGGATCTCTTCGACCCCCGCCGCCTCGGTCACCGGCGGAATATAAGCTCTTCTTCCGGGGAGTTGACTGCGGCCCGGATCCACCACCTGATATTGTCCCTGCTGGTTGATGAGGGTGGACTCCACCTCCTTGCCCTGGCTGATGGCCCGCAGGAAGATATAGAGTTTGTCCGGATCCAGAGTGGCGCGCATCACATAGGTGCGACCGTCGAACACCTGTTTGGTGGCGATGGTGAAATGGGGAACATTGCGGAATCCGAGGTAGATGTCGCTGATCAGGTAGCTCTTGTTCTCTTTCAGCAGGGCCTGGTACCAGCTTTCCTTGCTGTAGTCCTTGCCCAGCAGTGAGGGAAAAGGGCCGGCGTAGCCTATTTGAACCCCTTTGGAGTCGAAGAACCCGACATCGACAAAGCCGTCGTTGTACTGTTTCAGGTTGCCCAGCGAGTTCTCCATGTGCTCCGGGGTGGGTTTGAGGGAGAATTCCTTGCTGTGAAACAAGTTGTAGAGATTGACCACCCGTTCCTGCAGGTAGAGATCGATGGTGTTTTTCTGGCTTTCCGCGACTGCCTCCAGATTGAGCTTGGCGCTTTGTTTCAGGGTGTGGGTGAACTGGAAATGAAAATAGGCGGAAAGCAGGGCGTTGGGCAGGAGAAAACCCAGAACCAGGCCGAGGATCAAACGGGTCTGGAGTTGCTTGAAATGCTGCCGGATGCGGCCCAGGTTGGCCTGACTGTCGGCAGGGTCGTAGACATGTTCGGCGGCATCGCTTTTGCTTGCCGGGATGTCATCGAGCAGATGGCTGGTGTCCCAGACTCTCATAGATTTTTTCTACGCCTCCCGGTCACGGAGTTGTCACGGTGTTCCGCTGTCCGAACGCAGACGCAGTGCCGGGTTCTGTTCCATCCGGTGGCGGCCGGACGAGGGCAGGGCTGCCAAGAGGAAGCTGTTGTTGAAGGTTAATGCAACAGGCCGCGTTTTTTGTTGAAGGCCTGGCCGATGGTGTCGAGCAGCTCATTGAGCGGCGCCGGCTTCATCACATAGTCAAAGGCCCCCAGCTGCATGCCCTTGAGCCCGAATTCCACCGAGGCGTGCCCGGTCAGCATGATCACCTCGATCTCCGGCTTCATCTTCTTGATGTGCCGCAGGGTTTCGATGCCATCCATGCCCGGCATCTTGACGTCCAGGACAATGACATCAAAATCTTTGTCTTTTACTACCTCCAGGGCCTTGATGCCGCTGGCCGCCCCTTCCGCCTGAATTTTTCTCGCATTCAGCCGTTTGACAATGGTCTCTCGAAAATCATCCTCGTCATCGACAATCAACACCCGCAATGTATCCATCATGTCCCTTTAATGTTTCGGCAGGAGGAGGGTGAAGACCGTCCCCGTGCCTACCTTGCTCTGCACCTTGATTTTACCGCCCAGTTTTTCGATGATGCTGTACGATATTGAAAGCCCGAGGCCGGTACCTTTGCCGACTTCCTTGGTCGTAAAGAATGGATCGAAAATTTTATTCAACTCGCTTTCCGCGATGCCTGGACCCGTATCGGCGACATTGATCTCCACCTCGCTGGTTTTCTCCAGGTATCGGGTGGAAACGGTGATTGTGCCGTCATGAGCGATGGCGTCGATGGCATTATTGAGCAGGTTGAGGACCACCTGCTGGATCTGGGAGAGATCGCTGGTGATAACCGGCACATTCTCTGCGTACTTTTTCTCGATGTGGATATTGACATACCGGGCTTCATTTTCCAAAAAGCCGGTGGTTTCGTCGAGCAGGTTATTGACGTTGATTTTTTCTTTGGCCGGTTCCATCCGGCGGGCAAATCCGAGCAGGTTATGGATGATTTTACGGGCCCTGTCAACATGCTGTTCAATTTTGTCGACCGATTCGTTGAATTCGGCGAAATTCTTGCTGCCGGCAATGTCTTCCTCGGCGAGCAGATCCTTCATCCAGCCCGCTTTTTCGGCAATTGCGGCCAGGGGGTTGTTGACCTCATGGGCGATGCCCGCAGCCATCTTGCTGAGCGCGATCATTTTGTTGGCCTGGAGCAGCATGTCGGAGTTGGTCGCATTCTCAAGGTCGGTTTTCTTGATTCGGTTGATCAGGGTGTTGGTGAACAGGGCTGCACCGGTGGCAATGATCGCCAGACCGAGGGCAGTGAATAAAGCCATCCAGTACTTGCCTTTCAGCAGCGGTGACAGGATTTCATCGGGGCTTTCCTTGATCACCAGAATCCACTTGGTGTTGTGAACGGGAACGGCAGCAAAAAAGGCGTCGACGCCGTTATGGGCCAGCCGTTCCACCTTGGTGGCCATGACGGCGGAGTAATCAGGATAGGCGTGGGGTTTGAGCGAATCAGTGGAAAATTCGGGGAATGCCGGGGTTTCGAGAAAATCGCCGCCGAATCGCGGTCGGGTCTGGAGGACATTCTTGCTGTTGACGATAAAGGCGTCGCTCAGTTTGCCGAGCCAGGCCTTGTGGATGATGTCGTCGATATTTTTCAGGTTGATCGTCACCCGGAGAATCCAGGAGGTGCTTTTCTCCCGGACCATGACCGCGATGATGAAATGCGGCACCTTGCGGTAGCCCATGAAAATGTCGCTGATGTAGATGCCTTGGGCCTTAACCGCGCTGAACCAGGGTTCGTTCTTGTAGTTGACCTGTTTGAGCAGGTCGTAATAAGGACCCACGTACGAGAGATGGCGGCCTTCACTGTCGATGATGCCGATGTCCATGTAGGAGTTGGACTTGGTATGCATGATCTCAAACACCCGGCCGAGATTGGCCTCGTCGGTCATTTCCTGGAAGGAGTTGGTGTTGGCGACGGTGTACAGTTGGGCAATGCGTTCGTTGAAAAACAGATCGATGGCGTCGCGCCGGTTTTCAGCCGTGCTCCGCAGGTTCTCCATTACTTTTTCGGTGTAGATCTTGTCGAAAAGCGCATAGAGGGAGATGTTGACAAAGAGGAGCGGGATGACGGAAAAGCAGATGATGGCCAGGCAGTGCTGCCACCAGAGTTTGCGATAGTTTCTGTCCATTGTCGTATCCTTAGGCTAGCGCCGTCAGGCTGCTTTCGGCAGTCCGATCGGGAGAGGGAGAAGCGTGCGCTGAGAAAAAATGCGTTGAATCGCAGATTGTCCGGATGCTTCCTGCGTCATGTCGTGGTGATTTTTGTCGTTAAGCTCGCGGGCAAACGCTGCAACCGTTCCAGTTCACTCCCTGTTATCCGCCTGTAATCACTACAAAGCATGGTCGTGGTTGTCAATTACTTTTCAAAATCACCGCTGTCGTCAGGAGGGCGAATGTTCCAATGCCGCCAGCTGGACGCAGGCGACATCGCCGAGGCGGACGAGGCCGGGTTCACTGACCAGCATCAGCACCTCGCCGTTTTCGCAGCTCAAGACCGTGGCCGCACAGAGGTGTTCGCCCATTGGCCGGAAAATGGCGGCCTCCAGGCCGGGTTGCACAGCTTTGGCGCATCGAAGGTCGCAGGTGATTTCCGTGCCCCGTTCCGTCCGGAGCAGTTTGTAAATCTCGCCGCAGTCATGGGCGCTGATGTGCCTGACCCAGAGCCATCCCAGGATGAAATTCGCGCCCCCGGCTGCCAAACCGCAGAGCAGCAGGCTAACGGCAAAAAGATACGGACTGCGGTTGGTTGTTCGGGTGAGCAAGGAGCTTGAATGGGCATTGAGGGTAGCCTGGTCGGGCCAGATCCTGACATTGAACACCAGGGCCGGGTTCTGTTTTTCACCGAATCGGTCCTTGACGGAGATGACAAAGCTGCCTTCCCGGGCAAAAGGATCAACCTCGATGGCGCCGCGCCACATCGAACCGCCGAACCAGTAGCCGGTATAGATGGTATCAGGAACCAGGCGAACTGAACCGTCCGCCGGTTGTCCGTCAATGACGAAATCCTTGATCGCCTCGGTTTTGGCCGGCATGGGACCGCTGATCAGAAAGCGGCTGTCCGGGATGAGTTCAATGGCGGTCTGGTTTCCCTTGAGGCCGCCGACCAGGGCATCAGCCAGCGACAGTAGAGCTCCGACCAGGAGCACCATGGCCAGGATGCCGGCGCGCCTCTGCCAGAGAACAAACCGGGCGCCGGCGATCATGCCAGGGCGGGACGGCGTTTGCCGAGGAAGCGTTTAACGCCGAAACCGAGCAGAAAGGTGGGGATGAGCAGGGAGAACAGGGTTTTAAAAAAGGTCGGGGTAAAGGTGTCCGGGTCGAGCGAGGCATGGTACATGGCGATGAACAGAGCCACGAGCACCAGGCAGTTGATCCCGACCACCAGCAGTTTGTGGAAGAGAAAGAATTTATATTCCGACATGATCAACCTCTCGTTGGGGGAAGCGGGCGAGGCTTGTGCCCCGCCCGCTGATCGGTTCTTACTTCTTGTAAATATCTGTTCTGGTGATGTTCATGAAGCGCAGTGACTGGCCGGGAACCCGGTAGGTCAGCCGCACCTCATCACCTGCGTCCCAGGTGCTGTCAGGGTAGGTGCTGTAGGCCTCCGGAAGTGCGAAGGTGCAGAACATCTTCTGGCGACCGGAATAGAGTGTAACGGTTTTCTTTTCCTTGTCAACCATCGGGAACTTCTTGGCCTTGTTTGCTTCCTTGTCCCATACAAACGGGTGATCCTTCTCGATCTTGTGCTGCAGGTCAGTGATGTTGATCGGAATACTGACTATTTTCTGGGTCTTGGTGTCGAAAATAACGATTATTTTCTTGTCGGTATCCAGTTTGAGCCGCTGGCCGGCCTTGGGCTCGGGCCCGGTTTCCGCAGGATCAACCGGCAGCTTGAAGACCGAAGGCGGCAGGACGTCGTACACCGGTTTGGCGGCATCATTGGCGCTGTCATGGATCAGGGTCACCTCTTTGGTATCCTTATTGAAGGCGACGGTCCGACCCTGTTCAACCTTGGGGTAATCTTCATTGCATCCCGCGAGGGTCAAAACCAGGGAGGCAGCGGCAAGGGAAAGCAATATGTTTTTTATCTTCATGGGTAGTATCTCCTTGTGCGTTCTTCTGGTTAGGCACTCTGCTTGCGGCGCAGTTCTTCTTTGACCCCTGCGACCATCCGGACAAAAATGTACGCCGACATACAAAAGACCAGTCCAAGGACCAGCACCGTGGCGCCAACGTCGAGGGCGGCCTTGTACTCCGGAACCCAGGGCTGCACCAGCTTCATCAGAATGGAGACTGCACAGCCGATGACCGCCAGGCCGAAGGCGATGCGGATGCCGTAGCCCTTGATGTACTTGGTGGCCACTGCGCCGACCTGGGCGCCCATGGCGGCGCCGATCAGCATGATCATGGCGGCGACCAGCTCGGTGCGTCCTTTGTAGGTAAAGGAGCCCGCACCGTAGAGACCGGAGATGGCAACCTCAAAGAGGTCGGTGCCGACGGCAACGTGGGTCGGGCAGCCGATCATGTAGATCAGGGCGGGCATGCGGATCAAACCGCCGCCGATGCCGAGGATACCAGCCAGCCAGCCGGTGAAAAAGCTGACGAAGATCGGCAGCCAGGCGCTGCAGTAGATGCCTGCAACTTCCAGGTGAACCATCGGCGGGATCTTGATTTTATGGAGGGTCTTGTGCCATTCAACGCCGGTGGCGAGGGCATCGACTGTCTTCACCCCTGGCTGCGGCGGCCTTTTGTTTGTCAGCGCGCTTTTTGACATCGTGGAAGACCATCCAGGCGATGAAGGCCAGCAGGGCGATATAGATCCAGCGGACGACCTTTTCAACCGAACCCAGTCGCTCCAGCCACATGACCATCTGGGCCCCGGCCTCAAAACCGACAACCGTACCCACGAGCATGATGATGCCGAGTTTATAGTCCACGTTGCCGAACTTGCCGTGACGCATGGTGGAGATCAGCGATTTGCCCGCCATGTGGGCGATGTCGGTGCCGATGGCAAAGGCCATGGGGAAGCCGAGGATGTTGAGGCCGGGGGTGACCATCCAGGCGCCGCCCATGCCGAAAAAGCCGCCGATGATGCCAACGCCGATGCCGAGGATGATGAGGCCGGGCCAGAAGATTTTAACGCCCGCAATGGGCATGAGTACATAAAGCCATTCCATGGGAATCTCCTTCGATTCGAATTAATGTTCCGCCAGTTCGCGGTTTTTCAGGTCAATGCCGATCCATCCCATAATGATGTCCGCGATGACGCCGAAAGCGACACCGGTCAACGGAATGAGGATGATGGTCAGGATCGTGAACTGGACATGACTTTCATTGTACATGTTGGCCCACCAGGCCATGACACCAGTAAGCGTACGGGTATCCGCCACAATGATGATAGGTGCGCCACCACCGCCGGCTGCCAGGGCCAGGCTCGGGGCGAACAGCATGAGCGCCAGGACTGCCCACCATAACGACTGTAATCGTTTCTTCATTTCCTTCCTCCTTGGTTGTTTGGTTGCTATCGGCTTTACTATCCCGGTTGTTCCTGTGCCGGGGTTGGTCATGAGGTAAGATCTGAGCGCGGCAGAGGGGGAATTCTGGGCGCTCAGACCGGCTGTGCTTTCTCCAAAGGGGGAGTGCGGTGCCCGATAAGAAAAAGGAGCTGCCCAGTCACTATCAAATGCCGTGCCATGATTGACGCAAAAAAAATAAGCGTTTAAAATCAATACAATGCATGATTTTTATTGCGCTTTATCGTCATTCGTGATAGCGAATTGTTCTGTTTTCGCGATATGGCACGATTATGCCGCAAGGAGCAAGAGCGATGCGCTATTCCCATCCCCCCCTGTTTGACCCGTTGATCCAGGCCGAAAACACGATCTACGCCTGGAGCATCGGTAAGTTTCTCGTGCTGTTCGGCACCCTGCTGGTCGGTGCCATTTTGACGGCCACGGTGGTCATCACCTATAATATTTTTTCGATGTATCTGGATCAGGCCTATTGCCGGAACGCCCAGATT
Source organism: uncultured delta proteobacterium (assembly GCA_963733595.1). GTDB lineage: Bacteria > Desulfobacterota > Desulfobulbia > Desulfobulbales > Desulfobulbaceae > Desulfobulbus. The sequence goes on along the minus strand of CAVTDN010000018.1, from coordinate 3,623 downwards.
CGCGCTTTGGCCCAAGCCAATGAAATCAATCAGTTGCTCATTGCGGCCCGCTATGAACTGGAATTTCTCACCCGCACGCCCCTGGCGCCGGAATCGATGGCCCGCTACCTGGAAGCCAAACCCCCGGAGGAGCGGGGCCGCTACAGGGAAATCGCTTTTCAGGGACTAACCGCCAAGGAGCGCTTTGTCCTCGTCAATACCGGCGCAACCGTGGTTTCTGTCCCCTTGGATCAGGCGCAAGGCGCGAAATTCGGCATCTTTTCCAGTCGCGACCAGTTGGCCGGCAAGCCGGCGGGATATGTCCAGATCAGTGAACCCATGGAGGCGGCCTACCCCTCTGTGCATGTCCAGGGGGCAATGGGTGCTCTCAGCATGCACGTCATTCGCCTCACCACGCCGGTGTATGACAGCAATGAAACCTATCAGGGTCTCTTGACCCTCTCGCTTGACCTGCCACGCCTGCGCGATATTCTCTCGCTGCATACTTCCGGACAATCGCCGCTCTTTCTCTTTCCGCAAGACAACGAGCAAAAGAAGAGTTTTTTCTTTGACGCCTCGGGTTGGCTCCTCTTTCAATCGGAATCGCCAGAACAGCAGAAGAGCGACCTGTCCGTTGATCAACTGCGAACTGGATTACAGGGAGATGTCGGGCGGCCAGGCTTTGCAGCGGCCTTTCGCCCTGCTGCTGTGCACGAACTCTATTGGGCGATGCTTTCGGACATCCAGGCCGGGAGGTCGGGGCAGATGCTGGTCATGCGCCCCTTCTTAGAAACCACTGACAGTGATCGAACCGTCTATCTCAGCTATGTCCCCATAGTGTTTGCGGAACAACCAGATACACCACGAATAATCGGCGGCATCGGCTGCATTGACACCAGTTTTGTCTTCATGGCCTCGACCAACCGAATCGCCGGTATCCTTGCCATCTGTCTGGCCGGCGGTATACTGCTGGTGTTCATCGGCATGTATTTCGTCAGCCGGCGCATCTGCCGGCCGCTGGAACTGCTGCTCGAGGCGGTCGAGGTGAGGGCCGGCGGCGATGACGACACGCCTCTGGCCATTGGCCCCCTTTTTGTTGAAATCAATCAGTTCCAGCGTTCGATCAACATCCTTCTCATGCAGTTGCAGATTGCGCGCAGTGATTCCCTTTTGCACGAAGGGATCATGGAAGGTGATCGCATGCGGCAGCGTGTTGACCTGGAGAAGGAAATCCGCAAGAATCCGCTGCTCGACGCCAGTTTGCTGGCCATGCCCCTCTACGGCATTGTCGGCGGCAGCCAGGCTGTCCGTAACCTGCGCCAACAGATTCACAAGGCCTCGCGCGTGCTTGCCGATGTCCTCGTTGTCGGCGAGACCGGAACCGGCAAGGAACTGACCGCCGAGGCTATCCATGCGGTGAGTCACCGGGCGAAAGGGCCGTTCATCTCCATCAACTGCGGCGCGTTGGATGAAAATCTGCTCATGGACGCCCTGTTTGGTCATGTCAAGGGCGCCTTTTCCGAGGCCCAGTCCGACCGTAAAGGCGCTTTCATAGCTGCTTCGGGCGGGACCCTCCATCTTGATGAAATCGGCAATGCCTCGCCCAAGGTGCAGCAGGCTCTGCTCCGCGCGCTTTCGGTCCGACGCATCCGGCCGTTGGGCTCCGACCAGGACGTGGCCTTCGATGCCCGGATCATTGCAGCCACCAATGTTGATCTCTTGTTGCTCGCAGCGAGGGGGGAGTTTCGCGAGGATCTGTTTTACCGTTTGGCGGTGATCACCATCAACACCCCTTCCCTGCGCGAGCGGAAAGAAGATGTCCCGGTGTTGATCAACTATTTTTTGGAAGAAAATATGAACCGTTCCGGACTTGCTCCCGTCGGGTACAGCCGAGGTGCTCTGGAAAAAATGCTGCAGTATGACTGGCCAGGGAATATCCGGGAATTGCGCAATTGCGTCACCCGTACCCTGGCTTTTACCGAGAGTGAGCTGGTCTTGGCCGAGCATGTTCTCTTCGATGAGAGAGGCAGCAATGGTTCCGCCGGTTCGGGCAGGACCTTGGAACTGGAGGCACCTGGTGCTCCTCTCCCTTTGCCGATGCCTGCTCTTCCCCCTGCCACTTCGAGCAACGAGCGCGAGAGACGTACACAGGAACAGCCCTTGCGGACGGAGTTGAATCCGCGACAGCAGAAAGCCTGGGGCATCATCGCCCGCAACGGTGGCATCAGCCGCAGCGAATATCAGACGGCCGTCGGCGATTCCATCTCCGTTCGCACCGCCCAATACGACTTGCACGATCTTGTCGCCAAGGGGTTGCTGAAAAAATCGGGCCGCGGCCCCTCATCCCGCTATCTGGTCACTCAGTCGTATGTCGTTTGACAGTAGGCGGAGTTTGTTTGTGCGCGATTCCGATACCGGCATATTTCGCGCAATGTCTTGTTGGTTGCGTGCCTGATGCGCAGAATGAAGACGAACGAGGTTGTTCCCGCGAAGGTGGTCGGGGATTCCTGCTGGAACCGGTAATGGTCGGTCTTCAGCAGTCATCTGCGCATCAGTGGCAGGGGACACCAGGAACAAGGCGAGATGCCAGCTGCGTCACACAGGCGGTCGAGGCAATCACAACCCTGTCTGGTGACGACGGAGAGAAATTCATGGGGAACTGTGGTGCACAACGATACCCGAACCCAGGGGAAGGATCTTGGCCGTGTAGGTGGTGAACGACGAGGAGATATGGGGGAAGAGCAAAGGGGTGGTGTTGGCCTTTCCCCTGCAGGGCCGGGAGAGAAAGGAGATGTCGGCGGGGAAACCGTGTCGGGCCGCTCTGTTACGTGGCGCAGTCGAAGCGTTCTGCCCCAAAACAACAACAATCGCCGTCAATATTGACGGCGATTGTTGTTCAACAGATTTTTATTGAAAGGGCTTGTTTAACGAAGAAAGCGGTGGTGACCGTGAGGAGGCCTGCAGCCAGCACGCTAACCCAAGCCAAGGCAACCGTAGTGTGCGCACCCGGCATAGACAATCCGCTTCCTGGCGCTGCGGAAAAGGTTGCTTGGGACGAGGGTGAAAAAATCTTGCGTTCAGACGATATCGTCTTCGCTCAAATCATCTTCCTCTTCCAGTTCGCCATCCAGATCGTCCTCGCTGTCATCGACATACTCTTCGCTCTCTCTCAACCTCGTCATCGTCGGGTGAGATTTCCGGAGTTGAGTTGTCGTCAGCCGGGCGGACGGCTTTCGGAATTTTTGATTCCGGCAGCACAAATTCCCTTATTTTCTCGACTTCATCAGGGAGTAGGAGGTCTGTATTGCAAGTCGAACACCCTTTGACGTGCTGGTCGACAAACTGCATCATGCGGGCAGGTGCCATGGTTTCCTGCTTGACCCGGAGATACCAGTCTTTGATGAGACGTATAAGTTGTTCGCAATCCATTGATAATTCGGGGTTGATCGTCGCCGTTTCGAACCGTTGGTCCGGACTGCGGCTGATGAGAGATTATATAATAAAGTTGTTTTTCAGGTCAATACAATTAGTAGGTGTCATTCTCGTCGGAAGTGGAAAGCTCACTGGTGGGGCTCCCGGACTTCAAATCCGGTGTACCGGGCTAATACCCCGGCAGGTGGGTTCGATTCCCATGCACTTCCGCC
>CAVTDN010000017.1:0-67720 GCA_963733595.1 uncultured delta proteobacterium | reverse complement strand
GGCGCCAAATCAGGCTTCGGCATTGAACTGATCGATGTGGTCGACTCGGTGATCCTGGCAGCATTTCCTTGAGGACTTCACCAGAACTCATGCAGGGGCGACTTTACCCCCTGAACTCCTGGCGTTAGCGTTGTCGGAGCAAAACTTACTTCTTTGATAATCAGTCTGGAACATAACGCAGATCCAGGCTGACTTGAGGGGGGAATCAACAGGTTGTACAGTGGAATCATTCATGAAACAGCACCGAGATGGTGTAAGCTTTTTGCTGCCATGCCTGAGTGGACTGTATTCCGCCACAAGTATTGCTGATATTGCATAGAATTTTATTTTCTTGTTGAAAATTATATCAGACGCATACATATTATTGCCATACTCGGGGGAAATTTTGATTAATGTTTTTTTACCCTTTATGGAGAAGAAACGTATGAAAATCCTTATGGTTGTGATGGCATCATTATTGTTTAGTCTCAATGCTTTTGCGGCAGATGACGCAACGAACAGAGCAAACTTTGAAAAAGAATGCGCGGCTATGATTGCCCCTGGTGGCCCCTGCGGTGACGTTGTAGCTGGTGGGGGGGGAGAAGAGGATGCGTCAGCAAACCTGAAAATTTTGAGAAAGCCACTCCCGGTTGCAAAGCAGTTATTGAAGAATGGCGGGGAATGCAGAAGAAGTAATCTACCAACTCATTAATTTCGCCGATCACTATCGTGCGAAATTGATTTTCAGGGGCGACATAGTCGCCCCTTTCTTTTTTCATTACACCCATTTCGCTTCTAAATGAGCAAAATGGTGAACTCCGGGGCATCGATATGAGGCGGCCAAGGTTTTGGTGCACAGCCAGTTAAAGACCTCGAAACGGTATTGCCGCCGTTCTCAAGAGACCTTGCCGGCGGCAGTCGATGCCGCAGCCAAAGTCGTTTCTAATTTGTTTTCACCCGAAGCACAGAAGTCGTCTGAATATGATTGAGATTGAGCTGAACATTCTCGCAGACCGATGCCTGAACCGACGAACCAATGATATCGAACTTGCTAGAAAAAAGGTCCATGCTTGGATGGAGCATCCGGAACAATCAACAGGCCAAAAGTAAATTGGCAATTCACCCACAAGTCCTCTTCAACCTCAATCAGGGATTTCCACATCGCTGTGTTTGCAATGGGAGCAACGCAGCATTTGATCCAATTCTTCGAAGGCAGCCCGCCACTTTTCATCGATAATCTGTTCTTCGAATTCAGGCTGGCATTCATCGCATAACCAACGGTCTCCATTTGGAGTTACCCAGAGTTTCATTTCATTTTCCTTCCCTTTACGGGATAATAAGCCCTTACAAAGGGCGACTTTTTCCACAATTCCAGCATTCTGTAAATTGCCCCTCAATATTTTCGCCACATGAATCACATTTCCAAACAGGTATATCTTTATCCGAAAGGGCTTCGTTTACAATTCGTATTGCTTGCGTAAAATCATTATCGTTAACGCATAATAGTGGCCAGCATTCAATGGGAGGGATTTCACCGATTCCTGCAAAGAGAAATTCGTTTTTAATCCAGCACTTGATTCCGTATCCTTCCAAGATGTTCTGAAAAATGCTTACAAGCGATATGTTTGCGGCACTGTAAACTATTTTCATAGTCGCTTCAGGTTCGTTTCATTTTCTATTCATTTAACCTTAAAAAACCATTGTGCCCCACAAGTATCATTATCCATGTCGCAAATAATCATGAAGAGACGGGAAATGTGACGAGACGCTTCGATAACTGCCAGAGCAGCAGAGTACCGGATACCGAAACCACACCCATCCAGCCCAAGAGCACAATCTTGTTGTTCCAATCAAACGAAAAAAACCACATCGCCAGGGCTCCGACCATAAAATAGAAAAAGACCATCAGTGACGAAGCGGCGCCGGTGTCCCGATCCACCTGTTCCAGGATTAGGTTGTTGCCAGCCGGCCTGCAAAAAGAGAAAGAAAAGGTCAAACAGAACATCGGCAGGGTCAGTCGCCAAGGATCAGGAATCCATGGACACAGGAGGAGCAGCGAAGAGACAAACATACCGGTGAAGGCGTAAGGCATGAGCCTGATGATCGAGAAGTGGCGTACCATGCGGGAAAAGGTGAGCGGTGCCAGGACAAAGGCCAGGGCGTTGAAGCCGAAGAAATAGCCGAACTGCCGCTCATCGTAGCCTAAGCGGGTGATATAGAGGTCCGGGGAACCGCCGATGAAGGCGAACACCGGAACGCAGGTGCAGGAAAGGGTCACCAGCAGCACAATGTACCGCTTGTTGCGAAACAGACGCAGATAACTGGAAGCCACCTCTGATAAACTGGGCGGTGTTTCCGGGCGCAGAGACTCGTCCATGCGCAGAATACCGGCAAAGGCTATGGCCCCCAGAATTGCCTGGAGCACGAAGATCCAGCGCCAGGACAACAGCGTGATGATCCAGCCGCCAAGAATCGGGGCAATCATCGGTGCGGCGGCGACAATCACGCCGATCTGAATAAACACTCGTTGCCGCTGCTTGCCGGTGAACCGGTCTTTGCTGATGGCAAAAACGATGGCTGAAGCCGCAGCCGCACCCGCTCCCTGGAGGATCCGGCCGCAGATCATCATGCCGGCACTCTGTGAAAGGCTGCAAACCAGGCAGGAGAAAATGAACAGCCCCACACCGGCGAGCAGCGGCGGCCTTCTGCCGTAGCGGTCGGAAAGCGGCCCGTAGATAAGCAAAAAGCCGCAATAGGTCATGAAAAAGGTGACGAGGGTGAGATTAATGGCCACCAGTGGAGCCTGCCATTCCCGCTGCAGCAGCGGCAGGGCCGGCAGGTACATGTCGGTAGCCAGCGGTGGAAAGGCCGAGAGCAGGGCCAGCAATAAAATGATCGGGGGAAAGCGCTCCCTGATCTCGTTAACAAAACTCATCCGGAGCACTCCTCTCTTGGGATTTCACGATTGCGTGCGTGGACCGGCACGAACTCCGATTGCAAACGGGTAAACATCGCGCATATCCGGCAAAGCTGCAAGCGATACAAAACCCGGCAGCGCACACGCCTCTGCCGGTTGATCAGCGGGGATGCCGTATCGCTAGAACGGTGTGCAGAACCTGATCCAGATCAGCCACCGTATAGGGCTTGGCCAGCACCCCTGTAAAACCGTGGGCCAAATGATCCGACATGACCGGGTCGTGGGAGTAGCCGCTGGACACGATGAGACAGGCATCGCCGTCCAGGGCAAGGATGCGGCGCGAAGCCTCCAGCCCGCCCATGCCGCCGGGGATGGTCAAATCCATGAGCACTGCGGCATATGGAGTCCCCTCGGCAAGAGCCTCTTCGTACAGACGGACTGCCGCCTCACCATCAGCGCAGACATGGACCTCGTATCCCAGATAGGTCAGCATGTTCGTGGCAAGATCACGTATGACCGCCTCGTCATCCATAACCAGGAGAGGAAGCCGCCCCTGGCTGCCTTCGATGGGGCGCACACCGGAGGATGGACCGGAGGGCTCGACCGGCGGAGTCGCTTTGGTTGCGGGCAGAAGGATAGTAAAAGTCGAGCCCTTGCCGAGCTCAGATTCGACGCTGATAGAACCGCCGTGCCGGGTGACAATCGAGTAGACCGAAGCCAGTCCGAGGCCACTACCCGAGTCTTTGGTACTGAAATAAGGTTCAAAGATTCGTCTCAGAACCTCTTCCGGCATGCCGCCGCCCTCGTCTGAGAAGCTGATCCGGACGTACTCACCCTCGGGAAGCGAGAGAGTATTGGCGGCTTTAAGGATATGCAGCCCCGCCGCAATCCGCAGGACCCCGCCTTCTGGCATCGCCTGGACCGCGTTGATGAGAATGTTATTGCACACCTGCGATATCTGCCCCTCGTCAGCCTCGATTGCCTGAACCGCATCATCAATCCTGATTTCCCCACGGACGTTGGTTCCACGTAACATGAAGGTCACAGCCTCGTTAATGAGGCGGCGCACGGAAAGAACCTTTTTGATCGGCTCACCACCCTGGGCGAAGGTCAATAACTGCCGGGTCAGGTCCGTGGCACGCGCTGAGGCCCTTTCGGCCGACTCAAGAGAAGCGTCGGCGGCATGTCCGGGTCTCGATCATTAGCCGGGCATAGGAAAGGTTCCCCATAATGCCGGTGAGGATATTGTTGAAGTCATGCGCTATCCCCCCAGCCAGCACACCAATGGACTCCAGTTTCTGCATTTTGACCAGTTCGTTGTGCAACAATTCCCGCTCGGTAATATCCGTGAGGATGACGACGATGCGATTATTGATAATCTGGGTGTTGGCGATGGCGTGCCGGACCAGACCGTTTTTACAGGTCACCTTGACCTCAAATGGACGAATGGTCGCCCCACTTTCCTTGCCCTATCCAACTCACCCTGCCAGGCGGTCACCACCTCTTCCCGGTAAGCGGGATCGGGATAGGCGAGTAGCAACCATTGCGCATCGGTGGGGATCTCATCAAGACTGTAGCCGAACCGTTCCGAAAAACTGATGTTGACGTATTCGATGGTCACTCCGTCGGTCAAAACGACACCCACGGGCATGGCGTCGAGAATGTCGAGAATCTCCTGCCGGCTTTTGCGCAAATGCTCGGTGGTCATCCGGGAGGTGAAAATCTCGCGTTTCAGCACAAAATAAATCAGACAGGCGCTGCAGATGACAAGCAGCCAGCCCCTGAGGGTCTGTATCTCGGCGATGAGGGCCGGATCATGAACGAGAAAGGGGGCAAGCCATTCGGAAAAAACAATCCAGGCGCCGGCAACCGCCAGATAAATGGCGGCGACTTTCAGTGGTCTTCGGGAACTGCCTCGCAGGGGGATGGAATCCATGTCCTCTCACTGTGTTCGGAAAAAAGCTGATCAAGTCTGTAAAAAGCCTCGCGGCGCTTCATCGTGAACGATACGCCGAGCACATCGATATAATTGTAGCAGGGAATGGAACAGGGAACAATCGCTTCCTGTTTCCATTGCTCGGCAGCGGTGGCCATAATACATCCGGGCGCCGTCCCCTGCCAGAGCGGATGTTTACGACCTGGTTGCGTCACCGGCAGCACGGAGGCTATCGAGCCGCAAACGATGGCGGGCGTCGAACAATCTGCCCTCGACCCCGCGTATGGCGGCCACTACACCGAACCCCGTGCCGGCGCAGATGAGAAACATGATCAAAATCTGGTAGTTGACCGCATCCATGGGGCTGGAGCCGCCCAGGATCTGGCCGGTCATCATTCCGGGAAGGCTGACCAGGCCAGTGGTCGCCATGGCATTAATGATTGGCATCATCGCCGCGCGAATAGCCTGCTTGCGGATATCACAGACCGCCTGTCCAGCAGTCTGGCCGAGCAGAAGCCGCTGCTCGACAATGCCTCGCTGCTGCCAGATGGTCTCGGTCATCCGTTCCATACCCAGAGCCACGCCGCTCATGGTGTTGCCCAAGAGCATGCCGAGCAGGGGAACGGCATACTGGGGCGAGTACCAAGGGACATTGCCGATAATGACAAAAAGAGCAAGGAAGGTGACGGTATAAGAGGAAAGAAACATAGCGCCAGCACCGATCAGCCAGCCATGGATGCCGCGAATTGAGCGTTGCTGGCGAGCCGCAACCTCTTGGCCTGCGGCCACCAGCATCACCAGGGAAATGGCAAAAATATAAGCTGGATGGGCATGGGCGAAGAGCAGACGCAGGACATGGCCGATAAGCAGCAGCTGAACCGTAGTTCGGATCGCGGCAATGGCCAGTTGCTTGCCCAAACCCAACTGCAGCCGCCAGGAGAGCAGGCCGAGCAACAACACCAGCGAGGCAGCCATGGCCAGATCAACAGGGGTAAGCGGCTTAACGCTCATCATAATAGCCCCCTGTCTCGACAAGGAGTCCATTACTCTCCATAAACAAGCGATGCCGGCTTACCCGGGCAAGCTGCGCCGGGTCGTGGCTGACCCAAAGCAGGGGTGCCTGATGGCGTGTGCCGTACGTGAGCAGCAGTTCCTCTATCCGGGCCACTGATTGCTGGTCGAGGCTGGCCGTCGGTTCATCGAGCAACAGACATCGGGGCTGATTATCCAGCAGGCGGACAACCGCCAGACGCTGCTTTTCTCCGGTCGAAAGCCGGCTGACCTGCCAGTCCTGTACTGACCGATCAAAACCAGCGGCAGCCAAGTGCTGTTCATCTATGCCATCGAAATCAGCAAAATGATCACCAACCAGATCGAGCCACCAGCCGCTTTCGGCCGGCAGCATGCCGACAGTGCGCCGCCACACGGGTGCGGCGACCGCATCGGCATCAAGATCGCCCAGGCGCAGTGTGCCCGTACGAGGATCGAGATCGGCAATGGCCCGAAGGAGAAGGCTTTTACCTGCTCCCGAAGCACCCTGCAGACCTACGCACTCGCCTGCCCCGATGCGAAAGGAGTAGGGGCCACGGTTCTGAAAGCACAAATTGCTTATTTCAAGAGGGGGCATCAAATTCCTTGCTGAGGAGGTCGACCAGGTAGGCGGCGACCTGATCGGCACCGTTGGTGGTTTGCAAAGCTTTTATTTTTTTCGCAGGCAAATGCGGCAGGGAATGGAGCCACATTCCGTTGCAGAGGTGTTCCTGTGCAATCTGCCAGGAAGGCAAATGGTTGTCGACAAAGGCGGCGAGCGATACGGATTCGGAAAAGTCGCGTCTAGCCACATAAGCAAAAGGAGTGCCTGCCCAGTACGCCTCAGCCACGGTCGAATAGCCAAGCTTGCCAACCACCAGGTCGGCCGCGGCCACCAGGTCGGGATGGTACCAAGCGGCCTCCCGACCGAGGAAACGGAGATTGCCGGTAAACTCATTTTCCCGGCTCCATCCGGGCAGGACGAAAACCAAATCCGGACGTTGCAGCAGGGGTTGGAGAGCAACAGCCTCAGCCCCAAGGCCGCCCATGGTCAGAAGCACCAGTTTTTGTTCAGGTTCGAGGTACAGTCGTTGCCGGAGCTGCTCCGGACGACAAATCGGTCTGGCCACCGGATCGACCACGAGATCGCAGACCGCCGGCGAACAGACCGGCCGCGTCTGGATGCGGTGATCAGCCTGAACAAACAGGGCCTGGAGCGCATCGATATAGGGCCGAAGCTGCGGCCAACGGCCGGCATACCCCTCGTAAATCCAGTCCCAGGTGAAATTCTCGATCAAGACCGATGGAACGCCTAGCTGCTTGGCGGCAGCAATGCCCAGCGGTGCAATGTCGCAGAGTACCAGGCGGCAGCCGGTCAGGTGAGCTGCAATCCGCGCAATCCGCTCTTCAGGCTGACAAGAGAAAGCGGCCAAGGCATGGAGGGTCGCCTCCATATCCTCGACCAGGGGGTCCTGTTGGACAAGACCGACATCAACGGCCTCGGCATGAAAATCGAGCGGGACGGCCAACGACTCGGCAAACAACCAGGCAGGGGCTGCGGTGACAATGGTCAGGTCAGCTTCCAGACGCAGGGATAGGGCCTGAAGCACTGCAATCGCCCTGGTAGCATGACCGAAACCGTGGCCGCTGATGCAGCAGCCGATCCGGAGCCCTCGCCCGCTGTTCATTGTCCCTGTTACCCGCGCAAATAAAAACTATGCGCCCAACGGTAGGATCAGGCGAAAAATGCTGCCCTCACCAGGACTGCTACTGACGCTTATCCGCCCCTGATGCTTGTCGACAATACTCTTCGCAATGGTCAGGCCAAGCCCGGTGCCCCGATTTTTATCGGTATAAAAGGGGGTGAAGATCTGTTCAATCTTTTCCGGCGGGATGCCGACTCCGGAGTCGGCCACTTCGAGCATGACCGCATGTTCATCGAGCAGGACGGCGGTCTTCAAAAAAAGCTCACCCCCCTGAGGCATAGCCTGGATGGCGTTGAAAACGATATTGAAGATAACCTGATAAATCTGTTCGCCATCGAATAGAATCTCAGGGAGTTCCTCGTCAAGCAGGGCCTCTACCCGCACCTCCTTGTGCTGAAATTCGGGTTCCATGAAACGGAGCAACCGTTCGACGACGGCATTGAGCGAGCCGCCTGTCTTGCGCACATCCCGGGGTCTGGCAAAATCAAGAAATTCACGAACAATATTGTCAAGCCTCGAAGTCTCCTCGACAATGATGCCGGCCAACCGTTCGTTGCCCGGAGCCACTTTGCTGATCCGGTTACCCAGGATTTCGGCGGTCGAACGGACAATGCCCAGGGGATTTTTAATCTCGTGAGAAACGGCGGCCACCATCTTGCCGAGGGAGGCCAACCGCTGGGCTTCATTGAGCTGTTCCTCTAGACGCAGGCGTTCCTCCGCCCGCTCAGCCATGATACGATTCGCCCGAACCACGATCAGACTGAGGATAGTGAAAAGAATGGACATGATCACCAAAGAGAGCACAATAACCCGTCCCTGCAGGAGAACGATGGCTTCAAGGTCCTCGGAGAGGTCCTGCACCACCTCGATCACCCCCATGATCTCGCCAGTCCGCTCGCCCAATTTATTTTCCTGGCGAAAAGGAACATAGGTTTTCAGGGTACAGAAGATGGGCGCAGTGCCAGGGAGGAGGCTAAACAGGGATCCACCACTGATCAGCACCGAATTGTTTTCCCCTTTGGCCGCTTTTTGATACTCCAGGCCGCCCATGTCGCGCTTGCCCATCAGTTCCGACATGGTCGAATAGGCAATCCTGTTCTGGAGAGGTTCGTAAATGGTGACCGAATCGATGTGCATGCCGCGGGTAATGTTATTGACAATCTGATCAAGGCGCTCGAATTGCTCCTTCTCGGAAAGCGCGATCTTGCCGTGGCGGACAACAGTGGGCAGAACAAATTGGAGGAAGACCTGGCGGTTGACGTGGTCGGCAAACAGCTGGGAATAGGCCTCACTCCGCTGAAGCAACACTGTCTTGGCATTAGCGGCAATCATCCAAGAGAGGAGAAAGGAGGCAATGAGAATCAGCAGCAATGAGGTGAAGGCAAAGTATTTAACCAGCTCGAAGGGGAGCAGCGCGTTGCTGCGCCCACCGTATCGGATTCGCCGCCAAACCTGCGGGACACCGGGAGCTTTCAGCCTGAACCCCTGCAGCTTCAGCTGCTTCAACCACAGTGTCAACTTCGCCAACTGCGGCAATTTTGGCAGCCTTAAGCGCGCCTTCTTCTGCGCCGGTCTACGCCTATTCGGGTTCATGACAGACTCCGCACCGACGGCAGACGGCTGGCTCACAGGCCCGGGTCAGGGTGCCGCGCAGGGCTCGCTCGTATTCTTCCCACAGATATCCGGGGCGGATACCGTGATCGATCACCTCCCAGCACATCCGCTCTTCCCGAAATCGCGGACGTATAGCATATTGCCAAGGGGTGATCCGGTGGCGCTGCAGAGCCTGTTTAAAAGAAAAATGGCCGCTGCCGATATCGAGCAGAGCCGGACCGATCCGACGGTCGGCCCGTGCATAAACCGCCTGCTGCAGGGCCTGTTCAGGATGATCGAATTTGAGGCTGAGGTTAGCTTTGACGGTCAACATCTTACGAAGATACCTGATTTTTTCTTTCAACGCCACCAAGGCCTGCACCGTGCCCTCCTCCGCGGCTTGCGCGGTCGTCAGCCCGCCGAAGGAGCAATACTGAAAGGGTGTCCAAGGTTTGGGCACAAAACAGTTGATCGACAAGGTCAGCTCCGAAACCCGACCTCTAGCCCGCCCTATCGGCAGAATGCGCGCCTGCAAACGGTCGACCAGATGAATCAGTTCGTCCAGATCCTCCCGGTTTTCCGAAGGTAAGCCGATCATTACGTAGAGTTTGAGGTGGTAGATGCCAGCTGTGACCAGGCGCTCGGCGGCGGTCAAGAGGTCGTCTTCGCCGAGCCCCTTGTTGATGAAAGTGCGCAGCCGCTCAGAACAGCCGTCGGCAGCGATGGCCACACTTTTCAGATTCGAAGCGGCGAGCAGCGCAAGGGTCTGTTCGGAGATGCGGTCCGCGCGAAGCGAGGAAAAAGAAAGCGTACAACCGTGTTCCCGAAGATAACCGGCTATCTCGTCAACAGTTTCATTGCTGGCCATTTCCATACCCAGCAGGCCGATACGCGCAACCCGTTCCGGACGGTCAACCAACCCCTGGAGGATGGCATCCGCAGACCAGAGACGTGGCGGGCGATAGATGAATCCGGCCGCACAGAATCGGCAACCCCGACTACATCCCCGCCCCAGTTCGACCATATACATACCCAGCTCAGCTTCGGGCGACAGCAGGGTTGAATGGGCCGCCTGCTCCATCTCAGGGGCTATCACCTTGGCGACCCGAACCGGCAGTTGAGCAGGGATTTCAATCCCCCTGACTTCTCCGTTGCCGGCATAGGAAAAACGATAGAAGGCCGGGACATAACAACCGGGCAGGGAAGCGCCGATGCGCAGCAGTAAGGTCTCTCTGGAGGTGACAGCAAAATTGCTCAAGGCCTCGAGAAGCGGCGCAAGCAACGGTTCAGCCTCACCGATCACCATCAGATCGGCAAAGACGGCCAACGGTTCGGGATTCATGAAGACCCCGACCCCGCCCAAGACCACCAGGGGATTGCCAGCCTGCACGGTCCGGCCACGTTCTGCCGCAAACGGGGGAATGCCGCCCGCCGCCAGCATCGCGGCCAGGCGGGGATAATCATGCTCAAAACTGACCGAGCCGAAAACCAAGGGAAAATCGCTCAGCGGGCGAGATGATTCGAGTGAGCGCAGAGGTTGCGATTTATCGGGATAAACAAATCGCTCGCAGACCACCAAGTCCTGCTGGTTGAGCAAGGAATAGACCAGCTGGAAACCGAGGTTGGAAACGGCAATGGAATAGGTGTTTGGATACAGCAGAGCAACGGGAATCCTGCCTTTCCATTTTTTACGAACGGTGCCGATCTCGGTGGCGAGGTAGGAGGACAAAATGTTGGCTCAGGGGGTGAGGGAGGCGAGGGGATATCCTGCAAAGGTCAGCATATCAGATTGACGCCCGTCCGTGTACGAGCGAGAGGGGTGGACTGTCTGCAACGTCCGCAATCGAAGATACAGACACAAAGGGGGAATACCCATCGGATATTCCCCCGCGCACAACCATGATGACGCCGGCTTGCTTTTCACCGGCCCCCCTTCTGCTTCAGTTTGCTTTTTTTCGAAGATAGGCAGGTTCGTCGTACTCGTTATTGATCTCGTGATCGTCAAAAATAGGCTTGGGCATGCGCGGCAGCCCTTTGGGCAGCAGGTTGGGCTTGGCGATATTCACCGCTGCAGTTTCCGGGATATTCATTACCTCGTCATCAAGGATTCTCGGCAGTCGTGTCCGGCCGGGAGTCGCAAACGTTTGCGATCGAGGCTGCCGTTTCACGTCGATCTGCGAAACTTCAGGCTCCTCAATGCTGGAAATGCCGGTGGCGATGACCGTCACCCGCAATTCCTCGCCAAGGGATTCATCAAACAGGGCGCCGATAATAATATTGGCGTCGTCATGGGCTTTTTCCTGGATCAGGGCGGATGCCTCCATAAATTCGTTCATGGTCAAGGTCTCCCTGGCCGCCGAAATATTGATGAGGATTCCGCGAGCGCCGTCGATGCCGACATCTTCGAGCAACTGATTGTCGATGGCGCGCTTCGCCGCCTCGGTGGCGCGATTGTCGCCAACTGCCGAGCCCGTGCCCATGATCGCTGGCCCAACCTCTTTCATCACTGTTTTAAGGTCGGCAAAGTCGACGTTGATATGTCCCGGCAGATTGATCAGGTCGGTGATACCCTTGACCGCCTGCAACAGGACGTTATCGACCATCTGCATCATATCCACAAGGGTGGAGTTCTTGTTCATCAGACTGAGCAGCCGGTCGTTCGGCACAGTGATGATGGTGTCGGAATATTCTTTGAGTTTCTCCCATCCTGACTCGGCGTTGCGCATCCGCTTTTTCGCCTCAAAATAGAAGGGTTTGGTCACAACCGAGACTGTCAGAGCACCAGCCTCCTTGCTCAGTTTGGCAATAACCGGAGCCGCACCGGTGCCTGTGCCACCGCCCAATCCGGCCGTGACAAAGACCATGTCGGCCCCCTTAAGCACAGCCTGCAGGTCCTCGTAACTTTCCTGGGCAGCTTCCCGCCCCATTTCAGGGTCGGCGCCCGCCCCCATACCCTTGGTGATTCCCGGCCCCAACTGCAGTCGAATATCAGCACGGGATTTTTCAAGAGCCTGCATATCCGTATTAGCGGCGATAAACTGAACACCCGCCAAATGGCATTCCACCATGGTGTTTATGGCATTACCGCCCCCACCACCGACTCCGATCACCTTGATAACTGCCACAGTTTCCTCTTCGGCCATCCTGAAAGGCATGTTTCTCTCCCAAGAAAATTTTTTCCGATAAAATTCCTTTAAACATACCACCGAATCTGGTGATTTTAAAGGAAAAATTCAGTCAATTCAGACGATGTTTTTCATCCACTTTTTCAGCCTGTTAACTACTCCGCCGCTTTCCTTTGGCACATAGGTCTTTGCTTTACTGCCGTACAACACTAATCCCACTCCGGTCGTGCACCGTGGAGAGCGGATATCCTCGGTCCGCCCCGAGACCCCTTGTGGATAGCCGATGCGCACCGGCAAGTCGAATATCTGTTCGGCCATTTCGACGATATTGGCGAGGAGAGCCGTGCCACCGGTAATCACGATCCCGGCGTTGATCCTGTTGCGATACCCCGAGGCACAGATGTTCTTGTTGACCATCTGCAGAATCTCCTCCATCCTCGCTTCGAGAATTTCCACCATAATCCGTTGCGACACTTTACGCGGCTTGCGGTCTCCGACCGTGGGCACCTCGATGATATGGTTCTCTTTAATCATCGAGGACAGGGCACCACCATAGAGATACTTGAGTTCTTCGGCTTCCTGAAGCGGTGTCCGCAGGCCGACCGAAAGATCGCTGGTGAGATTATTGCCGCCTAGAGCCAACTCCCAGGTATGTTTGATGGTACCGTTGCAAAAAATGGCGAGGTCTGTGGTGCCGCCGCCGATGTCGATCAGCGCTGCGCCCAGCTCCATCTCGTCCCTGCCAAGCACGGTTAGGGACGAGGCCACCGACTCGAGAACAATCTCAGCCACATTGAGGTTCGCACGATTGCAGCTGGTGACTACATTATGCAAAGCGGTGACATCGGCCGTGACAATATGGACATTGGTCACTAGACGCACGCCAGTCATGCCAAGCGGATTCTGGATGCCGGTGTGGTCGTCCACCATGTATTCCTGAGGCAGAACATGGATGATCTGTTGGTTGTCGGATATTTTGACCGTCTGCGCCGCCTGAATGACAGCTTCGATGTCCTTTTCCTTTATCTCCTGATTGTTGATGGCGATGATGCCCGGAGAATTGAACCCCTTAATGTGGTTGCCGGCAATGCCGACAAAGACTGACTCGATATCGCAGCCGGCCATATCCGAGGCTGCATCGACAGCTTGACGGATCGACTTGACCGTAGACTCGATGTTCACCACCACCCCTTTCCTCATGCCTGACGAAGCGGCGGTGCCGACGCCGACAATCTCCACCCGGTCATCGAAAACCTCGCCAACCATGGCGCAGACCTTGGTCGTGCCTATGTCCAGAGCGGCGACGAGCTCACCCGGCTCGCGCATCTCCTGCTCCTCCATCTCCTCATCCGTCAATTTGGACTCCGGTAACCAAGACTTTATCATCTAAATAATCCATTCGAATTTCTTTAACGGCATCAACCTGTTTTTTTGCGTACAATTGTTCAAGAACCTTGATCAGCCGGAAGTATTTGGTCTGTATCCGTTCCGTGCCGAAGTAGACGGGAAAAGGCCGGTCCACCAGATAAAGAATGAGCCCCAGTTTCTGATCGATGTGCACTTCGGAAACCGCCTGGATCGGCAGAGTGGCGTTTCCCTTGGCAGCCAGAACAAGCAGGCTGCATGCCGCCTCCGCCATACTCCCTTTGACAAGGCGACCTGATTCCACATCCTTTTGCGGCAACGCACCGGTTATCACCGGAAAATCCAATTCCTGCCCTTGGCCGACTTCGGAAAACAGACGCCCTGCGCGGTTGATATAGCGCAGTCGCTTTTCTTTGGCCTCCTCGATATTCACCAAGGCAAATGGCTGGAACTCGCTGATGCTGATTTCCACCGCCGAGGGCCACTGGGTTTTAATGTGCGCTCGTTCCACCCATGGATGCGATTCAATTTGGGCCTCCGCCGCCTTAACATTGAATCGCAGCAGGCTGCCTCCTTGATGCAGACCCGCCAGGTCAAGAATCTGCCGCTGGGTGGCGACTTGAGTACCGGTAATCCTAATATCGGTCAAGCGAAAGATATTGGACCGGAATAGCAGCTGCTGAGCCCCCCAGAAGAGAGCCCCGGAAATACAGAGAAGGAAGCAGACCAGCAGTGTATTTCTGAACAGCCTTTTCCATTTCCATACGCGCTGGGCCCCGTCCACAACGACCTGGGTTTTGAACGGTTGCTGTGGCCTGTCCTTTCGCCGAAACAAGGCTCCAAACAGCCGACGGAACCAGCCGGGCCTACTCCCCCCTTGCCGGGAACGGGACGGCGACTGACGGGGGGTATATATCGCCATTTACAGTCACTTCCGTTTCCTAATAAATATGGACTTCAGGCTCGAGAAGAACGCCTGAATGCTGTAACACCTTCCGACGGACCTGTTCCATGAGGCTGATGATATCCTCGGGCACTGCCCCGCCGGTGTTAACAATAAAATTGGCATGCTTGGGCGAAACCATCGCCTTTCCGTGCATCAGCCCCTTCAATCCCGCCCGCTCAATAAGACGTCCGGCAAAATCTCCTTTCGGATTCTTAAAGAAGGAACCGGCAGAACCAACCCCCTGAGGCTGGTTCTGCTTGCGATGATCGACGATCTCCCTGCAGCGGGCAGCCACTTGCTGCCCATCGACGGGCTGCAGGCGGAACACACCGCTGGTGATCAGCATCCTGCCGGCCGGCTCGCCCGGTAGCCTGGTGGAACGATAGGTGAACACGGCCGCCTCCCTGGCTACCGTTATCGATTCCCCCAGACTGGTCATGCAGTCTACCGATTCCAACGCATCACTGACCGCGTGTCCAAGGGCACCGGCATTCATTCGAATGGCCCCACCAACACTGCCGGGAATACCGGCCATAAATTCAAGGCCTCCAAGGCCGTTCCGGGCGCACCAGCCGAGAAATGCCGCCAGACTGCAACCGGCATGTACCCGAACCCGGACACTCGCTGCCTGATCAGTCGGCGCCATTCCAGCCGGTTCTGCCGGTTCGGCCACGACATCCTGAATCGTCCCCCGCAGGCGGATAAAAACTCCTTCGTGATAAAGGCTGGTGACGAGAATATTGGAACCGCCACCAATTACGTGCCATGGCACCTGCTCCCGATGGAGCCATCGCAACAGCACGCCCAATTCTTCTACCCCGCTGACCTCAACCATGGCCTCGACCACGCCACCGGTGCGGAAGGTCGAATAGGCAGCCATATCGACATCCCAGCGGATTGAGCGGCAAAGCGCTGCAAGTTCTATGCATTGCTGGCTGTTCATTGTGGTTTTCTCATCATTGTTGCAAGCGTTCTTTGGGCTCGCCCCTCAAACTTGTTGTTCCTTCATGAGGTCGAGCAGTTGTTCGCCCACTCGGACAATATTGCCGGCACCCAGGGTCAGAAACAGGTCCCCGGGCTGCAGAAGCGGCAACAGAACCTGGGGCTGTTGAACCAACTGGGAGATGAAATGGGTTTGACGCTGGCCGTGCTGCTTGATGGCCTCCTGCAGACGCTCAGAACTCACACCCTCGATCGGTTGCTCGCCGGCCGAATAAATGTCGGTCAAAACCAGAACGTCAGTCCGGCGAAAAGCCGTCACAAAATCAGCAAACAAGCCATGGGTCCGACTGTAGCGATGTGGCTGAAAGGCCACCACCACCCGCCTTTCGGGCCAACCCTCGCGAACGGCATCCAAGGTGGCCCTGATTTCCGTGGGATGGTGCCCGTAATCATCAACCACTAACACTCCGTTAGCTTCGCCCTTGACCTGCAGACGGCGTTGCACGCCTTGGAATTTTTCTAGTGCCCGGGCAATCACGGAAAAATCAATTTCCAGCTCAAGACCGACGCTTATCGCGGCCAGACTGTTATAAATAAGATGCTTTCCCGGCCGGTTCAATTGAATGACGCCCAATTCCTTCTCTTGGTTCCGAACCGTGAAGCAGGAGGTGCCGTTGCCTGAGGTTATTTTGACAGCCTGGAGATCAGCCTGTTCGCTCAGGCCATAGGTAAAAATGCGTTTGTGGATATGGGGCAGTATCTGGGCAACATTGTCGTTATCAATGCAGACAACCGCCACTCCATAGAACGGCAGGCGGTCAATGAACTCGAGAAAGATATCCTTGATATGTTCGATATCGCGATAATAATCCAGATGCTCGAGGTCGATATTGGTCACCACCTCAATCACCGGCGAAAGCTTGAGGAAGGAACCGTCACTCTCATCAGCCTCGGCGACTAGAAACTCGCCCTCTCCCAGCTTGGCATTGCTGCCAAGGGCATGTACCTTGCCGCCAACCACCACCGTAGGGTCGAGTCCGGCCTCGGCCAGGACAGCGGCCACCATGGAGGTGGTCGAGGTTTTGCCATGACTGCCGGCCACCGCTATGCCGTATTTCTTCAGCCGCATCAGCTCTGCCAGCATCTCTGCCCGCTGGACCACTGGGACATGCGCTTCCCTGGCGGCAACTACTTCGGGATTGTCGGCAGGAATGGCGGTGGAGGTCACGACCACATCCGCGCCTGCCGCCCAAGCGGCCTCATGGCCTTGGCGAATAACCCCGCCCAGCTGTTCCAGCCTCTTGGTTGTGTCGGTAGCGCGCAGATCAGAACCGCTCACCCTATACCCCAGGCTCAGCAGCAGTTCAGCAATGCCGGACATGCCGATGCCCCCGATACCGACGAAGTGTATATGCTTGGTTTTTCTGTACATGAAGGCGCCTGCTGTCGATTTAGTAGAGGGTCATCAATGCTGCTCCTTTCGGGCAGCAAGCCGCAAACATGCATCCACGATCCGGTTCGTGGCATCCGGCATTGCCATGGTCTTCATGTTGGCCGCCATTGTATGTAACTCTTCACGGTTCTGCAAGCACTCGCTGACGCTGCGGGCAAGAATTTCTCCGGTCAACCCGGATTCGCGCAACATCCGGCAACCGCCACCTTTTACGTAATATTCTCCATTTGTTACCTGATGGTCATCCGCAGCGTAAGGGTAGGGAATCAGCAGGGCCGGCAGCCCCATGACCGCGAGTTCGGCCAGGGTAGTGGCACCCGCCCGTGACACCACTAGGTCAGCGCGGGCATAAATTCCCGCCATGTCGCGGATAAAGGCTGTAACTTCAGCATCGACCCCAAGATTTTCGTAGCACCCGGCCACTCGCTCACGATCGTCTACTCCGGTTTGATGAATCAAGCGCAGCGGCTGGTTCTGTGCCTGCAGTTGTTCCATAGCCTCCATCATCAGCACATTAACACGGTGTGCCCCCTGACTGCCGCCAAGGACAAGTAACGTTGGCTTGCCGTTGGTCAATTTTACCTGACCCGCCGCCTCCAGAATCTCTTGGCGTAGCGGATTTCCAGTCTGTTGGGTTTTTCCAGGTGGAAAAGGCGGGCTGCAGGTTAGAGAAATAAAAACCTTGTCCGCTATTTTTCCAGCCATTCTATTCGCCATGCCCGGCACTGAGTTTTGCTCGTGGATAGCGATGGGAATGCGCAAAATCCTTGCTGCCAGCAAAACCGGTCCGGTCACATAGCCGCCGACGCCGAATACAAGATCGGGCTTGAAACTCTGTAACATTCGCAAGGCCGCGAATACTGCTCTGGGCATCAGAAAAAGACTGCGGAGCCGGTCGGCAAGGCCGAGTCCTTTGACCCCGCCGCATTGCAACGCTGCCAATTCAAAACCACATCCGGCTAAGGCCTGCTGGTCCAGAAGGCGGGAGGTGCCGATAAACAACACCCTGGTCGAGGCGATCCTTTCCCGAATTGCGGTAGCCACCGCAATCCCGGGAAAAAGATGCCCGCCGGTACCGCCGCCGGCAACAATCAGACGCATCTGCTTCCCTGCCCTCGTATGGTTGACCAACCTGGACCCCACGGCAGTTCCCCAGCAATTCGAACAAGTTCGACCATCGCCTCAGTAAAAAACCCTGAACAAATACCACCTCTCGCTAACTCATCCAGACATGAACAGAGCAGACGCCATTCGCTCTCCGGTTCGACACTATTACAGACACAGCATATACGCAGCATGTTCATACCCTTATACTTCCGACCGTTCCCGGCCAATGGCTCGTACGCTCTCGGCAAAAACCCTGCCGCGCTCCTCGTATCCCGAAAACATGTCGTAGCTGGCGCAGCCCGGCGCCAGCAAAACCAGATCGCCGCTGACCGCGGCCGCCACCGCCTTACGCACCGCATCTTCCATAGTGGAAGCTGTTTCCGTCGGTACAACTGAACCCAGCGCTGCCTGCATCAACCCGGCCGCCTCGCCTACCAGCACCAGCTGCTTGACTTTTCTCCCGACTATCTCCTTGAGCAGTAAATAATCACTGCCCTTGTCCCGACCACCGGCAATGAGCACCACCGGGGCCTCGCAGCCACCGAGAGCCGCTTCCAGGGCCCCGATGTTCGTCGCCTTGGAATCGTTGACAAAACGCACCCCGTCGATGGTTGCCACTTCGGCCATGCGATGAGGAGGCGGTTCAAACTCAGCCAATCCCTTTGCTATGAGCCCTTGCCCGCAACCAAGGACCGCTGCCGCTAGAATGGCAGCGGCTGCATTAAGTTGGTTGACCGATGAATGCAGCTTGGTCCCGCCGAGGTCATAGAACTCTTCGTGGAATACGCCGCTTCGTTCCACATTGAGGACCACGCGGCCCTCGACGATTCTGGCATCACCACTCCCCTTCCGGCCAAAAGTACATACCTTGACGCCTGGATTAAGGACCGTAGCAGCGCACACCGGATCATCGGCTCCGACAATGGCGGTATCTCCAGCCACCTGGAAGCGAAAGAGGTTCAATTTGGCGCGCGTGTAGGCTGCAAGCGAACCGTGCCGGTCAAGATGATCTGGCGAGATATTGAGCAGCAGGCCGATATCCGGGCGGAACGTCCCGGCCAGATCAAGCTGAAAACTGGAAAGTTCCAGCACCACTGCATCAAAAGAGACCGATTCGGCAAAGTAGTCCAAAAGAGGTGTGCCAATATTACCGCCAACAAAGGTTTTTTTTCCCCCTGCTCTGAGCAGTTGTCCGATCAAACTGGTGACGGTAGTCTTGCCATTGGAGCCCGTGACGGCGATGACCGGAATCTTATACTGGCCCGCAGCAAGAGCCAGTTCTCCGAGGATTGGCACACCCTGGGCGCGAGCAAATTGGATCACAGGCAGGTCAAGCGGGACGCCAGGGCCTGGAATCACCAAGTCGGCACCGGCAAGAAAGGAGACGGAATGGCCGCCGGTCTCCATCTCCACGCCCGCCTGCCGCAGGTAGTCGAGGACTTCGGGTTCAATCTGCTTGATAGCCCGCCGATCTGAAACCTTGACCTGAACACCACGGTCCAATAAATATCGTACAGTGGACAGCCCCGCAGCCCCCAGCCCAATTACCACTGCCTGCATGCCGTTTTGCACCTGCACGTCTTATCTCAATTTAAGGGTTGCCAGAGCCATGAGGCCCAGAATAATGGAAACGATCCAGAAACGGACCACCACCTTCGGTTCGAGCCAACCTTTCTTCTCGAAATGATGGTGAAAAGGCGCCATGAGAAAAATCCGCCTACCACCTGTCATCTTGAAATAACCTACCTGGAGAATGACGGAAACGGCCTCCATCACAAAAATTCCGCCGACAATGACCAGAAGGAATTCCTGTTTGGTGATGATCGAAACCACTCCCAGTGTTCCTCCGAGGGAAAGAGAGCCGACATCGCCCATGAAGATCTCTGCCGGGTAGCAGTTGAACCAGAGAAAACCGAGACAGGCTCCGACAATAGCGCCGCAGAAGATCGTGACCTCACCGGCACCAGGTACAAAAGGAATCTGCAGATAACTGGCGACCACAGCATTACCGGCGACATAGGAGAAAATGAGATAGGTCGAGGCTGTAATGACGATCGGCCCGCATGCCAGCCCATCCAGACCATCGGTGAGGTTGACCGCATTGGAGGCGCCGACAATCACCAGGACGGCAAAGGGCAGGTACCACCAGCCTAAATCGGGATGAAATGATTTAAAAAACGGAAAACTGAGAATACCGTCGTGTCCGCGGGTCAGGAGAAGAAAAACACCAACCACTGCGGCTCCGAGCACCTGGAGGACCAATTTTTCCCGGGCGCTCAATCCCCTTGAATTGCCTTTGCGAATCTTTTTGAAGTCGTCGGCTGAACCGATACCGCCGAAAAAAAGACTTATACCGATCAACAGCCAAACCAGACTGCTACGCAGATCAGTCCAGAGCAGCGCCGAAGCAGTCATGGCAAAAAGAATGAGCATCCCGCCCATGGTCGGCACCCCTTTCTTGGCGAAATGCGTTTCCGGCCCGTCGTCTCGGATGACTTGCCCGATCTGCTTCCTCTGTAGCCAGGTAATGAACCTAGGCCCGATGATCACCAGGATAAGGAAGGCGGTCACTGCACTACCTATGGAGCGGAAAGTGATATAACGGAACACATTGAGCCAGCTCAACTCCGTATGAAAGGGATATAAAAGGTTATAGAGCATGGTTTAATCAGGCGGTTGTTATTCCGTTTTTTAGTCGCTGCTCCAGTTCATCGAGGAGCTGTTCCATCCGCATGCCGCGCGATCCCTTGATCAAGAGCCAATCGCCCTTGTCTAGATTACCGGTAGCCAGCATCCGGCAGAGCCAGTCGGCCATAGCCCGATGATCCGGAAAAATCTGGACATCCTCCGTGCTCATGCCGCCTGCCAGAGCCGCCTGGGCCACGCTGCTTGCTTGTGCCCCGATGAGCAGGAGACTGTCATAGTCCAAACTCGCCGCTAAAGCGCCGATCCCGGCATGCAAATCCGCCGATGCCGGGCCCAATTCGAGCATATCACCCAAGGCGGCCACGCGGCGGCAATTCTCGCCGAATGCGGCCATGGTGCGCAAACCGGCGGCCATGGAGGCGGGATTGGCGTTGTAGGCATCGTTGACCACCTTCAGCCCGCCTGGAAGTTCGCTGATGGCCAATCGCTTGTCAACCGAGGGCGCATACTGGCGCAATCCTTGAACAATGATCTCCGGGGCGATGCCAGCGGCATGAGAAATGGCGGCGGCGGCGGCGCAGTTGCCGACATTGTGGCTGCCGGGAACCGGCACGGTGATCCGGCTGCTCCATTGACCGAGATGCAGGGTGAACCGCATGCCCCGCTCGCCCAGATTTATCTGACGGGTGACCCGGATCAGGGGATTGTGTCGTCGACCGCCTGATGTCGCGGCATAACCGATCTGCGTGCCGCCTGACTTTCTTGCCTGAGCCCGGACGTGGGGGTCATCGCAATTGACCACCCGGATAGCATCGGGCCGCATCCCAATGAAAAGTTCGCCCTTGGCTGCAGCTACCCCGGCAATACTGCCCAAACCCTGCAAGTGGGCGGGATGAACATTGTTGATGCAGCCGATATCCGGATCCGCAATCTCGGCCAGGCGGGCAATCTCTCCGGGGACGTTCATGCCCATCTCCAGGACTGCCAGCCGGTTTCCGGCCTCAAGGGGAAGAAGAGAAAGGGGCAATCCAACCAGATTGTTGAAATTACCCCGGGTTTTCAGGAGCGGATCAATGCCGGTGCGGGTGTCCTGGAGAGCCACTGCAAAAATGGCGGCAACCATCTCTTTCACCGTTGTTTTTCCCGAACTGCCTGTAATCGCAACTATTTTCACATCGCGACCGAGAAGGCGCCGACGGTAAGCAGCCAGGTCGCCAAGGGCTCGGAGGCTGTCGTCAACCTGTATATACAGAACCCCTGCCCGGAATTCTGGTGGCATCTGCTCGGCAATAATCGCGGCAGCGCCATTCTCTATCGCGGCATCGATGTACTGATGACCATCGAAGATTTCGCCACTAAGAGCAACAAACACATCACCGGAGACCAATTTCCGAGAATCGGTCACAATTTCATGAAACAGCGTCCGCTGCTCGCCGGACATCACCTTACCGCCCGTAGCCGCCATTAGGTGACGCTCGTTCCAATGCACAAGTCCGTTGATTGCCTCGAGGCGATCATCAAAAAAATGTTTTACCGTGCCTATAATCTGGTAATTTTCATGCCCTTTGCCGGCGATGAGCAAGCTGTCGCCA
The DNA here is from genome assembly GCA_963733595.1 of uncultured delta proteobacterium. Lineage (GTDB taxonomy): Bacteria > Desulfobacterota > Desulfobulbia > Desulfobulbales > Desulfobulbaceae > Desulfobulbus. The sequence continues at coordinate 45,384 of CAVTDN010000017.1, read as the reverse complement.
GGAGCAGCAAGACTACAGGCGGTGGCAATAGCCTTGCGCCGATCGCCCATCACCGCATATCCGCCGACCGGTGAAGAGCCACCCAACAACTCCTCAAGCGTGTGGCGCTCCATGCCACAATCAGCTACCCCGGCAACGATCTCCTCTAGAATGGTCTCCGGATTCTCGGTCCGGGGATTGTCTGAGGTGACCAACACCACGTCCGCATAGCGGGCGGCGATTGCACCCATCTGTGGCCGTTTGCCGCGATCGCGGTCACCACCGCAACCAAAAACACAGATGAGTCGACGATTCGCCAAGTCTCTAAGTGTGTTCAACACATTTTCCAGGGCATCAGGGGTATGGGCGTAATCGACAAAAACAACTGGACCAGCGGGGACCACCTCGCCTGGAAGCCTCACCCGTTCCAGACGGCCGGGGACACGACCGACTGAAGCCAGTCCTTCGCGGATCTGATCATTCGGCAAGCCGAGCCCCAAACCCACGCCAGCAGCGGCCAGCACATTGAGGACGTTATAGCCTCCGGTCAACGACGAGGCGAAAGACGCCAGCTCACCCCGAAGGTCCATGATACAGTGGAAGCCCTCCACGGTCTGCGCTACCTTGTCAGCACGCACTTCACATTTCTCAGCCGATATGCCGCAGCGAATGAGCAAATTTTTGGTGATTGCCCCACAGAGTACCTCGCCCCAATCAACACCTTCAGCATGTGGTCCAGTAACCACCACCGCGGTGCCGCTTGGTTTGAGATGACGCTGGAACAGCTGCTGCTTGGCGGCAAAATATTGTCCCATGGTGTGATGATAGTCGAGATGATCTCGACTCAAATTGGTGAACAGCGCTACATCAAAACAGGTTCGCCCCAACCGCTTCTGCTGCAGGGCATGGGAAGAGACCTCGATGATAACATGGGTGACGCCTTTATCCGCCATGGTACGAAGCAGGCGCTGCAAGGCAACCGGGTCGGGTGTGGTCAGCGGCGCTTCCTGGAGGATATGCAGGCCATCCCGTTCATGGTAGCGGTAGTTGACCGTGCCGATCACTCCAGGACGATACCCTGCAGCCACCAGCATGCCCTCAATCAGCCAACTGCAGGTGGTCTTGCCATTGGTCCCGGTAATACCAATCAATCGCATCCCTTCGGCTGGATATCCATGCCAGGCGGCCGCCAATTCACTAATCGCCTCATGACAGTCATGGGTCCGAATAACCGGTACAGAAAGCTCTCCCACCTCTTCCTGCCCCTCGACGACAACGGCCAGGCATCCATTCCTGATAGCATCAGGAATAAACAGGCGGCCATCGGTCTTGTCCCCCGGAACAGCGACAAAGAGGCTGCCAGAGATCACCTCTCGCGAATCAGAGGTGACCGCTGTGACATCCTCTTCCAAAACAGCTTTGGACAGACGACCGCGATCCAAAGAGGGGACCGATTCGAGGAGTTTTGCGAGGGTGATCATAGCCTTGACTCGATCATTTTGTTTCCAGGGTAAGAATGCATTCATTCACGCCGATCAACGATTGCCCGGCAAGCGGATATTGGGCGATGATCCGACCACTGCCGTTGATCTTTACTTTCATCTTGTGCCTGTCAATCTGCTGCAGCCCTTTCCGCAGACTCATGCCCCGCATCTGCGGCATGACGGGAACCGGCTCACTGCTCTTGCCTGGCGCTTCGCGAAAATTCAACCGTTTGCTGATAAAAAACTGCCGCAGATTCTCCTTGCTCCTCTCCGGCGGCTTTTCGGGCAAATCTTCCGACAATTGATTTTTGACAAACGTCGAGAGAAGTTCTTTACCCATGGCCACCAACGCAACCATTCCACTCGTCTTTTCATTTGGCATGGGATACATGTGCTCCCGTTCAACCGACATCAATAACAAAAATTTCGGTTGTTTTGCCGGTGCCAATCCAACAAACAATTCCTGCATGGAGAATCGGGAAAATTCCTTTTCCTTGCGCACCTGTGAATGATCGGCGGTAAATACAACCAAATTTTCTTGTTCCAGAAGCCATTTGGCGAATACGTCACGCCGGATTTTCACCCCAAGGGTTGGATCGAGCACATGAATTTTTTCAGTGGCCTCATTGCTGCGAGAATAGCGTTTGGCTGTTTTGTGATCGTAGAGAGAATCAATCACATAAGGCGTTATCCTCCAGCCGCCATTGACCAGGCTTGCCAGGGTTACGCCGACCTGCACCCCAGTGACGACAGGCTGCGCCTCTGCTTGATCTGGTATTCCAGGACCCGATTCCCAGTTACCAAACACCGAGCCGTATAATTGAATCTGCTGCTCAAAGGCATCGAGCTTTTCGCCGGAAAAACCGTAATTCGGGGCTGCCACTGTCGGGGGAAGGAGAGCGGGGCCGTCCAATCCTTCGCGCTCAATAGCGGCCGCCCTGGTCAGGATGGGGCGGATCAGGTCTTTGTCGAGCACATGGTTGTAAATACGATTAACCCGGTTACTCTCTTTGGCCTTCCAGAAATAATTAGGATTAAAGGACGGCTGATTTACCAGAGCCAAGATCCGGCCGCTGCTTGGCTCTATCAGCAACCCCATGCCTTTTTCCGCACCCTGGGCAGCCAGATAGCTGCGAAACCGGTTTTCCAGTTGTTTTTGCAGATCAACATCCAAGGTGAGAACGAGGTCTGTCCCGGCAGCACCCAGGCTTTCCTGCCCCTGAAAATCAATGTCCGGAATATTGCTTTTCCGGAAGCCTCCGGCCTGTAGAACGCTGTCGTATTTCCCCTCCACTCCGGCAAGCCCTACACCGTCACCCATGAACCCCAGGACATGCGAGGCGGTGGTATGTCCCGGATAAAACCGCACTTCTTCGGGCTTGCAGGACACACCCTTGAGTTGGAGAGCGTTGATCTGCTCGGCCTGTTTTTCATCAATATCCTCGGCCAGCACCATCGAGTCTTGGGAATTTTTCAGCCGGGTCTCAACGTTCTCAGGTTTATCGCCGATGAAGCGGGCCAGTTCCTCTGCCGTCTTGCGGCGATCGCCGACTTCCACAGGATTGACCTGCAGGGAGAACAATCGGTATGATACCGCCAGCTCCCGCCCTTTTCGATCATAAACGGTTCCCCTTAAAACAGGTTCAGCGGGCGCTTGGCCCGCTGAACGAGTTGAAATTTTGCCGACAGCAGACTGTATTATCCTGTCGATATCCTGGAGGGAGGGATGGATTCTATACAGAACGGTGCCAGCTGCTGTCAGCAAAATAACAAAAATGAATGCAGGGATAGGCCATCGTCTTTTATGTTTCTTTGACCGGAGGGATTTTATCATCGCCCAATCACATCCGCCGCACCTGCCCTTTATCAGGTTCAAACAGGTGTAATTTGGTTCCGGCAAGGACCGCTACTTTTGTTTTTGAGGTCAACTGCGCCCGAGCGGCCAGTAAACGAACATGCTCATCTGCCGTGACCGTATTCTTTTCCTGCAACTTTTCTGCCTTGACCCGCATGTCCGTTATTTGCCCGTGGAGGAATTGGGTAAGAGCCAAGCCTAGCACCACGACTAGCGCCAATAGGGCGGCAACGATTTTTCGCTGTTCACCCGACAGCTTCAACCCAACTCGGGATCGCGCCTGGTATTTTTCCTTGGAAAACGACTGCTGCCGGGGTTTGTATGTTCGGACACTCACATTCGGCACCATATCCAATCCTCCTGGTATTTTTCGTCCTGTGCTCCGTAGATGTTTCCGGAAAACATTTCACACTCTTTCCGCAACACGAAGCTTTGCACTCCTTGCCCTTGGATTACGCTGTATCTCCTCAGACGACGGCACAATCGGCCGTTTGCAGAGCATCCTGTAGGCCGTATTCTGCTGAAAGGCCTGTTTCACCATTCGGTCCTCAAGGGAATGAAAAGTGATAATGCAGATCCTCGCACCCTTCTTCAGCACGTCCGGCGCTGTTTTCAGCAGCCTGGTCAGGTTATCGAGTTCGCTGTTCACCGCAATCCGCAAAGCCTGGAAAACTTTCGTGGCGACATGCACCTTGTGCGGATGATACTTACGGGGAACGGCCTCGGCCACAATCGCCGCCAACCTGCCTGTTGTCGCCACGGGCTCATCCAGTCTCGCCTGAACGAGAAAACGGGCTATCCTCCGGGCTTGCCGCTCCTCGCCGTAATGATAAAAAATATCGGCCAACTGTTCCTCGGAGGCCCTGGCAATCAGAGAAGCTGCGGTCAGCGGCCTGCGGCGGTCCATGCGCATGTCCAAGGTACTTTCAGCCCGGAAACTGAATCCCCGATCCGCCTGGTCAAGTTGCAATGAGGATACTCCAAGGTCGGCTACCAGGCCGTCAATGTCTCTCACTGCCAACTTACCAAGTTCCGAAACCAGGTCGGCATAGGAGGCCCGTACTACTTGAACCCGCCCGGAATAGGCCGCTAACCGCTCGGCTGCCTTGCTGGCCGCATCCTCATCCCATTCGAAACCGATGAGGTGTCCCGTTGGAGATGACCTTTCCAGTACAGCCAGGGAGTGCCCGCCAAGTCCGAGTGTTCCGTCAACATACAGGCCGTCCTGCGCAGGTTGTAGCCAGTCAAGAACTTCAATGAGCAACACCGGGGCATGAACTGCACTGTAATCTTGCGGCATGCGACCTTGTGGACTACAAAATTCCCAGATTAGCGAGACCGTCTCTGAAATCGCCGAAGTTTTGGCGAGTCATTCTGGTCTCTTCATCCCACGCATTTTTATCCCATATTTCAAAATGCCGGAGCATACCGACCACAGCCACATCCTTTTCGATGCCCATCCCGGCCCTGAGTGTTGGCGGCAGAAGGATTCGCCCCTGCTTGTCCACAGGACATTCGGTAACACCGGCGATGACATACCGGACAAAGCGACCAAAATCAGCCTGATTCTCCCCCCGGGCAAGCAATTTTTCTTCAAGAGCTTCCCACTCGGCAACAGGATAGGCGCGCAGACTTTTTTCCCAGTGGGTGACAATCAGCATTTCGGAACTGTACTGTTCCCTGAGGACGTCGCGAAACCGAGTCGGTATGTTCAACCGCCCCTTCGGGTCAAGACTATGTTCCGAGTGACTCCGAAATCGCTCCACGACACTCCCTTTCCCTTGCCCCGGTCCGCACCAGGCTCACAAACCACTCTCAACCCCTTTTAACCACTTTCCACCACCCTATAACTCATTAGTATACGAACCGAGCTCGAGAGTCAAGAAAAAATACAAGAAGAAAAGGGACCAGCCAGCACGTCGTCCCGACTGCCCAATAGATAAAAAAATATATTATATTAACGACATGAGAAATAATTCCAGCGGGCATTGCGACCACGACCATCTCGATTCAGTTGCGCTACAACCCGTACAAGGCTTGTAGCGCAAGGCATCTCAAAAATCTGGGGAAGATATCAGGGGATTTGGCTCAAGAAAAAAGACACGGAAGGAAAAACCATTCAGGGGCAGAGGTAGAGCAAAATTCAAAATCTCTTTTCAGAATCATCAAACAGACCAGGTTGCTGCAAAGGGTTGGAACGGATCGGCAGGCAAAAATGCTCGTAGGCGGCGACAGTGGCCATCCGGCCACGAGGGGTACGGATTAAAAAACCCGACTGTATGAGAAAGGGTTCATAAACATCCTCAAGGGTATTTTTTTCCTCGCAAACCGCTGTCGACAGGGTCTCCAAGCCGATAGGCCCGCCCTGGAATTTCTCAATCAAAGTCAAGAGGATCCTTCGATCCATTTCATCCAGACCAAGGGGATCGACATTCAACATGGTCAATGCCGCGTCGGCAACGGACCGGGAAACAACCTTGTGTCCGCCCACTTCCGAGAAATCACGGACCCGACGCAATAACCGGTTGGCAATCCGAGGGGTGCCCCGTGAGCGCCGCCCCAGTTCCATGGCACCTTCAGCATCGATTTCCATTCGGAACAATCGGGCCGTGCGCTGAATAATTGTCACCAATTGCTCCGGACTGTAATATTCAAGACGGAGCATGACACCAAACCGATCGCGCAACGGGGGCGTCAGCAAACCTGTCCGTGTCGTTGCCCCAACCAAGGTGAAAGGCGGCAGATCCATTTTCACCGACCGGGCACCCGGCCCCTGGCCGATGACCAAATCGAGCTGAAAGTCCTCCATGGCAGGGTAGAGAATTTCCTCGACCACATGGTTAAGACGGTGGATTTCATCAATGAACAGAACATCCCCGGCTTGCAGACTAGTGAGGATGGCCGCCAAATCACCTGCCCGCTCGATCACCGGACCGGAGGTAACCTTGATGCCCGCTCCCATTTCATTGGCAATAATGTAGGCCAACGTGGTCTTTCCCAGACCAGGGAAGCCATGAAAAAGCACATGATCCAAGGGTTCGCCCCGTTGCAGGGCTGCCTGGATGAAAATCCGCAGGCTCTGCTTCACCTGCTCCTGGCCGATATACTCATCAAGCCGGCGCGGCCGGATCTCACTCCCCACCTGGAGATCCTCCTGCTGCGTCCCTCCGGCGACCAGCCGTTTCCCGGTTAAATTTTCTTCGTGTTTCATTGCAGGCTCTTTCTGCTGGGCATCATTGCAGTCCGCGCCTATCTTGCGACCAGGGACCGCAGGACTAAACGGATCAATTCCTCGACCCGGAGAGGTTCAGATTCTTCGGGAAGTTGCTTCTCAACCGCACGCAAGGCCTGCCATGCAATGGCCTGGGGATAACCTAGGTTGACCAGGGCAGAGACGGCATCAGCCATCGCATTAGGTGCACTGGTCAGCGCAGCCGCATGGGCACTGCCTCCCTCTTCTGCGATGAAGTCGCTCAACCCGCCGACCTTTTCCGCCAATTCCACACAGAGGCGCTGCGCCGTCTTTTTGCCGATACCCGGCAAAGCCATCAACCGCGACAAATCCTTTACCGTAATCGCACGACACAGTTCATCCACGCCGATTCCCGAAAGAATGGTCAGGGCGAGCTTCGGTCCGATGCCGGAAACCGTGACCAGCAGCAAGAAGAGGTCTTTCTCGTCCTTCTTGTTGAAACCAAAGAGGGTGATCGCGTCTTCCCGAACAACCGTCTGCACAAAAAGAAAACAGGAGTGACCAGTTTCCGGCAAGGCGTCATAGGTTCGACCGGAGATAAACGCCTCATACCCCACCCCGCCTACATCAAGAATAACCGAATGAGGATTTTTAGCGAGAACCAGGCCGCTGAGGGAGGCAATCATCGACGCAAAGAAACAGGGGGCATGGTTTAATGAGAAGAGTTTGTTGTTTGCAGATTATGGACGGGCCGCAAGGTCGCGATGAAAGGCGGCGTAATGGGCATGGCAAATGGCTACAGCCAGAGCGTCGGCGGCATCTTGTGAAGGAATCGAATCCAACCCAAGCAAGGCGCGCACCATGTGCTGCACCTGGCCTTTTTCGGCTTGACCATACCCGGCCACCGACTGTTTCACCTTACGAGCGGGGTAATCATACACCGCCAAGTTATTGTGCAGGGCCGCGACGACCGCCGCACCCCGCGCATGCCCAAGTTTGAGAGCCGAACGCGGGTTACGGTCAATGAAAATGTCTTCGATCGCGGCGACCACTGGGGCGTGCACACTGATCACCTCGCACAGATCGCGAAAGATGGTCAATAAGCGACGCGAGAAATCGGTTTCTCCAGCAGTGCGGATGGTACCGCAGGTGACAAAACCTATCTCATGGCCACGGGTTGCGATCACAGCGTAGCCGGTGATCCGCGATCCGGGATCAATGCCTAAAATGCGCATCTGCGCAGGCGCTGAATCCGCCAATCAGGACAATTGATCCATCAGTTCGTCAGCAATATCGAAGTTGGCGTGCACCTTCTGAACATCATCATGATCCTCAAGATTTTCCAGCAAACGCAGCAAGGAACGGGCTGTTTTTTCCTCGGCGACCTCAATACTATTTTTAGGCACCATGGACAGGCTTGCCTCAGAAAATTTGACTTTGCCCTTTTCCAATTGATCGACCACATCGTTAAACGATTCGGGGGCGGTGATGATCTGGAAGCTGTCCTCCTCCTCCACCACATCCTCAGCACCAGCCTCCAAGGCCAGATCCATCAGCTCATCCTCTGTCATCCCCGCTTTGTCGACCGAAAGGGTTCCCTTCTTGTCGAACATCCATGCCACGCAGCCGGATTCGCCGAGGTTGCCACCACTCTTGGCAAAAAAATGACGGATATCGGCCACGGTTCTGTTCTTGTTGTCGGTCATGGTCTCGACCAATACCGCGACTCCGCCGGGTCCATATCCTTCATAGAGGATTTCTTCATACACCGCACCGCCCAGATCGCCGGTCCCTTTTTTGATGGCTCGGTCGATATTGTCCTTGGGCATATTTTCGCCCTTGGCTGCAGTGACTGCGCTCCGCAAACGAGGATTACCCTCGGGGTCGCCACCGCCCATCCTGGCGGCGATGGTTATTTCTTTGATCAGTTTGGTAAAAATCTTGCCGCGCTTGGCGTCATTGGCCCCTTTCTTGCGCTTGATCGTGCTCCACTTCGAATGTCCCGACACGGTCCGACTCCTTCAATTTATAATTTCGTCCAGTTCCTCTGTTCTAATCATCTCGCCCGACGAAAACCCCGGCCCAGTACAAAGACTTCCCGGCTTTCCAGACGCGAACTTTTTGGTTTCACCACCTTAACGGTTGCAAACAAAGGTTTGCATTCCTGCAGAAATCCAGGAAAGTCCTCTCCCTGAAAGACCTTGCAGTATAAGGTACCATTTTCATGCAAAAAAAGTGCGGACAAATCGAGAACCCGCCGCACCAGATTGAGCGATTGCTGATGATCGGCATACTGGCTGCCCGTGGTACGGGGAGCCATATCGCTGAGCACCACATGAAAGCCCGGCCAGTGGCTTTTCAGATAATCGATAAATTCCACCGAATAAACATCATAACAGAGCCAATGAATTTCGGCATGGGGTTTTTGCACAGCGATATCGGTGCGCTGGAGATCAGCAGCCACCACCAGGCCGTTCTCGCGCAAGATACCGGCGGCATACATGCTCCAGCTGCCTGGATGGCAGCCTAGGTCAAGCACCCGCTGACCACTCTTTAAGAACTTATATTTGAGCTGAGCCTCTTCCAGTTTGTAGACGGATCGAGCCGGATAGTTTTCTTTCTTCGCTTTCTTAAAATAATAATCCTGTTCGTCGCGCATCTGTTCCTACCTTGCATTCGTTTCAGTCTCAACGGAATCATCCGTTGCCATTTTTCGCGCCAACCGCAGGGCGTCGTCGGCACCACCCACCTCTCCCGTCATTCTCGCCTCTTCGACCGCAGCGAGAATCTTCCTGAAAACCGGCCCCGGCTGAAGATGCAGCACGTCTATCAAATCCCTGCCTGTTAAGAGCGGTGCCTCGGATTGCACGGGGACAACATGCTCAATCCGAACCTTCTCCAATTGACAATACAACTCGGCCAATTCCCGCTCCATTCCCTCAAGGCGCTCGGTGCCCTGACCGGCAAGGCTATCGGCCATGGCAAGGAGAAAAAGTCCCGGCAGTTCCTCTCCGGCCGTGCGGACCATCCGGACAGAGGCCCGGGCGGTCAGATTGCCGGCGCGGGCAACATTGGCCAGATGAAAGGGCCGCATATGCCCCGCAATCAGGCATCCAACCCGCTCCCTTTCCTCATTGCTCCAGCGCAGTCGCAGGGCAAAGTCGTTGAACATCCGGGCGCCGACCTGGTCATGATTATAAAACGTGATGCGGCCCCCCTTATCATTCCGCAGGGCACAGGTGGCAGGCTTGCCGAGGTCGTGCAGCAGGGCGGCCCACTTGAGGCGCTCACGCCGGCGTGCCGACCCCAGATATGCGGTCATCGTCTCCCCGAGGTCGGGAAAATGATCCTCCGGCGCAGCAAGAATCTGTTCCATCTGCCGCAAGGCCTCCAGACTGTGGAGCCAGACATCCAAATGATGGCTTTTAGGTTGCTCCATACCGATCCCGGCAGCCAGCTCGGGAATGACCTCCCACAGCAGCCCTGTCTCGGCCATTACCCCCACAACGGCATGTGCATTGGCGGCGGCCAAAATGAGGCCCAATTCATGGGCAATCCGTTCGGGTGCGGCTTGAGATATGAGAGCGCGTTGCCGCCGCACCAGGGCAAGAGTTGCGGCCTCAACGGTGAAACCGAGAGTTGCAGCAAAACGAAAGACACGCAACAGGCGCAACGGGTCATCGGCAAAGCTTTCCGCACTTGCTACCCGGATCAGCCCACACTGGAGATCTGCAAGGCCGCCGCTGGGGTCAATCAGCAGCGCCTCGGTTTCATAACCAGCCGGCGGCAGTTTCAGCAGCGGGTCGAGCCGAATGGCCAGGGCATTGATGGTCAGATCGCGGCGGATCAAATCCTCGGCAATCGTCCCTGCCGTTTGACGGAAAGAGGAAAAATCGATTGTTGCCCTCTGAATCACCACCCGGGCAGCATCCTCATCCCGCCCCAGCGGCACAAGAGCCCCACTGGTCAGAGCAGCCAACTTGCCGGCCCAGATACGAGCCCCTTCGCTCACGGTCAGGTCGATATCCACCGGGCATTTCCCTAAAAGCAGATCACGGACAACGCCTCCGGCAAGATAGAGCTCGCCACCCAGTTCACGATGCAATACAGCTAATTGCCGCCGCAGCCATGGGGGCAGGGCATCCGCAACCTGCCGTTCGCTTACGGTATCCGCAACGGCACACACAGGCTAGATCCGCCAGGATTCGAACGCAGCATCCGCAAGGGGAGCAAACCATCCCTTCTCGCAACTGGCTCCCTTGTCAATCATAACTTCGGCCTCCAGGAGCACACCTTCGGTCTTCTTGCCGAAGCGGACTACCAAACCAGCCAACTGGCGAACGATGGCCGTTTCCCGGTCCGAACCGACCATCCGCAGCCCGGCATGGCGGAGAAGGCCGAGCGGGCCGGGTCGGGTCGTCATCCGCAACAGCCAATCGTCAGGGCCGCGCAAGGTTTCCAGATGATTGTTTTCTTGTTCGTCCCGTCCAAGAATAAACCAGATGTCATCGTCAAGCTTGAATTGACGGCCGGCAGCCAAGAGCCGGAGATCAGCAACGGCATACTCATCGCCAAAGGAAAAAAGCCCGTTATAAAAGAGTTTGATCCGCGAGGCCAGGTTGGGGTCGGTGAGCATGCAGCCGCCTGCGGGAGTGGGATAATCAGTAATGCCCAGTTGCGCAGCCAGCAGCTTCTGTTGCCGCCGGCTCCGTCCGGAAAAAGCATAGAGCCGTTCCCGGTCAACCAGGCCTTCCAACTCCGCCTGGATCGGGAGCATAAGCTTGGCACTGAGCGGCCGCAAGAGAAGGTCAGTGCATCCGGAATCCCGTTCGATCACCCGTAAGGTATCCCGTCGCTGCGACATCGGCCGCTGCCCCAAAACCTCTCCGGTAACCAGGAATGAAGCGCCGTAGGCCGGCATCAGTTCCCGGGCCCGGGTCAACATCAGGATCTTGCAATCGATGCAGGGATTGAAGTGCCTGCCGAAACCGTGAACGGGATTCTCCAGCAGACGGACATATCCCTCACTGATATCGACCACCTCTACCTCCAACCCGTATTTCTGCCGCATAGCCTCGGTATATTGGGCGGAACGGGCCAACAGTTCGCTGTCGAAAAAGGGGGTGACAAATTTAAGCGCCACAACCCGTACCCCTTGGTCAGCGATTACCCTGCACGCAAGGATCGAATCAAGACCACCTGAAAAAAGGCCCAACGCCACCCGATCCTTCATGCTGATTTTCTCTTGCCCCGGCGTTCGATGAGTTCACCGGCAAAGGCCAGGGTCTGAGCTGTCGGATGATCGCCTCCCAGCATCCGTGCCAGTTCGGCCACCCGCTCATCCTGTTGCAACGGATTGATCACGGTTCGGGTGCGGCCGTCCTCTACCCGCTTTTCCACTTTGAAATGAAGATCAGCGCAAGCGGCTATCTGCGGTAAGTGGGTGATGCATACCACCTGATGATGCCCGGCCAGCTCGCTGATCTTCGCGGCTACAGCCTCGGCTGCCTGGCCGCCGATACCGGCATCGACCTCATCGAAGATCACCGTGTCCACCTGATCTCTGCGGGCCAGCAAACATTTCATCGCCAGCATCAGCCGTGACAGTTCCCCGCCGGAGACAATCCGGGCCAGCGGCTTTGCAGGCTCACCTGGGTTGGCAGAAAAGAAAAACTCAACATTGTCCCTCCCGGTGTTATGAATCCCGTCCATGCCCAACCCTTCCGGCTCAGTCACAGCTACCCTAAATACCGCCTGGGGAAAGCTGAGCGAGGCCAATTCTTTTTCCATCCAGCTCTCCAGTTTTCTTGCCGTCTCCCGACGTGCTTGGGTTAGCTCGACCGCCTTGAGCAGAGCATCGGTGGCAACCTCCTCCACCCTCAATTCCGCCCGAGCAATCTCCTCTTCCAGGCTCTCCAGCAAGGCAAGGGTGGCCTCGGCCTTTTCGGCAAAAGCGATCACCTCGCCGAGCGTTGGGCCATATTTGCGCTGCAGGTGCTTCAGATCAGTCAACCTTTCGGAAATACTGTCAAGCCGTGCGGGATCCTTGGGGATAGCATCAAGATAGTTCCGCAGACCACTGGCCAGATCTTCCAACTCGAACCCGACGGAAGCGATTCGCTCGGCCAGTGGCCCCAGGCTGGCCTCAAAGGTTGCAGCCTGCTCCAAATTTTTCCTGATCTCGACCAAGGTACCAGAGACCAGATCCGCCAGCTGGCGACTGGAAGCGCCAACCAAACGAAGCAAAACCTCGGCGGACTTGAGCTGCTCGCGCTCGCGTAACAGGTGCTCGTCCTCACCGGCCACCGGCTTGCATCTGCGGATTTCCTCGAGCTGAAAGCGGAGAAAATCTCGCTGCTGTTCCTTGTCCTGCTCCTTCTCTTGCAGTTGCCGGAGTTCCGAAGAAGCTTGTTGCCACTGATGAAAGAGCTGAGTGAATTGCTGCCGCAGCCCCCGGAGCTCACCGTAAATATCGAGATAATCAAGGTGATTGCGGACGTTGAGCAATTGCTGATGATCATGCTGACTGGCGATGTTGATCAGCCCCGCAGTCAGCTCCCCGGATAGACGGGTGGTGACCGATTGATCGTTAACGTACGTTTTGGATCGCCCTTCCCGGGTCAGAACACGACGGACGATGCAGACCGTCCCATCTTTGAGGGAATGCTCACTGAGCAGATTATTCATTTCAGCATGATCGGGGCGAATGGTAAAAACCGCCTCAATCCCCGCCTGCTCGCAGTCGTTGCGTACCCAGGAGGCTGCACCTCTTCCTCCTGTTAACAAGTTGATAGCCTGGAGAATAATCGATTTTCCGGCGCCGGTCTCACCGGTCAGGACAATCAGGCCGGTTTTCTGTGCCGCAAGATCAAGATGAAGAGCATCGATCAGAGCCAGATTGTGTACTCGAAGTTCCTGCAACATGGTTTTTTTTACCTTTCAGAAGCCGGGGACCAGCGGCGACATTCTCCTTGACGCCCTAGGCTTAAAAATGTATCGTGCTGAAGATACATGTAAAAATTAGCAAACTGGAGATTTGCAATGACTGACCCGCAACACCTCAGCGCCAGCCTTGAAGACTATATCGAGGTCATATACCATATCATCACCGAAAAACAGGTGGCCCGGGGCAAGGATATTTCCGCCCGTCTGGCCGTGAGCGGCGCTTCAGTCACCGAGGCTTTGCGGGCCCTCTCAAAGAGGGGCTTGATTAATTACGCCCCCTATGAAGTCATCACCTTAACCAGCGAAGGCCGTGAGGTTGCCGAGGATGTTATCCGCCGGCATAACTCGCTGAAGCAGTTTTTCACCGATGTCCTCGCCCTGGAGGAAACTCTTGCCGAGGAAGGGGCCTGCAAGATCGAGCATACCGCCCCGCCTAAAATTATCGGCCGCATGGTCGATTTCATCAAATTTCTCGAAGTCTGCCCCCGAGGCGGCAAGGAGCTAATCGCCGGTTTTGCCAACTACTGTCAAAAGGGGCAAACCTTTGGCAACTGCGCCACCTGCATTTCACACTGCATGGATGGACAACCCGAGAAAAACAAGAATTTTGAAAAAATCTGATTACAACGCCCGGCAAACGTTCGACCAAACATGGTTATCGAGATTTCGATGGCCTCCCGATATATTTCGCGGTATCGAGCCATCTCCTGCAGGTTCATTCGTGCACCGCTCAACCTGCAACTGAAAACAAGGTTGCCACCTGCAGGCATGTCGGACATGTCCGGTTCATATATGTCATATTTGACTACTTGCATATCTTACCCCACAACTGGTTCAATGGATATCTCTTTTCCCCTTTCTTTGTAAGGTGAAACACAGCAATGCCTGTCTATGAATTCACAGCCCTGACCAGTTCGGGCAAAAAGCTGAAGGGGGTCGTTGATGCGGATTCTTTGACCGCCGCCCGGCAAAAAATTCGTAGCCAGGGCCATTACCCAGTGGAACTCAAGGAAACTTCAAGTAAATCCACCACCGAAAAAACTTCTCTGTTCTCGAAACAACTGCGCCTGAGACAGAGCATCAAACAGCAGGAGATCCATATTGCCACCCGGCAACTGGCCACCCTCCTCGGTGCCGGCATCCCCCTAGTCCCAGCCCTCAACGGCCTGATCGAGCAGACTGGCAACCGCTCATTCAAAACCGTTCTTGCCCAGATTAAGGATGCTGTCAACGAGGGTAATTCCCTGACCTTGGCCCTCACCGAACACCCCCGGCTCTTCTCAAAAATCTATGTCAACATGGTGCGCGCCGGCGAAGCTTCGGGCTCGCTTGATGTGGTGCTTGATCGACTAGCAGAATTCGGTGAAAATCAGCACGCTATCCGCTCACGGATCAAGGCAGCCCTGCTCTACCCACTGTTCATGGCCATTGTCGGCATCATCGTCTTGTTCCTTCTGATCACCTTCATTGTGCCCAGCATCACCTCCGTTTTTGAAGGCACCAAGCAGGCCTTGCCGGTCCCGACGATTATCCTCATCGCCATCAGTTCGCTACTCAAACAGTTCTGGTGGGCTGTGCTGATTGCCGTTTTGGGGACAATAGCGGCCGCTCGCTGGTACATTCGCACCCCTGCCGGCAGGCGACGCTGGGACGGAATCAAACTGTCAACGCCTGGATTTCGCGACCTCAACATCAAAACCGCCTCCGCCCGTTTCAGCCGCACCCTGGCCAGCCTCCTCCAATCCGGAGTTCCCCTGATCACCTCGCTACAGATTGTCAAGAATATTGTTGACAACGTCCTATTGGCTGATTTGATCCATGATGCTTGCGATGCGCTGGAAAAGGGATCAAGCCTGTCGCACTTTTTCAAGGGCAACGAGTGGTTTCCACCAATGCTGGTCCAGATGATGGCAGTTGGGGAACAGAGCGGCGCCCTAGACAAGATGCTTGCCAAGGCTGCTGATAGCTACGAAAAGGAGTTGGAGTCCAAGATTCTGGCCCTGACCTCGATGATCGAGCCGGTGATGATTCTTTCTATGGGCGTGGCGGTCAGCTTCATCGTGGTCTCGATCCTGCTCCCCATCTTTGAGATGAACCAACTGATCAGGTGACTCGGAAAACCTCTTCCAGCGAAGTCAGCCCAGCCAGCACCTTGCGCAGACCGTCCTGGCGCAGAGTCATCATGCCCGTAGCAAGAGAAGCAAGCGCCTGCTTCTTGATCTGCCCTGCATCAGAGGTGGTCAGAATCAGACTCTTCATAGCCGGTGTCAGGCTCATTAGCTCGAAAATCCCGATTCTTCCCTTGTAGCCAGTCTGCAGACACTGACTGCAACCAACGCCGCGATACAGTTTCCTGCCGACAAATTTGATCGGCGACAGCCCCACCCTTTCCAGATACGTATCGGAAGGAACATAGGATTCGCGGCAGTGCGGACAGATTTTCCGCACCAAGCGTTGAGCCATGATGGCATTGACCGCAGAGGAAACCAGGAAGGGTTCCACGCCCATGTCGATTAGACGGGTGATGGCGCTAGCCGCATCGTTGGTGTGCAAGGTGGAAAAAACCAGGTGGCCGGTGAGTGCCGACTGAATGGCAATTTCGGCGGTCTCCAGATCGCGTATCTCCCCAATAAGAATGACATCCGGATCCTGGCGAACTATGGTACGCAGACCTTTGGCAAAGGTGAGTCCGATCTTGGAATTGACCTGCACTTGGCTGATACCCTGCATCTGGTACTCGATAGGATCCTCAACGGTAATAATGTTGATATCTGCATTGTTGATGAGGCCTAAGGCCGAATACAGGGTGGTTGTCTTACCGCTTCCGGTCGGACCGGTAACCAAGATTATGCCGTGCGGGGCCTTGATCATCTTTAGAAAATGGTTCAAATCCTCACTAGATAACCCCAAATCCTTCAGCGGCACAAGGGAACTCGACTTATCGAGCAGACGCATAACCACCCGCTCACCAAAGGAGGTCGGCAGAGTCGAGACACGGATATCGATATTCTTGTCGGCAATCCTGATTTCAATCCGACCGTCTTGCGGCAGCCGCTTCTCGGCTATATCCATCTTGGCCATGATCTTGACGCGTGAGATCAGCTTGCCCAACACATGCCGAGGCGGCGAGTACATATCGTAGAGAATACCGTCGACCCGCTTGCGGATCTTAACCCGATCCTTGTAGGATTCAATATGGATGTCACTGGCATTATCGCGTACCGCCTGGGAAAGGACCAGGTTGACTAGCTTGATCACCGGGGCGTCGCTGGTGTCGTCGAGCAGATCGGAAGTCTCTTCGATCTCGGAGAGAATGCTTTCAGGGTTCTCCTCATCCACATCCTGCATGACCTGATCGGTGATTTCCTGCCTGGTCATATCATAGGCCGAATTGATAGCGACAAAAATCTCGTTCTGTGAAGCTAGAACCGTCTTGATTCCCTTCCCAATGAAGTCGGCGCTGCAAATCGTCGAGTTGATGACAATAAAAGGGTTCGGCCACGGCAATATACGATTCTGCAGGCGTGGCGATGGGAATCATTTTGAACTTCTTGAGAAATCCGATAGGGACGCGGGACACGAAGAAGGGTTCGAAATCAACAGGCAGGGCGTGTACAACCTCCAGACCGCACTGTATACTGCGAGCACTCAGCAGATCACTTTCCGTGATCTTGCGAAGCTGAATCAATATATCCCCAATCCGTCCCCCTTTTTCGCGTTGCAGAGCAAGGGCCGCCTCAACACTATCCAGGGTTACCCCAAAAGTTTCCTGGAGGATTTCACCTAAAAGACGCATTCGTCAGATCCTCGGGTTAACAGGAGACACGTCGCCCATGAAATCTTTCCGCAAACCATCACGGTCTCATCACTGCCCCGGCCCTTTGCCTAACTGAAGGCGCTTCAACCCGTTTCGCGCAACCGCTTTCAACGGATCCTCTTCAGCCGACCCATTTTTCCCTTTCCCTTTCGCTTCATTGGCTGAAGGCAGGACCAAAACCCGGCGGTAGAGCGATTCGGCCTCCGCTTTTTTTCCTTCCCGCTCGCAGACAGTGGCGAGATTTATAAGGGCGGGTCCGTTATTCGGATCGATCTTTAACGCCTGGTTGAAATATTCTCTGGCCCGGCCAAGCTCATTTTTTTGCAGCATGGTAAAACCCATGTCCGAAAGCGCCACACTATTAGCCAGATTGGCAACCGGGTGAAAAAATTGGTCGGCAATATCCCCGGGCTTCTTATGCAATTTTTCCATCGCATCACGCTTCTTCATATTAATCTCAGCAAGTTCAGCCGGATTTTCAACAATATGCGGGGTGATGAAAATATAGAGATTGGTTTTTCTATCGGTGCTGCCACGCGTTTTAAACAGCCAGCCAAGGACTGGAATATCTCCGAGCAATGGCACCTTGTATTCTCCGGAAGTGCTATCCTGTCCGATCATGCCACCAATGACCACGGTCTGCTCATTATGAACCACGACAGTGGTATCGGCTGTGCGGGTGAAAGTTGATGGGGTGTTGCTCACATCAGTACCTTTGAGTTTGGACACCTCGACCCCGATATCCAATCGCACCACCTCCGACTGGTTGATCTGGGGAGTGATGGTCAACTTGGTGCCTACATCCTTGTAGTCATAGTTGGTATAGTTTTGCAAGGCATCGGTTGTGTTCTTGCTGGTAATATAGGGGATGTTCTCACCGACCTTGATGACGGCTTTTTTATTGTCGGTGGTCAGGATCTGCGGGGTGGCGATAACATTGACTTGATCATCATTTTTATAGGCATTGACTACGGCGCCAAGATTAGGGAAGTAGACATCGCCAATTTGGACGCCTTTCTCGATAACTCCGAGGGAAAAACCGGCGGGTAGAGACCCCGGGTTTGTCGTTATCTGGTTAAGATTATCATAAGGTGCTAAGGGGTTTGCCGCTGAAGCCACCCACGACGGAACCGCTCGCATCCGCCCATTGCACTCCAATACGAAAATCCTTGCCCACCGTGACCTCCATGATCAGGGCTTCCAGGTAGACCATACGCCTTGGAATATCAAGCTTCTTGACAATATCCTCCACCACCTCATACTCCTCGCGGGGTCCGGAGAGGATCAACGTGTTGGTTTCCTTATCAGCGACAATCTTTATGTCTTTGGAGAGAGCCGGGGCTCCACCTGGAGAAATGCTGCCGGATGAAGCACTGCCGGACGAAGCGCTTGAAGGACCGCTCGAGGCTTTTTTCCCGGCCTGGTCGCTGGGTAGATTCATCAACACCTTGACCAACTCCTCGGCGTTAGCATACTGTAGAGTAATAACCCGCAAATTACCCTCCCCTTTAGGCACATCCGCGTCCATCTTGGCTACTATATTGCGAATCCGCTGCGTCGATGAGTTAGATGCAAAAATGATCAGGGAGTTGGTCCGCTCAAAGGGAATGATCTTGACCGTTTCAGGCCGCACCCCTTTCTGCGCCGAAGTGGCAACGAACAACTGGCTGACGGCCTTAGCCACTCCCTCTGCTGCGGCATGTCGCAGAGGAATAATGGTCATCTCTTCCTTATCCGCCGGCACATCCACTGCCTTTACAATCTCGAGCAAGCGCGAGATGTTCGAGTGAAAATCTGTGAGGATAAGCATTCCCGAACCGGCATGGGAGATCAGCACACTGGTTTTTGAAGCCAGGGGGGTCAGTAGATTTTTCACCTCTTCGGCATTGGCGTGCTTAAGCGAAAGGATCTGGGTGACCACCCTGTCCTCCCCCGAGGGCAGTTCGCCCTCGCGCAAGGTGGCGATATTTTTCGATCGCGCCACAACCGAGGGCACGATCTTGATGACAGATCCGCTCGGTACAGCCGCAAAGCCATGAACCTCCAGCACAGACTCAAAAACTCGATAGGCGTCTTCCTCGGAGATGCGGGTAGGTGAGATAATGGTCACTTTGCCCTTAACTTCACGGTCAACGATAAAATTTTTCTGCGTCAGTTCGCTGATGTATTTGATAAACAGGTTAATATCGACGTCATTGAAATCGATTGTGACAAACCGCTGGCCGCTCCCTCCCTGTTGTACCACCTTTGGACTGGCGGCAAAAAGCGGCGGCAGAAAGAAAAAAAGGGGCAGAAGAGCAACCAACAGGATGCTGACGAATAAATAAGACTTTTTCATAGTCGTTCACATAGAAAAGGAGCAGCCGATTTGCAACCGCTCATCTGGAGTTGTTTGCCTGCTTGCACTGTTGCCTGAAACAACATTCTCATTTTACTGTCCCTGCTGTTCAGCGGCCCCTTCCCTTTTAGCATCAGGAAGAGGCGTTTCATCTGCGGGAAGGGGTTGCCCCTCGGCCTTTTCGGGCTGTCCCTCTTCCGGCACGGGGTTGACCGGCTTTTTCAGCTGCCGGCGGTGCCGAGCCTGGGTCGCGGAAACTAATGCGCCGTCGGGGCTGGGCCTCGGGCACCTTGTTTTCGATTTCCTTGCTGGGGGCATTCGGAGCCATACTTGGCATCTTGGTTTCCATGCGTGCCGCTCCCCCCTGGTCCTGATCACCATTTTCGGGATCCTTGATAGCAAGGACCTCTTCTCTGCCATTGACCTGCAAGACCACCTTGCCCCTGCTGATCCTGCTGATGACTGCCCCCTGCACTTCGCTGCCGACCTGATAAAGATCTTCAAGTTTTGTCTTTTCGTCGCGAATGATGGCCCGGGAATCGCCCTTATCACCGGTCACCGTACCAAGCAACACCAAGCGCAGTTTGGTTTCCGCCAGATCTTCCACATCAGCTTGAGATGATCCACCCGGTCGACCTCCTGATTCAGAAGCGCAGCCTTGAAAATATTCCTGGTCAAAATAATCTGGTAATCGTTTCCTGCCGGCGCAGGCTGCTTCTCTTCTTGCACCGGAGTTGCGGCACGCTCTTCTTGTTTGACAGGCTCCTGCCTTTGCAGCCGGTCTTCAACCCGACCATACCAGAGGGCAACCCCGGCATAGACAAGAAGAGCAATAACCGCCAAGCGGAGCAAAATGGATATCACGACGTTAATTCAACTCCTTTTCCAGGGTTTGAAAAAGCATGGAAAATCCCTCATAATGTATTCCCGGATTTGACAAATCACCGGTTATCCTAAACGGCAGAGGATTGTCCTTGAGTTCCACCCGAAAGGCCTGCAGGGCAAGGGTGTTGTTCAGTCCCTGAAAAAATTTCGTTTTGGGCTGCATGAAGCCCTTTAAATCGAGCTGACACAGAGCTGGATCACGATTCACGGTCATCATCCCCGAAAATTGGGCGTCAAACAACTCCGACCCCATCATCCCTTGCTCCAGTTGCAGCTTTGCACCCCGACCATGCAGGATGACCGTCCCTTGAGAAAAAGGCAATTCTTTATGACTGAGGATGGGCCGTTTCAGGCCTAAGCGCCCATTTTCCACCTTCAATCGCGCTTCCAAATCTGAAACTTCGCCCTGTGCAGGCAAAACAGTGCCACTAAATGTTCCCGAAACCGATCCCCGCAAAGTCCGTCCCAGTTGACGACTCAACTGAGGAAAATCCGTCAACTTGACATCCTGGACCGTACCTTCGATAACCAGCCCCTCTTGTCCGCCATTCATCCGCGCCAACCCGGCGACACTGCCCTTGCCAACTACCATCCGGTATCCGACCTGAGGTCTCCCTGCCCGCAACGACTCGGCAAAATTTACCCGTATTGTTAAAATATTTATCCGTAACAGAGTTTTTTTTTCTTCCCTTTTTTCAAAGCATTCGATCGCCCTGAGCGTCAGCCCTGCAGGAAAATCCAAATCCACTGCCTCGACCTGCCAGCGCAACTCAGGACTGACGTGGTTGAGAGACTCAACGAGGTAATGACGCATCGTTTCCTTGGGAAAAAGCAGCCACAGAAGTACGACAAGCAACCCTATGACATATAGCAGATATCCGATACAGCTACTCAACCATCCGCTGGCTTTCTTCAGCATGAACGCTCCCACCGTCTTCTAGTGGGATGCGGATCCGGTGACCTGATCAACGCTCACAATCTGCAACGTCACATCTAGGGTTCCTGCCTCCTTGTTGTTGTCCTGGATAGTGATCTTATCAATCCCGACAAGCTGATCGGGAGATTCTGCTTGTTCCAGAAACATGACCAGTTGTTTCAAACCAATCGCCTGTAATTTCATTTCGACCTTGCTCTGCTTGAACTGATCGCTTTCCGTTGACTCGGATGGCTTCATGTAGGCGATAAGTTCCTTGACCCCGCCATCGGTAGCTCCTTTCTCGAGAAAGGAAAAGAGACTAAAATCGGGTTCTCGTTGGGCAAGGAGGGTTGTCAAAGAACCGGACTGCTGGCGGATTTTTTGATACCGTTCCTGTAGAATCCGCATTTCAGCCACGGCTTTTTCACGTGCACTCAGCCTTTTGATCAGTTTCGCCCGGCCCTCTGTCAGAGGAAAGACAATGAACTGAAGCACGACAAAAAGAAGCAAAGCGCCGCCACCAAATCCACACCGCTATTTTTTCACGTTGATTCAGTTGTTTCATATGCCCTCAAGCTGCAACTGGACTTCGAAGCGGATGGCACCGTTCTTTTTATCCTTATCCGCTGTCGCCGAAACAATCTGCACCGATTTGAATTTTGAGGAGGCCGCCAGGGAACTCTTGATTGTTTCCACCGAATTAAATGTATCGGTCGTTCCTTTGAGCAAGACGGATTCACGATCAATAGACAGACGACTGACCCGGAGAGCGACGGCAGCGGGAACACGTGCCGAAATATCGGCCAAGAGACCGAGCACCCGCTTATTGCCAAGCAGGAGCGGGATTGGCGAAACCGGTCCCTGCGCCGACTTTAATCGGGCCTGCATTTCAATAAAAGGATCGCTCACCTTCGTTACTCCGGGAAAGGTCTTTTTGAAAATAGCGGCCATTTCCTCTCCTGCCACCCTGTCTTTGTGCTGTAACTGGCGATAATCGTACCCCAAAAATCCGAACAGACACACCACTAGGGCCACCGCAGCGGAAATCGCGCCGAGCAATTGTTTTCTTGAAGAAAACAAAGCCCGATTTATCGCAAAACTCTCTTTACGGAAATTGATCTCTGCCCGCGAAAATCCCTGCAAAGCCAAAGACAGGGCCCGGTCAAATTGATGACCATGCCAATGGTGCTGCATCTCCTCCGAACAAGAAATGGCGTTGACTGCAAGAAGATCCATCCCCTCAACCGGCAGTCCAAGGACCGAGTGGATGACTTCGCTCATCCGAGTTACCGTCGCCAAGGGCCCGGTGAGAATGACCCGCTCCGGCCGTCCCTCTTCCTTGTTTTCCGCTCGGTAATAATCCAGACTCTGCTCAATCAACTGGCTAAACAGGCGGATGCATTCCTCGGTCGCCACGGTGTCGGATATCACAACCTGGTCATCTGCAAAATAAAACGGGGGGTGGAGAATCATCTGCTCCGGATAGGAAAGCCGCCGGTAAAAAACCGCCTTGCCATTCAAGACTAGCGCCATTGTACTGGAATGCAGATCCGCGTGAACCAGCAGAAAATTGCACCGTTCCCTATTGTGCTTAGCGATCTGCGCGACCATGGGCACCATTGCCGGTGTGACAATCTCCGGATCGACGAGATCCTGCACATCTTCCAGCAGACCGCCGAGAAAATTCTTTTCCAGGGAGAAGGCAACAATCAGGTTACCGGTGTCGATTTTTTTACTGACAGAGAAATCGGTGACCAGGGTGTCAATGGGAACGAGCAACTGCTCTTCCAGCTCAAAAGGCAGTGCCTGTGCTATCTTTTTGACATCATTAAACGGCAAGGCGAGATTCCGCACGCTGAGCATAGAGAGCGGCACCCCCCACACACACACACCCTTCTCCCAGTCGAGCTGCCGGCACAGCTGGCGAATGGCCTCCGCAGGACTGGCTTCTTCAGGCATAGGCAGGCTGAGACTGGCACTCAGCTGCAGGTTTTTCCTCTGCTGCTCAAGCACCACCCCTGTGACGTGACTGTCACTTATGTCGATGCCCAGTGATTTTATGCCCATGAATCTCGCATTTATTCGTCTGTTATGCTCTTTCTTCTGCATTCACTCCAACTTCCAGAGCAGGAGTGGGAGCTGTTGCCCATCGTTACGGAGGAGAACTCCGGTCCCGGTGCGGCTATACTGGTTAATTTTGGCGTTAACCCTTACCATGAAATACTTGCCGGTCACGGTCAAAAGATCTACCGTTGAAATTGATTCCTCCGGGAAATCCGCTGACCTGCCGGTACCAGTCGGGGTTGGACAGTAACTTGACATGCTTATGATCATCCCGGAAAGTCTACCAATTCCTGCGCCAGCTTGCGAGTCATTTCCGGTGCCAAGGCCTGCAAGACGACGGACGGCGCCGTATTCAGATTGATTTTGCCGTCATCACCCATCACGGTTATATAGTTGGCGAGACCTTCATGCTCGGTATCGCCGAACAAGAGTTTCGGAGTCATTCCCTTGATCAGAAGCAATTCCTCAAGGGTGACGACAGGGCCGTTCCGGCAGGAAAACGGCGGGTTGCGCGTGCGATAGTATTGTTCCTCCGCGCCCGCTGGCCGCTCATCGTCATCCTGATCAACCCAGTCGCCAACCGCATCAAGCAAAGTCTCTGCCTCTTCCCTGTCGGCGATGGCAAACCGCCCGGAAAGGAGAAAACGCAGCCAAACCTCACGGTAGTTCACGTTGGCGCCCTCGCCGAGCGCATTCACCTGAAGCCTACCGCTGAGATCAGTCACCTTCACCAGGAGTGCCACATCGCCGGTCAGGTTTTTGAGTTTGTCCGGATCGAAGGTAGCCCATTCATCATGCAGAGATTCAAAGGTATTCTCTTTCTGGTCAGCCATCAAAGCAGCCCGGGCCAGATTCAATCCCGCAAGCACCATGCCGTCAAGCCGCACCTGTTCTCGCTGGGCTGTCGAAACGGAGACCTGCCGATCAATGGTCATCATCAGCTGCACGGTGATAGTCACCAGAAAACTGATCGTGAGCAGGGTAAGAACCAAGGCCATTCCCGACTGATTGCCAGTGAACCGATCAATGCTCATTCTGCGGCCTTCTCCGCAAGCACTAATACTCTCGTGCTGAAGGACTGCGAAATCTCCTTGTCCGGGTCGATCCAAAACTCCAAGGTGCAGTGCACGGCAACCGGTAATTTACCGACCTCCTCTTCCTCTCCGGAATCCGGCTGCCTCTGCCAACTGTCAAATTCCTGGCCATCCCGATTAAAATAACTCCATTTAACCGAGCGCAACATATCAGCCAGAAGAAAGGCCGGTTCCGCCACCTCGTCCTTTGACAATCCCTTGGTCGAATCAACACCGGGCAAAACAGGAGTGTCCGAGCGCAACAGTTTCAATTTGCGCTCATCGTCCGGATCTTTCAGGATTTGATACCGGATAATCGCCATCCCCGGCTTCTGCTTTTCAGGGTTCAAGACAAGATGGGCCTGCGAGGTGAAAGTCAGACTGTCGGCCCGCCGTTCGCGCAACTCATCTTTCTGACCGACAAAGGTTCCCTCCGCAGTGGCGACGGCGGCAGCAAGATCCTCAGTGATTCGGCGCATGGCTGTCTGGGCCAGGTAATACACCTCTTCCTGCTTCTCTGTGGCCTCGACAACTCTGAGAGTGGCGGACAACGAAAGCGAAAGCATGGCCATGACCACCCCGAGAACAGTCGTTGCCAGCAGCACTTCCAGCAAAGTAAAGCCGTTGGCGCGCATCATTTCTTTGCCGCGTTCGGTTTCTTATACAGGATAGTCCGCACAATATAGTTCCGGGTTTTATCTTGGTCGAACCAAACCGTCAGGTCAACGGCCTTGAGCACACCCTTGGCCCCCTTGATACCGGTCTCGTCTTCTGCAAGTTCGTTCACTTCCGATTTCCAGGAAAAATGGGGGTATTCCTCACCGAAGTTTCCTTCGCTGCTAGTGAGTTGCTCATAGTCCTGGAGACTGAACTCCGTTAGTTTCCACTGCGCCAGTAGGGAAGCCATGGCATCGAAACGTGAACCGTTGGCGATTGAAACGCTTTGCGCCTGCGCACCGAGAAGTGTGACCAAGGTAATGGCAATGAGTGCGACGGCAACCATCACCTCAAGCAGGGTAAATCCCGCAGAGATGCCAAGGACAGGCACCTTGAGGCAATTATTGAAAAAGGGCTTCCTTTTCCGGAAGGACATAGCCGTCCATAATTTGAACTTTTCCGAGAAACGGAGATAGGACTACGGAAATCTCCTGGCCATCATCCTTGCGCAGATGAATGACCGTAGGCTCGACATAACCGTTTTTACTGAAGCGGATGACGAATTCTTCAGGTGGACGGGGACCGGCGTACCAAGACCAGAGATCCTGGACCGTCACTGCATCAGAAAGTCGCAGCCTGTTCTCTTTTCTTTCAGCCTTCTCCTTTTCTTTTTCCTGCTCCTTTTCCTCAACTTTTTCCGGACCCACAACAAAAGTCCGGTCTTTATGCTGATACCTGAGCAGATACGGGGCCTGATGTCGCAGGGCCAACTGCGAGGACTGGTGAATCAACCCCACCAGTTTGCGCACGGTAACTTTCAACTGGTCGGCGTAGAGAAAACTGGCTATCTGTGGAACGGCGAACGAGGTGATCAGGGCAATGAGAGCCATCACCACAATCAATTCGAGCAGGGTGAAAGCCCTGCTGTTCAACGACGAAAGGCGCATGAAGGTGACCGGACCGTGCAAGCCGGTTCCTTATTGCAGTTCCCAATTATTGATGTCGGCATCCTTGCCCTCCCCGCCGGACTGATTGTCAGGCCCATAGGAACTGAGATCGAAATCGCCATGCAGGCCGGGGGAGATGTAGACAAAATCGTTATCCCAAGGATCCTTGGGCACTTTACCCTTTTCAAGATAACCACCGGTGCGCCATTTCTTGGCTAGTGCACCGACCGGGGGCGGCTCGACCAGAGCAAGCAACCCCTGTTCGGTTGTCGGATACTGGCCGTTATCGAGTTTATACAGTTTCAGAGCCTGTTCAATCGATTGAATCTGGATGCCGGCCTTGGTGCGCCGGGCTTCTTCGGGGCGATCCATGATCCTTGGCACGATGAGCCCGGCAAGTATCCCAAGAATAACCATCACCACCATCAGTTCGATCAGGGTGAACCCCTGTGCACAGGTGATAGCATGCGTCTTTTTGTTTTCTGATCCCATCGCTCTTCTCTCTGATCTGAAATAATTTTCCATAATCGTATTTTACCCGGCCGGATCGTTATTCCAGCATATTCATCCGCAGGCGGCAACGGACCACGAGCCAGCCCAAGAGTGCCATCGCGCCGATAACAAAGAAAAATGCACCACCCATCCCCGCCCGCAGTGCCAGCCAGGAAAAACCGACAAAAGGCAGAAGCAGCACCCGCACCACAAAACGCAGCACGCTGTTGCCTGCAATCACATCGGCCCAAGGCGGCGAAAAGGAGTAATAACCGTCAACCATCCACTTGCCGACATCGCTGTTGACAAGATAGGCGTCACGGAAATCACGAAGGATGCCGACACAGGGATGCAGAAACGTGCCGAACGAGGCTGTGGCAATGAAACAGGCGTCCGCGGTTCTGACACTGATCTGGTTGCCGTAGTACACCCCGCCATCGTCGGTAAAGGCGTAGGCACGAATATAATAGATCGTGCCGGGCAGAAGATGGTTCAGGACGGTGACAAAACTGCCTGTGCCAGCGCCGCTCACCGTTTCGCCTTCCACCATAGACGACTCAGGAGAACCGCTACTCCCTTTTACTGACCGCATTCGGCTGTGAGGGTGCTGTATCGGCCGCCAATACTTCGGGCAGCAGAAAAGAGGAGGCCAGCGTGCCGATTCCGCCTCGCTGGACGGCGGAGGATCCCTGAGCGCCGGAGAAACTCTTGCCCAGAGAGACAGGGCCGGGGGTCACGCTGAACACCACGCCCCGGCGCACAACTTCTTTGCCGAAGGAATCAGCGATCTCACCGCCAGTAGCGATTGTGGTTCTGGTCACATCTACGGGAACAACTGTGGCGATATGGCGATTGCGGTGGCCGGGTTGATCGGTTATGCGATCAATCAGATCCTCCGCCACAAAGCGGGCGGCCACAATTGAACTGCCGTCATTGCCATCAGCGGTGCCCACGACAATAATGTTCCCCTCCCTGTCCACTGTCACCGCATAGCTGACCGATTCCCCCTCACTGAAGGTGGTCGTGATACTGCGGGCTGCCCCCCCCCCCGAAGGCCCTCTCTTTTCCGGCCCTGAGCCATCCTCTGCACGGGCTGCGGGCAGAAAGAACTCACTGATCTGTTGGGCGATTTTGACGGACAGCCACCCAATGCTGGGACCGATTTTCTCGGGGGAAAAATCGTGTTGAAAGGAAGACATACCGGGCGACAATGTCTCGGGAGATTGCCGGACTGTCGTCTTGTCGAAGGAGGAACTGGACATCTCCAGATCTCGGATCTGGACTTCATTGTTCCATATCTGCAACCGCCTAATTTGGACTCTGGTCTTGCCGTTCACCCGCACTTCCTGGACCGGCACACGCTCTGCATCGTCATCCTCACTCCTCGCCGACATGGTCGGATCACCTGCGGTCGCCTCGGCTTCGGCACCATCTAGAGAATAGGAGTTCAACAGGAACTGGCGAGTGCCGGCGTCGGTGGTGAAGCCACTGGCCACGACACCGTTTTTTCCGGAATGCACATCGTAAAGAACATCATCTTCCTTGCTGATCCCGGTTACCACCACCCCTTGCTCGCCGAAGGCTGGGTCCGCCTTGCCGTTTCGGGTAAAACGGAAAAGAGCGGCATCCCTTGCACCTGGAAGTCCGACCGAACCAGCGACATAGACCCTACCATCACTGTCGACGGCCAGGCCATATCCTTCGCTGGCTGCGAAATTACCGGCTGGAACTGCGACACCCTTGTCACCGAAACCGGTATCAACCGCACCATCCGCACGGAGCCCCACCAGCATTGCCGAAGATTTCTTCTTTTCTTCGAAGGAACCGGAGAGAACCAGGGTCCCGTCTTCCCGTTCGAGAATTCCTTCGGCCGAAGCATCTGCACCAACCGCGATCAGGCTTAGCCCCTGCTCGCCAAAGGTGTCGTCCGGCTCACCGTTGGCAAAGTAGCGGGCGGTCACCAGAACCCTGCCGGCCGTTCCTTCCGTTGATCCAGCAACCGTGATCATGTCGGAAGGACTGATCGCCACTGCGGCGATTTCTTCATTACCGTTACCAATCGAGGTCAGCACGACCCCCTTATCTCCAAAATTTTTATCAAGAGAACCATCCCTAAGATAGCAAACTATGGCTAGATCCCGGTCCCTCCCATTATGTGAGTAACCAGCGGCAATTATGCGCCCGTCTGAGAGCAAACCAAGGGCCAACGCTTCGTCGTCACCGACGGAAAGTGAAGTGATAACCGAACCATCTCCGTTGAAGGAGTTGTCGAGCGAACCGTTTTTATGGAAACGAAGAAGAGAAAAATTAAGCGCGTTTCCCTTGGAAGAGGAACCGGCAACCACGATCTTGCCATCCGGTTGGACAAGCACCGCATGCCCGCTATTTTTTACACCCAGTTCAACAGCAACCCGACCATTGAGACCAAAGGTCTTATCGATCTGGGGGGCAGACTGCGCAAGCCCGACAACCAAAAATAAATCTAAAATCCAAACAAGTACAACGATTAGATATCGACCAGGCATTGCTCTATCTCTCCACAAAGAAGTAACTCGCAAAATATATTTCCCTTGTTAAGGAACGTTACCATGGACAAACATAACACTGCAATTCAAGACCCACTCCCTTCGCAGGCATTCATTGAAAAAAATACTGGAACAACAAAGTAATATCTCATTTTTTGAGCACACCCTTGAGAAGGCTATCGTTAACGTCCTCATCCCTCAAACTTGACACTCGAGGTACCTGAAAGCATTCAGGCCGCAGTGTTCACAAGATCGACAAAGTTCAGTGGTAGGGTTACTCTTGATCTCACATAAAAAAGACCTTCCCGGATGTTGATTTTTGTCATCGGTTGCCCCATCAGGGGATAAAATATTTAATCAAACAAATTCAATAATATAAACCGATATTCACCGCAAAAATTATCCTCCATATCCATTATCGCCTTGAAATAGAAAGAAAATCAGTTAGAAAAACCATTCTTCATATTTTAACACAAGTTTTCCCCCTTAAAAAGGGATACTGATTATTAGTGAAACTCAACTATTTTTTTAGAGAGATTATTTACCATCAGGCTAGCTCGGATGAAGCATAACAACCGAACCGTTGAATCGGCAGTACCCGGCAAGAGATGTGTACGAATAACAGATCCAAAAAATCACTGCGAGCAACGCTTTTCTCTTGACATGGAAGGGCGACTTTTCCGCAAGAAGCCCTTTCCGACAACAGTTTACCCCATTTTTCAACATTACATTGAGCATAATAGGCTTGAATTACATTTTTCGAATAAACATCTCACATGAATAAAACCAACCGATTTGCACATATAGATGCACTGCGAGGAATTGCGGCATTACTTGTCATTTGGCTACATGTATCAGAAGTATTTTTTAATCTATCTCCTGAAATTTTAAAAAAGGGGACAGCACTCTATGATTTTGCTCACTCTATAGATTTGGGAAGAATTGGTGTTGTCATATTTTTTTCAATAAGCGGTTTTGTAATATGTAAAAGTTTAAATGGCAATGCAATAGAAGGAAGTAAAAAATTCATCATAAGAAGATTTTTTAGGCTTTATCCAGCATTTTGGGTTTCCATTGCGCTCGGATTATTCAGTATGTGGTGGCTCTTTGACAAGCCTTTCTCTTTTAATATTATCGCTGCTAACATTACAATGTTGCCGGATTTACTTGGTCAAGAACAAATAATAGGTTTATACTGGACTCTTGAAACTGAACTGGCATTCTATTTTCTTTGTTGGATTTTATTTATTAATAGAAATATAAACAATCCGCTTGTACTTTTTTTTTCATCTGCACTATTTGCTTTCATATTTGTCATTGCAAAACTTTTTATCATGCCTCCAGAATTGCGCCCCTCATTGAAAGTGATGCCTTACAATCTTGCTGTCATGTTTTGGGGTGGATTTTTCAGATACTGGTATGACGATAAAAAAGCTTACCTAATAATAGCCCAAAAGAGATACACTCTACAGTGGATGCTCTCTGTATTGACAATCATTGTTTTAGCACCCGCATTATCAGGCCTGGTAAAGGGATTTGCAGAACAGAATGACACCCTGATCCGTCTTGGGATCAGCTATATCGCTGGAGTTGGCCTCTTCATTATCGGCAACTTGGTTTTTAAAATCAAAAACCGGTTTGTGGTATGGACGGGAACAATCAGTTATTCCCTGTACCTGATTCATCCCGTCATTTTTTATTCCCTTTATTGGTACCTCAAAAACAAAGCCCCCCACTGGTTAATGACTTTCCATTTATCAGTCTACATAGGATTGACAATGGCACTCAGCATGCTCTTGAGCGCAATGATATACTATCTGGTTGAAAAACCGGCTATAGATTATGCTCACAACCTGACTCGTTAAAAACAGCCTTCCACTTTCTCCTCCCTGGCCTACTAATGGCGAAGTACATTACCGCTAACGGCTCTACACGTGGGTGAACGGCATGCCCGCAGACACAACATGGTGTTCCTCCTGCGCTGCTATTCGGTTCTCACATTCAACGGATCACGCAGGTCAGGTCGTGGAGAACATAAAACGGCAGCCCGATGGGTGAAACCAGAAGCTTCGGCATGACCGCAAAGTTCGGGGCGAAGCGGGCTGAGGTGATTGGCGAGTTGACGATCGGGAAAAAGACCAGAAGCTGGGGAAGGTTGCAAATACTTTGCGCTCAAACTGGGGGCAGTCAGCCTAGCCCCCCTGAGGCATGGTCGGTTGCGATCGCTGCACTTCGACCGGCACGAGACGCATAAGCGTATCCCAAGTCTCCGGATGCGACTGCAGAAAAGCCCGCCGCTGATCAGACAGCCAGCGGTGGCGCGCTGCCAGGGTCGCCGTATTGACTCGGTAGCCGAACCCCGTCACGGGGTCCGACGCTTCTCCGCCGCTACTGAACATCGCATCAAGCATCCGGTCGCCAAGCTCGGGGTTGAAGTGGATCGTATCCTGCCAGTAGGTCAAAACACCGCCGTCGAGCGGCTCGGCGAACGGCGGGCCGTAGCCCTGAAATTCCCACAGTTCCACGGACGCCGGGGGCACAGGAGGGTGCTGCTCGATATACCGCGCGACCCGATCCATCACCAACCAGCGATGCTGCTCTTCGCCGCAGAGGTAATAGGCTTCCGCGCCGACCACGTGACGGGGATAAAGGACGATACGCAGCTGAATGTCGCGCCCCGACACCTGCTTGAGCATATGGGAAAGGCCGGACAGGTCGAGCGGCGTCGACGTATCAAGAGCCAGCGGCGCAGTAGGCTCGTCCAAGGAATGGCGTAGACGATCCTCGGAACAGGTCGCCTTGCCCTGCAGGTTTGCCTCGAAAAACACCTGCGTCCTGTGCTCGACGCGGGGGTCGTTGCGGGAGAAAAGATAACGTCCTTCTGCTGTGTGTGTCAGGGGTTCCCCTGGATTCTGGCTGCGCAACGTCTTGTTGGAATGGTGAATGGCCTGCGGCGACACGAGCACTTCCGGCAGCCTGTTCTCGTTCATAGCTTCAAGATTGCGCCCACAGTCCTCCTCGGGCATGGCGTGGTCGAGAATTCCGAACACAATCCGCTTCGCGTCTGTATTAGCGAGCACATACTCCAGGGCACAGTACGTCTCCTTCCAGGTCGCGCCCGAGAAAGCGAAGTTGTAGCTTTTCGTCCGTCCGTCACCGGTGAGAGCCGGATGCAGCGGCTCGAAGCCGATTGCCGCGATCGAGCTGCCCAGAATCACCGCCTCCGGCTGCTCCCGTTTCACCACCGCCGGTTTCACCTCCCGTTCGAAGAAGCGTAACCGCGACTTCACTTCGTTAAAGCCCGAAATGCGAGGGGTGCCAAAATACTGAAATGGATCCACCAAGCGGTTGAATGCGGCTGTCGCCAGCAGGAGCAGGGCTGCCCCTAACAGCAAACCCCGGCTGTAGTTTTTGAAGACGGCTTCGTTCAATTCGGCTTCCTCAAAACTGAAAGTAGATGAATTCGCTGAAGCCACTGGACATGTACAGCGCCCCGTAGTAGGCCACGCCCAAGGTCCCAAGCATCCACCTTGTGGTGGGTTGCCAGCGCAGCCAAGGCATCGGCTGCCGCAGTTCTGGACGATAATCGAGCGCCGGATCAAACCGCTCCATGATCTGCTGCGTGTTTGGCGCAAGCCAGACGATGGCAAGACCAGCTGCGATCCAATAGAGCAAAGGTCCACCCGCAAACGTCACCGAATTGTGGAACCGGACGCCGTGCAGGGATAGCCATTCCCCGACAGCACCCCATTTAGCCAGCCACTTGAGAGGCATCTGGACGCCGTTGAGACCGACCATCCCTTTCAGCACCACGAGCGCCGCCTCGATCGAGGCGGCGCGGAAAAATACCCATGCGACCACCACAGCGAGAAAAGTGAGCCCCTGCGCCGCGATACGGCCACCGCGCCCGCCTACTCCCCGGCTCCATCCCAGGTGCTGACGGAACGCCTGCCAGGTATGATGGACGACGAGATACAGCCCGTGCAAGCCGCCCCATACAATGAAGGTCCAGTTCGCGCCGTGCCAAAGCCCCCCCAGCAGCATCGTCACCAGCAGATTGACGTAACGCCGCATTCCGCCCTTCCGGTTTCCGCCCAGGGGAATGTACAGATAGTCCCGCAGGAAGCGCGACAGAGTCATGTGCCAGCGCCGCCAGAAATCGCTGATGCTCTCTGCCTTATAGGGTGAATTGAAGTTGAGCGGCAGGTTGATGCCGAATAGCCGCGAGAGCCCGATTGCCATGTCGCAATAGCCGGAGAAGTCGAAGTAAAGTCGCAGGGTATAGGCAAGAGCTCCACCCCAGGCATCGAGGAGGGGCAGCGCAGTTCCCGCGGCCGCAGCCTCAAAGACGGTTGTCGAATAGGGCGCGATGCCGTCGGCAAGCACCGTCTTCTTGAAAAGTCCGATGAAGAAAATGGTAAGTCCGACCGCGATATTGCCCCACCGCATGCGGTAGGTTTCGGGGCGCGCGAATTGGGGCATCATCTCCGCATGGTGCAGGATCGGCCCGGCGATCAGGTGCGGAAAGTAAGTCACAAAGAGCGCGTAGTGCACGAGGTTGTACTCCCTCACCCGGCCTTGGGCCGCATCGGCCAGGTACGCTATCTGGGTGAAGGTGTAGAACGAAATGCCGAGGGGCAGGATGATCGTGTCGATCATCCAGGTCGTGCCAAGGGCATGGTTGAAATTGTCGACAAAAAAATTGGCGTACTTGAAATAACCGAGCAACAGCAGATTGGCAGCAATGCCAAGGACGAGCACGCCCCTTGCCCGAGATGACCGAGCCGACCGCAGCAGCCGCAGGATGGCCGTTCCGATGCCGAAGTTGACAAGGATCGAAAACGCGAGCAGCAGGATGAACTTGGGACTCCACCATCCGTAAAAAAAGAACGATGCCAGCATCAACCACGCACTCGCGGCCTTGTGGCTCTTCCGCGCCAGCACGAAGAAAACAAAGAAGGTGACCGGGAAAAACCCGAGGATAAAGGCGTAGGAATTGAACAGCATCAGAGATTGTGAGATGAGTCTCTTGGTAACAGGTGGCTGATAAAAATAACCGCTATCGGGGCCAGATTGCGGGAGGAGAAATTTAGATCAATGGGTTTGAACAGTGCTGATAAAGATTCATTTTGAGCGCACGGCCTCGCTTGCGGCCTCTGCCATGTCGGTCAAAATCGTTCCCCAAACCATCCGAACCGCACCTCGACTCCCACCGAGGCCTTGCCCCGAGGACAAACGCTGCCATGCAGTTACAAAACAGGGTGTTGGAAGTCAAGCGTTATTAGTCTTTCGCCTGACAAGCATCCGTTCACCTTCCACCGAAGGAGAGGCGGCACTGAACATTGACGTGAATTCGGCTCTCTTACCCCTCGATGCTGCAAGGGCCATAGGAAGAACTCGGCGAAGAAAATAACGAAGAAACGCTTGTTCTCGACACCTCCCACCGGCAGCGCCCCCTGTCAAGGCGGGTCAATCTTTGAGGATGTCGTCGTTCCAGGCCGGGTCATTGTCCCACTCTTCGTTGCGCTCCTTGACCTTTTCCAGCGCCCGCGTCGCCTCCTCTGCGGTGCGGTAGGGTCCGAGCCGTTCCTGATTCAGACACCCATCCTTGCCTTCCATCGCGTGATGCTTCAAGCAAAACCAATATTCACCGTCACTCATCGCTATCCCCCTCCCTGCGCAGATTGCACCATACCCCAAATTCGACAGTCCCTCTTCCTCAAAACCATCGCAGCCAGCTTGGGCCAGACAAATGACCGCCATGCCGATTGTGTCGCTGGAGGTACGCTTGTTGATGGGCAATGTGGGCTGCAAATAGACTGGGCCAGCCCAGAACACTTCAAGCTGACGGCATCATTGCGGCCGATACGCGCAAGGTATCGGCTTCTGCTTTTACATCGCCGCTCGCTCCAGATCGCCGGCATATCGAAAGAACGCTTGCCCTGGCAAATCTTATCCTTTTTCCGCCTGATGCTCGGGGGCATCATCCCCGAGCAACGCGAGTTTTCTTGTATACAGATTGATTCCCGGTTGAGCAAGCAAGCCATGGGCAAAAATGCTGAGCAGCACCGTCACCATCACGGCGGACATGATGATTTCCCGACCAGGTTGACGGTGGACATGCTCCAGATACACCAAACCGAGGACAACCGACGCAAGGCCACGGGGCCCAAACCATCCCATGAAAAGCACGGTGGCCCGATTCAATCGTGTTCCCATTAACGCAATCGCAACGGGAAGCATCCTGACTACAGTCAAACTGACAGCCGCATACAAAAGATGCGCTCCCGTGAGGTGTTGCCAGTCCCTACCAACAAACATGCCAAAGAGGAAAAAGACGGAAAGATTAAGAACCTGTCCCCAATTTTCGGTGAAATCGACGCTGTGTTTCCCTACTTGCGGGAAACCGGCCTGTACCGACAGGCCAGCGACAAAGGCCGCAATGAACATACTCGCTGCTGCTGTTTCCGACGCCAGACCGCAGAGCACGGGGAGCGCGATTACCCCTATCTGAATGACCGGTTCCTTCATCCACCTGCAACGATTTGCCAGGCCAAGTAGCCAACCACCGCCCAGTCCGATCAGTATTCCAACAACTATGCCGTAGCCCAGCTGCTCGAGGATGAGACGAGCTAGGTGCACATCCTGAGTCTCGCTGGCCGAGCTGGCCAATGCAATAAAGAACAGCATGAACGGAACTGACAGCCCGTCATTGAGGCCGGCTTCCACATTGAGCGCCTGCCGAATCTTTAAGGGCACAAGCGGGCTTGTCACAATGACCTGACCAAGTCCCGCATCCGTAGGGGCAAGAATCGCGCCGAGAATACCCGCCTCCCAGAGAGAGAGCTGCCGCAAGATGACCAGCGCAGACAGCGTGCCTAGCAGAATCGTCAACAGCAATCCAGTGCTTAATAGCCGAATCGGCATCATGCGGATATTTTTCAGCAACCGTAGATCGGTGCGACTGGCATCGGTGAAAAGCAGCAGCAACAAGCCGATTTCGGCTACCCGCAGAAAAACCTCGATCCCTGTTCCCCGAATGGGCAATGCAGGTAGCAGGGAGAAGGTCAAGAATCCAGCGGCGGTGAACAAAATCGGCGCGGTGAAGATGGTTTTTTCCAAACGGGATGATATGAGTGCGTAGGAAAAAACCAGGACGATGAAAACGGTGACGAGCATCATAGTTTCACCCCTTGGCTGAATGGAGAGGACACATCTGCAGTCCCGTTGGAGGCATACCAACAAGAACGCCCAACGGCAATCCGTGCAGCGGTAAGCCCGCCGGGTTGCGCGGATGAAAAACTGCGGTCGCATTCATACATTGTTGCGGGTCTCCCCTAAATACATTCAGTCGTTTCATGTACGTCTTCTCCATCTGGATCAGATGACTCTGCATCTCACCCGCGCTTCACGGTCGCTGTCGGGCAGCCAGCGATTACAAGAAGTTCCCTTTTCTCATGCTTCACCCAGTTTAAAGAGAGAAATAGGACAGGAACTTCCCTTTTGTCAACCAAAAGGTTGCCGGCCACGGGGGGTAGCCGCCGTCAGAGTGCTGATGCTGAAAAGGCCTGTCGGCGCAGCGCCTGCCGGATCATGAAGGAAATACTCTTTGATAAAAAAGACTCGCTCGGTCCCGTTTTCAACATCCCATTGACAGACAGCATCTTCTCACTCTAATGTCAGTACATTACGGAAGCAAACCTGACAGAATGGCGGCCTGGTCAATATCCATGCAATCACATACCAAGGAGAAACCATGCGACATCGCCTTATGACTGTGCTGATGCTGCTTGTGTGCCTGACCCAACTGCAGCCGGGATTTGCGGCCGGCGACCCCCAGGTTCGCAAAGGGAGCAAAGATCCGGACCTTTTTTCCCGTATGCGAGGCTTTCATATTTACCGCTCCGAGGTCAAAGAATTTGATCGTTATGAATTCCAGCTGGGGCCTGACAAAAAGGAAACGGCGGAGGGAAAATATTCTTTTGTGATCTATTATGCCAACGAAGGCGTCATGCTGCCCGGTGGCCTGCAGATAATCCCTAATTATGCCCATGCGGCCAAGGCCACTAGCGGACAGCAACTCTATGAGTACGCGGGCATTGACAACCCGATAAACGAATCTTTGATTAATCTTAACAAGGGAGAACGAGCATGACAACACAGGCAACGGCCATGGTCCTGGCCTCATTTGCGGCCGACAGTCTCGCCCTGGGGGCTCACTGGATCTATGACACCGACGAAATCGACCGGCGGCTGGGCCGGGTGGACCGATTGCTCAAGCCCCTGCCCGACTCCTATCATGCCGGCAAGGAGAGCGGCCAATTTACCCATTACGGCGACCAGGCCCTGGTGCTGCTTGCATCCCTGGCCCGAACCGGTACCTTCTCCCTGACCGATTTTGCCGCATCCTGGGAGAGGTTGTTCACCGGCTACCAAGGGTATATCGACAAAGCCACCGCCGTTACCCTGGAGAACATGGCCCGGCACGTGCCGCTTGACCAGTGCGGCTCCCGCTCCTCCGACCTTGGCGGCGCCGCCCGGATCGCGCCGCTAATTTTTTTCCACCTCGACAATCGGGACAAGCTGCTTGACGCTGTCCGCCGACAGACCGCCATGACCCATAACAATCCCGCCACCCTCGCCGGCGCCGAGTTCATCGCCAAGACCGCCTGGGAGGTGTTGCAAGGAACCGAGCCGTTCATGGCCATGGAAAAGGCCCTCAACGAAGGAGTGGCCGATATCGACCTGGATATCCGTATCCGGGGCGGGCTTGATTCCGGCGGCAAGGACACGCGAACGGTGATTAAAAAATTCGGCCAGATGTGTGGCATCGCCGCAGCGCTGCCCGGAGCCATCCACCTGATTCTTACCTACGGCAACGATCTCAAAACCGCTTTGGTTGAAAACGTCATGGCCGGAGGTGATTCAGCGGCACGTGGTCTGGTCGCCGGCATGATTCTGGGCGCTCATCTCGGGCAGGCAGCAATCCCCGGGGAGTGGTTGACAGGCATGGTCCGCGCCAGCACCATCACTGATCTGCTCGCCTCTGGAAAAGGAGAAACTTGAGAAGCGGCCTTCTTCCGAAACCTTGTACAAACGGCTGGAAAAACAATTGCCCACCCCTCCATCACCATTTTTTCCGTGGTCAATGCGACCAGGTCTTTGATTGTATAAGGCAATCTTTCGATACCATGCTGCTGCCGCCAGATATAGAGGATATCGGCGCCATTGACCGCGCTAGCGTGGTCGTCCACGGAACCTGCGCCGCCTGTGCCCGGGGCGAACAAAAAACCGACACACGGGAACGCAGGCGCTAAAGGTATTCCCAGCATTGCCGTTTCTCCGTTCCGTCATCCCCTGCATCCCAAAAAACGCTGGCTGCTTCTTTCACCAAGAAGGCGGCTGTTTTTCAGAACCCCTCTCCATCCGCAGACTTTTATCCTCTGGTTTCAACTGACTGAAGTCAATTAGCAGGGAATTCGAACAATTAACCTGCTCTTGATTTTCCTTTTTTCAGCTGCCATAATCCCCTGGTTTCCGGGCGCTTCTGCATTCCTCCGTCACCTTGGAATCATGCACAGGTTCTCATTGGGAGCATGATGGCAATAAGCGTTCAGCAGCAACCGGACAGCACCTTGCGGCCCAGTAACCGGTTACCCCAGACGGCGAGAATGGCCACGGCGCAGCCCACTCCCGGCGACACCGTGATCGCCTGAACCGGGCAGTTGCGGGCACAGGCACCACATTCCATGCACAGGTCACGATCACCAATTTCCAAGCCTTCGGCGGCGAGGGAGAAAATCCGGTGCGGGCAAACCACGACGCAGTTGCCGCAGCCCATGCAAAGCTGTCGATCGACCCGCAAGCTCGCCAGCCCATCAATGTAGCGATAGCCGTGCATTTTCTCCTCCGTTTCAGAAAAAGGGGCTGGCCAACCACAGCACCAGAGTCAGACAGGCGGCGACCATCTGCACCGGCAAACCCCGCCGCATCTCGTATTCAACCCCACTTGGCGAGGTGAAGGGGGTGGAACCGGTGAAATTCATCGCCAGATAGGAGCTGAGGGTCGCTACCCAGAGCACCAGAGCCGCCTGCTCAGTCGGAACAAGCCGGGGTGCAAACAGCAACCAGCCGTAGAAGGCAACGGGTAGGCAGGAGGACAGGCCTTTCAGCCAAAACTGGCGGCCGGGCAGCCAGGGTAGCAGCAGAGGCGCGAGTACCGCCCCGCCGAAAATCCCCAGAACTGTGCCGCCCAGTAGAATCAGACCGCGCTCCAGAGCCGCTGCGGGGGAAAAGAAGGGTGGGCCGAAACCTGAAAGAAGGAAGACCAGGACACAAACCGCCAGCAGGGGTTTGGCAAGAAGGAACAATTCGACCGGAATGAGTACCGCCCGTTCCGACAGAGTAAAAGTGACCGTGCGCATGGCCTCGTCGCACTGCCTGCCCTGCTTGAGAAAGAGGGGCAGGTCAGCGGATCGTACCGGTCCGAACAGTACGGCAAAACCGCAACCCTTGCTCACAGCCTGACCGGCAACGCCAGTGGCCGCCAACTGGGGCAGGATCAGTTCGCGATGGCTGACCACTTCGCTGAGGCGGCAACGGTGGACGCTCTGCATCACCTCCTCAGAGGAAAAAACACCCTTGCCGGCAGCGCACCAAACATTGATTCCCCTTGTATCAACAACTAACAGCCAGGCATCGACCCCGCCCAGACAAAAACGGAGGGCGTCAAAAGAAAGCTTGTAATTGGCGGTAACCAGCACCGGCGATCGCGGCCCGGGCGAGCCTGCAGCATAGAGGCCGGGAGCGATCTTGTAGTTGCGGCGGATGATCCCGGTGCGGGCGCCGATGGTGCCCCAGAGATCACGGCGGCTGGCCGTGGTCGCCACCCGAGGCACTGGGCCGATGGACGTTTCGATAAAATCACGAACAAAGGGACAGAGGGTGTATCCCGCCCGCTCATTGACCCCGGACCGGGGTTCAGGCTTCGGCCCTCAGCAGGGAACATCCGCCGGCGACGCAGAAAAGACGGGGAGTTCCGGCAGATTGGGCTGCAACGGTCGTAGCCAGGGATCGTCGTTTTTCATAGGCAAGGCTCGCTCATTCAGGGGCAAAGGAGAATATGGTCACCATAATGCAGCGCAGGGCTTCCGGCCAGATTTTTCTCCGGCCCCGGAGAGGCTCGACAGATGGCAGGAAAGCGTCTATTTTATCAGGTGTTACCTGTTCACCACCTTGGACATTTGCCCCGTGAGCACACCTCATGACCATTGCTGCCCATGCCCTTCACGCCAGCGGCCGCCTCCACCAGCGGGCTGAAACCGCCCGACGGGTGTTGGAAAGCTGTACCCTCTGCCCCCGTCGTTGCCAGGTCAACCGACTGGAGGCTGCAACCGGTCTGTGCGCCACTGGAACTCACGCTCGAATTGCCAGCTATGGCCCTCATTTCGGTGAAGAACAGCCGTTGGTCGGCATTCATGGCTCCGGCACCATCTTCCTCGCCGGCTGTAATCTCTGCTGCTGTTTCTGCCAGAACTACAGCATCAGCCAGGGTGGTGAACCAGCCCGGGAGGCGGACGCCCAGGAATTCGCCGCTATCATGCTGGAGTTGCAGGCCATGGGCTGCCAGAACATCAATCTGGTCACGCCCAGCCATGTGGTTCCCCAGATCCTCGCGGCCCTGATCCCGGCCATCGAAAGCGGGCTCGACGTCCCTCTCGTCTTTAACAGCAGCGGCTACGAAGATGCGGCTACCCTCGCCCTGCTCGATGGCGTAATCGATATCTACATGCCGGATTGCAAATTCTGGCGACCAGAAACCGCAGTTCGCTATGCCCAGGCCCCCGATTATCCAGACAGGGCGAGAGAGGCATTGTTGATCATGCACCGCCAGGTCGGTGATCTGGTCATGGGCCCGGACGGGTGCGCTCGATCCGGCCTCCTCGTCCGCCATCTGCTGATGCCCGGACTGCTTACAGAAACGGAGGAGATCCTCCGATTCCTTGCCACCCACCTGTCCGCCAACACCTATATCAACATCATGGCCCAATATCATCCCTGCGGCATTGCCGATCAATTTAAGGAACTACGCCGGACGATCAACGGCGACGAGTACCGGCAGGCACTGGAGATTGCCCAGTCTTTCGGCCTCACCCGGATCGACAGCCCCGATTTCATCCGTTTCATGCGGTGACGGGAACTTTGAGCAACATTCCTCTTGACGAAGAACCAGCCATTCGGTATCAAGAAAACATTCACTCACTTTTGAGTACCTATTTTTCCGTGAGGCACAACCGAGATGAGCACCCTTGCCCGCATCGCCACCATTTTCGCCGCCCCGGCACTCCTCGTCATGAGTGAGGTGGTCGTCGTGCGCCAAGGAATGGCGGCGTCGTAGCGGGAAGAATCCAGACTGGATATCACAACCCCTGCCGGCGCCAGCCGGTGGGGGTTTTTTTTTGCCTCTACCCGAAACAACAACAGAGGAGGAACAGACCATGCCCAGACTCAACGGCGCCCAAATCATCATCCGTCAATTAGAACGTCAAGGAATACGGATTATCAGCGGCATTCCCGGCGGGGCCAACCTGCCGCTCTACGACGCCTTAGCCGCCAGCACCACCATCCGCCATGTCCTCGCCCGGCACGAGCAGGGCGCGGGTTTCATCGCCCAGGGCATGGCCCGCACCAGCGGCAAGCCGGCGGTTTGCTTCGCCACCTCCGGCCCTGGCGCTACCAACATCCTCACCGCCCTGGCCGACGCCTACCTGGATTCAACGCCCCTGGTCTGCATCACCGGTCAGGTGCCCCGCAGCCTGCTCGGCACCGACGCCTTCCAGGAAGTCGATACGTACGGCATGTCCGTACCCATTACCAAGCACAACTATCTGGTACGGTCGGCGGCCGACCTGCTGACCATCGTTCCCAAAGCCTTCCGGCTTGCTGGTTCAGGCCGACCCGGCCCGGTCCTCATCGACGTGCCCAAGGATGTTCAGACAGAAATAGTTGAGTTCGATTCCTGGCCCGAACCTTGCCCGGTCAAGGAGCA
The DNA here is from genome assembly GCA_963733595.1 of uncultured delta proteobacterium. Taxonomy (GTDB): domain Bacteria; phylum Desulfobacterota; class Desulfobulbia; order Desulfobulbales; family Desulfobulbaceae; genus Desulfobulbus. Next base: position 3,166 of record CAVTDN010000017.1, on the reverse strand, counting down.
TCAAACCGATGACAACCAGTCGATTGAAGCGGCGGCGGCGATGATCAATGAGGCGGCTCGGCCGATCCTCTACCTCGGGGGCGGCGTCATCCATGCCGGGGCGGCGGCCGAAGCCAGGCAACTGGCGGAACACGGCAGCATCCCCACTGTTATGACCCTGATGGGACTCGGCATCTTGCCCTCGGATCACCCCTTGTCGCTCGGCATGCTCGGCATGCACGCCTGTCGCGCCACCAATATGGCCATGGAGGAATGCGACCTGCTGATCGCCGCCGGGGTCCGCTTCGATGACCGGGCCACCGGCCGGATCAGTGCTTTCTGCCCTCGGGCCAAGGTTATTCATGTCGATATCGATGCCAGTGAGATCGGCAAGCTGCGCCCGGCCGACGCCGGCATCACCGGTGACGCGCGCCATGCCTTCGCCGGCCTGCTGCCTCATTTCCGGCAGCGAAACCGGCCTGAATGGAACAGCCGCATCCGCCAATTACAGCAGACCTTCCCCTGCCTCGCCCCCCAGGATTTTGCCCCGGGGCGGCCCTTTCACCTCATCCGGCGGGTGGCTGAACTTGTAGGGCCCGAGGCCTTGATCAGCACTGATGTCGGCAAGCACCAGATGTGGGTGGCCCAGGCCTACCCCCTGACCTACCCTCGCCAGCTGCTCACCTCCGGAGGATTGGGGACCATGGGCTTCGGGCTGCCGGCGGCCATCGGCGCTTCCCTGGCCTTTCCTGACCGGCCGGTGGTCTGTTTCAGCGGCGACGGCAGCCTGCAGATGAACATCCAGGAGTTGGCCACTGCGGTTGAGCAGCAGACGCCGGTAAAAATCGTGGTCCTTAACAACCAGAGCCTCGGCCTGGTCCGCCAGCAGCAGCGCCTCTTCTACGAACAGCACTACTTCGCCTCTTCTTATCAAATCAAGGTCGATTTTGCGGCCATTGCCCGGGGTTTCGGCATGAGGGCCTTTGATCTCGAGGGGGCGGCAGACCCGGATGTACTCCTGCAAGAAGCGATGGCCGTGCCGGGCCCCTGCCTGATCAACGTGCCCATCAATATTGAGGAAGAAGTGACCCCCATGGTGCCGCCGGGCGCCGCCAACACCACCATGATAGGAGACGATCATGCCCGCAACTGACAGCACCCGACCCCCTGCACAAATCCAGGCCTCGCCTACCACCATCCTGCGCCTGACCGTCAACAATCATCCGGGTGTCATGCTGCATATATGCGGCCTCTTCGCCCGGCGCGCCTTCAATCTCGAGGGCATTTTCTGCGCCGCCATCGGCCAAGGCGAGACCAGCCGCATCTGGCTCAAGGTCGATGAAACCGACAAGCTTGAACAGGTGATCAAACAACTGACCAAGCTTGAGGATGTGCTCGCGGTTGAGGAGCAGGCGGACGCCCGGGAACGAATCAGCGAGATGGAAGCCATGATGGCCCGTATTGGTTGAAATTCGGCACAGCCAAGCGGAAACACGGTGTTGACAATCCAGCTAATCCACGATAAAAAAATAAACAGAGAAACAACATCAACCACTACAGAAATTCTGCGGGAAACCAATGAAACAACATGTCGCGGCAGCGGCGGCGATGAACCCAGTTCATTGGCGACCAGTTGCTTTCTAGACACAGCATAACCGAAACTGCTCGCCATGGACTGGAACTCCGGTCTATGGCGTTTTTTTTAGCCTGGACCGGACACGGTTCAGGCTTTTTTTGTCCCCATGGCAAAAAAATCCTTGTCCGCCGGTTCCTGGTCCCGAACCACTTGCACAGGAGAATATCATGAACAACGAGGTTACCATCCGCTTTGCCGACCGCATGAATCAGTTGCCACCCTATCTTTTTGGCCTGATCAACAAAATCAAGATGGAAAAACGGTGGGAGGGCATCGATGTCATCGATCTTGGCATGGGCAATCCCATGGACCCGACCCCGAACAAGGTGACGGAAAAACTCTGCGAGGTGGCAGTCGATCCCAAAACCCACCGCTACCCTGCCGCCGGCGGCATGAAAAACCTCAAACGCGAGATCGCCCTCTACTACAAGCGCAAATACGGGGTAGAACTCAACGGCGAGGACGACGTCATCTGCACCATTGGCTCCAAGGAGGGTATTTCTCACCTCTGCCTGGCCCTGCTCGGACCGGGAGATACGGTCCTGGTGCCCACACCGTTTTTCCCCATCCACGTCTACGCCGCGGTCATCGCCGGGGCTAGTGTCCTGCGCTTTCCTCTGGGTTCAGAGGAAGAATTCCTCCGCCAGGTCAGCGCCATGTGCCAATCGCTCTATCCCCATCCCAAACTGGTTATGCTCAATTATCCCCACAACCCAACCGGCACCCTGGCCTCCAAAGAATTTTTCGTGGAGATGGTCAAGCTGGCCAAACGGTTCAACTTCATGGTGATCAATGACTTTGCCTACGGTCAGATCACCTACGACGGTCTGGTAGCGCCCTCTCTTCTCGAAATTCCGGGGGCGCTCGATGTCGGCGTTGAATTCGGATCGTTTTCCAAGTCCTATAATATGGCGGGATGGCGACTAGGCTACTGTGTGGGCAACAAGGAAATGGTCGGCGGCCTGTCCAAGATCAAGGGCTATTACGATTACGGTATTTTTTCGGCCATCCAGGTAGCGGGCATTGTCGCCATGCGCGACTGCGACGATACCATCGTCGAGCAGGTGGCCATCTACCAGAAGCGGCGGGACGTGCTCTGCGAAGGGTTGTCCCGCATGGGCTGGGAGGTGGAGAAACCCAAGGCCGGCATGTTCCTTTGGGTTAAAATTCCCGAACCCTATGCCCAGATGGGTTCAATCCGTTTTACCATTGAGATGATGAACCGGGCCAACGTGGCCGTGGCCCCTGGCGCTGGTTTCGGCGAGGAAGGCGATGGCTTCCTCCGCCTCGCCCTGGTAGAGAACGAAAACCGTATCCGCCAGGCCCTCAAGCAGATGAAGCGAGCCCTTGTGGAGATCGACCAGGAGGTCAAGGCAGAGACTTTTATCCTTGCTCCGGAGGACCAAAATGCCTGACACGTGACAAGTGACAGGAGGGGTAGCAGGCGCACTGCTTTGCGCCCATCCCTGTCGCCTGTGTTTCCATACTTGCTGGATGCGGGCGGCCTAAGTCTGAAGATAATAAATTCATTGTTGAATCAAAAATGGAATA
>CAVTDN010000016.1:0-37753 GCA_963733595.1 uncultured delta proteobacterium | reverse complement strand
CATTTCGACGGTAATCCAACGAGATTACTACATATATTGCCCGAATCACTACCCCCTGGTACACCGAAAGGTACACGGAGGCGGTACATGATTCGGGCATTTTCGTTTCTACAGCGTGACCCAAACAGCGGTATTCTTTCCTTCCGGCTTCGGGTTCCGCTACATCTCCAGAAGGTAATCGGCAAGGCTGAAATCAAGAAGTCATTGCGGACGGCGGACAAGCGTCTTGCCATGCCGGTGGCCTTCCGTTTATATTCAGAACTGCAAGATCATTTCAAGCGGTTGGAGGATGGCGAACCGATGCAGAAACCGAAGCGACAGAAGAAGCTGACCGGCAGCACCATATTTGAGAAGATCACCGTTGCTGAAATAGTGACACCCGGCGGCACAAAGGCCAAAGGGATCACCATTGACACCGGGGATGATACCAAAGACGCAAAGATTGCCAGAGAACTGCTTGGAAGCATCCAGGCCAAGGCACCAACCGCACCGGCAACGGAGGATTCTGCAAAGCTGGCCCGGATCGCCAAGAAGTACAGGGCGGAAAAGGTCGCTGAAGGATCATGGACGCCAAAAACGGCGGCAGAGCATGAAGCCGGGCATGAGCTTCTTATTCAGATTGTCGGCAATGTTGAAACCTCGACAGTCACCCATAAGACCGCCAGGGAGTTCAAAGACACACTGATGAAACTTCCGGCGAATATGACCAAGGGCAAGTATGCCGGCAAGACGGTCAAGCAGATCATCGCCATGAATCCACCCGAAGCGGATAAGATGGCACCGAAGACCGTTAACGAGAAACTGCAACGCATCTCCAGTTTCTTTCTATGGGCCGTTCGGCATGGTTATGCCGCCGTCAACGTGTTCGACGGTCTGAAGCTCAAGGAGAACCGCCGGGCAAGGGATCAACGGGCCAAGTTCGATGATGATGACTTGAAAGCAATATTCCATCCCAGCCGCTACAGCCTGGAAAAACTGCGAAAGCCGTTCAAGTATTGGTTGCCCCTTTTGGCCCTCTATACTGGCGGCAGGGCGCAAGAACTGGCACAGCTACGCACCGTGGACGTTATCGAAGAGGGTGGCATGCCAGCTATCAGGATCACGGAAGAGGCCGGACGGTTGAAGAATCTTGCTTCAGCCCGCACTATTCCACTTCATCCCCGGATTGTTGAGCTTGGATTCCTTCAACACGTTGCTAAAGTCAAGGCCGCCGGGCATGAGCGGTTATTCCATGAAGCATGGGATACCAGCAACGGCCCCGGCGACAAGATCAGCCGCTCCTTTGCCGTTTACCGGAAGAGCTTGAATATAGGATCTATGAAGCGTGGTGACGGAAAGCCGGTCAAGTGCTTCCACTCCTTCCGGCACAACTTTGCCGATGGATTGAAACAAGCCGGAGCAGAACCTTTGAAGATCAGCGAATTGATGGGACACAGTGACGGCAACATTTCAACCAGCAGGTATAGTGGCAGTTACATTTCTGAAAAGCTTTACCCTGTGGTCTGCCTGCTTGACTTCGATCTGGAAATGAAGATATGACACTCAAGACGAAAATATCGCCAGATGACAAATACTTCATTGTTGAATTGCTCCATGTGAACGATGTGCTTCGATATGGTAACTACTTCACGGGCAAGGTTACCCAAGATTGGAAGAACTACTTCAAGTTCTATGTGAAGGAAAGTGAAGAGGTATTCCTGAGTAAGATACCCGACATCTTCAAATGCTATGAGGACTTCGCCGAAGCGTATCGCAAGCACGAACACTTCTCAAGATTATTGAGCAATCCATCCCAATCGAAGATCATCTTCGCCGCTCTGATGGAGATTGACGATTTAGCCAATCACTACCCCATAAGGTAAACCCACCACACCATCCAGTAAGCCACCACCAGGGCCGCCCCTCAAGGCGGCCCTTTCTTTTGTCCACCATCCCGCCTTTCCACAAGGGTACACCTTAAGTGACAGCCAGGCCACCATCACCAGGTCAAGCGGTTTCCTTCAGGGCAGGTCTGTGAGCCACTCCAGCAACATCACTTACCGGGTAGAAAAGCGGGTACAATTCGGACACCTGGCGGCAAGCCAAGTAATAGCTTCAAATATGATTCCTGGTATAACACACTGAGGCGTTAATCAATTAACTGGTTGATTAAAGCCTGTAATATTAACAAGTTAGCCTCTTTTCTTGGTTGACGGAGTGATTAAAAGCCGGGTACAGTTGAAGGCATCCATCAACCAACGCCCACAGGAGGGCCGCCCACATGATCGAGATCCGCACCACCACCATTGACGCAACCGGCACCGGCAACTTTCAGGAGATCGCACCCAACATCTACCGGGACACCGGCACCGGCAAGATCATCATTGACGATGGCATCCAGGCAATACAGGTGACCGTCACCGCCGAGTAGACCACCATCAAAAAGGGGGGCATGAAAAAAAGAGCCAACCATCAAGGGGGCCACCATCAGGGTGGCCCCTTTTCATTCATTCGACTGATAGTTGATCGAACTTTGATCAAGAAATGGCCCCTTCACCAGCCGGATCACCGACCAGGCCGAGCAGATCCGCAACCAGGGCAACCTGGATGAGGGCAAAAACAGCCCTTTTCAATAAGTGGAATTGATGACCGACAATTCACGGTCAATATTTCTCTGAGTGGGTCAAATGGCCCACTTTCTCCATATGTAGAGGCTTTGTTTTTATACAGTCGGCACATTTGTGCCGTTTTCTCCATTAGTAGAGGGACATTAAATAGAAAGTCCCTGAAAAGTGCCAAATGGCACCGCTTTCTCTATTAGTAAGGGCAACACAAAACCATAACTCAACTAGGAGGTGCCGCATGGCCCAAACAAAACAGTTACGACTTGGAACCCCTGCCGGTGTACGCCGGTATATCGCCCGTGTTCTTTATGAACTGCGATGTGGTCAAACAAGCTTGCAAAGTGCCGACGTACAGCTTGAGGCGGCCCGTGAGCTGCTGAAGTCGTTTGCAGAAAGTAAAGACCTTCAGATGGATCTTACCAAATAACAGGACGGGATATGAGAGGAAAGGCAGAATCAACAATCCACTTGGAAAAGCGGATCATCGAAGTGACGGATGCGCTTAAGGACTATTGGCCGCTGACCTTGCGGCAGATTTACTATCGCCTTGTTGCCGCCGGTGACATCGAAAATAACATCAATCGGTATACGGCACTGTCAAACACCTGCTCCGACATGCGGAAAGAGGGAAGTTTATCATGGGCGGTTATGGAGGATAGGACACGCCGTGTTTCAGATAAGCGAGGCTGGAGTGATGCCGATGAATTTATTCAATACGAGGTAGACCAGTTCCTCAAGGGGTATGCCCGATGTCTTGTACAGCAGATCGAGAAGTATGTAGAGCTTTGGGTAGAAAAGGATGCGTTGTCCCGTATCTTTGAAGAGGTGGCCTGGCCTTATTGCATCAAGGTCGTTACCTGCAAAGGGCAGGTATCAACCACATTCCTGAACGATTATGCCGAGCGAGTGCGAAATATTGGCAAAGAGCCGGTGGTCATCTATGGCGGTGACCTTGACCCCTCTGGATGGCGTATCCCAGGGCAAGGCAACGGCTACCACCACCTCTGTGGAGGATTCTGCAAAGCTGGCTCGGATCGCCGAGAAGTACCGGGCTGAAAAGATTGCTGAAGGGTCATGGAGATCCAAGACGGCGGCAGAGCATGAAGCCGTGCATGAGCTCCCTATCCAGATCGTCGGCAATGTCGAAACCTCGACAATTACCCATAAGACAGCTCGTGAGTTCAAAGATGCATTGTTGAAACTTCCGGCGAATATGACCAAGGGCCGGTACGCTGAGAAAACTGTTAAGCAGAACATCGCCATGAATCCACCCGAAGCGGATCGGCTAGCACCAAAGACCGTAAATGATGAGGATCTGATGTGTGTTGTCGGCTGGAGCCCGGAGGGGATCGATTATGGCGCCAAAGATGGCAAGGTAGTGAAACTGGTGGTGATGTATCTGGTCCCGGCCAATCAGCGTAACCATTACCTGCGTGAGATATCGATGCTGGCCAAGGCGGTCGAAACCTATCCCGACATCGAGAAACTTGATGAAGCCAAGGAGTTGAACGACGTCCGCCACTACCTGCTGGATTTGATTACAACCTCCAAGGAGACAGTCGGTCCGGATATCAGAGCCAGAATGATCAGATTGCAGGCCAAGCCAAAGATTGAGCCGTTGCCCTTGGCAGATTTGTCCAATCTCATTGTAGAGCCGGCCACCTTGGTCAGCATTGCCGGTATTCGGCACATTGCGTTGACCCAGAATGCCGATCTTACGGAATGGCTCGATTCAACCGCTGGCCTCATTGAAAAACTTGAACAAGAAGGCCTGTACCAACATGAGGGTTGGCGTCTCCTCCGGCGAAGCATGATGGCCTACCAGGGTGGCAAGACGGTCTATGATTGCCTCGCGATCCGGATCGCCGCAAATTAATTGATTCAAACACAATGATAAACTTGATATGATTTCAATGAGATAACATAATATTTCGTGGCTATGTATGAAACTCAGCAATCCTAATGGGTACATGAGCGAGGCATGCATTGAGTAAACGTAGAGGCAGTTGTGGTTCCCAGAACCTCCGATTAAAGCGGTAACAAAATTCGTCGAGGTATTCTTGGAGACAATTGGAAGAAACACCGTGAAATGTGCCGTTGATAAATGTTTTCAGGTTGCCGATCGTAATGTGGACCATGGGCAACCACACCGATGCCTGTTCAGGCGGGGTCACCTTTTTTTGATGATCTTGCGTCTCTCCGACAGCGTTAAGCGCTGGCAAGGCATCTGTTTTTACCGTCTGGCCATCTTTCAGGTGCTTGGCAAGAAATTGGCGAACGGTTACTTTGGAAACACTGTCCACCGCTTGCAGAGCAACAAAACCAGCGCCTTTCTCCCGAGTTTCCACAGCCACAAGAACAGGTCGTTTCCCCGCGGCTCCTCGACCTCTCTTGCCGGCACGTTTACCGCCGACAATGGTGTCGTCGAACTCAATCAAGTTGGCAAGCCGGCAAATGCTGTCTCGGTCAGCCATCGCTTTCCTGATCTTGCGCAGCATATTACGTGCTGTAATCCAGGAAACACCGACATGCTTGGCGACACGGAGAGCCGAAACACCACCTTTGTCGGAAGCCATCAGATAAATCGCCCAAAACCATTTCACAAGAGGAACTTTGGTCGAATGAAACAAGGTGTCAGCGGTCATCGACACTTGGTGACGACAATGAGAACATTGGTACAATTTACGCGATTCAATGAAGTAGGGCTTCGTGAATCCACAAGCAGGACATTGAAACCCAATGGGCCATCTCACCTTGATCAAGGTCTTTGCGCATGAACGCTCCGTACCGTACCGTTTTTGCCATTCAAGCAAGGTTATTCCAGGCATCTTCATAACAAGGCCTCATTTGGTTTATCAAATTGATCTTGTTACGAAATATAAGCATTATGCTGAGACTTATACAGAGCCATATAATATTTCGTGGCTATGTATGAAACTCAGCAATCCTAATGGGTACATGAGCGAGGCATGCATTGAGTAAACGTAGAGGCAGTTGTGGTTCCCAGAACCTCCGATTAAAGCGGTAACAAAATTCGTCGAGGTATTCTTGGAGACAATTGGAAGAAACACCGTGAAATGTGCCGTTGATAAATGTTTTCAGGTTGCCGATCGTAATGTGGACCATGGGCAACCACACCGATGCCTGTTCAGGCGGGGTCACCTTTTTTTGATGATCTTGCGTCTCTCCGACAGCGTTAAGCGCTGGCAAGGCATCTGTTTTTACCGTCTGGCCATCTTTCAGGTGCTTGGCAAGAAATTGGCGAACGGTTACTTTGGAAACACTGTCCACCGCTTGCAGAGCAACAAAACCAGCGCCTTTCTCCCGAGTTTCCACAGCCACAAGAACAGGTCGTTTCCCCGCGGCTCCTCGACCTCTCTTGCCGGCACGTTTACCGCCGACAAGGGTGTCGTCGAACTCAATCAAGTTGGCAAGCCGGCAAATGCTGTCTCGGTCAGCCATCGCTTTCCTGATCTTGCGCAGCATATTACGTGCTGTAATCCAGGAAACACCGACATGCTTGGCGACACGGAGAGCCGAAACACCACCTTTGTCGGAAGCCATCAGATAAATCGCCCAAAACCATTTCACAAGAGGAACTTTGGTCGAATGAAACAAGGTGTCAGCGGTCATCGACACTTGGTGACGACAATGAGAACATTGGTACAATTTACGCGATTCAATGAAGTAGGGCTTCGTGAATCAACAAGCAGGACATTGAAACCCATTGGGCCATCTCACCTTGATCAAGGTCTTTGCGCATGAACGCTCCGTACCGTACCGTTTTTGCCATTCAAGCAAGGTTATTCCAGGCATCTTCATAACAAGGCCTCATTTAATTTATCAAATTGATCTTGTTACGAAATATAAGCATTATGCTGAGACTTATACAGAGCCATAAAAGGTAATTATCGTTTTTTCCTCGCCTTGACCACATAATATAGCACCGGTACCGCCATGCGGCTGACCAGGAGTGAGGCGATTTCCCCGAACATTAAGGAAATGGCTAACCCTTGAAAGATCGGGTCGGCGAGGATGACCGAGGCGCCGACCACCACTGCCAGCGCAGTCAGCAGCATGGGGCGGAAGCGGATGGCTCCGGCCTCGACCACCGCCTCGGCGAGCGGCAGACCATGGCTGATCCGCAGTTCGATGAAATCAACCAGGATGATCGAATTGCGGACCACGATCCCGGCCCCGGCCATGAAGCCGATCATCGAGGTGGCGGTGAAAAAGGCGTTCAATCCCCAGTGAGCCGGCAGAATGCCGATCAGCGAGAAGGGGATAGCCGCCATGACCACCAGCGGCGTGACGTAGTCCTTGAACCAGCCGACCATCAGCATGTAGATCAGCACCATGACCACACAGAAGGCCAGCCCCAAGTCGCGGAAGACTTCCAGAGTAATGTGCCACTCGCCGTCCCACTTCATCGCCGGCTGGTTTTCCGTGAAGGGTTGGTTCAGGTTGTAAACCGTGACCTCCCCAGCCTGACCGCCGTAGTGGGCGGCGTTGAGTTCCTTGAGCCGCTTGTTCATCTGCAGGATTGGGTAGACCGGGCTTTCCGCCGAACCGGCAACATCGCCGGTGACATAGATCACTGGTTTGAGATTTTTGCGATAGATCGGCTGCTCCACCGGCTGCTCGCTGACCCGCACCAGTTCCCTGAGCGGCACCAGTGGGGCTTGCGGGCTTTTCTCCGGCCGCAGGGAGATGTTGAGCAGGTTGTCGACCCTGGCCCGCTGCGCTTGCGGCAACTGCAGGATGATATCAATCTCTTCCTTGTCGCGGGGTTGGTGGAAGAGGTCAATGGACAAGCCGGAAAGTCCCATTTCGACGGTACGTGCAACCTCACCCTTGGACAAGCCGTTGAGAGCCGCCTTCTCTTTATCTACGCCCAGCACAAGTCGGGTTCGTTCCTGCTCTCGGTACCAGTCGATATCCACCACCCCGGCGGTGGTAGCGAAGATTTTTTTCACCTCGGTCGCCAGTTGCAACCGGCTGGCTTCGTCCGGTCCGTAAATCTCGGCCACCAGGGTTTGGAGCACCGGTGGACCGGGCAGCACTTCGGCCACGGCCACGGCGGCCCCATATTTTTCTGCAATCCGGGCAATCTCCGGCCGCACCCGTTTGGCAATGTCGTGGCTCTGGCTGTCGCGATCCGCCTTTGTTTTGAGGTTGACCTGAACATCGGCCACGGTCGGGCCGGATCGGAGGAAGTAATGGCGCACCAGGCCGTTGAAATTGTAGGGCGAGGCCGTGCCGGCATAGATCTGGTAGTTGACCACTTCGGGCTCCCTGCCCGCAACCTCGGCCATCTCCAAGGCCACCCGGGCGGTCTGCTCAAGGGGCGAGCCTTCAGGCATGTCGAGAATGATCTGGAACTCAGACTTATTGTCAAAGGGCAGCATCTTGACCTTGACCTTGCCCAAATAGACCAGGGAGCAGGAGACCAGCAGGAGAAAGACGATCAGGGCGAAGAATCCGAGCCGCCAGCGGCTGTGGGCCAGGAGCGGGTCCATGATCCGGTGGTAGAGGCGGGTGGACCAGTCATTGGGGGCATGGTCGGGATCGTGCCCGTTGCTGTCAGTTGAACCCTTGGGTTTGCGCAGGATGCGGATGGCGGCCCAGGGTGTAACGGTGAAGGCGATCAGCAGCGAAAAGACCATGGCCGCCGAGGCCCCGATGGGGATGGGTCGCATGTAAGGGCCCATCAGGCCGCCGACAAAGGCCATGGGCAGGATGGCGGCGATCACCGCCCAGGTGGCCAAAATGGTCGGATTGCCGACCTCGATCACCGCCGCCACGGCTACATCCTTCAGCGAGGTGCGCTGATTGGCAGGCAGGCGCAGGTGGCGGACAATGTTTTCGACCACGACAATGGCGTCGTCCACAAGGATGCCGATGGAAAAGATCAGGGCAAAGAGGGTGATGCGGTTGAGGGTATAGCCGTAGAGGAAGAACAACAGCAGTGTGAGCGAGAGGGTCGATGGTATGGCGAGAAGGACAATGATCGATTCGCGCCAGCCGAGGAAAAAGAGGATCAGGAGGGCCACGCCGAAAACAGCGATGCCCATGTGGAGCAGCAGTTCATTGGATTTATCGGCGGCGGTCTCGCCGTAATCGCGACTGACCGTCACCTCAACCTCGGGCGGGATGAGCGAGCCTTTGAGGCTATCCACCTTTTTTAGCACCGTCTCGACCACCTGGACGGCGTTGGCGCCGGGCCGCTTGGCCACCGAGAGGGTCACCGCCGCTTCGGGGCTGCTGTTTCCGGCGCCGAAGAGGACGTAGGATTTAGGTTCCTCCGGACCATCGATCACCGTGGCAACCTCGCCCAGATAGACGGGCTTGCCACCATAGACGCCGACCACGACCCGTTCGGCCTCTTCTGCTGAGGCGAGGAAGGTGCCGGTCTGCACCAGTACCTCATTGTTGAGGGCGCGCAGGGTGCCGGAATAGGATTGGCGGTTGGCCTCCTGCAGGCGTTGGGTCAGGTCGGTTGGGCTTAAGTTTCGGGCGGCCAGGAGGAGTGGATCAAATTGGACCTGCAACTGTCGCCGTGTGCCGCCGATCAGCTTAGTTTCGGCCACCTCGAAAATGGATTTGATGGCGTCATCCACCTCGGCGGCCAGACGGCGCAGGGTGGAATGGTCGTAGGTCTTGGAATGGAAGGTCAGGGCCAGGATCGGCACATCGTCGATGGTGTGCGGTTTGATCAGCGGCAGGGAAACTCCGTGCGGGATGCGGTCGAAATTGGTCTGCAGCTTCTGGTTGAGGCTGACGATCGATTTCTCAAAATCTTCGCCGACATAGAAGCGGGCGATCAGCAGACACTGGCCAGCTTGGGAGGTTGAATAAATATATTCGATCCCTGGCAGTTCGTAGAGCAGTTTTTCCATGGGGATCGCCAGCCGTTGCTCGACCTCCTTGGCGGTGGCGCCGGGCATGCTGACAAGAACGTCGATCATCGGCACCTTGATCTGCGGTTCTTCCTCCCTGGGCAGTAGGCTCAGGGCGAGGAGGCCGAGCAGCAGGGAGGCGATCAGGCCGATGGGAGTCAGTTTGGAGCTGATGAAGGTGGCGGCCAGTCGTCCGGCAAATCCCGGTTTAGTGGTGTCGACAGTGTTCATGGCTGGACTCGGAGGGTCTGACCGTCCGCCAGGAGCCGATTATTGGTAATGACCACCGTCTCGCCTGGATTGAGTCCGGTGAGGATCTCGGTCCTGCCGTCAACGCTCATCCCGGTGCGCACCAGCCGGAGGCGGGCACGTTCGCCCTCAACCACGAAAACCCTGTCCATCTGTCCGGAAGGGACAAGGGCGCTGCTCGGTACAAGCAGGGCTTTGGTGTGCGTGTTGGGGAGAAGAACACGGACGAACTGTCCGGTCCGCAGGTCGGGAATGGTGGGTAAGTCGAGGATGACCGAGGCGGTGCGTGAGCTTGGATCGACCGCCGGGGAAATCTCGGCGACAGTCCCCTGCACCACCACACCCGCAGTTTCCACCCTGACAGTGAGGATATCGCCGGCATGGATGTGCAGAACCTGGCTTTCCGGTACCGCTGTATTCACCTGCAGTTTGCGAGGATTCTCTAGCTGCAGCAACACGGCCCCCGGCGCGGCGAGATCACCGCTGTTGGCATTTTTGCGGGTGATGACCCCGTCAAAGGGGGCGGTAATGGTGGTGTAACCCAGCATGGTCTTGGCTTCCCGGTACCCGGCCTGGGCAATGGCATACTGATCGGTCACCGATTTGACCGTTTCCGGGGTGGCTGCGTTTTTCTGAAGGAGATTCTGTTCCCGTTCCAAATTGCGTTTGGCCTGGGCCAATTGGGCCTCGGCCTGACCCAGCCGGGCCGCGATCTCCTCGGCGCTGATCACTGCCAGGACATCGCCGGCCTTGACGGTGGAGCCAAGCACCACCGGCATCCGAGTGATCACTCCGGTGACCTTGGCGGCAAGAGCAGCTCGTTCGGCTGCCTGCAGAGTGCCTACTGTTTCAATCAGGGCGGGGACGTCCTGCACGCTCGCTTGCGCAACGGTCACCGTGACCGATGCTGTTGCTTCCTTGCCAGCGGTTTCGGCCAAGAGGGGACAAAGCGGCAATGTCAACAGGGCCAAGGAAAAAAGGAGTGTTCTCAGCATCTTCATGGCACGCGACATGGGTTATTTCCCTTGATTGAATTGGGCAAGGCCGACCGCCCAGCGCAGATCGGCAAGAGCGATTTTCCGGGAGGCTGTGGCCAGGGCATGGCTCAACCGGGCATCGGTCAAGCGGTTTTCCGTGTTGATGAGTTCCGAAGCGAGCAGGGTGCCTGCCTTGAAGCGCAGTCGGGCCAACCGGGCGCTCTCCGTTGCCGCTTCCACCATCTTGCCGGTGACCTTGAGGCGTTCCTCTTCCTGGTTCAGGGCGAGCGCTGCCTGTTCCATCTCCAGGTTGAAGGCCAGTTCCATCTTGCGCTGTTGCTCCCTGGCCGCTCGTAGTAGGGCCTCGGCCCGTCCCGTCGCCGCAGCGGTCTGTTGGCCATTAAACAGGGTGTAGTTGAGCCGGACCCCGGTGGTCCAGGAGTTGCCGGAACCGTCCTCCAGTTCCAGCCCCTTGTCGACCTGATAGCTGCCAAAGGCCTCTGCCGTGGGATAATTACCGGACCGGGCCTGCCTGACCAAGGCCTCCTGGGCCTTGATCGTGGCGGTCATGCCAGCCAGTTCCGGACGGTTGCGGACATCGCGTTCCACCGGAATCGCCTGATCAGGGATGACCGCCGGATCGAGCCTGACAGATGTGCCATTGAGCCCCAAGAGGTGGAGAAAACCCCGTTGCGCCAGGTTCAGCCCGTGTTGCGCCTGGATACGTTGTTCCTGAGCCCGTGACTGCTGGACCTCGAGATTAAGCAGGTCTTCCTTCAAGAGACTTCCCTCCTCGAAACGGGCCCGGGCCACTGCGAGGGAGGCATCAATGGCTGCAACCGCCGCTTGTCGCGCCCGTATCGTCTCTTCGGCCTGGACAAGGGTGCAAAAGGCGCGAACCACCTCGAATTCAAGCCGGGAACGGATGGCTGCCTGCTCGTGCATGGCCGCTCGGCCGCGTTCATCGGCCGAATCGAGGGCGGCCTGATCGTGACCGCCGTTGTAGAACCGGTACTTGACAGTCGCCTTAGTCTGGATGACATCGGTTGTGCCGGGGTCGTTGAAATCTATGGTGTCAGTGAACATCCCCTGATTAAGAATATTGCCGAAAGAATACATCGGATTGTTGGTGCGGCTGTATTCGGTACTTAGGTCGAGCTGGGGATAAAAGGCCGCCTTGGCCCCCTTGATATCGGCATCGGCCGCTTTGATCCGTTCCACTGCCATTCTGGCGTCCGAGTTATGGCGCAAGGCATACTGCACTGCCTCCTGGACGGTCCATTGGGACGGTACGGATTCCTTGTCCGCGGCGGCGAACATTGGTGGCGGGAGGAAAAAGAGAAAGAAAAAGACCAAGGGGAAACAAGGGTACCTCATGATGCGGACCTTTTGTTCGTTGTGAGTCGGGATGGGCGTCCGGTCTGTTTGAGCATGATGCAAGAGGATCGGGAAAGAGTTTTCCGGAATCCTCCACTGCCAACCTTTGTCCACTCATGCCATGGGAAAATAGGTCGAAATCTTGAATTTTGCAATAACAATACATATTAAAGAGACATGAACAGGTATCACCAAACAACCGATCAAGGAGGAGTCAATGGAACTGATGCAATCAATAAAGAGGATACTCTTGTGCGGATTGACGTTAGCTGTTGTATCGCTCCCAGCCTATGCGGGGGCTGAGGAGCAGGCCGCCCCTAAAGGCGAGAGCGTCGTGCAGCAGCAAGAGACAGGCAAGTGGAGCGAGGCTGGGAAGGAGGTCAAGGAAGCTGCGGGATCGGTAGCCGAGGCAACCAAGAAGTCGGCCGGAACTGCCTGGGACGGCCTAAAAACCGAGTCGACGGGGGCATGGGAAAAGACCAAGACCGGTTCCCGCGAATTGCTCGACACGGTCGGTGATAAATCCAAGGAAGCCTGGCAGGTATCCAAAGAGGAGTCGAAGGATTTCTGGGAGAAGAGCAAGGCCAAAATTCACGAGGCCACCGCACCCAATCCTCCCGCCGCGCCTGCCGTCCCTACTGCACCAACTCCCGCCGCACCGGTCGCTCCAGCGGATCCGGCACCACCTGTTCGACAGCCGTAGATGTATTCGCCGCAAGCCAGGCCAACATATTCTTCTGGTAGCCCAAACAAACCCGGAGCCTGCCTATGGGGCCGGCAGAAAATATTCCGGGGCGGTTGCCGTTACAGGGTAAACGATTCGTGCAGGTGCGGCATCTCGACCTTGGTTTCGGTCAGGCGGCCGGCCAGGGCCTGCATGGCTTCCACCTCGCCATGAACAAGAAAGGTGCGCTCGGGATTGCCAGTCCGGGCGTGCCAGTTGAGCAGTTCCTGCTGATCGGCATGGGCGGAGAAGCCGCCGATGGTGTAGATTTCTGCGTTGACCTCGACTTCCTCCTGCAGCACTCTGACCACTTCCGCACCCTCGATAATCTGGCGGGCCAACGTACCCTTGGCCGCATAACCGACAAAAACCACCGAAGCTTCCCGGCGCCAGAGGTTGTGGCGGAGGTGGTGGCGGATCCGGCCGCCGGTGCACATGCCGGAACCGGCAATGATGACCGCGCCCCGAACATGCTTCAGGGCCATGGACTCGGTGGTGTCGCGGATGATTTCCAACCCGGGCAGCTCAAAGGGATCGCGGCCGGCGGAAAAGTGGCTATGCATGAAACTCAGCAATCCTAATGGGTACATGAGCAAGACATGCATCAAGCAAGCGAAGTGGAAGTTCTGGTTCCCAGAACCTCCGGTTAAATCGGAAACAAAATTCGTCGAGATACCCCTGGAGGCAATTGGAGGAAACATCATGAAACGTTCCTTTGATAAATGTTTTCACTCAAGTTTCTGACTTGACCTAAAAATCTGTTATCATGTTGTTAATTTGCACAAACCTCTTTCCTGTTTTCAGCATATCAACGGCAACGCTCATGACTGCATCAACAAGGGCAAGCACTGCACATTCTGCGATTATTCCAGCAGCCCTGACTTTGTCCAAAGCGAGGCTGAGGAGTCTTTGCATGGCTTCAATCAGGCTCAGGTCCCGCCTCTCTTCCCTGCAGGCAAAAAAGAGGGTACCGAGCGTTCGGGGATCGTCATGACAGCGCTGCTCAAACGCCAGGAAGATATAGCGGCTCATGACAATGGTGATATGTCCAATGATGCCGTCAAAATCCCGCAATTGGGTTTCCCGTTCAAGGTTGAGGTAATGTTTCATCATCTTGAAGAACACCTCGATGTCCCACCGCTTACCGTAGATCCTGACAACCTCCTCGTCGGCAAGATCAATCTTGGTCGACAGGATTGCCAGCCACTGGCGTTTGTGGCGGTGACGAACAAAAACGATCTTTATCTTCTGCTCTTTCTTGGTCTCGACAATCACGCTGGCGAGAATCCGCGCTTTGCCGGGTCGCTTCTTCAATTTGCTGAACAAACGGCCCAAGGTCAGCCATTGCTCCTGGTGACGGTAAAACACCTGGGGCATATCCTTGCCCATACAGATCACCGGCAGGTGCTTACCGAGGGTGGCCAGAATCGAGGGGAAAGCAAACCAACTGTCCATCAGGAGGTAGTCGGCCCGTATTCCACGGGCCAGCACCCTTTTCACCATGGGTTCCAGATGTTTCGTGGATTTGACCATGGCCTCCATCCTGCGCTTGTACCCGCAGCAGCGTTTGTCCAGCTCTTTCTTGATGCCCTGGATCCGCTTATTTGCCTTGGCCGAGGAGCACAGGGTGAAATCCAACGGCAGAAAACTCACTCCATCGGACCAGCCAAGAGTCAGGAGTTTAAATCCTTTCAGGCTCCGGTTCCTGTTGTGGTCATGAACCCAGGCCAGCAGTTCAACCACCTTGGAGCGGGAGCGGTCATAGGTGCTGTCGTCGATGATCAACACCTTCTCACGCTGTTCACTAGTCAGCACATCCATGAACCGGACCACCACCGCCACAAGAGCCAGCAGGAACTTCCGCCAGTTATACCGAGGATTCTTGAGGAATTCGTAGACGGAATCCTTCTGAAATCCCAGTGTGCGGTTGTTGACGATGCCCCGGAAGAAATTGACTCCACCGAATGGCAACGTAAAGATAGCGGTGAACACCGCAAGCGGTTTTGCTCCTCGCAGCTTGCGAATCCCGCTGCCGCCCAGCAGCCTTCCGACCTTGAAATCTTCCATGAAAAAAGAAATCCGGTCATGCCGTCGTTTTGCCTCTTGTTGCTCCTGGTAATATTGGTCACGATCCATTTGAGCCTTTCCCTCCTGATATCATTAGGTATTTCGCAACTCCAATGTATCAGAAAGCGAAAGGCTTTTCACGTTAAAATTAAATTATTTCAATTATTTATCTGCTTCAATGGCGTCCTTAAAGGCAAGTCCGAAACTTGAATATCAAGGTAACAGATAAAAATTATAGCAAATTTTTTAACGAAAAGGGCTTGAAGTAATATTGTGACCTGATTCCAGATCGAACCTACGCCAAGAGGCAAATAAAAGCTGAATGATTGAAACAGGGGATTGCCTCCTGAATCATATCCTATCAAAATTGTGCACTTATCCAGTAATGGGTAGGTGCTTTTTTGTCTGATCAGTTGGATGAAACTTATTAAGCAGTACGTTAATCGCCGGACATTGCGGATAAGGAATTCAAGCAAACAAAAGTCAAGTTGCTGAATTTATTATTTAAGGCATGAAATATCAGGGTTGGTTATGTTCGCCAATTAACGACCGTGTTAATACTGCGGATCATCTCTTTCACCACAAAATGGATATCGCACTTGACACCTATTCCTGATTGTCAGAGAATTGAAAGTAGCTGTTTGTTGTAGATTTTAGTCTCCAATCAGTTATTTTTAATATTCGCTTCCCAGGAACTCATGGAAAAGAAAAATAGTTGGGATGATATCCCTTCACTAGAAGGATTGTCGGTGGACTGGGAGCACAAATCAAGCCACTCCTCTGATAAAAGAACCTTCGTCCGCATGAAAGACGAAGATATTTCTGCGCTGTTTGAACTTAGAGAGATTCTCGTAAAAATTGCGACTGCTAGAGAAACCCATACTGGAAGGTTGCTTGATATCAGTGAAGGAGGATTATCCTTATGGTTACCTGTTCCACTTGAGCAGAATCAACCCTTGAAGATAGGCTTATTTCTTGGCACGATGAAGATCATTTCCAAGGGAATGGTCATTCATGTTGAACAAATGGGGGATCAATACCAGGTAGGGATTAGGTTTGTTGACCTCGACAGGGAGACTGGTAAATACATTACCGGCCTCTATGCGTCCAGGGTGCTTCGTCACACCTGAGCAACAATCACGCACTCGAGCATGCCATTTCACCTGTGCCATCAAGCACTGGTAAGGAGAATCGTTCATTCTATGCGTCCTCACCTGCTTTACCTCGTTAATTGACGTAACACACATTGACGACAGAATGATTTGATAGGTCTCGCATTTTAGGGGAGCGCTGGTGAGATCTAGTAAATGTGAAACAGCGAAACCCCGTGGATAAGGAGAGGCAAAATGACTATCGAGTTCCAAGCCAAACGCATTACATTTCCTTCGGCAAGCGGCAAAGCACAGAGTGCGCAACAGAAGTTCACGTTTTCTGCAAACGTGTGGAGTGCACAAGCTGCATTAAATGGATTCAGCCTTGGTTTTAGCAATAGTGAACATCATCTATTTAGGCAGGAAATCGATGTTACCGTTGCTTCAATCAAGAACCGAGAAGTTGTGGCCACTGTTACATTCGCGCTTCGAGACTCTTCCGGCGTTTTCGACGATGCCTTTGAGGGTTACGTTGACGTCCTTGTAATTGCCGATATAGGAGAAATTAATATTCTCCCCTATATTCGTGGTGGAGGTAAAGTGGCGTTACGATCTAGCAACGGAAAGTATGTGAGCGCTGAAGCTGGGGCAGGACGCAAACTTGAGGCCACCAAGGACTCGATTGGGGATGAAGAGAAGTTCACTGTAGAAATAGTCGATAATCTTGCAACTAGCCTTCTTCGTGATCGGAGCCGAGTCGCATTGCGCGCCAAGGATGGAAAGCTCGTTTGCGCCGAAGGCGGTGGGGGCAAAGAACTCATTGCCAACCGTGATCAGATCGGCCCCTGGGAGACATTCACTATCCGAAAACTTGCAACCGATCTCACGGAGGGTTCCGATGGTATCATCGATGGCGAAATAGTAGCATTGCTCACCTACAACGGACAGATTCTATGCGCAGAGGATGGTGGGGGACGAGAAGTCTTAGCGAATAGAACCCGGGTTGGACAGTGGGAGACGTTTACCATCGTAAGATGCTGATTAAGTTGACTCCGGAAAACGGAAGATTGTCGTCTTTAATACAGTATGTTTTCTAATTAGACCTTGATCGCGAATTTAGTGAAAGGTGAATCTGATACTACTGCTTGGAGGGCGTTCAAAATTCTGTGTTTAGTTAACTAGAAGGCGGTTCAATCTCGTTTATTAGCAAAAAACATGAGCACTTATCCAGAAATGGAATGGTGCTTTTTTATTGGTGACATGCCGATTATTTGAAATCGTGGACGAAGTCTGTTGGTATCAGTGCACCACATAAAGGGTGGAAAAATCCGATAGTGCATCGAAACTGCTGATATTAGTGCCGCTGGAGATATTGTTGGCCGTGGGCAAGGGATGTGTTGCCGTAATGGAATCTCTGATTCTGTTATGGTTGGTTTGTCAGGGTGAAGATCGAATCAGCCGATATCTGTGCAGTGAAAATTCCACCTATGACCGATACATCGCTCTTTCTCGACAGATTGATCGACGAGTTGGTTTCATACAATGCGAAGGCATTAACCAAAGGAAGATTGGATAACTGGCCTTTAATTGTGATCGCAGAATTTCCACTGTTCCGTCCGATGATGACTATCTTTCCAGTTGTGCCATTGTAAACCGCTACGATTCTCGGCACGCTGCTGATGGATTCGTTTGATCCAATCACAACATCACCTGGCCTAATGAATTGATTAAATTGTGCGTATGCATACGCGCGCTTTCGGGGGCTGTAAGCGCCCGTGACAGTGTTGTAAGCTAGAAGACCCCATAGACTTGACGCGTTGTGGTGATACCAGAAACTGTCGTATGCTTCCCAAGTAAGCACGGCCGAAAAACCGTTTCTTAGATCGCCCAAAATTATATCAGTAGTTTGTGTTGCGAAATTCCATTCATTCGGTGGTTCGTTAACCCCAGAGTCACAAGTCGAGCACCATGCCGAAGTTTCAGTTATCCAGTAATTCTTACCAGGGTATGGGGTCCTGGGAGAAACTGGACTGCCGCTATAATCATGAAGAGCAAAATGATCGGTCAGTGCTGAAACTCTTCTGTCTGCCATCCTTTGCGTAATGTATTGTACGCTCGCGCCAATATCCGCTGTATCGGTGACCTGCCCCAGTTTACTGTACCAGTTTTTGAGTTAGTCCGTCAGGCGGTTGTATAGGCATAAATGGCCGTTTAAACTCTACTGAACTGACAGCCTGTGGAGCTGGCGGACGGAACCCTAATGAACTATGCGGGCGGATGTGATTATACTCGCGTCGCCAGTTCTCAATCAAGACCCTTGCTTCCAAGAGTGTCGTAAAGATTTCCCCGTTCAACAATTCATCGCGGAATTTGCCATTAAATGATTCGATATAACCGTTCTCCCAAGGGCTGCCAGGCTCTATAAACAATGTTTGTACGCCAATCTTGCTCAGCCATTCCCTGACTGCTTTTGCTGTGAACTCCGGACCATTGTCAGATCGTATATGATCAGGCAGGCCTTTCTCAACTATCAGATCAAAGAGTTCCTCCAGCACATCCTGGGCCGTTATCTTCCTGGCCACCTTGATGCACAGGCACTCTCTCGTATATTCATCGATTATGTTCAGCATGCGCAATGGTCTGCCATTGCTCGTTCTTGCCATGACAAAGTCATAACTCCAGACATGATTCCGGTGCTCGGGCCTGAGCCTGACGCAGGAACCGTCATTGAGCCATAACCTGCTCCGCTTGGGCTGCTTTTTGGGAACCCTCAACCCCTCTCGGCGCCAAATCCTTTCCACCCGCTTATGGTTAACTCGCCATCCCTCAAGCCGCAGCAAACCGGTTATCCGCCGATAACCATAGCGACCATACTGGCTGGCCAACTGCACTATCCTTGCAACCAGAGGCTCTTCATCATTGAAGGGTAAGCTGCTATAGCGCTGGCTGGATCTTGGTTGTCCCAAAGCTTTACAAGCGCGACGCTCTGGAACATGAAACTCGCTCATAATATGGTGCACTGCCCGGCGTCGTCTTGCCGGGCTTAGAAGTTTCCCCGGCTGACCTCTTTTAAAATGGCATTGTCTAAAGAAAGATCAGCAACCAGTTTTCTCAGCCTGGTGTTCTCTTTTTCAACATCTTTGAGACGTTTGACCTGGTCGATCTTCATCCCGCCATACTCCTTGCGCCAACGGTAGTATGTTTGCTCCGTAACGCCAATATGTCGGGATGCAGCCTGCACTGTGTGCCCTGTACTCAGCAGAATCTCTACTTCACGTAACTTGGAAATGATTTGTTCCGGTTGATAGCCCCGTTTTGCCATAAAACGCCCCCTCATTTTTTTCCGCAAATCTAACATAATTTGTGGATCTATTCTTGGGGGGAAGGTCAGTAGGGGAGTTCCACCATGGCATGAAAACCAAGGCTACGCGCTGGCAATGGCAAATCGAGGATTGGTGTTGCTGAAATACATGTTCAACCTGGCCCTGAAATGGGGGACACCCGGCGTCAAGGTAAACCCGGCTATTGGTGTTAAGTTCTATGAGGCAAATGCCAGAGAGCGATTCCTGACCGCTGACGAGACACAACGGTTGCTTTCAGAGTTGGACGGGAGCAGAAACGTCCAGCTCAAGTTCATAGTGCCGCTGCTGTTACTGTTGGGATGTCGAAAAAGGGAACTGTTTGACAGTCGTTGGGAAGAATTCGACCTGGAGCATCGAAGCTGGCGAATACCGATGTCGAAATCAGGCAAGGCACGTCATGTCCCTTTGCCCAAAGCAGCCATCGAGATACTGGCTCAACTGCCACGGTGGGAAGGATGTCCGTATCACGATTCCTAACCCGGAGACACTGTTGCCCTTTGTGCAGATACATCGTGCCTGGGATAGTGCCCGGAAAGCAGCAGGACTACCCGACGTGAGGATGCACGATCTCAGGCACAGTATGGCGAGCAATATGGTGAACTCCGGCAGGTCGATCTACGAAGTGGCCAAGGTTTTGGGGCACAGCCAGTTGAAGACCTCCGCCCGATACAGCCATCTCAGCCAGGAAACGCTACTGGCGGCGGTCGATGCGGCGGCCAATGCCAACGGCACGAATTGGGAACAGACAGAAAGTCGATAACATGGTACTCCACCCGACCGATCTGGTTGGGTGGAGATATTGAGCATTGTATTTTTTTTGCCGTAGTTTACTGAATGATTTTCTTTGGATCGCACAAATGTCCTGCATCTGGAGCCAGTCCGCCACAGGTGGCACAGGTATATTTCATGTCAGACAAATGCTCTCCACAGACCTGCTCAGTGGATGTCGCACACAATTTACCTTCAAGATCTTCGGTGCCAGGATTGCAAAGCCTACTTGATTCCTCTGATGCTGCACCGCAGTTCATGCATTTAAATGTCATGGCGTCCTCCTCGTTTATATACCCGGTTCTGATTTTGACTAATCACAACGAGCAGCCAACCACACTAGCCACCGTTATTGAATAAAGCTAAGGAAGACGGTGCAGCTTGTCAATGTTCGGGGGTCCTAAAACGGGCGGCCCTGAAGTCGCCATAGGTTGGGTTGGGTGATCGGTGGGCAAAATTCGATAGGCCAATTTGAGGCAAAGAATCTATCTATATAAAATCAGTGAGATACATACAAGGAGCAGTTGGGTGGTGGTTGGGCGAGACAAAAAAAGGACGAAAAAGTCACAGCAACACCTTGAAAACACTCAAGTTCACACCTGACCTTCCGAGAACTGCTGGTATTAGTGCACCACAAAAGGTGTTGCGGAAGTTAGGGAATAAAAAAGGCAGAGTCGTTAGACCCTGCCTTTCGCTTCCGATTAGCCAGAAAGATTTAGTTTATAATCCAAGGCACTCCGAAATGCAGTGAGACTGCCAGGCAAGGATGTTAGCTCCTGTGGGGCAATCGATACCACCAGAAATTACTGTGAAATATTGGGATGAACCTGCTGAGATAACGGAACTGCAGGAGCAGTAAGACCTTCGTGGATACCGTACCGCAAAAAGTGTCCCAAAGGAGTAAGCCCTGCAGCTTTAAACGCCACACTAACCTCACCAACAGTATTAAATTGAGATGCCGTCGCAGAATTTGCCTTAAGTTGAGCAAGTTTTTCGGCAAGATAAAGATTGTTATCAAAACTATTTGACGGATTTATGCCTTCAATAGCACCATATTGAAGATAATGTTGATATGGATCGGCTTGCCATGCATTGTTAAAAGCTGCCCGTGCATCTACGATAGAACTGAATTGGCCAGAACTAAATAGAGCGGTTGCTTTTGCAAAGACATATTCAGTTGCGTTAAAATACGCGTTAGGAGCCAAGCCTTCTTTAAATCCATATTGATTGTAATGGGATTCGGGAGTGAAGCCGGCATTTGCCAGGTAATTTTTTAAATATACAGTGTCTCTGAGTACCCAGTTAGCTGCTGTCGTTGGATTAGCTTGCAAAGCCGCAAGTTTCTTGCCGAGATAATAATTCTCGTCAAACCCATTAAGGGTGGCACTACCAGAGGGCTGATTCGCTGGCGGACTGACAGTCCCTTGGGTGCTAATATGACAGGTGTTGCAGGCAATCTCATCTCTGTGCTCTTTATGCATAGCCGCCCAACTCAACGACTTTTTCTCATGGCATTGTGTACAGGCTTTAACCGCTGCTGGAACGTTATGATATCCAAGTTTGGTGAAAGGTACTATTCCTGTGCCATCAGGGGTTGTGCCTAAATTATTATGACATGCGGTACATGTTGGGGCCTTTGACTTTGGATCAACTCCGTGAGTAATAAGCATCTCGGCATCGGTTTTAACCATGGTGTAGTTACCGGTTAAACCTTGTTCTTGCATGCCCTTTTGGACCGCAATATCATAACTCCCTGTCATGAACATCCACATAATGGCCGGTGGTACAATTTTGCCGCTTTCATGCAGAGGCATCACTGAAAAGTGCCTCTTGATAGGGACGATTGAAGACTTGCCATCAAAGGCGGCGCCGTTGGCTTTGGCCATATGGTAGACACCCTGAACATCTGGCTTGATGGTCTCGCCAACATTGTACACATAGGAGGTTCCGTCAAACCAGACGTACTCCGGTCTCACGTTAGCCTGCTTGATCTCCTCACCGATAAAACCACCTTGGCCAGAAAATTGACCAGGATTCCATACCGGAGCCCTAAAGTCTCTGGACATTTCAGTCGCACCACCCTTACCGAATGTACGGATATGACAAACCTGACAACTCAACTGCCCTGACTGCATGCCTGTTTAGGGTTGCGTCGTCATGCGGGGCGGCGGTATGACAACCTTGACATGTGGGAGGAGTCGCCTCGGTTCCCCGCAAGTCAATCCCCCTGCCACCCATTTTATGATTCAAGGGCTGCATGACAGTCAACGCAGGTTAGGTTGGCTCCACTTTGTGAAAGATGAAAGTCCTGATCAACAGTTGCATTGGCCGAATTGAGCCCCATATCACCACGTTTAGTCCAGTCAGCGCCACCGGCTGTGGCATGACATCGCAGACAGGATGTGGTGGTTGGCAGGTGGACATTTCGAGCCACGGTGACCATATCGGTACTAGCGGGCATCTTGCTGTAATCAGGTTCTATCATGTAGTTCCCCTGACTGTCGACCTTGCCAAAGATATAGGTTTTTATTTGCCCTAAAATGTTCGTCACGGTTTCGGTGTTAGCAGGATCAGTAACAAACTTTCTCTGGTAGGTATCACTATGGCACATTAGGCAGTCAACATCGTTTGCCTGAGCAACATGTGGCGCATTGCCATCTGCGCGAATATGGCAGGCGAAACAAGTGTTTTTCGACGACATGGCATAAGTGCAGAAGGTATTGATCCCTCCCTTCCCTTTGCCGAGTGCTTGACCATTGGTATTGGTTAATTCCGGAGTCGGCGCGGACCATTTCATGTGCAGACTGTTTTGCATTTCTGTTCCCTTGGCCGCGTGGCAGGCTAAACAGGTTGCGGGACCATTATAGGTATTTATGGATTGGTGGGCAGCTATAGGTGTCGACCCGGATGTAGGTGAGGTTGGGGTTGGGTTGTGGACAGCGCGGCGGTTATGTCGGCAATCTGAGTGCTGGTTAATTGGATAGAACCCATGCCGCCTCTGTTAGCACTAATCGCGTTTTGGATCTGTGCAGCGGTCCTTCCCATCATTCTAGACATAGCACCGTGACACCTCTGGCAGTTTGAACCATACAGGGTTGCGCCGACGATCGGGTCCGCAGCGTAACTAGCGCCTAATAACAGTAGAATAATTGCTAATCCCATACCAATAATTTTCATTTGACTTCTCTCCTTATTATGAAGACGGTCGTGAATCGGCAAGCACGATAAATTCTTAATTGAACTTATAATATAAATTCAAAATGTTACGTTGTCTTTACTCCAAGACCTCATCCGCAACGTTCGGGGATTATCGAGTATTTTAATAAGAAAATCGGGCGCGGCAATTTGATACACGTGTCCTGTTTAGTGAACCATGCATAATAATTCTGGGGCTTAAACAATAGAGTGCTGTCGAATAACACAACAAAATCAATGGAATTGGTTGCAACTGGCCTTTAAACTACTTGCCGAACTAACCAATCGGGGGCACTAAGTTATATAGAATTAGGGAGCCTCATCGTAGTGTTCGGCTTCAGAGGAAAAATTATCTTCTAGCGAGAGCTCTTTTCAACGATTTTATTTTTAATAAGCAAATTATTTACAAGAAAAATTATTAATGTCAACAGATAGTTCGTCTTTATCCTACCACTTCGTGATAGAAACATCGCTGGCGCAGTCAATGATTTCGAGTCGTTACAAATGGCAAAGCCTGCGTGGCATTGCTTTATAGGGTTTCTTGAAAATTACATGCAGTAGTTAGCGACAAATGCAAGTATCAACTTGTTGATTTTGTGTAAATATGTTACGATCTCTATCATTTTAAGGGGGCGCCCGGCAACCTAAACCGATGGAGACCAGCCATGATCCAGCCCGGCTTTTTCGACCTGCAGGACCGATTGCACACAATCGACAAAAACGGCGACCCACTTGCCAGGATCAACGAGACGGTCAACTGGGAGATGTTTCGTCCAGCTCTCGAAAAAGCAAGGGACAAAGGACGGCAATCCACTGTTGGTCCGAAGGGGTACGACGTCATCCTGCTGTTCAAAATTCTTATCCTGCAGTCGCTGTACAACCTGTCGGATGAGGCGACTGAGTTTCAAATTCTCGACCGGCATTCTTTTGGGCGCTTTCTTGGGCTGCACATCAGCCAAAAAGTTCCCGACGCCACCACCATCTGGCGTTTTCGGGAAGACCTCGTCAAGGCCGGCATCGTGGAGGAGTTGTTTGCGACCTTTGATGCACACCTTCGGGACAACGGTTTCATGGCGATGAAGGGGCAGATCGTGGATGCCAGCATCGTCAACGTACCCAAGCAGCGGAACAGCCGGGAGGAAAATGCCCGGATCAAGGCAGGCGAGGTTCCGGAAGACTGGCCGGAGAACAAGCGCCAGCGAAAGGACGTGGATGCCCGGTGGACCAAGAAAAACGGCAAGTCCTTTTATGGATACAAGAACCACGTCTCGGTGGATGTGAAGCACAAGCTGATTCGAAGCTATGCGGTGACGGATGCGGCCCTGCACGACAGCAATGTGTTCGAGCAACTTCTTGCCGACAACACGAGCAGGGACGTCTGGGCGGATTCGGCCTATCGATCGGCGGAACGGCTGGAGTGTCTCGCGCAGGATGGTTTTCGCGAACACATCCAACGCAAGGGGAGCCGCAATCGTCCATTGACGCCAAGAGAACAGGAAGGCAACAAGACCAGGTCCAGGATTCGTTCGCGAGTTGAGCACGTCTTTGGCGTGCAGGCGCAGCGAGCGGGGAATTTGCTGTTGCGCACGATCGGCATAGCCCGAGCCCGGGCAAAGATCGGTTTGCGCAATCTGGGGTACAACATTGACCGGATGGGGATGCTTCTGGCGACAAACAGGTGAAGTGCGCCCGGGAAGCGGCAAAATGGCAAAAGAACGCCATCGAGCGCAGAGTGAGGCTGCGCCAAGGTGTAAAACCGATCGGATTACAAGCCAGAAGAGCATGATCTTCGTCAAAAAATTTGCCGGTGAGGGCTACCGGGGCTCACTGAGCTAATTTTCAAGATTCCCTATAATTTGTCCATCAAGATATGAAAAAGAAGAAATCTATCTTTCCGCAGGAACTCCCGAAAAACTCCCATCTTATATGAAATAGGCTGAAACCCCTTCAGCCATTCCCATTTGCCCCTTGACCACCACGGTCGGGGGGCTTTTATTCTACATTCAAAGGAGCCAGTATACCCTCCCCCCTCGCCACCGGGGGTGTTTAGCGCAGAAGACGGCTATCCCCCGCCTCCTCAAACTCCCCCACCCCATTTTACTGTCGAGCGACCTCCAATAGTTAAGATATTACAAATGACTTAGGAGGTTAGCATGGCACAATTCAGGGGTACAATTCGCGGAGGCAGAGGAGAAGCGTCGAGGCTGGGTCACAAGTCATCAGGACTCACGCTCCAGGCCAATGGCTGGGATATTGGGGCCGAGGTCAGCTTGAGGTGGAATGCGCAGGAGCAGAGAGACGAACTCTGTATCTATGTAATAAAGAGCAAAATAGTAACGCTTAGCTGAACAGATCAGGAGGATTACGCCTCTTTTTTCCTGTTATCATTGATTTCACAAGGTTTTCATTATGCACCCTACTTGAGGCGACTACGCCAATAATATGCAAAATTATCAAGCCGATCAGGAATTGAGCTGAAATTTCATGAAGGTCATGCCATATGCCATCCTTGACCTCATCTTTATTTTTAGCCCTCTCAGTATTTCCATGCCTTTTATGGCTCTCTTTGTGTTCCTTTTCTTCATCATCGTCGGCGTAAGCTTTTTTAACAAACGAATATTCGTTGCTTAATCCAAGCGAAGATTGGATACCTTTTGCTACATATTCTTTATGTCCACTTATGCAAACGACTAGACAGGTTAAAATAAATAAAATTACCATCCATGCAGCTGCTGGATTGTGCCCTGTATAGTGTTTTGGATTACCTGTGAAAAGCTCTTTGGAGTATATTAATGCTTTTACTGGAGAGCATATAAAATTTTTAAAAAGTGCATATTTCGTTCCAAAGAAACCCCAAAATATACGAGCTGCAATAATAAATGAAACTAAATATCCTGTATATATGTGTATTTTTTTGGCGTCATCTCCTGATGCATACGCTATGATTAAGAGCATGACAAGGGACCAATGGAAGAATCTTACGAAGATATCCCATACTTTAATTTGATTATTTGTTTCCATTTATTACTCCTTGGCCCCCTGGAAGCGCGGTCATCAATCAGCGCCGCGCTTCCTGTAAAAAAACACATTATTCACACAAGTACAAAAAATTATAGAAATACATGGGGCCACTAAACGAACCTATCCTGTAGGATGGTTCCGTATTCGCCAAGTCATAAGTTCACAGAAATTTTCATACCCCTCTTTCAATCAAAGATTTCAGATAGCCACGACTTCTTTTGGTGCTGACCCTGTGGACCAACACCATGCTCGTTATAATGTTTGTCATGATGCTTGTTATAAAAGGGGTTGTGCTCATCATGATGCT
The DNA here is from genome assembly GCA_963733595.1 of uncultured delta proteobacterium. Taxonomy (GTDB): domain Bacteria; phylum Desulfobacterota; class Desulfobulbia; order Desulfobulbales; family Desulfobulbaceae; genus Desulfobulbus. The sequence continues at coordinate 11,113 of CAVTDN010000016.1, read as the reverse complement.
TTTTATGAAAAGGGTTACTCTCGCCGATATGTTGAGACTGTGGTTGCGGAGTTGCCTGTTGCGGTTGTGGAGATTGAGAATAGGATCGTTCGATAATTTTATCGAGTTCACCACGGTCGAGCCATATTCCTCGACAATCAGGACAGTAGTCAATTTCCACTCCTTGGCGATCTGTCATCTTAAGTTCAGCAGTAATACATACCGGGCATTTCATAAAGCGTTCTCCTTTGATTGTAAGGTGGGGTCAATCTGTTCCATTTTCGCCTAACGACAATTAAATTACCAGCACTGGAAAAAATTAAATAGAAACCTTTCAATTGCAATATCTATTTGTTCAGGCAGGCAAGCTTTAAGCTGTTCAAATTGTCAATCAAGGGTTTTTCAATCCATACTTCTACCTTCATGAGGCTTTGCGCTGTAGTCCAACAGCCAACCTTTGTAAGAGCTGGAAGATTTTTAATCCCTGTTTCGAGACTAACGATCTTTTCTTGCACGACGGGGTTAGTTCCAACACTTGCCACACTTTTAAAAGTCGCAATTCCTGCCCAAACGACCAGAGCGCCAACCATTAGGATTCCGGCCAGGCCAAAACCAAGAAAAATTTTTAGTTTTCGTTTCAATTGTGGATTTGCCTTTAAATTTTTCAGTTGTTCTAACAATATAGAGTGGTTCATATGGATTTCCTTTTTTCAGTTAAATTGCGATGGTATCCCAACACAGCGACTGGTTGTCTGGTGACTAATTTTTCAATCAATCTCTTGAAGCCTTTCTGTTATCATTGATCAAGCAGGGCTCTCGTTAACATTGTCATTTCTACTCTTTTTTCGCTCAGCGCATAACCTAATGTATCGCACATGGGGTTGAGATACTGCTGGAAAAACAATCGTCCAGATGAGGGAAGTGCGTGGCGAATGACTTTTCCCGTGCAAAAATAATCAACACATCTTACCTTGCTACAAGGTCAACTTTTTCTAATTATTTCGGCGCTACCCTGCGATTAATTCGAATCGGCTTGTCACGCTGCTTTGCAAGTTCACGCCGAACGGAACGAACAAGCCTTTCAAAGCTGGCTTTAAACACCTCAAGATAATTAACCCCTTCACCCTTGATGATGATTTCGCCAATGTGCCGTAGCTTTAAGGCAACCACACACTGCTTGTCAAACCCTCCCTTTGGACCATTCACATCCGAGAAACGAACCCGAACTCCCATGGTAACGGCACGATACCGCCCCAAAAAATATTGCAGTTGGCGCAAAACGATACTTTTTGATTCCTCATTGGAATCCAGCGCACTCCAGTTGACATCAATGCTCATGAATCCCTCCGTTGATGCTGTTGTTGATTGATGTTAATGGAGACCATAATTAGTGGTGTCATTTTTAACAAATAGATAATAGCAGTATTAGAATTCGATAAAATCGAAAAACAAAATGGATTGGCTTAACTATCATCACCTCTATTACTTCTGGGTTGCGGCCAAAGAGGAGAGTATCACCAGGGGCGGAGAACGGCTTCGGTTGGCTCCCTCAACGATCAGTATGCAAATAAGCAGACTTGAAGAATCCATGGGCGGCAAACTCTTTCAGAGGGCAGGTCGCAATCTGGAACTAACGGAACTGGGACGCGTTGTCTTTCGATATGCTGACGAAATTTTTGCCCTAGGCCTGGAACTGATTGATACAGTAAAGGGTAGGTCTGTTTCCGGACCGCTCCGCTTTGAAGTTGGCATCGTGGACGCGCTTCCCAAGTTGATGGCCAGAAGAATACTGGAGCCAGCCATGGCACTCCCTGAAGGATTGCGCCTTGCCTGTCACGAAGGAAAAGAGAAGCAACTCCTGGCCGAACTGGCTATCCACAATCTGGATATTGTACTCACCGACACTCCGGTGAAGTCCGGTCTCAGTGTCAAGGCCTACAACCACTTGTTGGGAGAATGCGGAGTAACCTTTTGTGGCGTGGAATCTCTCGCGAGGCCACTGCGACAGGGTTTTCCACAGTCGCTGAACAATACACGGATGTTATTGCCTACTCTAATGTCTGCACTGAGAGGAAGTCTGGATCAATGGTTTAGCTCGCTTGGTATCCGTCCCGAGATTGCCGGAGAATTTGATGACCAAGCCTTGTTGGCAGTTTTCGGTCAGGCTGGGGACGGTATCTTTACTGTACCGTCTATAATTGAACAGGAAGTATGCCTACAGCACAATGTCGCCATCATCGGCAGATCAGATGCGGTCAGAGAGCGCTTTTATGCGATCTCCGTGGAACGAATAATCAGACACCCTGCAGTCGCGGCAATTTGGAATGCAGGCAGGGGGTTTGGGGAAATTGGAACAAAAAACAGCGCTGGTTAGCTGTTTTGCAGTTTTATTATTTGTATTTATCGGGCTGATAACTGGTATGAAATTTCGCGCTCATAAAAAAGACATGTTGTTTTTCTTTGTGCAAAAAGGAGTGGTTGCATGATCCATGATCTTATGCAGATGCTAGTAAATGGGATAGGTTCATTAGGGTATCCAGGCATATTTCTCCTTATGGCCCTGGAAAGCTCCCTAGTTCCGGTTCCGAGTGAATTGGTTATGCCGCCAGCCGGGTACCTTGCTCAACAGGGACTTATGAATCCTTGGATAGCGATATTAGCTGGTACTTTTGGGAGTCTTGTGGGGGCATATGCCAACTATTATTGTGCGCATTATCTAGGGCGCCCCTTGATAATTAAATACGGGAAATATGTTCTTGTTCCACCCGATAAATTTCACAAGGTTGAACGGTTTTTCCTGCGACACGGCGAAATATCAACTTTTATCGGCAGGCTTTTGCCTGTGGTAAGACATCTGATTTCAATCCCAGCTGGCCTTTCCGGAATGAATCATCTGCGCTTTTCGACATATACCTTATTGGGCGCTTTCATCTGGTGCTCAATCCTGACCTGGATCGGCTACGTTATCGGCAGCAACCAGGATTTGATTATGGCGTACTCAAGACAGGCTGTAATTTGGGCATCAGCTGGAAGCTGTCTGCTGGTAGTAACATACATATGGGTTCGGAAGCGCAAGGCATGTAGTCTCCCTGCAAAGACAGAAACTAATTTTCCTGAAGATTAATCTTGAAATAATTGAGGTTCATCTATCCATCAATTCCTCTTGGACGGCTGTAATCAGGAAAGGTAGGGAAGCGACCACCTGGGGTGATAAGCTCATTGACCAGTTGATCAGCCCCGGCTCTACCCCGAAAACCGTAACCGGTGGAGGTTGCTTACGGCCCATCAGTGCCATTACTCGGAAGATGTCAAATCCGTGCATCGAAGCGATACACGGTGATCCGCTGCAGTCCTCGAGAGGAATTTTATATACAGTCCCCGGGGTTCCATCGCCCTTCATAGCATCCACGACGATAATTCTGTCGGCCTCTTCCCATTCCGACACGGAATTCAAAATAGCTGTTCCAACCTCTATTACCTTCGTATCCAGCGGCAATTTCACCCTTTGCAGAAGACGGGCGGCATGTACACCTACCCCCTCATCTCCAAGAAGTTCATTGCCCAGCCCTAGAATAATCGTTTGCATACCGCTGTTCATCGATTTTTCTTCTTCCTGCTGGTTATTCGCTCAATCATGGTCGCAGGTTTCCGCTCTTGTTATCTTCCAGGGAAAACCACCATCGGTTTTTTGTCCGGACGCATGATATGCACCGCGCAAGACAGGCAAGGGTCATAGGAGTGAATAACCCGCAGCGCTTCAATCGGTTGATTAGGATCCTCAATAGGTGTTCCGATCAACGCTTGCTCCATTGGTCCAGGAACACCACGGTTATCTCGGGGTGAAGCATTCCAACAGGTGGGAGTGATCACCTGGTATTGGGAGATCTTGTTGCCGACGATTTTGACCCAATGACCAAGGGCGCCGCGCGGTGCTTCTGAGAGGCCAACACCGACGCCTGAGTATTGGTCATAGGTGGTGTCATAAGAAGTTTTTCCTGGGATTAAACCATTCAGCCAGCCAGACATGGCCTTGGCGATTTTCACAGCTTCCAATGCCCGGGCAACATGCCGATCCATCACCGATATACCGCTCTGGTAGCTGCCATTTATCCACATCCGTGCTAGAGGGCCGGCTTCATAAGGTTTGCTGCGAAGGCGCGGAGCCTTGATCCACGAATAGGCCTCTCCCTTAGGGTATTCCGGCAATGTTTCACCGGAAGTTGGCGGCAGATTTTCAGTTTTATCAGCGTACCAGGAATATTTGACTGATTCGGTTATGTCAGTGGTGACGAGTCCGGACTGAACATTGACCGCACCATTTTCAATATAACCGCGCGAGAAGAGTCGCGTGGAATTAGTATCGTTCATTTCAAAGGCGCCAAAAGCCATTAGGTTGCGGCATCCGGTACCGATTTGAAAATAATCTTTATATATTTCACCCACCTTTTTGACATCTGCCAGGTAGGTGGTCTCGATGAATGCGGTGAGTGCTGCAAGATGTTGTCGATAGGTATCAATATCTTTTGTAGTTGGAATGGTTGTGAAGCCACCAGGTATGTAACTGTTGCTGTTGGGATTTTTGCCGCTGAATAACGCTCCCATTGCATGGGCCTGACGGCGGGCGGCTATCGCTTTGGGCAAATTGGCGGCTACACTTTCCAACCCTGGACGCATGTCTATCTGCCATGCCGGTGTCCATGGCTGAGTGGCTGGTCCGGCAGTGTAATCCAGTGCAGCAAGGAGATAAAAATGGAGAATGTGGGAATGGAGAAAGTCGGCCCCGAGGGTGAGGTTGCGCATGAGTCTCGCATTGGTCGGTGGCAGCCAGTTCGAAACGTTTTCTAGTGCCAGCACTGCGGCTTGTCCGTGGGATATTGGACAAACGCCGCAGATACGTTGCGTAATAAGGGGGGCATCAAGTGGGCTGCGACCATTCAACAGCGTCTCGAAACCGCGGAAAAGAGTTCCTGTACAACGCGCATCAATAATTTGCTGCACACCTCCGTTGGTATCAACGGTGATTTCGACTTTCATATGACCTTCGATTCTGGTCACCGGGTCCATGACGGTTATTGTTCTCATTGGTTATCTTCCATAAAAGTATTTTCGGTAGTGCGCCTTGTGAAATAGTCAGTTTTTCGTGTGCGATGAAGAAAGTAGGCTGCCGCGAAAACGGAGCAGAGTTATTTCTTTACCACCGTCCGCAAAACCGTCTGACCGCCTGATACAGCCTTCAGGGACGAGGGGGGCCGAGAGGTGGACTGCTGAAACCTCCAGCTGCCCAACTGATTGACAGAAATAGCTCCTAATTGGACATTCGTCTGGCTGTTGTAGATGGTGACTATTTGTCCAGCCGTTGCTTTCCCTTCGGCTCTCAGTACGCGAGTGCTCGCTGTCCATTCTGCTTTGGAGAAAGTGAGAGCGCCATTGGTCGGTTGCGGATCAGTGTTAGGATTATCCGCCGGTTTCTTGAATTCCTGATACCCGTACTCCACCTTATAAAAAGGAGAAAACCGATCTGGAAAACCCTGCTCGGTGCAACCTGCACAGATCGCCCCTGAGCCAACGCACCAATTCGTACCACTGTTCCATTTTCGGGACGGGCAATCTGCAAATGTCTCGGGCCCTTTGCAGCCGAGCTCTTTAAGGCATGTATTTGCAATTCCGAATACTTTTGCCTCTTCTCGCTCTTTGCGCGGACAGCTTTCGTGGATTTTTCTACTGAAGAGTGCTTTCGGACGACTTTGCGCATCCAGTGGCGGCACAACTCCTGAAAGCAAAGAGGCGATGGTCGAAACGATCCAATCAGGATGCGTTGGGCAACCAGGAATATTGATGGTTTTCAATCCGGTAATTCCGCTTACACTCTTTATCCCTGTCGGGTTAGGATTGCCGGCCGGTATTCCTCCGTAACTGGCGCATGTGCCAACGCTCAACACGGCGTCGGCATTCGGCGCCAACATCTTCACCGCTTCCAACGCGGTCACATCCCTGCCATTTTCGCTCCACACCAGACAGGCATGGCCGTTAAAAGCAGTTGGAATGCCGCCTTCGACTACTAATATGTAATTCCCCAGGGCCGTATCCTTCAGTTGCTGCACGGCAAGATCCCCAGCTGCTCCCATAAGGTTCGGATGAAATGCCAGGTCAATGGTATTGACCAGCAGGTCGGCGATGTCGGTGGGACCGCTGTTACTGAATAAATTTGCCAAAGATACGGTGCAACCGGTGCAATTTGAACCATTGAGCCAGATAACCTTTGGTAATGGAATTGTTGAGTCAGCCAGGGCCTGTTCTAGTTTGCCGAGAACGGTCAGGGGTAGTCCCAACACCGCTGCCGATCCGATGCAGTATTTCAGGAATTGTCGTCTTGGTATACGCATTTATCCTCCTTCGGAAGTCATGAACCATTCTGTGTAAGCTGTGAACTTAAAACATGGGAAACCGTGTGTCGCATAAAATCAGCAACAAGCATGCCACAATGTAGTCATTTTTTTGTGAGGTTTTTATCGCTTCGTCTTTTTTATAGAGCCGCAGAGGTACCACATTTTAACTGATCGGCTGTGCGGCAAACTTTCATTAGGAAGGGGGTATATTCAGGAAAGGTCTAGTTAGTGCTCGGTGATTCCATGCAATATTAAATGAATAATCGGCGAGATAAATGTGTGTGGCTGGGGAGCTGTGAAGGGAATAATGGTAGCGACTGCTATAGGGTCCGCAGTACACGATAATCGAAATATAAATACTAGGAAGTCAGTCCAGACTGAAGATTTCTTTTCCCCCTATCCGTATATCAAACCTGATGAACCATTTTTATCAGTCGACCTGTAGGTAATTGCAGACAGAGTGGGCGAAGAAAGTGATTTGAAGGAACTCTTTGGTGTGGAATGAAGATACTAATCGATTATGATTGCTTACTTTGATGGCCATCGATCACTCAGGCCGCTGTTTGCATTGTTGAGATATCACCTTGATATTATAAAATAATTGAAGAGACTGCAAGTAGACTGGCTTGTAGGGATAATGCTTTCAGGGATTATAACTCCAAGAACCCTGAAGTATTTATGCACTGCATATTAAAAATGCTACCTCAAAGAGTGACGTGAAGATCACGACAAGGAATGTTGCATTAAAGCGACACTTGCTTTTGGTCCACCCCCATTTTCTTTTGCTGGTCTTTATGCAGAACTGTGATGGTGTCGCCATCGGCAACAGATACGACTTGGGCTGGCCAGGAAAAGCAAGTGGCAGGTATTGTGAGGAGGAAGAAGAGAAAGGTGAGGCGGGAACAACGCATGCAGGTGTCTCCCTTGGATTGTAGTGGTTCTAATTGTGTACCGTATCAGCATCAAGAATTCAACCCTGGTAAAATTACCTATCCCACTGAGAAATCGTTACTAACAAGTCACATTGTGGCACAATATGCGGAAATCTAGCCACCTTATATGAAATAGGCTGAACCCCTTCAGCCATCCCAATCAGCCCCTTGGCCATCACACGGTCCGGGGGCATTTTTTTGTCCAGCTCAAAGGAGGCATCACCGTCTCTATCTTGCGATAAAGCTGTGTGAAGATCGCGGCAAATAACCCCAAAGTCATTATGTCTTGCTCTGAGCAATTGATATTCACGGGGCTTCAATCGGTTCTTTTTTCTATATACCTAGAAGTAGATTCTTATCTTTAATTTAAAGGGCTCTCTTCAAGCGGTGGGCATGGCCTCAGGCGGGTCGGCTAACCACACATTTTCTGCCGTCCCCATCAGCCCCTCGGCCATTTCGGTCGGAGGGGCTTTTTTTTATTTCAAGGAGGCACACCATGAACCACACAAGAAAATCTATTCGCCGTTAAGCTTGAAAAGGAAATGGCGATGTTAAACAGCCCGATTTTGATCGAGTGAACTCGTTTCTATTCGACCACAGGGATAGCCTGGACCATCAAAATAGGATTGCGGATGAGGGGCCCCCCATGCGCAATCGTTAGTTTTTTTGAATTATCTGTTGAGAATCATTGATGTTGAATTTAACTTTCCGTAATTTTTTCCGGAAAAAAGGAAAAATAAAGGTGCGCCCAGTTTTCTTCCAGGAAGGTAATCTTGTAATATGTTGAAATAATAGATGAATTATTTGCGACACCCCCGATTGCAAAATGGTCTGATTGTTGCTTTGGAAGGGCATGGAAAAAGTATTACAAATGGGGAGGGAATTATGAGGACATTATTTTTCACTTTAACAGCGTCAATAACAACGTTCGTCTTGTTTCCTGCTGCAATTGCTGGTGAATCCCTCGTTGCTCTGCCACCGGTTTCTGAACCGGCCAACATGCTTATCTTCGGCGTTAGTTTATTTCTACTAGCTAAAGTTGCCCAAAAATAAGCATAGATTTTCCGTAAACACGACTTATTTCAGCCGGTGCACGCAGAGGATAACCCCCTTCTTCTTTGGTCGACAAGATTGGTTGATTTAGTTAGGAGAAGGGTAAGGGGGAAGATGAGATGATTTTCTTTTCTGAAAATCGGAATTAGAAGGCGGGTCTTATCGGCTCTGACTTTTTTTCAAACCCTGACATCCCCCTTTCCTCGACCAATATAAAAAAGATCGTCACGCTGGGCGTATTATTCCCCTGGTTGGCTATTTCTGACCGGGGCTTTTTTTTGAAGGGCCATATTTTAGACCCGTTAACTACCCGGACAAATATGGGGGTTGTAACCGTGGGGCGAGGGTATGGATCAAGTTGTACCCTTGTGGGCGGGTGCTATATAATTAATTCCTCAATGGTGCTGTTCTTTGCAGCTTCCGTTCATGCTGTGGTGCAAGACCCTTCGTTTCGAAGCTCACGCTGCCAACCAGCAATACGGTTGTCGTGACGGAGGGGGATTTCGAAGCCCGGTCCATTGGCAGCTTCAGTGTGCGGCTCTATGAGGCCGTGGTGGCTCCGGACGACACTACATTCTTCATTTCCGGACTAATTCACGCTCGCGATGGAGTTATCGAGAAGGTCATTCTCGCCGATGTCGATGGAACCAACGGCAAGAAATTATTTTTATTGTTCGTTCCGTAGGCACCGGAAGCTACCAATTATCGGCGCATGCTTTTGCAGTTGCAAAAAACAAATTGATCTTTTGATCTATGGTAGAGGGCCTTGCCCCTGAAGCAGACCTAGTGACTGTTTTACAATAATCGCAATACAATAAATGATAAATTCATGGCCACATGCTTCAAGTCGATCTGTCCATAATCTACAACCTACCCAACTCCAGATACGCATTTGCCGGATGAACAAAAAATTGACACGTGACCTTAATTTCAATTTTTCAATTTAACAGATAGTAAATTTTTTCACATAATCTGATAAGTAGAAAGTGACTGTTTGTAAAACTTGAGATGGACAGGTGGCACCTATGTATAATAATCTTAAGGAGGTGGAAATGGAAATAGATAAAATATTTAGAGAATCAAATGATTCTACGAATACTGTTGATAATAAAATTATTCAGAATCAGATGAGTATTGTGCCAGGAATGAGTTCAATAGATGATACATATACTGTTAATAATATCATTGATAATCAGATGAGTAGTATTATACTAAAAGAAAATGAAATAGATGATTTGGATGGACTTATTCAGTTTCTGAAGGATGGAAAGAAAAAAATGGAGGAGCTCTGGAAAATTTCAGGAGAAGATGGGGCAATTAAACTGATTAATGACCGATGCATAAATTTCCGCGATTTCAAGATAACAGCGGAACACTACAAAGAAATCAACAAACACCAACCAATAGATAATGACATGGGAATCCTCGGGACATTGGCTGATAAAATATCAGTTGACCTCCTAGCCGATATTAATGGTTTGATGAAAATGGCGATCAAAAAGGACGCATCAACGGATATTGACTTTTATTCTTTTGGTTTCATCCGAAGAGTGGCCAAGGTATGGGACCAAGTGAAGGATAAAATATGATCGGATTTGAGGGGGTGAAATAGATTGATCTACAAAATCAATTCGTTGGCTCTTGCTTCTGTCTCCAATACTCACATCCGTAGTTAATATCCTCGTCGGTGCAGTTTTTGGCAGGGGACTGGTCATTCTGCCAAACATCGCAGAGCCTAGGACCTCTTTTGCAATCCCCGATAAAATGGCGGCATGATCCGCAACCACGACTATCGTTCATAACTCTCAAGCTTCCTTATTTTTGGCCTAATTTAAATATAAAAAGTTTAAATTGTTCTACCGTTGAACAACCTTCAGCCCCTACGCCCGTCTTTACAATCAGGACATAGTATTTCGCCTTTTCCCTCGCAGAAGTCACAGAGCAGGCCTACCCCATTTTCGACATCCGGGTTTTCACCTTCACCGTCGCAACGTGGGCACATAACGGCGTTTTCGTCTTTGCATTTTTCGCACTCATAAAAGACTTCGTTATTTTTACTCATAAATTTTGCCTATATAAAATATCCATTGGACTGGCGAAACGATTGGGCTCTCTCGCCCATTGTCATACGATGGTTTGGTTGAATCGTATTGTTTAAATCTGCTTACAAAGTGCTTGCAAAATTCGATGCTAATAAAAAAGCGTTCAACCGATAAAAGGTTAAGCGCTTGATATTATTGGTGCTCCAGGCAGGATTCGAACCTGCGGCACCAGGATTAGGAATCCTGAGCTCTATCCACCTGAGCTACTGGAGCGTTTAGAAATTTCAAATAGTTAGCAGCTAATCATGCCTGCTTTGTTGAGCCGATCTTGGCGATTGTGCCCATCGAGAGATTGCAGATAATCGCTCTGTTTCTGGGTTGCCAATTTTAGGTCTTGATCATTCACGATATTATATCGATCAAAAACGCATCGTGTTTTATTACCATGATATCATCTGGCCACTCTCTCGGAAATCCCTGAGCGAACCATATTGCGAATAGCAGTTCGTCGAAAATCGTGAAATGTCTTTACACTAATTCCCACACCGAGGCAAGTTGTCATCGCCTCGCCAAAGGCGAAAGCCAATTCAAGTATCTGGATGGCCGAGCAACGCGAAAGCGGGTTGTTCGCTAGTTGTTCGGAAGAATCGAATGAATTTGGCAAGAAGGGGTGGAAAAGAAAACTCGTGCCAAGGGAAGAAAATTTCCCCTGCACGAGTAT
>CAVTDN010000015.1:0-46519 GCA_963733595.1 uncultured delta proteobacterium | reverse complement strand
CGTCATCGAGCAGCAGCATATCGCCACAGTGTTCGGCGACACCGAGGGGATGACCATTCGAGATCACCGAGAGGATTGGCCTTCCCTGGAAGAACATGAGAAACAGTATATCCTTGAAGTGCTCGATGAAGTGGAAGGAAACCGGTCGGCTGCCGTCAAAATTCTTGGAATCGACCGTGTCTCCCTCTGGCGAAAAATCAAACGGTACGGATTGGAAAATCCTGACGTCTGATTCATCTCCCTGCTGCTTCGCCTTCTCTTGCTGCCGTGCAGGCCATACAGACCAATTATTATTCCAGAATATAGGACTGCTGGGCAAACAACGGCTCGACGATCTCGCTGGCGTTCGCCACCAATCGCAATCGCACCCCTTCCTTCACGTCGGCATCCAGGGTTTCCACTTCCTCCTTATTGGCAAGCGGCAGCAGCACCAGATGCACACCTGCCCTTCTCGCGGCCAAGACCTTTTCCCTGATACCACTCACCGGGAGAATGCGACCGGTCAGAGTCATTTCCCCTGTTAAGGCCACATCTCGCCGGGCCGGCCGCCGGGTGAGTAGTGAGAGCAAAGCTGCAAAAATGGTAATCCCCGCCGAGGGGCCATCCTTCGGGATGGCGCCGGACGGAAAATGGATGTGAACATCTGCATTTTTGAAAAAATTGTCGGACACACCGAATTCCCCGCCTTGCTGCGCAGGAAACTGAGCGCCGTTTGGGCGGATTCCCGCAGTACCTCCCCGAGGGAACCGGTCAGTAGAAGCGTTCCCGTTCCCGGCATGAGCACTGCTTCGACACTAATAATCTCTCCCCCGGTCTCTGCCCAAACCAATCCCGTAGCAATTCCGACCTGTGGGTTGGCTTCGGCCGCCTCCCGTTGGAACTTGCGTGGTCCCAGGAGGTTGGTTACGGAGGGAGCGTCGATCAGGACCTGCTCATCCTGAGGAGAATTCGATTTCAAACAGAGCATGGCGACCTTTCTGCATACACCAGCGATTTGACGCTCCAAGTTCCGCAAACCCGACTCCCTAGTGTACTCGTTTATTACCCTTGACAAGGCTTCGGAAGTAAACCGGACAGCAGATCGCGAGAGTCCGGCAACCTTGAGCTGCCGCGGCAGGATGAATTGTTGAGCGATGTTCAGCTTCTCCTTTTCCGTGTATCCGCTAAATTCAATGCATTCCATGCGATCAAGTAGTGGGCCCGGAAGTTTAGTGAGATCGTTGGCTGTGGCGATGAACATGATACGTGAAAGATCGAACGGAACCTCCAGGTAATGATCGGTGAAATGGATGTTTTGCTCGGGGTCGAGCACTTCGAGCAGCGCCGATGCGGGATCGCCTCGGAAATCCTGACCGATTTTATCGATCTCATCGAGCATGAAGACCGGATTATTCACCTCGGCTCTTTTCAGTTCGGTGATGATTCGTCCGGGTAAGGCTCCGACATAGGTACGCCGGTGGCCGCGCAACTCAGCTTCGTCGCGCAATCCGGCCAAGGAAATCCGGATGAACTGGCGCTGCAAGGCTTCGGCGATGGCCTTGCCAACAGAGGTTTTGCCTGTTCCGGGAGGACCGGTGAAACAGAGGATCGGCCCCTTGCCCATGTGGACAAAGAGCTTCTTCTCCAACACCTCCTTGACCGTCTGGCGCAACTCATCCAGATTGACAGGCTTGCCCAAATAATGGGCAGCACCCTTCTTCAATGCGTCCACCGCTGAACTGACTGTTGCAAAACCCGTTACCATGATCACCGGGATCTCAGGAGCGGTGCGATTGATCTGTTCCAACAGTTCAATGCCATCCATCCGCTCCATTTTCAGATCCGTGACGACCAGATCGATATCTTCCCGTGCCATCACCTCCAGTGCCTCGGCACCATTGCCCGCACCATGGCAGGTATACCCCTCTTTTCCGAGGACATGCATCATGTTGGTCCGCGCAATCTCCTCGTCGTCAACAATCAGGATAGTCTGCCGCGCTTTACTGCAGAGTGTTTTTGCGGCCAGAAACTCAAGAATCCGTTGCTTAACCTGGGACAGGCCATAATGACGGGTATCAAGGATGGACTGCGCCCTCATCAGATCTAGCTTGCACTGCGAGGATTTATTCCAGGGTAAGGACAGCACTAACTCGATGTAGTTGAGTCCCACCGAATATTCTGCTATGGCGGCATCGGTTTTTTCGAGTTTTTTCAATTCACAGGAAACCGCTTCCAAGACATTGTGCGGAAGCTGGGCCTCTGTAGCCCTGGAACGGAGGATCTCGAGGGGCGATGGGGCCACTTCGCGTTGTAGAGGCAGTTCTTCGGCGTGTTCAATTTTCTTTTTAAAAAACATAATGTTCTTCCTTTTACCTTCAATAATGCTGGTGGTGGTTCCCGGACAGTAGAATCCCCTTGCCCCTCACATTCCGGCCAATCGAACGGCACCCCTACCAATGTCTCTACCTGAACGACAAAACTTTGCAATATAAATGCCGTAACCGAATCTTACGACAACACCTCTTCCCGCCCTTTCCATTTCCCCTCCAGGCATTTTTGGCGCACACTTTCCACTACTGCTCTGCTCTTAATTGCTTTTCCCCGGTAACCACCATCCCCCCCCAATGTGATTCTTAAAGCCAGGGGGAATGGGCGCTGCCCCGTCCATGTAACATCCCCATGGCTTCACATTGCAAAATGCAACACTTTTAAAAGCGGAATAGTGTTTCTACGATTGGAGCCGTTTCTTTTTGCAACAGCTTTCGGTAAAGTCCGCCCTTTTCAATTTAAAAAATATTTTTAAAATCGAGATGTTAACGCAATGTCAAGCATTGGCACGCATCTTGATACACCCCAGGTATCAAGAAACCTTCACCTGGATAACGCAAACAATCCCATGAGCGACATAACAAATGTTTCGTGCCATACCTTGGAAGAAGACAATTTGACCGGCGAAACTTCCCAGCTGGACCGACGAAGAGAAAGTTCCTTTATCATGGTTGTGACCCGAAACGGGCACATGTCCGAGCATGTCATGGATTACGCGGTCAATGCGGCCCATCGCCTAGGCTACTCTATTCTCGCTATCCATGTCGACACCCTTCCATTTTTCAACTTGGGTAGGCGCAGCAGACTCTTTGCAGCTGCCATGAAGGAAAGCATCGGACTGTTTAGTGAAAAAGCCCGGAACAAGGAGGTGGCCGTCGAATACCTCGGAGAACTCGGCAAAATCGGCAGTGTCATTGGTCGACTGTGCCGTTCTAAAAAGAGAATTGAGTTTGTCGTTATCGATAAGGGCATACGCCTGGAAGAAGTTGCCAGGCAATCGCCGGTTCCCGTTTTTCCAGTTCCCACCACCAAGCAGGGTCTATTCAACAAGAGCATTTTTCATACCCCCTCAAAAAAAGGAGCGTTCGCTATGTCCACTACCAGCAAAAAAAGGCATGTAAAAAATTGTTTCCTCTTCGGCGCACTGACAACCGTTTTATATACGGCTGTTTTTGCCAATCAGGATGTTGTCATGACCTATTTCACCAAAGGCGGCGTGTTTGCGTTGCTGCCGGTGGCCACCGTCTTTGCTGTTTCTTATTTCCATGGCAATTTCACCAGCTTCTTCTGGTCTGCGCTTGGTATTGAGGCCTCCAAAAAAAGTACAGCACCACGTGTCGCGCCGGTTCAGAAGGTCACGGATGCCGTTGTCGTTCCTCGGCCGGATACCCGGCCTCGCGCTCAGGTCAACGCGTGAGAGCGAATGCACCACATTTAATATTAGAGATATCGTTGCGGCCATCCCAATGTTCTGAATGCAAGACAACAATTAACAGGAGTAGACAATGCACGGACCTATCGCTGAAGTGATTCAGTTTATTGATCTTAATGTTTACACAATCACCTTTCTCTTCATTGTCGGTTTTATCGGCGGGCTTGTCAGTGGATTCATTGGTTCAGGCGGCGCCTTTGTGTTGACACCGGGCATGATGAGCCTCGGTGTCCCCGGAACCGTAGCCGTTGCCAGCAATATGTGCCACAAATTCCCCAAGGCCTTGGTCGGAGCGATTAAACGATACAAATACGGCCAAGTGGATATCAAATTGGGGCTTATCATGGGGCTTTTTGCAGAACTTGGCGTTCAAGTCGGCATCATGCTGCAAAAGCACATCCTCGATAAATGGGGCGAGGCGGGCTCGAATTTGTACGTGAGTGTTGTCTTCGTTCTGGTGTTGGTCATTGTCGGCTCCTTTGTCATGCGTGACGCAATCAAAATGAAAAGCGCCAAAGAGAAAGATATCGAGGCAGGACCTTCGCTGGCCAAACGCTTGCAGCAGATCGAACTCTGGCCGATGATCACCCTGAAGACTGCAAATCTTCGTATCAGCATGTGGTTTTTGGTGCCCGTCGCCCTCGCAACCGGCATGCTTGCCGCCACCATCGCGGTGGGCGGCTTCATCGGGGTCCCGGGATTGATGTATATTATCGGCGCCACCAGTATTGTAGCCTCCGCCACTGAGTTGGTCGTCGCCTTTGTCATGGGCCTGGGTGGCACCTTGATCTGGGCCTATTACGGCATGGTCGACATTCGCTTGGTCATGATCATCCTGGCGGGCTCTCTATTCGGTGTGCAGCTGGGGGCAATCGGCACCACTTACGTCAAGGAGTATATGATCAAATACGTTATGGCTACAATCATGCTGATCGTTGCGGTCAGCCGTTTTTTCGCCCTACCCAAATATCTCAACCAATTGCAGCTGATCTCTTGGAACGATACCGTTGTTTGGGCAATGACCAAGATAAGCTTTGCTATCATGTGCCTGGCACTGCTAGTAGGTGCTTCGATTATTCTTTCCAGTCTGTTCAAAGCCAGACGACTGGAGAAGGCGATTTCTCTCAACGCATAACACTCACGTTCTGAAGGGGTCTCTATGTCAGTACACATCGCCACCATCCTCGTTGCTGTTGATCCAAGCAACGCCAGCCGGACGGCTTTTCAACAGGCTCTTCGTCTAGCGCTCTTTCTGAAGGCACAGTTGATCGCCATTTCGGTGACGCCCAAATACGAGGGAAACATGCATCGATGGAAAATCAGCAATGCCGATGAACAGTTCAGCGAACCGTTCAAGCAATGCCTGGAAGAGGCAAAGCAAGTGGCAGCCGAAAAAGGACAGACTGTGCGCGCCCTCCATACAGTGGGGGACCCAGTAGAGGAAATCGTGCGAGTGGCCGAAGAGGAAAATGTCGACTTGGTGCTCATGGGCTACCCGAAGCGCTCACGAATTGAGCGGATCATCCTTGGCAGAACCACTGCCAAGGTGATTGGGTGCAGCCCTTGCGATGTCTTGATGGTCCCGGAACATTCAGAAGTTAATTTCTCCCGCATACTGGTTGGAATAGACGGCTCACCTTACAGCATGGAGGCCGGACAACGGGCTCTGGAACTGGCACTTGCTTTCGGCGGTGAAGTGCATGCCCTGACGGTCCTTGATATCGCTTTTGAGCGCAGCATTCTTTATGGGGTCTTGAAGGAGGCGGAAAGAAAAAGCTTCCCGCCTCTTCAAACTCTTAGCGGGCAAGGAGAACGACTGGGGGTACGAGTGGTCACAGAAATCTGCGAAGGATCTCCATATGCCACTCTGGTGAAATACAGCGCGGAAAACAAAATCGATTTGATCGTTCTCGGGACCTATGGCCGAACTGCCTTCGGCAACATCCTCATGGGCAGCGTCGTCGAACGGGTCGCAACGATTTCCCCTCTGCCCACTTTAGTGGTGAAAAAACCATGAAACATAAGCTCGGCTGAGCGGAAAAAACCTGAAAGCATCGAGTAAGGCATTGACCTTCCCTTGATGCAAGGAGGAACACAATGGCAATGAATCAATATTTCTTCGGATTGATAGTTTCTATCTGCGTGATTCATCTGGCAACAGTTGCTGGGAATTATATCGGTGCGTTCCGCAGCAAACGATCTTTTGACAAAAAAGGCCAACTAGCTAAACTCCAGCAAAGAAATGATTGGTACGTCTTTTTTCATTGTGCGGATCTGCTTGGCAAGGAACCCGCAAGCGCTTCGCTCGACAGACCAAAATATGAGCATCATCCTGCCAAGGCATTGCCCAAACAGGAAGGCAAACGACCTGCAAGATTACGTGCACGGGCTTAGAGTACCGAATGGATCGCTAAATCGTATTCCCCTACAGAATAACGAAATAGCTCCTTAAAGTGAACTTTTGGTAACTTCTGCTGTCCGTTGCCGTCAAACTAGCTTTCTGAAAAATGAAAAAGAGCGGATTTTTCTTCATCTCCAGGCATTTTTACCATATTCATGGTGCTCCAACTGATCCGCCCTACCAGATGGCCAAGAACGTGGACGAAAGGTGTGTTGCCGTAATGGAGGTCGCCACCTGCACCAGCAAGCTGAAAAAGACTGAATGAATGGACTGGAGCGGGGGGATTGCCTCCCGACCCATATCTGGTCTAAATTGAGCACTTATCCAGAAATGGGTAGGTGCTTTTTTTGTTTAATCAGCGACATGTCTGTATTGTTGGAACCTAATCCCTGATAAACATGCCGAATCATCTACGCAGCAGATGCTATTTTAGACGCTTATAGTATGAAATGACATGGCACGAAATCTATATTACTGGTGATGAAACACCAGTGCTAGCCTTGCCCTCAGCCTTACGACTGTTTATTTGATAAAGGAGTGATGGTTGCACCCAACAAAGACTCTGGAGAAAAATGATCAAACAGAAAAAAATGTTGCCGGCGGCGGGAGTCACCGACATCATTCTCGAGAGCATTTCGGATGGAGTATTCACCGTCGACCACGAATGGCGGATCACCTCGTTTAACCGGGCGGCAGAAGAGATCACCGGCATCCCTCGCGAGGAGGCCATTAGCCGCTTTTGCTGGGAGGTGTTCCGTTCAAACATGTGTGAAGGCAACTGCGCCTTACGGCGAACCATGAAAGAGGGCGGTGCCTTTGTAAACAGTTCGACGTATATCATAACCAGCGACAAAAAACGCATCCCTATCAGTGTCTCCACCGCGCCGCTGCGCAACGAGGCAGGCGAAATTCTCGGTGGGGTGGAAACCTTTAGAGATAACTCGCTATTGGAGGAACTGCGACGCGAGTTGAGCGGCAGTTTTCGCCGGGGCGACATGGTCAGTCACAGCCGGTTGATGAAAAAACTCTTTGCGGTGCTACCGCAGATTGCAGCCAGTGATTCCACCGTGCTGATTGAGGGGGAAACGGGTACGGGCAAAGAACTCCTGGCTAGATCCCTGCACGACCTCTCCACCCGGCGGGACAAGCCTTTTATCGCTATCAATTGCGGTGCCCTGCCCGACACCTTGCTCGAATCCGAACTCTTCGGCTATAAGGCAGGGGCCTTCACCAATGCGGTGCATGATAAACCGGGCTACTTTAACCTGGCCGACGGTGGCACCATCCTGCTCGACGAACTGGGTGAGACCAGCCCGGCCTTTCAGGTTAAACTGCTGCGGATAGTGGAGGAGCAGGAATATCAACCCCTGGGAGGCATCAAAAAAGAGCGGGTCAACGTCCGCATCCTTGCTGCCACCAACCGAGACCTCGAAGTGCTGGTTGAACAGGGGGCCTTTCGCCGCGATCTCTTCTACCGAATCAACATTGTCCGTCTGCTGTTGCCGCCCTTGCGTGAACGCAAGGAAGACATCCCTCTATTGATCGATCGGTTCATTGACAAAATGAACCGATTGCGGGACAAGGCGGTAAGCGGCATCGAGCCTGAGGCATTGGAACGACTGATGGCCCACGACTATCCGGGCAATATCCGTGAACTGGAAAATATCATCGAACACGCCTTCATCCTCTGCACGCAGGGTCGGATCGGCCTCCACCACTTGCCGGGCCACCTCAATCCTGGCTCTCTTCCCGTGAACGATGCAGCCCCTGTCCTCCAGGTTCTGCGGAGAGCAACCGAAGAAGAAGCTATCCGGGACGCTCTGGTCCGGAATGGCTACAACCGCCTGGCCGCTGCCAAGGAACTGGGTATGCACAAGAGCACCCTGTTTCGCAAATTAAAAAAATTCGACCTCAACCTGCCTCAAACCGACGGCCGCAGTTTCACTTCGAAAGTCAACAGGGTAGCATAATCGCGACGATACAGTCGCACAGAGTCGCGATTATGCTACCCTGTGGTTGTCCCGCGCAGTCCTCCTTCCTCAGTTCATCTGCTTAAAATTCTATAATTTCAAACCGTTGTAATTTTTATTAGGCCGTCGTCACACAATGGCATGCCCTATGCTTTGCCAAGGATATGAAACGAAAAGGTGCAAGGCATAAAATTGCAGTGACGGTATGGGGTCAACGGGTCTCACCAGTGTTTGACTCGGCACGCACCCTGTTGATCGTTGAGATTGATGGTGACACCTTGGGTGACGCCTCGCGCCTTGCCTTTGATCCTCAGCGCCCCCTTGAGTTGCTGCAGATGTTGCGGAGTCAGCAAGTGATGCTCATCATCTGCGGCGCGGTTTCAGAGGAGCCGGCATCTATGCTTGAGGCCGCCGGGATTGAGCTGATTCCTTTTATCGCCGGCGATGTCCGGTTGGTGCTGGAAAAGTTTCTTCAGGGACAGCCCTTTGGTTCGGAATTTAGAATGCCGGGATGCGGCAGGAGAATCTGTTGCCGAGGCAAGATCCGCCGAGGCCGTGAAATAGGCATCGCCCACTCCAATCCTGGCAGAGGGCGGGCCGGCCGGATGACTATAACCGAAAAGAATGAGACAAACGAGGGCGGTAGCGCCTCTCCGGAAACCTCCGGGGCGGCAGTGAAGCAGGACTGAACACCGCTGGAAACAAAAGACAAGAATGGAGGTATGCATATGCCTGGAATGGATGGAAAAGGTCCCACTGGAACCGGACCGATCGGCAGAGGGCAAGGCAATTGCCGGCAAAACGGCGTCAACACCGAGGCCACCACGGATCAAACTCAGCAACCAGCTGGCGGAGACCAGGGTCAGGGCTTGGGCAAAGGACAAGGAGCGGGTAAGGGGGGACGCTGCGGTGGCGGGCGTGGGCAAGGCGGCGGCCGTGGCCAAGGCCGAGGCAACCGCTGAGCGATCGGACGAAGCCTCGTCTTTTCCCAAAACCATACACCACCGGCTGTCGGCAACGGCAGCTGGATTTTTTCAGAGAGGTACCGTGACCATCGTATTTGTAGCCAAGGATTTTTCACGATTTGCTGTCTTGGTCGCCCGCTTACGGCGTGAGCAGGACGTGCAGCTGATGCCGATCGCGACTGGAGCCGCCGGGCTTAGGCAACTCACGGGCAAGCCTTTGGATCTGGTGATTGTCGATGAACTGTTGGACGACATGAGCGGTATCGAGTTCGTCAAACAACTGGTCAAGGTCAATCCGCTGGCCAACGCCGCCATTGTCGGCTCACTGGCTGACGAGGAATTCCATGAGAGCACTGAGGGGTTAGGGGTGTTGATGCAATTACCCTCCCATCCGAGCGAAAAGGATGCCGACGCCCTGCTGGCCGTGCTGGCCAAAATCACCGGCCTCATGCAACCCACACCCAAGGCGACGCCATGATTATAAGCGTGGCCAGCGGCAAGGGCGGCACCGGAAAAACCACAGTCTCGGTTAATATGGCGCTGGCGTTGGGCGCCGACGTTGAACTACTGGACTGCGACGTTGAAGAGCCCAATGCCCACCTTTTTTTACAACCAGTGATCACACGAACCGAGCGGGTGGAGACGCTTATCCCGCTGGTGGATGAAAGCAAATGTACCTTCTGCAAAAAATGCTCGGATATCTGCCGGTTTAATGCCTTGGCCGTGGTGGGCAAGCGAGTGCTTGTTTTTGCTGAACTCTGCCACAGTTGCGGCGGTTGCATGCTGGTCTGTCCCGAAGGGGCGATCACCGAGACCGGCCGGGAGTTGGGCACGCTCAACTTTGGGGCCCGCGACGGTATCGGCTTCATCAACGGGCAACTGCGGGTGGGCGAGGCTATGTCTCCGCCCCTGATCAAGCGGGTGCGGGCTGCGGCTGATTCCCACCGGATCACCATCGTCGACGCGCCGCCGGGCACCTCCTGCCCGGTGATCGCCGCCATGAATGGCGCTGATTTCATCCTCATGGTCACCGAGCCGACCCCTTTCGGCCTCCATGACCTTAAACTGGCGGTGGAAGCAGTGCGACTGCTCGGCATTCCCTGCGGGTTGGTGATCAACCGGGCAGACATCGGCGACAACAAGGTGTTTGATTATGCAGCGCGCGAAAACCTGCCAATTCTGCTGACCATCCCCTTTGACCGCCGCATTGCCGAAGTTTACTCCCAAGGCAAAAACATCGTTGAAGAATTTCCGGAATGGCGGGAGCGATTTGTTACCCTCTACCGGGACATCGAAGCACTCATTGAAGCAAAGGGTAAGGCGGTTTCATGCGCGAGATTGTGATTATCAGCGGCAAGGGCGGCACCGGCAAAACCAGCCTGACCGCAGCTTTTGCCGTCCTGGCGAAAAACAGCGTCCTCTGCGACGCCGATGTCGATGCGGCTGATCTCCATCTGCTGATGCAGCCCGAGGTCCGGCAGCGAACCGATTTTATGGGCGGTTGCAAAGCCGTTATCAATCCCGACCTTTGCACCGGATGCGGCACCTGTAATGACCTCTGCCGGTTCGGCGCCATCACCGAATCGTTCCAGGTCGATGCGCTCCGGTGCGAGGGTTGCGGTGTCTGTGTTGATTTCTGCCCGGTAACCGCCATTGATTTTCCGGTGCAGCGCTGTGGCGAGTGGTACCGCTCGGACACCCGCTTTGGGCCCATGATCCACGCCCGGCTGGGTATTGCCGAAGAGAATTCCGGCAAGCTGGTCAGCCTGGTGCGCAAGGAAGCCCGGCAACTGGCGGAGCAACGGGGTGCCGACCTGATCATCACCGACGGTCCTCCGGGCATCGGCTGCCCGGTGATTGCTTCCATCGGCGGGGCCACAGTCCTGTTGATCGTGGTCGAACCAACGGTCTCCGGCATCCACGACATGGAGCGGGTGGTACAACTCGCCGCCCATTTTAAGGTCCCGGGCATGGTCTGCGTCAACAAGTTCGATCTCAATATCGAAATGACCGAGGCCATCGAGCAACTGGCGCGCCAACATAATGTTACTGTGCTGGGCCGAGTTTCGTTCGATCCGGCCTTTACCCGGTCGATGGTGGAGGGCAAGACCCTGTTCGAATACGGAGAGGCAACCGCAACCTGGCAGCAGGTCCGCGACATATGGACGAACATTATCAATTCACCTTCCATGAATCCCCTGGGGATCATGGATTTCAAAGCAACGATTCAATAACAACGGAGGAAAAACCAATGGTACGAGTAGCGATCCCTTCCGAGGGACAAGGCGGTTTGGAAGGCATGCGAGCAGGCCATTTCGGGCATTGCGATGTCTTTACCTGCATAGATGTGGAAGATGGACAGATCAAGCAAGTGTCTATTCTGGCCAACAAAGAACATGTTCAGGGCGGCTGCATGGTGCCGGTCAATCTACTGGCCGAAGCCGGTGTCAACGCTCTGGTGGTCGGCGGCATCGGCATGCGGCCCCTGATGGGCTTCAAACAGGTCGGGATCGAGGTGTATCATGACGGCGAACGGGCCGAAATCCGGCCGGTAGTCGAGGATTTTGTTGCCGGCAAACTGCAAAAAATCAGTGACGATCAGGTCTGTGGCGGCGGGCATTGATTTGTCGAACAAAGGAGCACAATGAAAATAGCAGTCACATCAAAAGGAAAACTGTTGGACAGTGAAGTCGATCCGCGCTTTGGCCGGGCGCCGTATATTCTGATCGTCGATATTGACACTTGGGCTTTTGAAGTGGTGGATAATAGCGACAATGTCAACGCCTTCAAAGGCGCGGGTATCCAGGCAGCCACCATGGTCAGCGACAAGGGTGCGAAAGTGTTGATGACTGGGTATTGCGGTCCCAAGGCCTTTGCCACTCTGGATGCCGCCGGAGTCAAAGTGGTCGATAGCATCACCGGCAAGGTGCGTGATGCGATCAAGACCTTTAAAGAAGGCAAGGTGACCTATGCCGCCGCTGCTAACAAAGAGGCGCACTGGTAAACCCTCCATGCCGCAGACCACTTGAAAGATAACCAGAAGACAGGCCCGCACGTGACCTGTCTTTTTATTTATAATTGGGAGGAAATAGATCGTGGAACCTAAAAAAATTATTGTCATCGGGGGTTCGGCAGCGGGTGCCAAGGCAGCCGCCAAGGCCAGACGGCTGGATGAATTCGCCGAGATTACCCTCGTCCAAAAATCGCCTGATCTCTCCATGGCTTCGTGTGGCTGGCCCTATTATGTCGGCGGGGTGTTCAACGACCGCAATCAGTTGCTTTGCACCCCTGCGGGGATCGTCCGCGATCCGGTCTTCTTCGACAAGGCCAAGGCCATCAAGGCCCTGGTGGAAACCGAGGTGGTGGCCATTGATCGGCCCAAGAAAAAAGTGGTTTGCCGCGAACTGAAGACCGGCAACGACCTGACCCTCAGTTACGACAAGCTGATCATCAGCACCGGGGCACGGCCTAACATGCCGCCCATCCCGGGTATTAATCTTGACGGTATCACTACCCTCCTGAGCATGGCGGATAGCGATTATCTGCGCCGGATTTGCGATGAAAAAAAGGTCAAACAGGCGGTTGTGATCGGCGGCGGCCTGATCGGGGTCGAGACCTGCGAAGCCCTGGTGCTCTCCGGCATCAAGGTCACGGTGGTGGAGGCGCTCGACCAGGTGCTGACCTTCCTTGACTGGGACTTGGCGAAGTTGGTGGAAAACCACATGCGCGCCAAAGGGGTGGAGATCTTCACCAGCAAAGGGGTCAAAGCCTTCCTCGGCAAGGACGGCAAGCTCGCCGGGGTCCAACTTGCAGACGGCACGGTGATCGACTGCGAATTGGCGGTCATGGCCATCGGCGTTCGTCCCAACAGCAGTCTCGCCGCCGCTGCGGGGCTTGCAACCGGCAAATTCGGCGGTATTGCGGTCAACCAATACATGCAGACCTCGGATCCGGATATCTATGCGGCCGGCGACTGTGTTGAAATTCCCAGCCGGATCAGCGGGGAGCCGGTCTTTGCGCCCATGGGCGACATGGCCAACCTCGAAGGTCGGGTCGCCGGGGAAAATGCGATCAACGGCAACTGCGTCACCTTTCCCGGCACCTACCACACCGGCATCTGCAAGGTCTTTGATTTTTCCGCCGGTTCGACCGGGCTTTCCATCAAGGCCGCTGAGCGGATGGGCCTGACCGACTACCAGAGCGCGGTCAATGCCAGTCCCGACAAACCGGGATTCATGGGCGCTAATCTGCTGGTATCGAAGATGCTGGTCAGCACCAAGGACCAACGGTTGCTCGGCTACCAGTGCGTCGGTCCCGGCGATGTCAGCAAGCAGGTGGCCACCGCCGCCATGGCCATCCTGGGCAAATTGACCGTCGACGACCTGGTCAATGCCGATCTGCCTTATGCCCCGCCCTTTTCCCTGGCCATCGATCATTTCATCACCGCAGCCCATATCATGCAAAATAAGCTCAAGGGGCGGATGACCGGCATCTCGGTCACCGAGGTGTGGGATAAAATCCAGCACGGTGACCAACCCTTTTTCCTGGATGGCCGCAGCCCAGCCGAATACGAGGAGATGCATCTTGGCATCGGCGAGCACCTTATTCCCCTGGGTGCTCTGCGTTCACGGCTAACCGAACTGCCAACGAATAAGAACGCGGAGATCATCTGCTTCTGTAAGATCTCGCTGCGCGGCTATGAGGCGGAAACCATCCTCAGGGCCTACGGTTACACCAATGTCCGGGTCATGGAAGGCGGCATCATGGCCTGGCCCTACCCCCGCAAGAGATAGGGACGAACCGAATACCCCATCAAACCGGCATGAAACCGCCGCGGCGTTGGGGCTAAGGCGAAACACCACATTTGCTGCTGACCACCAGGTACCGAGGAGGAAAAATGGAATACGAGCAGGTAATCTATACCGTCACCACAACCCATGTTGCCCAAATTACCCTGAACCGACCAGAAAGCCTCAACACCTTCAACACCCGTATGGGTGGAGAACTCTATGACGCCCTGATGGCTGCGGAATCGGACCGCAGCGTCAGAGTGATCCTGATCAAAGGCGCCGGCAAATCATTTTGTGCCGGGATTGATGTCAAGGAGCTAGCCGGCAAGACCGCCCTCGAGTACCGGGAATGGATTGAACGGATGGAACGGCCCCTGCTGGCCATCGCCAAAATGAAAAAGCCGGTGATCGTCCAGCTCCAAGGTGTGGCGGCCGCCAATGGCATGGGGCTGGCAGCTGCGGCGGATCTGGTAATCGCTGCTGAGAATGCCCGCATGGGACTCACTGCCATCAAGGTGGGGCTCAACTGTGTGGGTCCGATTTTACCGGTCGCCCGATGCGTGGGACGGAAGAAGGCGTTGGAACTCCTGCTTTACGGGGAACTCGTTGGTGCGGTGGAGGCGGAGCGCCTTGGCCTGATCAACCGGATCGTACCATTGGAGCGCCTTGATGCGGAGGCGCTTCAATGGGCGGAATTGCTGGCGCTAAAGAGCCCGATTGCGGTCCAGATCGCCAAAAGCGGTTTCTATGCCTCGGAAGACATGGCCTATGAGCAGCAGTTCGCCTTCATGAACGAGATCTTTGCCCGTTTGTGCACCACTGAGGATGCCAAAGAAGGGGTCCAGGCCTTTTTCGAAAAACGTGATCCAGTGTGGCAGGAAAAATAAGGTAGAAAAGGACAACGGACGCAAACAGCCCGGACCCGGCCCATGCTGCAAAAGGACAGAGCCCATGAACAGAGTAGGTATTACCTTCAATCCCATTGGTGTGATTCATAGCGAACATGTGGTTGCCCGAAAGACCCCCATCCAGCCTGCCTATGCCAAAGGGTGCAAGGGGCAGGTGGAACTGTTTCCGGAATACGCGGAAGGGTTGTGCGATCTAGATGGGTTTTCGCACATCTACCTGCTCTTTTATTTCAATCAGGCCGGACCCATGCAGCTGATCGTCAAGCCGTTTCTTCAGGATACGGCCAGAGGCGTCTTTTCGACCCGTGCACCGTGCCGTCCCAATGGCATCGGTTTGAGTATCGTTGAACTCATCGGCCGCAACGACAACGTGCTGTTGCTCGACGGGGTGGATATCCTGGATGGTACTCCGTTGCTCGACATCAAACCCTATTCTGCTAAATTTGATTGCCTGGAAACCTCGCGCAATGGTTGGCAGGATGAGGTCGACGAGGAAACGGCGCAACGCCTTGGCCGTCGGGAATATAAGGGTAGCGAGAGCTCTGAATCAGCTTAACCATCCGATCATGCCCGTAACCGCGAATATAAACGAAGGTTGCGTATTTTCATTATTCTCAACCCAAGGAGGAAGACCCATGAAGATAAGTATGACGTTCATTACCATGATAACTCTGCTCAGTTTCGCTTTTACGACCGAAGCATTATCACAACAAGGCATGATGTGGAAAGGCGGGGGTGGTTGGGGACCGGAGACTCCGTATGTCAGGATGTACAATCCTCAGTCCGTGGAAATCATTAAGGGAGAGGTCATTTCGGTCGGCAAGCTCATGCACCCCATGAGGGGCATGTCGTATGGTGTCCGCCTCGTGGTGAAAACAGACAAAGAAACAATCCCGGTACATCTTGGCCCCGGTTGGTATATCGAAAATCAGGACGTGAAAATAGAGCCCAAAGACATGATCGAAGTGAAAGGTTCACGCATCACCTTTGAGGGTAAACCTGCTCTGATCGCGGCGGAAGTAAAGAAAGGGGACGAGGTTTTGACCCTTCGCAATACGGATGGTTTTCCCGTTTGGAGTGGTTGGCGACGCAGATAGTTTTTTGAACTCGTAAGCTGCGAAGGCAAGGTACTCTTGCTCGAAGGTTGGGCCTGGACCCACACTGCTTGACATTAGGCCCTGCATCGCTCAAATTGATTGGCAGGAACGCCTCAGCCCTCTCCGGAATGAGATTTGCTGAGGTGACGGGTTCCATCGCCAGGACCGAGGGTAAAATCATACAGTGTGAGCAGTTATGACTTCTCGGCAAACCAAAATTACCATTCTTGTCGATAATGAGGCCGGAGCAGGACTCAAGGCCGAGCACGGCTTTTCTCTCTGGCTGGAGACCGGCAACAAACGCATCCTTTTCGATACCGGCCAAGGTTGTACTCTGATGGAGAATGCTCGCATCCTGGGCATCAATCCAGCTGCCGCCGACTACATCGTGCTCAGCCACGGACATTACGACCATACTGGAGGCCTTGCCTCCCTGCTGCCGCAGGCCCGCCACCTCGACGTGTATTGCCATCCCGGCGCGGTCAATCCCCGCTACTCCATTCGCAACAGGGTTTCTAAACCCTTGCAGATGCCGCGCGACGCCATGGCCGCCCTGGACCGGCTTCCCCAGGAACGGTTGCACTGGGTGCAGCAATCGGTGGAGCTCAGCGAAACCGTCGGCCTGACCGGCCCCATCAACCGCCACACAATCTTTGAGGACACCGGCGGTCCCTTTTATCTTGATCAGGTGGGGCACCGACCGGACCTCATAGATGACGAACTTGCTCTTTGGGTACGAACCGATAATGGCCTAATCGTCTGCGTCGGCTGCGCCCATGCGGGGCTGGTGAATACCTTGCAGCAGGTACAGCGGCTCAACGATGGTATGCGCATCCGGGCAGTAGTCGGCGGTTTTCATTTGCTTAATGCCGACCGGCGGCGGCTGGAGCAAACCATCCTCTCCCTGCGTCAACTGGCCCCTGAAATGATCATCCCCTGCCACTGCACCGGCGAGAATGCAGTGAGCACGCTGCGCGAGGCTTTCGGCAAGCGGTGCCGGCCGGGTATGGCGGGCATGAGCTGTCTCTTTGAGACATATCGAACCAATGGCTGCACAAACCACACCTAACACCCTTTAACCGTTCATTTGCCGCGCTTCGGCAATGGAGACCATGTCCTTGCACTGGCCGTCACCCCCCCCAAAAAAAAACATCCGAAACACCCGCAGGATTTTCCACGGAAAAAGTTCGGGCCCATTCTCCGCACGGGCATGTCTGATGCACTTATGAGAGTGAAAACGACATTTATGCTGCACTTACGCCACATATTCGTGGTACTTGTGTGGTGAAACTCCGTTCGCCACCACACAACCGTGGCGTCGAAACCCAACCGGAACGACAAATCGATACAACATGTCATGGATCAAGAAGCAAATAGAATAGCGCTGTATGTGCAACGCTACAAACTGCTGCGGGAAATAGGTGAGTTGCAGGTCGATTCCATCGCCAATGAGGCGATGTTTCTCACCCGCTGCTGCAAACTGTTGCTCCAGGACCCGGAATACTGTCTGATTTGGGTGGGTCATGAGGAGACGGGCGGCACGATCACACCGGTCACCACCGTTGTCGAGGACGGATTGCCTGTGCGGCAGTGCCGAGGACTGGTAATCCAACTGGTCAAGGATCCCTCGATCACCACTACCGCCGCCCAAGCCCTGGCCAAATGCGAACCGATCATTACCGATCTGGATGCTAGCGCTGACCCGCCAGCATTGGGGCTTCTCACCACCGTCACCGGCAGTCGTTCCTGCGGTTCCTGGCCTCTAGTCCATGACCGGCAGAAATACGGGGTCATAACCATTCACTCGATTCGCGAGACCAGTTTTACGGGCCTCGAACTCGATTTTATCGCCAATGTAGTCGCTGTCATCTCCCGTGCCCTTTCCCTGCGCCACACTTCGCGCCACCTGCGCCTGGAGTATGATTTCAACTGCGAAATCGTCCAGACGGTGCAGGCGCTTCTGGTCTCACTCTCCCATTGCGGCGAGATCCTCTCCTTCAACCCAACGGCCCAGGAGGTCACCGGTTATTGTGAGGACGAAGTCAAGGGTAAGTTCTGGGTCGATGTCCTCATCATCCCGGACAAGCGGGCCGAGTGCCAAAAGCGTTTGTCGCGTGTTCTCAAGGGCGGTCAGTCGGAAATGAATTTCCGGGCCGAGCTGCAAACCCGAAGCGGCGACAAGCGGACCATCGAATGGCATGGCTCCATCCGTCCGGACATCGAGCAGGGCCGGGTGGGCTTGGTGTTGTTCGGTATCGACGTTACCGGCAAACTGGCGGCCGATGAGGCGCTCAGTCATGCTCTCGCCAAATGGGAGAACATTTTCTCATCCGTCCAGGATCCTGCCTTGATCGTCTCCGAACAGGGGATCATCCTTGATGTCAACCCTGCAGCCGTGGTTGCGGCACGAAAATCTCGGGAAGAGATCATTGGCCACGGTGTCTGCGAAATCCTCCATGGAGGTCGCCGGCCGGGTGCCATCTGCCCGCTGGAGGTGCTGCTCGGCCAGAAAAAAAGCCGGATCTTTGAAACCGAGCTGCACGGCTTGCGCGGCAATTTTCTGCTCACTGTCAGCCCCCTGCATCAGTACGACGGCAAATCCGGAGCCGCCCTGCTGCTCGCCCGAGACCTGACCGAGGAACAATTATTGAAAGCCGAGGCCTTCCGTGCCGGGCAACTGGCTGCCGTGGGCGAACTGGCCGCCGGTGTTGCTCACGAGATCAACAACCCAATCAACGGCATCATCAACTACGCCCAGATCTTGATCGATTCCAACCAGGTCGAGCACAACGCCCACTTTCTCCATTGCATCATCAAGGAGGGACGACGGATAGCCGGAATCACCAAGAACCTGCTCGATTTTTCCCGGAAACGGGAAGAGTCGCCGGAACCTGTGGACGTGGCGACCCTGTTCCGCCACTGCATTGAACTGATTCGACACCAATACGTCATCGATGGCATCACCCTGTCCGAGGAATACGCCGATGGTCTGCCACCGGTGTTTTGCAACCCGCAACAGATTCAGCAAGTCTTTCTCAATGTCTTCAGCAACGCCCGTTATGCCCTCAATGAACGCTATCCTTTGGCCCATGTTGATAAATTACTTACCATCGCGGCCTTCCGTAAACACCATGACAAGCAGGAATTCGTTCGTATCACTATAACCGACTACGGTACTGGCATCGAGCACGACCTCATGGACCGGTTGATGGATCCTTTCTTCTCCACCAAATCCAAAGGTGAGGGCACGGGCCTGGGCTTAAGCATCAGTCATAGTCTGATCCGGGAGAACAAAGGCCATTTCCGTATCCAGAGCCAGTGGGGCAAATGGACCACCGTTACCATCGATCTGCCGGTGGCAGAGGGGAGCGTGCAATAAATGCCGGAACAAAGCAAACTGGTTGGGCAAGTAGCGATACTTTTTCTCGTGGCCGCCATTCTCCTATTGCTGATGGACCGACAAATGCTCATCGGACCGAAGGAACTTGATCAGTGGCCATTTGCCCTGCTCTCCTTCGTCGTTATGGCTGGGCTCTTTATCGTGGTTGCCTCTTTGGTGCATGCGCGGGTGAGCAGGCTCTGCCGAGACCTTGGCAACCTGGAACGTCAGTTGACCGAGAGCAACCACGAACTTACCGCAACGAGGGATGATTTTGAACAGAGGGTGGAGCGGCGCACCTTCGAGATTTCGGTGGCCAATGCCTCGCTCAACCGCGAGATTGCTGAACGAATTCAGGCCGAGACCGAAACCAAGCGGATTAAGCGGCGGATGGAGCTGATTCTAGAATCCGCCGGCGAAGGCATCTTCGGGCTCGACATTGACGGCAAGGTGACCTTTGTCAACAAGGCCGCCGCCCTGATGCTCGGTTGGGAGTCAGATGACTTGGTCGGCCAGGCGCACCATGCCCTCATCCACCACACCCGCGCCGATGGAGAACCCTACCCGGTCACTCAATGCCCGATTCATCAGGCATATCGTGACGGCAAGGTCCATTTCGGATCTGCCGAGGTCTTCTGGAAGCGCGATGGCGACAGTTTTCCGGTTGAGTACATCAGCACCCCCATCCTGGAAAACCGTCGTTTGACTGGCGCGGTCGTCGTTTTCCGCGACCTGACCGCCTTTCGTCAACCATTGTCCCCGGGAGAACCATCATGAACAACCTTGAACAGGGAACCGCCATCCTGGTGATCGACGACGAAGAAAGCCTGCGCAACACTTTTCAGTTTTTTCTGCAAAACCAAGGGTATGCACCGGTTATCACCGCTGGCACCTTTGAGGAGGCCCTGCGGGAGATCAATGAGCACCGTTTTGACCTGATCATCAGCGATATCGTTCTCGGCGGCCATACCGGGATCGATGTGCTCAAACGGGTCCGAGAACTGGGACTCAACTGTCCGGTGGTGATGATCACAGGATACCCGACGGTGGAGACCGCGGCCGAGGCAGTGCGCCTTGGGGCCTTCGACTACATCCCCAAGCCGGTGGACAAGGAGGCACTCCTGAAGGCCGCCCGCCTGGCGCTCAGGCAGTATCAACTGGAACAGGGGCAGCGGCACGCAGAGCGGGAACGGGAACGCTACCGGGCCTTTCTTGAAACCGTATTCAAGAGCGTGACCGACGGGATCGTCACCGTGGACGCAAACCTGGACATCATGGAGATGAATCCCGCAGCCAGATTGTTGTTCAATGAGTTGCACCCCGGCTTGGCCGACCAGCGGAGCATCATCCCCCTCTGTGGCCGTGAGGCCTTTGTCCTATTGAAAAAGGATCTGCTCCGGGTGCTGAAGACCGGGCAGGAGAGCAGTCCGCGTCTCTTCGAATGTCGGGGAGCTGACCAGCAGACGAAAGTGCTCAGTGTCTGCACTGCGCCGCTCAAGGACGGCGCAGGCGGTTCGGAAGGAGTGGTGATGGTACTGCGTGACCTGAGCAGCCCCGAACCATGCCAGGTGGGCCGGCGGCAGCGATTCCACCGTTTTCTCGGCGCCAGCGACGCCATGCAGGCGGTCTACACCCTGATCGAGAATGTCGGTCGGGTCGACCTGGCCGTGCTGATCACCGGCGAATCCGGAACGGGCAAGGAGTTGGCCGCCGAAGCCCTGCACCAGGAGAGCCACCGTAAAAGTCGGCCGCTGATCAAGGTTGACTGCACTGCCATCCCCGAATCCCTGTTGGAGAGTGAACTCTTTGGCCATCGCAAAGGCTCGTTCACCGGGGCCGACCGCGACCGCATGGGCCGTATCCTCCAGGCCGACGGCGGCACTTTGTTTCTCGATGAGATCGGCGACATCTCACCGATGATGCAACTGCGACTGCTCCGCTTTCTCCAGGAAAGCACCTTTTATCCGGTGGGGCAGGATACGCCGCTGCAGGTTGATGTCCGGGTGATCACCGCCACCAATGTGAATCTCAAGGAAAAGGTCCGCTCCGGTGCCTTTCGCGAGGATCTCTACTTCCGGTTGCGGGTGATCGATGTCATCCTGCCGCCGCTCAGAGAGAGGGATGAGGACATCCTCTTGTTGGCCGACTCCTTCATCAACAAGATTGGGCCCAAGGTGGGCAAAAACATCGGCGGCATCTCGGACCAGGCCAGGCAACTGCTGCTTGCTTACCCCTGGCCCGGCAATGTGCGCGAACTCGAACACGTCATCGAGCGCGCCTGCGTCCTCTGTCAGGGGACGACCATCGCCACCGATCATTTGTCGGCGGAGATCACCGGTTACCGGCCTGAGGAGACCCGACCGACCGCCGACGACAGCAGCGAGCAAGCACGAACAGCATCACCTTCACCAGCCGCCCCCCAGCCGGATCTCACACCCAGCGACCGTATTTTCCAAGCCCTGCGGAAGGCTGGCGGCAACAAAGCTAAGGCCGCCCGTCTACTGGGCATCGACCGCACCACACTGTACCGCAAAATTCGGGAACTGCGTCTCGACATCTCGCAGACCGACCTCTGAACAACACCACAGTTCTGTAGCCACGGAACTGTGGTGTTGCCACAACTCCGTGGTTTTTCTTCTCCAGATTTGCCTTTCTTGCCCTGCCAGCGCCCGCCAGACTTCAACCATAACAACATGCTGATATTAATTATAAAAGATAATTTCAGGTCAATTTCAGAATGCACAGGCTCGATGGTAGCCTTATGCCACAATGGATTTGTTGAAATTTATTTGAAATAAAAACAAACAGATAAGCACATTTCAAGAAATGCCGCACGATTTGGCGCAGTGTGGCACCTCCCATGCAAATGTCCGTAACCAAGTGGATAAGTTCATCCCTCAAGGTCCTGGACAGCAATCATGGAAAACCCCGGCATCGAAAACCAACTCACTACCCTGAAAACCTTTCATCGTCTTTTTCCTACGGAAGAGGACTGCATTGGTTTTCTGTTTCCGCTGCGCTGGCCACAGGGGTTTGTCTGTCCCTACTGTCGCACCACTCACCCGCAATTCACTTCCCGCCGGTATCTCATTTGCCCGCATTGTGGCAACCGCAGTTCCCTGACCACCGGCACCCTGATGCACGGCGCCAAGAAGCCGATCAGGGAATGGCTGCTGGCCATCTGGTGGTTTAGCGCTTCTCATTTTGACGTCAGCGCCAAGGAACTGCAGCGACTGCTCGGAATCTCTTGT
Organism: uncultured delta proteobacterium; assembly: GCA_963733595.1. Taxonomy (GTDB): domain Bacteria; phylum Desulfobacterota; class Desulfobulbia; order Desulfobulbales; family Desulfobulbaceae; genus Desulfobulbus. The sequence continues at coordinate 24,019 of CAVTDN010000015.1, read as the reverse complement.
TACCAGACCGCATGGACGTGGCTCCAAAAGCTGCGATTGGCCATGGGGCAGGCGGATGTTAACCGGTGCCGAGGGGTCGTCGAGATCGGCTGCGGACCGGTGGCGCCGGCATATGAGCGGAAAGAACGCGCCCTGGTGCTAACAGCGGCCGAGATTGTGCTTGCTCTCGACATCACCGGACGAATCCGTATGCGGCATTTCGCTGCCCTTAACGAAGAAACCCTAGCACGTTTTCTCCTTGAAAATGTGGAGAAAAACAGCTCGCTGATCACCGCTGACGTTCGAATTCTCGCCTTGCTCGAAACCGCCGGCGCCAACTTTGTCGTGCCGACGCAGCCCGATCAGCCCTCACGCACCAACGAATTGAATCGGAGTTTCGAAACCTGTCTCCACACCGTGCACAGAGGGGGGGTCACGGTCAAACATCTCCAATTGTACCTCGATGAATTCTGTTTCCGCAATAATGCCGCAATCCTGCCCGATCATCTGGCGGTGTTTAAAGTCCTCCTTGCCGGTGTGCTGAGTGAATCAATCGAACAGTACCGCACAGCGGTCCAGACAGGTATGCCCGAGCCAGTCGCTGGGAGGTGGTCATGAAAAATCAAATCCAACTCGGCCTGCTGCTGCTGACTCTCACCGCCATCGCCGTCTTCGGCTATAACGTCTATCTGCGGGAAACCACACCACCGCAACGGGCCTACACCGAATTCCTCGCCGATCTGCGGCAGGGCAATGTCGCCAAGGTTCATTTCCGGGGCCAGGCCCTTACCGGCGAGGACAGTGCCAGCCGGCCCTTCGGCACCTTTGTCCCGGATGTTGGGGCCCTCGTACCCCGGCTCCTGGAAAAAGAAGTGGTTATCACCGGCGAGGCCGAGGCTACCACGGGTGTTGCTGATGCCTTTAAAACTCTGCTGCCCTTTCTGCTCATTCTCGGCGGTTGGTTAATCTTCAGTAAAAAATCGTTCAAGGGTGAGTTGACTGCCGGTCGGGGCTCTCGCTTCACCCCAGTCAAAGGTGAACGCATCACTTTCAAGGATGTGGCCGGCATCACCGAGGCCAAGGAAGAGTTGCAGGAGATCGTCGAATTCCTCAAACATCCGGAGAAATACAGCCGTCTGGGTGGCCGCATCCCTAAAGGTGTGCTGCTGCAGGGCGCCCCCGGAACCGGAAAAACCCTGCTGGCTAAAGCCATTGCCGGAGAAGCTTCGGTGGCCTTCTTCTCCATGGGCGGCTCGGATTTTGTTGAGATCTTTGCCGGAGTGGGAGCCTCACGGGTCCGTGAGCTTTTCATGGAGGCCAAGAAAAGTGCACCCTGTCTCATCTTCATTGATGAGATCGATGCCATCGGTGGTCGCCGCTCCGGCGGCCAGAATGGCGGATCCAGCGATGAACGCGAACAGACCTTGAATGCACTTCTGGTGGAGATGGACGGTTTTGACTCCAAGGACACGGTCATTATGATTGCGGCCACCAACCGGCCGGACATTCTCGATCCGGCCCTGCTGCGACCCGGTCGCTTCGACCGCCAGATCACCATTTCCCTGCCCGATGTCAAAGGACGACTGAAGATCCTGGAGGTGCACGCCAAAAAGATCATCGCCACCCCTGAAATCGACCTGGCGGCCATCGCCCGTTCGATCCCCGGATTCAGCGGTGCCGAAATTGCCAATCTGGTCAACGAGGCAGCCCTGACTGCGGCCAAACGCAACAAGGCCGCTGTTGAGATGGCTGATTTCGAAGAAGCTAAGGATAAAATCGTCATGGGCCTGGAATGCAAAAGCATCGCGGTCAGCGAAAAGGACCGCCGCCTCACTGCCTACCATGAGGCGGGACACGCCATTGTCGGCCTCCTGCTTGAGGAGACCGATCCCCTGCACAAAATCACCATCATCCCCCGGGGGCGAGCCATGGGCATGACCCAGCAGGTAGCCCTGGACGAACGCCACACCTATTCCCGCGAATACCTGTTGAACCGGATTGCTATCCTCATGGGCGGACGGGCTGCGGAGACCCTGGTTTTCAACCGTCTGACCACCGGGGCGAGTAACGACATCCTCCAAGCCACGGAGATTGCCGCCCGGCTGATCTGTGAATGGGGGATGAGTCCAGCTATCGGTCCAATTAGCTACCGCATAAGCGGTGAGGGATTTCTCGGCGAAAACAGCCAGGTCAAGCCACACAGCGAGATGATCGCCCGCCGAATCGACCACGAAATCAAACATCTGATCGGCGGTTGCTACGACCAGGCCGCCGACCTGCTGAAAAAAAACAACCGGTTCCTCCATAAATTCGCCGAGGCTTTGCTCCTCAACGAAACCATGGATGCGGAGGAAGTGGACATTGTCTATCGCAGATATCTGAAGGAACGTGAACTTGAGCGTTTATTGACGGAAAACGGAGGAAAGAATGACAGTACCAACAATCACGAACAGACGGAGGTTCAACCATGAAGATTAACCCCAAGACCGTGCTTGCGGCGGCGGTTTTGCTGCTGGTCGGAACGCTGCCGATACCCGGCCTGGCGGCCATGGATAAGTTGGACGCGCCGGATACGGTGACCATCGATGCCATGGCCAAGCTGTACGAACCGGTCAAATTCAGCCACAAACGCCATACGAAATTGGCTCGCTGCAATGATTGCCACCATTTCACCACTGGCCATCAGGACATGGACCCCAACTGCATCCGTTGCCACGCCCACTCGCCGGAGGCCAGTACCGTGTCCTGCAAGGGCTGTCACAGCAAAAAACAGTTTTACCCGGAACAGGTGATCGCCGCCGAAAACCCCAATCTCTATCACATTGACAAGCCCGGTCTCAAAGGAGCCTATCATCTCAACTGCGTACCTTGTCACGTGGAAAAGAATGCGCCTTCGGATTGCACTGGTTGCCATGCACTTACCGATGCCGGCAAACGATTTTTCGATATCAACGACAAGGCACAGGGCAATGCCAAACCGGAAAAGGGAAAAGAAGGTCATGCCCGCTGATTGCACCCATCCCTGAATGTCAACCACAAAGGTGAACGATAATGAATACATTGATCAACCGGAGAAGGTTTCTGCGAGGCAGCCTTGTCGCCTCAGCCGCAGCGACAATCTCCCTGGCAAAGAAAACAGAAGCCGCTTCCTTTGAAGGCTACCCTAACGCCATGGGCGTACTGGTGGACTTGTCCCGCTGCGTCGGCTGCCGCAGCTGCGAGGCCGCTTGCAATAAGGAACAGCATCTGCCCGCCCCAACCAAGCCCTTCAACGATTTCTCGGTGTTCGACGAACTGCACCACGGTCAGAAACGGCGTACCGACGAGACCCGCTACACCGTCGTCAACCGCTATGAGATCCCCGGCCGGGAGCACCCGTTGTTCCGGAAAATTCAGTGCAACCACTGCCAGGAGCCAGCTTGTCTGACCTCATGCTTCGTCAATGCCTACACCAAGACCCCGGAGGGCGCGGTCATCTACAACGTTGACGTCTGCGTCGGCTGCCGGACCTGCATGGTCGCCTGCCCCTTCTACATCCCGGCCTTCCGCTACTCCAGCGCTTTTCATCCCCGGATCATGAAGTGCGTCTTCTGTCATGAGACCCGGCTGACCAAGGGGCTGCCACCGGCCTGCGTCGAGGCCTGCCCCCAGGAGGCCCTGACCTTCGGCCGCCGCTCGGACCTGCTGGATGTGGCCAAGCAACGCATCCGTGAAAACCCCAGTGCCTACATCGACCACATCTACGGCGAGCACGAGGCAGGCGGCACTGCCTGGATGTATATCTCACCCGCACCCTTTGAGCAGGTCGGCTTTGACACCTCCGTGCCCAAGGAACCTATTCTCAACTATGTCAAGGATTTCCTTTCCATCGTTCCCATGGTGCTGACCGTCTGGCCGGCCCTCTTTGCCGGATTTTATTTACTGGCGAATAGGAAAGACAAGAAAGAACAAGAGAAAAAAAACGAGGGGGAGGTCTGAACCATGAACGCCTTTATCAACAACAAACAAGAAATTCCGATTGCCTCCCATATCAACCCGAGCGGAGGCACTTGGAGCATTAAGGAAAAGCTGTGGCTTGGCCTGAGCATGGAGGAGTACAAGGCCCAGTTTATGCGCAACCCGGTTAACTGGGCCTTAGTTTTCATCTTCGCCATTGGCGTGCCGCTCATCCTCCAACGTTATTTTTTCGGACTGGCCACGGTGACCCACGCCTCCAACGACTACCCATGGGGCTTGTTCCTTGGCTTTGGCCTGTTCGGCATGGTGCCGCTCTCTGCTTCTGGTTTCCTTTTAGGAACGACGGTGGAGATCTTCGGTCGCAAGGATTTCGTGCCGATTGAGCGGCTGGCCCTGCTCAACGGTCTACTCGGCTATTTCTTTGCCGTGGTCTATCTGGAGGTCGACCTGGGCATGCCTTGGCGCCTGTACTATCCGATGGTCGTTAGCCTGGGACCGGCAGCAGTGCTTTTTCTTGTCGCCTGGCATGTGGCCACTTACCTCTCGGTGCAAGTGGCAGAGGTGTCGTCCGCCTATTTTGAGTGGATCGGCTGGCTCAAGGGCAAACGGTTCATCAAGTCCATCGCCGTCGGCCTGACCATCTCCGGTATCATCCTCTCCACCCTCCACCAGGGAGCCCTGGGCGCACTCTTTACCTATGCACCGTCCAAGGTGCATCCACTCTGGTTTTCGGCCAACTTCCAGTGGATTCATTTCTTCTGCTCGGCCATCTTCGCCGGGCTGTCGATGGTCATTGTCGCCAGCACACTCTGTAAAAAATATATGGCCTGGCGCTGCGACAAACGATTTCTCGACTCCGTCGATGAACTGACCCTGGGTTTGGGCAAGGGATGTTCCTACGCCCTGATCACCTATCTGGTGATCAAGCTGGTCGGAATAGCGCACGACAACGACTGGGCCTATCTGCTCACTGGTTGGGGGCAATATTTTCTGCTGGAGATGGGACTAGCCGTCGTTTTGCCTATGGTCCTCTTCGCCTACGGGGTCAAAAATCGACTGGTGGGCATGGTTCGCTGGGCCGCGCTGATCAGCGTACTCGGCATCGTCTGGAACCGGCTCAACACAGCCCTGATCTGCTTCAATTGGCAGCTCTACCAGGAAATCCCGCACTGGAAAGAAGTCTGGATAACCATCACTATCTTTGCCCTCTATTTCATCGTCTATCGTTTTATTCTTTACCGCCTGCCGATTCTCTATCAATGGCAGGGCGAGAAATAATGCACCAGGTTGCGGGTTCCGGCAAAATCCCTTCCTCTTTTCCACGCCGGAATCCGCAACATTCCTGGAGGTGAGCAGTGACAGTTCGCACGCAAGGCACAACCGTTCCTCGATGGTCGCATTGGCCACTCAACCGGCTCTTTTTCGCTATAACCGCCACCGTCCTGGTTTTTCTCGCTATTGTCCTGGCTCTCGGCGTCCGGCAGTACCTGTTGTATCACCAGTGCCGGCAAGCGGTGACCAACGGCGACCGGCTACTGTTTCAGTTCACCGCCATCAAGGATCATCTCAATGAATCGTTGATTTTGGGGAAGGATATCAATCTGCGCGCCTTCAACAGCGAACTGCAGAATCTGGAAAAAGAAGTGGAGGGACTGGCAGGCAATATCCTCGTCCCTGAGGGGTTGAAAGGGTCATTGCCCACCAGGGTCGATCTTGTCGGACTGGAAGTCAGGCTTCGCGCCATCCAGGAACAAAGGCAAGAAAAAACCAGGGAGACGGCCGAGCTGGTCCGTTCCCTGAATAACACCAATGTTGGACTCCAGCAGTTCCGTTTTTTATTGAGCGATCACAACCAGACCATCCTGCTCGGATTGCATCGGATTATTGTTGGCGCCCTAGGCCTGATCGTGGTCCTGTCCTGCACGCTATTGTATTTCCTCAACCGCCATATGGCCGCCCCGATGCTCAACCTCTGCCGACTGACCTCGCCGGAGGGAGAAACCAGCGAGGAGAGCAATCCCGGATGTTCCATGGAAACCCTGACCAGGCGAATCAACATGCTGCTCGCCGGGACCGGTGAACGGCAATGGGAAAAAGGGGGAGTTGATCTTGCCGATCCTGTTCAACTCCAGAAGGAGGCACTCCGTTACCGTTACGCCGTCACCGGCTGTATTGGATCGGAATTGGCCAGCGAATTGACCAATCGCATCAACGGGGTCATTAATTATACCCAGACCCTGGTCGATATCGACGAGCAGGGGGACAAGGGGCAACAGGCTGCCAACCTGTATCAATCGCTCATCGAAGAGGAAAAGAAGACGGCGGAACTGGTTGCGGCTCTCCAACGGGTCAGTCAGTGGCAGCCGGCCCGCGGCGCCTCAAGCATTTCCTTGGCATCCCTGTTTCGGATGGTGTCTCTAGTTCTCAGCAAACCGTTACGAGCCGAGTCCATCGTCCTCAGCCTGCCCATCGAATGCCGCCACGAGGTAACGGTTGCCGCCGGCGATCTCTGGCTCGTGTTACTCACCTTGTTGCAGCAAGGCCGCTGTGCCCTTAACCGAGGGGCCTCCGGCACACAGACCGAGAAGCGACTGAGGGTGGAATGCAGGGCTCAACCCGGAGAAAACCACCGCCTCAGCCTCGTGCTGAGTAACAGTGCCGCCGCGTGGGATGATGACAGCGGCGGGTCGGTTTGGCCTTCGCTGACCTTCTGCACACACCTGTTGCAGATACATCAGGCCTCGCTCGCCATCGAGGCGACTCCCCAAGGGGAACGACTCCTCATTGATTTGCCGCGCCGCAATTCCGTAGCCTAAATCCTTTTTCCATCCAAAACACGCCACATTCGTGCGGTGGTCTTCCCGGTACGCGATCCGCCTTGGCGCAGTCCTACCTGTCCGTCACGCTTCGCAACACAAACGTGTGCCCATACCACATCATCGCCTTCACTGCGCCACGGAGCTGTGGTTGCCACGATGCCGCACCACGGTTTTGTGGCGAGACCATGCACGTTCACCAAGAATGATTTCAATCAAAAAAACGTTCAATATCTGATAGTTGACAGCAATTTTTCTTTTCTTTTCTCTTGATTCTCCCTCTGGCATCAAGGGTGCAATTCCAAAGGTAAAGCAACACAAGCCCTGTTGTTAACTAGACCACAAAAGGAGGACACCATGACCACTCAAATCATCAACAAGAACGAGACCAAGACCGATGTTGCTCAGGAAACATCCAAATTCACCGTGCGGGTAGTCATGACCATGGCTGGCCTAGCCGGTATCTGGGCCTTGGCCTGCCTGATCGGCGGCCTGGCCAGTGGCGGCGTCGGTAATTTGATCAAGGGCTACATCAGTACAATTATCGGTTACTAAAACCACTGAATTTCAAAAGAGAAAGGAGTACACAATGTCTAACAGCAACAGCAGCAAACGTGTGACGGTAATCATGCTAGGATTCGGAACGCTGGTCGTTCTCTGGGTGTCGGCCGCTTTTGTAGGGGCACTGTATCAGGTCAATTGGCATTTCGGTGAACTGGCAAGGCAGTATATGCTGGCCACCGGCATGATGAAACCCCTACACACACTGGTCGATTATTATTCGCACATCAAAGGTGTCGAATACTTGATCTGTGTCGCCTTCTTTGTCGCCTTCCCGGTGTTTTTTAAGTACGTCAATAAGGAGAAGAGAACGATCCCGGTAGGGAGGTGAATCCATGACGTTTAAGATGTGGAGTGTTTTCAAAAATCTGCCGGCGCACTTCCTTGAAACTCTTGAGGCCCCTCCCACGCCTGCATGGTGGGGGAGGGTTTTATTGGGGCATCAAGGTTAGGGATCCAGATAGGCGGCCACTCTTCCAAGGTAAATTTTCCAGCGCCAAACCATCCCCAATCTATCCTCCCTGTTGCATTTTATAGTCCTTCATATCGCTTTTAGTAACAATGTTGCTCTGATAGCGATCGTGCACCGTGCGGTCGCCGACAGCTTTGGTCTTGTCCGCATACTCACGGCAGGTGGAATTGGTGAAGATCTCCCGTTGTGTCAGGAGGTATGCCAACTGAAGGCGCAGGGCGTGCTGATTTTAATCAGCAACCAATCAAATTTAGGCCGAAAAAATGACGACAAATTTCAATATATGGTCGCCATTGGTGATGAGTAAACAGGTTGATCAGCTCGGTAATACCTACTTTTTTTGTCCATATCGATTGCCCTTTTCTTAGGAAAGGGTGTACAATATTTTAATACTGAGTAATCACTCGGGTACGCTGAGCAGTTGCTCAGTTTTGGGTCAGTGCTACCTTTTTATTATTTTCAAGGGATGGATTCATATGCCTATAATTACCATATCTCGGGGTTCATACAGCCGAGGTAAAGAAGTCGCAGAAAAATTGGCGCAAAGATTAAACTATGACTGTGTTTCTCGTGAAATTCTCCTTGAAGCCTCAGAGGAGTTCAATATACCCGAATTGGGTCTGGTGAGAGCCATTCATGATTCACCCTCTATCCTGGAACGTTTTCGGCACGGAAAAGAACGGTATATCAGCTATTATCAATATGCCCTTCTGAAGCATGTTCAAAAAGATAATGTCATCTATCATGGTCTTGCCGGGCAATATTTTCTTCGGCATATCCCCCATGTTCTCAAGGTGAGAATTTTGGCCAATTTAGAAGACCGAGTGAATGAAATCATGAAACGTGATGAAATTTCACAAAGGGAAGCACAAGATGTTTTAAGAAAAGACGATGAAGAGCGCCGACGGTGGGGATTGAAGCTTTATGGGACTGACACTTGGGACAGCCGCCTTTACGACATTGTGATTCTTATAGATCGATTGACTGTGGATGATGCTGTCGAATTAATTATGGAAACCGCTAAAAGGCCGGCATTTCAAACAACGATTGAATCACAGAAAATTCTTGATGACAAGCTGTTATGCGCAAAAATCCATGCCATGCTTGTAAACTTCTCATTCATGATAGAGGTTGAAGTCAACAATGGCATTGTAACTCTTTTTAATATAGGCGAGGTTCTACGAACTGATAAGTCTATTAGGGAAAAAATAGAGTCTCTAATCAGAGAGATAGACGGGGTGAATGAAATTAAATTTGCAGAAAAAACGGGTGATAAAAAAGATCATGTTAACCCTTTTTACAATATATAATTGGTTGAATTGAGAATTGGAGTTTTCTTGAAACAATCCTTAATCCCTGTCACTTGGACATGGATAGTCAGTATTGCAACCATGATTTCCAGAAATGACTCAATAGTCATGGGTTGCTGACCAGTATGAGCAGAAAGGCGATTGCTGAGATAAGGCAAACCTGCGTGAGAAGCTGCAAGAGGATGCTTTATGGTGTTCAGAAAGCAGGGAGGTCTTGACGGCAGCATAGAGGATTTGAAGGCAATGAGCAGTGTCAGCAAAATCTCGGGCGCTTGCTGACGTCCATTGTGCTGTTGTGACCGCCACCTTCACCCTGAATCGGTGAAGATTTACTGACCGGCGCTTGAAGCGACCCTCTCTCCCATGCCAGCCTGAAAGGCTGTATCCTAGAACAGGTCTTTGCAACAATGAAAATTCCCGGGCTCAACCTGCACACCCTCTTTCCCTTCCTGCGCTGGTGGCCGATGGTCAATCGGCACACCCTGCGCGACGATCTTTTGGCCGGAGCTACCGGGGCGCTGGTGGTGTTGCCGCAGGGCGTGGCTTTTGCCACCATTGCCGGATTGCCGCCGGAATACGGATTGTATGCCGCCATGGTGCCGACCGTGGTCGCCGCCTTGTTCGGTTCCAGTTGGCACTTGGTTTCCGGGCCGACCACGGCGATATCGGTGGCGCTCTTCGCAGTGTTGTCTCAGCATTATGAACCGGGTTCGGCCCAGTATATCAGCATGGTGCTGACTCTGACCTTTCTGGCCGGGGTGTTCCAGACGGCGCTGGGGTTGGCGCGCATGGGCGCCCTGGTCAATTTCATCTCGCACAGCGTAGTCATCGGCTTCACAGCGGGCGCAGCCCTGCTCATTGCGGCCAGCCAGATCCGCAATTTTTTCGGCATCGAGATCGTGCGCGGCGCACCTTTGTACGAAATCTTCCACCAGTTGTTCCTGCAAATCGGCAAGATCCATTGGCCGGTGCTCTGCATCAGCCTGGTGACCCTGGTCACCGGCATTCTGATCAAGCGTTTTTACCCCAAAATTCCTTTTATGGTCGCCGCCATGGTCGTCGGCAGCGTGGCCGCGAGCCTACTGAATTTCTGGCTGGGTACAGCCGCCACCGGGATTCGCACCGTGGGCGCCTTGCCGGCCCATTTGCCGCCACTGTCCCACCCAGATCTGTCGCTGGCAACCCTGCGGCTCGCCTTTGGCCCCGCCCTGGTCATCACCATGCTGGGGTTGACCGAGGCCGTGGCCATTGCCCGGGCCATCTCCGTGCGCTCCGAGCAAAGCATTAACGGTAACCAGGAGTTCATCGGCCAGGGGCTGGCCAATATCATCGGCAGTTTTTTCTCCGGTTATGCCTCGTCCGGCTCCTTCAATCGCAGCGGGGTGAATTTCGAGGCAGGCGCCAAAACCCCGCTGGCGTCTGTGTTTGCCTCAATCCTGTTGCTGCTGTTACTGCTGTTGGTCGGGCATTTGGCCGCCTATCTGCCGAATGCCGCCATGGCCGGCATTCTGTTTTTAGTGGCCTGGGGACTCATTGATTTCCATCAGATCCGCCACATCTGGCAGACCAGCAAAGCTGAGGCGGTCATTTTGCTCTGTACCTTCAGCGGCACCCTGGTCAATATTGAAGCCGGCATTTTTAGCGGCGTGTTCCTGTCGTTGGTGGTCTACCTGTACCGTGCCTCAAAACCGGATATCATGCCGATGGTTCCGGCCAACGAAGCGGGTGCCTATCATTTTGTGCTTGTTCATAGTGATGAACCCGAATGTCCGCAATTGAAAATAGTGCGGATTAACGGCCCGGTCTTTTTCGGATCGGCCAGCCATGTGCAGCAGGCCCTGCGCCAAATCGACGTCGAAAACCCTCAGTGCAAATCCGTGCTGATCGCCGCCGCCAGTTTTAATTATATCGATATTGCCGGTGCAGAGGCCTTGGCCTTGGAAGCGCGCCGCCGCCGCCGCCAGGGGGGGGGAGTGTATTTCTATCGCCTGAAGGAGTCCATTTACGAATTCCTGCGCCAAGGCGACTACCTCAAAGATTTTGGCGAAGACGCCTTTTTCCCGGTCATGACCCATGTCACCAGCGCCATTTATTGGAAACTGAACCCGGACATCTGTCGCACCTGCAAGGTGCGCATTTTTGAAGAGTGCCGACTTGGCGTCTTGCCCGGTGGGTTACGCCGTCAGCGCATTATGCTGGCCACTGACGGCAGTGCCTTCAGTCACGCCCCGGAGGAGGTCGCCATCGCCCTGGCCAAGAATTTTGGCGTCAAGTTGGATTTGATGACCAGTGTCGAATCGGAGAGGGCTGATGAGATAGCCGTCGCAACTCTTGCTCATGCCAACAGAAAAGCAAAAGCCGCCGGAGTTGAATGCGACACCTGGGTCGGTTATGGCAAGGACCCGGTGGAACAGGTCGTGGCCGCCGCCCAAAAGGTCCACACCAATATCCTCATCATCGGCCGTCGCCCGTTACGCGGCGACATGAAGGAACGGCTGATGGGTGATATTGCCGAACAGATTCTGATCGGATCCCCCTGCCATGTCCTGGTGGCGAATTGGCAGGTCAAGCCATGGCAAAAGCATATTCTGGTTGCTGTTGATGACAGTCTGATCAGCGAAACCGTTATCGATGTCGCCATCCAGGTCGCCAAAGCTTCAAAACTGCCGGTGACCGTGCTCTCCGGCGTCGCCACCGAATCCCATCGTGATATGGCCGAGAAGGATGGTGGCCTATAAACTCGGTTTGCTCAAGGCAGAGGGGATTGAAGGCAAGGCCCTCGTCGTCGTCGGCAAGACGCCGGATCGCGCCATCATCGACGACAGCAGGGGAAATCGGTGCCGACCTGGTCATTATCGGCAATGACCAGCGCAAGGGCTTGGCGCGCAAAATCGCCGGTCAAACCACGGATCGCGTGGTAATCGGCCTGTCCTGCGCCGTCCTGGTGGTCAAACGCGCCCCTGAACCAAGTTCATTGATAGCTGCGGTGCGTCAGCAGGCATAGCTCCGCTTGGACGGGTAACGTGTTCAAGCAACGGGAAAATGCGGCAAATAACGACAATGGTTATATGGCCGATTATACCGGTACAATCCCGCTGACGGCGCTGGCATGAGAACAAGGTCGAATAGACCCGTTTCTCCAGGCTGATGGTATCATCATGTATTCCTGAGATGAATACAAAAGAAAAATTTTTTGAAGATCTTGCCCTGATTTTGCTTCGGTTTGGTGTGGGTACTTGAGAAAAAATTCTCCGCGAGGTTTGATAGTGGGGCACACTATTCTTTAACGTTTAGATAATTTTTTCTGCTGGCGACGAGGCTGACTGGGAGCATCGAGAATGGGGCTGAATAAAATATTTGTTGGTACTTTTGCTGGTGCCAGAGAAAACGCATTAAAAAAATTTTATAATATCAGTCACTGACTCGGATGGAAGCTGAAGGAAAACAGCGAGATTGCGGGTATCTTCGTGGTGCCGAGGCAGTTTTTCTGCAAGAACAATGGCCTCATGTTCAAGTGAACAATGAGGCCATTGGGAAATTGATGGTCTGAATTACATAAATCAACAAAAAAATTATTGTAAATTGAACACTCTGTCCCCCGGAATACCTGCATATCCCTGATTCCCAAGGCTCCTCAAAAAAGGGGTAAACCTGGAATTCTTGGCATGATGACTTACCCTCCGGCGGTTACGGGCCTCAGGGTTTGATAATCTCGCAATCGCACTCAGCGTCTTTAATATTTAAAAGTAAAAATTTGACATTATACCCATGCTTGACCAGTTCGCTATAGGCCATGTCGGCCCTGGCTCCGGTAGAGCAGTGGACGTAGATTTTTTTATCCTTGGGCAGTTCGTTCATCCGTGACGGAATCTCGTCCAGGGGGATATTGATCGTATTCTTGAAGATGCCCAACTCAGCTACTTCCTCCTTGGTACGGGCATCGACGACAACGATGTTTTTTTCTTCCCCGTTCACAGCTTTGCGGAAGTCGGCCACGGAGACCTCTCCTTTACCAAGTTTGCGAACCCATTTGATTTCTGTATTGAAGATTGGCCCTTTCTCGATCTCGCCGCCGGACTTCACCCATCCCTCATACCCGCCTTCTACAAGGGAAACAAAGTTAAATTCCTGGTCGCGGACGGCCACGACGGCGCCCAAGACTTCCTTGTCGCCATAGAGCACGATGGGTGCATTGCGAGGCACATCACCAAGGCCATTTTCCAGGGTATCGTAGGGGACGCTGTAGGCCCCCTTGATCCTTCCCGCAACGGCCTTTTTGCTCGGCCGAATATCAATCAGAACAACATTGCCATTTTTGATAAAATCATTGGTGGAATAGGTGGGCTGACCTGCCTTTGACCAAGCGGGCTCACCGTCAAGATAAACGCGAATGTTGGTATAACCGAGTTTCTTCGCCAGACCGGCGGAGGCAGTTGACATGCCTCAGGTGGGCCCTCCGCAGTAGAACACCAAGGGGAGATCTTTCTCCTTGGGCAGGACCGCCGCTTGTTTTTCTTCCAAAAGCGGTACCGGGATGGCATGGGCGCCGGGCAGGTGCGACTGGTTAAAGCGGGCCAACGGCCGGGAATCGACCAAGAATATCTTGGCCTTGTCATTGATCAGTTTTTGCAGTTCCGGGGTTTTGATCTCCGTGACTCCGGCAGGCAGCTTAGCAAGTTTTAACTGGACCTCGGTGGCGTAGGCGTCGGTGCCGCGCATCTCATAGGTGATTTTAGCGGCAACACCTTTTTTGGCTTGGTTGACGCCTTTGGTTTTATCGTCGAATTTGACCATCATCGCCTTAGCCTGGTCCCCTTTTCCGACCATAATGGAAATCGATTTGGCCCGTTCAGAAACGCCGCCAATTTCGCCTTCGTAAACGGTCGGTTCCTGTTGAACAGTCGTCGCTGGTGTTGCGGCGACCTCGGCTTGTTTGGTCTCCGCACAACCACCGGCCAACATGGCCAGCATCAGGCAAAGCGGGATCAGTTGCAGAATTTTTTTGTCCACGGCAGTCCTCCTCGGTTGATGATTATGGGAGACCGAGAGCCTCCCTACATAGACGAGTTCGATACTCGTTTATTGCATGAAAAAGTATACCTTAAGCTGGGACCGGGAAGCAAATGAGAATCTGATTACCATCGAACTTCAGCCAATTTTAGAAGGCACTGAGGAACGGGTTGAGTTCGCAGTGCAACATAGGTGAGCCTGTCAATCATGGTGTCCATTTGAAACCGGCGATTGAAACGATAAGAAAATTTTGCGAGATAACGGGGCAAATGTTTTTTGCTTAAAGCATAATATGAGCCGTGTATGTCCATGGCACTCCCGTGAGTGCCATGGCCGCTCATTATTCGTCAACCGTAAAGTATCATCCCCCCACCACGGGCACGCAAGTGTCAGCAATGCGCAAAAAATAGCGCCCATCCGAAGTGGAGGCCGCATTGGGGGAATGTGGCACCGATAACTCGACGTATTCACCGCCGTTTTCAGCCTGCTGTTTTGACGGAAGCGCCTGGACGTTATGCCAGCCTGAACGTGGTCCAGTACTTGTTCGGCGATATGCGGAAGAACACCTTCACGTGCCATAATGGTTCGACATGTCCTCTGCAAATCAGCGCTGTCCAACAGCACATGGTGTTCAGTACACCTGCAAAAATTATTTCAGGACTTGCCTGCTGAATATTTTTTTTAATTTTTTTCACAGGTGGCATCAGCTTTAAGTCGGTCCAGATAATCAGCCCAAACCTGCATCATCTCCTTTCTTTCGGGGAGGTGTGCCGTCCTATTGTATGCCCTGCCCAGTGGATCACGAACCGTGTGTGCTAATTGGTGTTCTATAAAGTCAGGTCGGAAGCCTAGAACCTCGTCAAGAATTGTCCGCGCGACTGCCCGCCAGCCATGGCCAGTGATCTCTTGCGCTGTATCAATGCCCATTCTTTTCATGGCTGCATTAATGGCCATATCACTCATGGGCCGGTTTTTGCTTCTCTGAGAGGGGAAAACGTAAAGTGAATTGCCGGTCACAAGGTATAGTTCATGGAGGATGTCCATTGCTTGGGCAGCAAGGGGGACAATATGTGGAGTTTGCGTTTTGGTGACCAAATAGTTCCATTCTGCCTTTTCAAAATTCACAGCATCCCACTTCATATTTCTGAGTTCCCCTGGGCGGCAAAAGAGTAAAGGTAGCAATTTAAGAGCACACGCAACGACAAAAGTTCCGGTGTAGCTATCCAGCATCCTTAACAAAAGTCCTACCTCAACTGGGTTAGTAACAGCAGCCCGGTGAGTTGTCTTGAAGGCTGGAAGTGCTCCTTTTAGATCACCGGTTGGATCTCGCTCACAACGGCCAGTAGCAACCCCATAGCGCATCACTTGACCGATGACAGTACGCAATCGATGCGCCGTATGGAGCACGCCGCGACTTTCTGCCCTACGTAAGACCATCAGTATATCAGGAGCTTTGAGGTCGGCAATCTGGTGTTTGCCAATGTACGGAAAAATATCTTTGTTCAGATAGCTGATAATGCGCTCGGCTGAGTCAGTTTTCCATTGATCCAGAAATCTCTTATGCCATTCAAAGGCAATATTCTCAAATGTCGCACCACCTTCCATCTGCCGCGCTTCTTCCCTTCGCTTCCCTGCATGACTCATTGCTTTAGGCGCAATTCCTTGAGCCAGTTGTTCTTTTGCCTTGGCAAGAATCGCAGTTGCTTCTTTAAGAGAAGTTTCGGGGTATTGGCCTATGGCCAAGGTTTTTCGTTTCCCCTCAAATTTAAAATCCCATCGAAAAAACCTCTTGCCGTTCGGCATGACAAGTAAGTATAGTCCAGCGCTGGAGAGTTTATATGGTTTGTCTTTTGGTTTAGCATTACGGATTGCGATATCTGTGAGTTGCGCCATATCGACAGCTCCTCCTATTTAGAGTGCAACAAACAAGAAATGGGGCCTTACGGGGTCCAGATGCATATCCAACACGACCAAACATTACGAGATGATGGCCGTTAACAATTTGTCATCACTTGACAATCGTAAGTTTGTACGGTATCAAGCACGGTATCAGCTAGGGGGTATTTTTGAAACTGATACCGTATCTTACGATGACAATCCCTTGGAAACCCTTGTAGAATCGCAGCGAGAAGGAAAACACGGTATCAAAAACAACCAATCACTTGATACCGTGTTTAATACCGTGTTTTTCGTCAGGATGTCAATGAATTTGTCCGGACTGCACCGGACGCTAAAAGCTAGAAAACCGAGCATTACGGGGGTTGTACGGGACGGTATTTGATGTTGTCGGATGATGCGTGGCGGAAGTGCATGGGAATCGAACCCACCTGCCGGGCTATTCACCCGACACACCGGATTTGAAGTCCGGGAGAGCCACCAGTGCCCTTTCCACTTCCGATCGATGAAGAAACCTACTATTGATCAACTTGAAAAACAACTTTTTCTTATCAACCTCTCATCACCCCTCTCCGGACCAATGGTTCGAAACTGCAACCTAACCCCGATTTTTCAATGGAATGTGAACAACTGATACGCCTCATCAAGGATTGGTATCTCCGGGTCAAACAGGAAACAATGGCTCCTGCCCGCATGATGCAGTTTGTCGATCAACACGTCAAAGGGTGTTCGACATGCAATACAGACCTCCTACTCCCAGATGAAGTCGAGAAAATAAGGGAATTTGTGCTGCCGGAATCAAAAATTCCGAAAGCTGTCCGCCCGGCTGATGACAGCTCAACTCCGGAAATCTCACCCGACGATGACGAGGTTGAAGAGAGCGAAGAGTATGTCGATGACAGCGAGGACGATCTAGATGGCGAACTGGAAGAGGAAGATGATTTGAGCGAAGACGATATCGTCTGAACCAAGATTTTTTCACCCTCGTTCCGAGCAACCTTTTCCGCAGCGCCAGGAAGCGGATTGTCTATGCCGGGTGCGCATACTACGGTTGCCTTGGCCTGGGTGAGCGTGCTGGCTCCAGGCCTCCTCACGGTCACCACCGCTTTCTTCGTTAAACAAGCCCTTGCAATAAATATCTGTTGAACAACAATCGCCGTCAATATTGACGGCGATTGTTGTTGTTTTGGGGCAGAACGCTTTGACTGCGCCACGTAACAGAGCGGCCCGACAGGGTTTCCCCGCCGACATCTCCTTTCTCTCCCGGCCCTGCAGGGGAAAGGCCAGCACCACCATTTTGCTCTCTCCCCATCTCCTCGTCGTTCACCACCTAAACGGCCTAGATCCCTTCCCCTGGGTTCGGGTATCGTTGTCGTTGTCAGCACAGTTCCCCATGAATTTCTCTCCATCGTCAACCAGACAGGGTTGTGATTGCCTCGACAGCCTTTGTGACGCAGCTGGCATCTCGCCTTGTTCCTGGTGTCCCCTGCCACTGACGAGCAGATGACTGCTGAAGACCGGCCATTTCCGGTTCCAGCAGGAATCCCCGAGCACCATCGCGATAACAACCTCGTTCGTCTTCATTCTGCGCATCAGGCACGCAACCATCAAGTCATTGCGCGAAATATGCCGGTATCGGAATCGCGCACAAACCAACTCCGCCTACTGTCAAACGACATACGACTGAGTGACCAGATAGCGGGATGAGGGGCCGCGGCCCGATTTTTTCAGCAACCCCTTGGCGACAAGATCGTGCAAGTCGTATTGGGCGGTGCGAACGGAGATGGAATCGCCGACGGCCGTCTGATATTCGCTGCGGCTGATGCCACCGTTGCGGGCGATGATGCCCCAGGCTTTCTGCTGTCGCGGATTCAACTCCGTCCGCAAGGGCTGTTCCTGTGGACGTCTCTCGCGCTCGTTGCTCGAAGTGGCTGGGGGAAGAGCAGGCATCGGCAAAGGGAGAGGAGGAGACGGCGCCTCCAGCTCCAAGGACCGGATCGAACCGTTGGAACCATTGCTGCCTCTCTCATCGAAGAGAACATGCTCGGCCAAGACCAGCTCACTCTCGGTAAAAGCCAGGGTGCGGGTGACGCAATTGCGCAATTCCCTGATATTCCCTGGCCAGTCATACTGCAGCATCTTTTCCAGAGCGCCGCGGCTGTACCCGACGGGAGCAAGTCCGGAACGGTTCATATTTTCTTCCAGAAAATAATTGATTAGCACCGGGACATCTTCTTTCCGCTCGCGCAGGGAAGGGGTGTTGATAGTGATCACCGCCAAACGGTAAAACAGATCCTCGCGGAACTCCCCCCTCGCTGCGAGCAACAGGAGATCAACATTGGTGGCTGCAATGATCCGAGCATCGAAGGCCACGTCCTGGTCGGAGCCCAACGGCCGGATGCGCCGGACCGAAAGCGCGCGGAGCAGAGCCTGCTGCACCTTGGGCGAGGCATTGCCGATTTCATCAAGATGGAGGGTCCCGCCCGAAGCAGCTATGAAAGCGCCTTTACGGTCGGACTGGGCCTCGGAAAAGGCGCCCTTGACATGACCAAACAGGGCGTCCATGAGCAGATTTTCATCCAACGCGCCGCAGTTGATGGAGATGAACGGCCCTTTCGCCCGGTGACTCACCGCATGGATAGCCTCGGCGGTCAGTTCCTTACCGGTTCCGGTCTCGCCGACAACGAGGACATCGGCAAGCACGCGCGAGGCCTTGTGAATCTGTTGACGCAGGTTACGGACAGCCTGGCTGCCGCCGACAATGCCGTAGAGGGGCATGGCCAGCAAACTGGCGTCGAGCAGGGGATTCTTGCGGATTTCCTTCTCCAGGTCAACACGCTGCCGCATGCGATCACCTTCCATGATCCCTTCGCGCAAAAGGGAATCACTGCGCGCAATCTGCAACTGCATGAGAAGGATGTTGATCGAACGCTGGAACTGATTGATTTCAACAAAAAGGGGACCTATGGCCAGCGGCGTCTCGTCATCGCCGCCAGCCCGCACCTCGACCGCCTCGAGCAGCAGTTCCAGCGGCCGGCATATACGCCGGCTGACGAAATACATGCCGATGAACACCAGCAGTACGCCACCGGCCAGACAGATGGCAAGGATACCGGCGATTCGGTTGGTCGAGGCCATGAAGACAAAGCTGGTGTCAATGCAACCGATGCCGCCGATTATTCGCGGTGTATCTGGTTGTTCCGCAAATACTATGGGGACATAGCTGAGATAGACGGTTCGATCACTGTCAGTGTTTTCTAAGAAGGGGCGCATGACCAGCATCTGCCCCGACCTCCCGGCCTGGATGTCCGAAAGCATCGCCCAATAGAGTTCGTGGACCGCAGCAGGGCGAAAGGCCGCTGCAAAGCCGGGCCGCCCGACATCTCCCTGTAAGCCCGTTCGCAGTTGATCAACGGAGAGATCGCTCTTCTGCTGCTCTGGCGATTCCGATTGAAAGAGGAGCCAACCCGAGGCGTCAAAGAAAAAACTCTTCTTTTGCTCGTTGTCTTGCGGAAAGAGAAAGAGCGGCGACTGCCCGGAAGTATGCAGCGAGAGAATATCGCGCAGGCGTGGCAGGTCAAGCGAGAGGGTCAAGAGGCCCTGATAGGTTTCATTGCCGTCATACACCGGCGTGGTGAGACGAATGACGTGCATGCTGAGAGCACCCATTGCCCCCTGGACATGCACAGAGGGGTAGGCCGCCTCCATGGGTTCACTGATCTGGACATATCCCGCCGGCTTGCCGGCCAACTGGTCGCGACTGGAAAAAATGCCGAATTTCGCGCCTTGCGCCTGATCCAAGGGGACAGAAACCACGGTTGCGCCGGTATTGACGAGGATAAAGCGCTCCTTGGCGGTTAGTCCCTGAAAAGCGATTTCCCTGTAACGGCCCCGCTCCTCCGGGGGTTTGGCTTCCAGGTAGCGGGCCATCGATTCCGGCGCCAGGGGCGTGCGGGTGAGAAATTCCAGTTCATAGCGGGCCGCAATGAGCAACTGATTGATTTCATTGGCTTGGGCCAAAGCGCGAATCTGGGCGTTCCGGCAATAGGCCTGATCCAGATACATCGAAAAAATATTATAGGTGATGACCACCGTGGCCGTCAAAATGGCGCCGACCAGCAGGGTGCCGAACAGCACGAGAAACTTACCGATGCTCCAGGCGTAGATGGTGTTTTCGGCATGGATCAACGGGTCAAACAGGGGGGGATGGGAATAGCGCATCGCTCTTGCTCCTTGCGGCATAATCGTGCCATATCGCGAAAATAGAACAATTCGCTAGCACAAATCACGATAAAGCGCAATGCAAATAATGCAAAGCACTGACTTTAAATACTTATTTTTTTTGCGCTAATCATGGCACGGCATTTGATAGTGACTGGGCAGCTCCTTTTTCTTATCGGGCACCGCACTCCCCCTTTGGAGAAAGCACAGCCGGTCTGAGCGCCCAGAATTCCCCCTCTGCCGCGCTCAGATCTTACCTCATGACCAACCCCGGCACAGGAACAACCGGGATAGTAAAGCCGATAGTAACCAAACAACCAAGGAGGAAGGAAATGAAGAAACGATTACAGTCGTTATGGTGGGCAGTCCTGGCGCTCATGCTGTTCGCCCCGAGCCTGGCCCTGGCAGCCGGCGGTGGTGGCGCACCTATCATCATTGTGGCGGATACCCGTACGCTTACTGGTGTCATGGCCTGGTGGGCCAACATGTACAATGAAAGTCATGTCCAGTTCACGATCCTGACCATCGTCCTCATTCCGTTTACCGGCGTGTGTTTCGGCGTCATAGCGGACATCATTATGGGATGGATCGGCATTGACCTGAAAAACCGCGAACTGGCGGAACATTAATTCGAATCGAAGGAGATTCCCATGGAATGGCTTTATGTACTCATGCCCATTGCGGGCGTTAAAATCTTCTGGCCCGGCCTCATCATCCTCGGCATCGGCGTCGGCATCATCGGCGGCTTTTTCGGCATGGGCGGCGCCTGGATGGTCACCCCCGGCCTCAACATCCTCGGCTTCCCCATGGCCTTTGCCATCGGCACCGACATCGCCCACATGGCGGGCAAATCGCTGATCTCCACCATGCGTCACGGCAAGTTCGGCAACGTGGACTATAAACTCGGCATCATCATGCTCGTGGGTACGGTTGTCGGTTTTGAGGCCGGGGCCCAGATGGTTATGTGGCTGGAGCGACTCGGTTCGGTTGAAAAGGTCGTCCGCTGGATCTATATCGCCCTGCTGGCCTTCATCGCCTGGATGGTCTTCCACGATGTCAAAAAGCGCGCTGACAAACAAAAGGCCGCCGCAGCCAGGGGTGAAACAGTCGATGCCCTCGCCACCGGCGTTGAATGGCACAAGACCCTCCATAAAATCAAGATCCCGCCGATGGTTCACCTGGAAGTTGCAGGCATCTACTGCAGCGCCTGGCTGCCGATCTTCGTCAGCTTCCTCACCGGCTGGCTGGCTGGTATCCTCGGCATCGGCGGCGGTTTGATCCGCATGCCCGCCCTGATCTACATGATCGGCTGTCCGACCCACGTTGCCGTCGGCACCGACCTGTTTGAGGTTGCCATCTCCGGTCTCTACGGTGCGGGTTCC
Organism: uncultured delta proteobacterium; assembly: GCA_963733595.1. Lineage (GTDB taxonomy): Bacteria > Desulfobacterota > Desulfobulbia > Desulfobulbales > Desulfobulbaceae > Desulfobulbus. Next base: position 2,415 of record CAVTDN010000015.1, on the reverse strand, counting down.
TTTACCTACAAAGGACGCACTGAGCTGGTCGCCGCCATGATCATGCTGATCGGCGCCGCCATGGGCGCCCAGGTCGGCGCAGTGGCCACCAAGTACATCAAGGGCTACGGCATCCGCATTGCCTTCGGCCTGGCGGTCATCGGCTGTGCAGTCTCCATTCTGATGAAGCTCGTTCAGCCCTGGGTTCCGGAGTACAAGGCCGCCCTCGACGTTGGCGCCACGGTGCTGGTCCTTGGACTGGTCTTTTGTATGTCGGCGTACATTTTTGTCCGGATGGTCGCAGGAGTTAAAGAAGAACTGCGCCGCAAGCAGAGTGCCTAACCAGAAGAACGCACAAGGAGATACTACCCATGAAGATAAAAAACATATTGCTTTCCCTTGCCGCTGCCTCCCTGGTTTTGACCCTCGCGGGATGCAATGAAGATTACCCCAAGGTTGAACAGGGTCGGACCGTTGCCTTCAACAAAGACACCAAAGAGGTGACCCTGATCCATGACAGCGCCAATGATGCCGCAAAACCGGTGTACGACGTCCTGCCGCCTTCGGTCTTCAAGCTGCCGGTTGATCCTGCGGAAACCGGGCCCGAGCCCAAGGCCGGCCAGCGGCTCAAACTGGATACCGACAAGAAGATAATCGTTATTTTCGACACCAAGACCCAGAAAATAGTCAGTATTCCGATCAACATCACAGACCTGCAGCACAAGATCGAGAAGGATCACCCGTTTGTATGGGACAAGGAAGCAAACAAGGCCAAGAAGTTCCCGATGGTTGACAAGGAAAAGAAAACCGTTACACTCTATTCCGGTCGCCAGAAGATGTTCTGCACCTTCGCACTTCCGGAGGCTTATAGCACCTACCCTGACAGCACTTGGGACGCAGGTGATGAGGTGCGGCTGACCTACAGGGTTCCCGGCCAGTCACTGCGCTTCATGAACATCACCAGAACAGATATTTACAAGAAGTAAGAACCGATCAGCGGGCGAGGCACAAGCCTCGCCCGCTTCCCCCAACGAGAGGATGATCATGTCGGAATATAAATTCTTTCTCTTCCACAAACTGCTGGTGGTCGGGATCAACTGCCTGGTGCTCGTGGCTCTGTTCATCGCCATGTACCATGCCTCGCTCGACCCGGACACCTTTACCCCGACCTTTTTTAAAACCCTGTTCTCCCTGCTCATCCCCACCTTTCTGCTCGGTTTCGGCGTTAAACGCTTCCTCGGCAAACGCCGTCCCGCCCTGGCATGATCGCCGGCGCCCGGTTTGTTCTCTGGCAGAGGCGCGCCGGCATCCTGGCCATGGTGCTCCTGGTCGGAGCTCTACTGTCGCTGGCTGATGCCCTGGTCGGCGGCCTCAAGGGCAACCAGACCGCCATTGAACTCATCCCGGACAGCCGTTTTCTAATCAGCGGTCCCATGCCGGCCAAAACCGAGGCGATCAAGGATTTCGTCATTGATGGACAACCGGCGGACGGTTCAGTTCGCCTGGTTCCTGATACCATCTATACCGGCTACTGGTTCGGCGGTTCGATGTGGCGCGGCGCCATCGAGGTTGATCCTTTTGCCCGGGAAGGCAGCTTTGTCATCTCCGTCAAGGACCGATTCGGTGAAAAACAGAACCCGGCCCTGGTGTTCAATGTCAAGATCTGGCCTGACCAGGCTACCCTCAATGCCCATTCAAGCTCCTTGCTCACCCGAACAACCAACCGCAGTCCGTATCTTTTTGCCGTTAGCCTGCTGCTCTGCGGTTTGGCAGCCGGGGGCGCGAATTTCATCCTGGGCTGGCTCTGGGTCAGGCACATCAGCGCCCATGACTGCGGCGAGATTTACAAACTGCTCCGGACGGAACGGGGCACGGAAATCACCTGCGACCTTCGCTGCGCCAAAGCTGTGCAACCCGGCCTGGAAGCCGCCATCTTCCGGCCAATGGGTGAACACCTCTGTGCGGCCACGGTCTTGAGCTGCGAAAACGGCGAGGTGCTGATGCTGGTCAGTGAACCCGGCCTCGTCCGCCTCGGCGATGTCGCCTGCGTCCAGCTTGCGGCATTAGAACATTCGCCCTCCTGACGACAGCGGTGATTTAGAAAAGTAATTGACAACCAAGACCATGCTTTGTAGTGATTACAGGTGGATAACAGGGAGTGAACTGGAACGGTTGCAGCGTTTGCCCGCGGGCTTGACGACAAAAATCACCACGGCATGACGCAGGAAGCATCCGGACAATCTGCGATTCAACGCATTTTTTCTCAGCGCACGCTTCTCCCTCTCCCGATCGGACTGCAGAAAGCAGCCTGACGGCGCTAGCCGAAGGATACGACAATGGACAGAAACTATCGCAAACTCTGGTGGCAGCACTGCCTGGCCATCATCTGCTTTTCCGTCATCCCGCTCCTGTTTGTCAACATCTCCCTCTATGCGC
>CAVTDN010000014.1:0-90954 GCA_963733595.1 uncultured delta proteobacterium | reverse complement strand
GGCATACGGCAACAGATCGGGCAATCCCTTGGCACTCTGACGGTAGTCCGCCAGTTTCAGCATGTGAATCCTCGGGACCGCCAGCGGGGGCTTCTTGCCGAATAACAGTCCTGTTCGCTTAAGGTGCCGCATCCAGACCCGAGACATCTGCGGATCGCTTTTGGCCTGATCAGCCGCAAAACGAGAGATCGAGCCCAACCAGAAGAGACCGGCTGACACTCCGGAATGAAGTGTCACGTGCCGCCTATCCCCACCATCAAGGCAATCAGGGCGCTAAACATGACGATTTCGCGTTCCGCCCCGAACACCTGATTATGCCGATGCAGGCTTTGGCGGATGGGCACGGTGCGCATTAGATAACCGCGCCGGAGAAGGAAAACACGCTGTTGACGATAGAGGTGGCGAAGGCAATGAAGCCGATGCCGAAACACACCTGCAGCAGCAGTTTAAAGCCGCCGGAAAGATCGTCCTTGTTGAGGATGAAAATAACACCACAGAGCGCCATGGCGACAATAGAAATCCATTTACCTGCCGGGCCGGTAACGGTGTCGACCACCTTGTTCCAATGGGCTGGAAAACTCGGTGATCCCGCCGGAAGCTGCGGCAATTTCCGGGGTGACTGCGGCCAACATGAGCAAGGACGAAAACGATCTTGTTACGCATGATAAACGACCTCTGTTTGATACTTACGGTTTCTGGCTTCATAACCGGTGACGCGCAAGACTTCTTCTTGCAGAGATCCGGCGACCTCCAGGTGAGCGTTCGATGAAAACGACCATACCGACGCTTTTACTGATCAATTTTTGTTTAGGCGCGGTGGTAGCCTCGGCAATCAATTCTTCAAGGCGGCCGGTCCAACCCTTCGGCTGCACTGTTGGCATGAACCGTGGCGATACCGCCGGGGTGACCGGTGTTCCAGGCCTTCAAAAGGTCCAGGGCTGCCCCGTCGCGAACTTCACCGATAATGATCCGTGTGGGCCGGTACCGCATGGTAACCTTGACCAAGCGGCGCATATCCACATGATCCGAGGTCCGGAAAAAAACCGTGTTCGGACTTTTGAACCTGGGAGTTCCAACTCAACAGTGTCCTCCAGGATCAGCAGGCGATCAGCGGGGCAGAGCGCCGCCAGGGCAAGAATCAGAGCGTTAACCAGAGTGGTCTTGCCCGATCCGGTGCCGCCAACAACCAAGATATTGATCCGTGAGGCAAGCGCATCCCGAAAGGTAGGGATCAGGGCTGCATCCATGATTCCGGCCCGAACGTATTCGTCCAGGCCGAAAACACGGCTGGCCTTCTTCCGGATCGTGAAGCTCGGGGCTGAAACAATCGGAGGCAACAGACCCTCAAACCGGGAGCCGTCCAGGGGTAATTCACCCTCGATAATCGGTTGCTCCGGCGTGACGACGGTATCCAATCCGCTGGCAACCAGGGAGAGCACCAACCGGGCTTGTTCAGTGGCCATCTCTGAGACGGCTTCCATTTCGTGCCCCAGTTTTTCTATCCAGATTTTTCCGTCCGGGTTGAGCATGATTTCCACAACGTCCGGATCTCGGAGCGCGGACATGATGACCGGCCCGAGATTATGCTCCAGCGATGCCAATAGCCGGTTGTCGATGCCCATTTCGTTCACCTTACCGCCAGACAAAGACCGCTACATTGACCAAGGCCGATGTACCGATAATGGCAGCCAGCCAAGTGATGGAGGAACGAAATCTGGTTCATCGTTCCATAGTGTTCCACAAAGATTTTTCTGATACTCACTTAGCGATGAACTGTGACAGGCTTTCTCCAAGGCATGGCGGATGGTCTGTTCCACGGCTTGAACGTAGTGATCAGTTCGATCAGCTAGAATGGTTGTCAGGGCCCTACGGTGACGATCCAGGAGCTTTTCTTCTTCTGTCAAAAAGGCGTTGAGAATGGTGACCACCATCAGGATCGGATCATCCTTTGACACTATCGTTTTGTGTTGAGCAGCCAGGTCGGCCATTACTTGATCAAAGCTCATTCCAATGCCGTCCGACAACAGAGGCATGGCAGGTGGTTTGGTGGCTTCTCGTTGCTGCATGAGCGCTGATCCGACATGTTGATTCCTATTGTTCCCGTTCGTTTTGCGGCGGTAGCCTGTAATTAAAACGATATCTATCACATGCCAGGGCAGTCTAGCGCCAAGCCCTTTCTCGGCAGTGTTTGGCGCTCCTCTGCGCCAGTTAAGCAGGAACCATCGATCGCACTAGTCATTGCATAGCCGACCGGATCGGAAACCTTGTCATAGGGGCAGCGCATAATGGTAAGGTCTTCGATCTTGTCATTTATCGCGCACTGGTCGTTTTCAATTGGCGAGGAAATGGTGGTGGCTTCGGTCTTCCATGACTGCGCCTCCTTATTTAATCAGATTCGCTTTGTCGATTACCGCTTGTACATCATTCCAGAACGTTTTCAGGCGTTGGCGGGTCATGATTGGCAAGCTGGAATTGATCGCCGAGTCAAAAGTGCTGCGTTTTACGTACAGTTCCTCAAGGTCTTTACCGAAAGTCGAATGTTTGCGGTGCGGGATCTCAATAATAGCGTGAAACTGGCTATGGCGTTCCTTGTAAATTTTGAATTCTTCGAACTTTTTCCCATCCGTGGCAATGTCGCCGAAATACCGGTTGAGCCAGATAACCAGCGGCGTTTCAGGAAACGACGTGGCTAAGACATCAATTCCGGCGGCTGTATCTCCAATAGCTTGACCACCAGTGAAAATTGTATGCAGCAGGATCGATGTCCTTCATTGCGAAGAAGAGCGAGGGCGTCATTTTCTTTGAGGTAGGAGCAGAGCGGCACAAAGCTGGATGCGCCATTGTCGATGACGATATGGCCGTTCTCTGGCTGCTGAAAAATGATCTCCATTAATGTGTCAAACCGACGTTGATCGATATCGTCACCTTCCATGATATTGAGACGTTTGACTTCCAGCTCTTTGTAACCCGTAAGAGTTGAGTTGACTGGATCGGTATCAATGGCAGATACAGGCAATCCGTGTTGCCTCAAATATTGGCAGAGAAGTGACGCAACCAACGATTTCCCGACGCCACCTTTGCCTTGTAGGATGAAATGGATTGTGCTCATGCTTGGTTCCTTTATAGAAATTTTTTCCGTTGTTCTTCTGGGTCGTTCTCAATCATGATTGTCGCATCGTTGTTACCAGTTCCTAACGGTCGTTTTCTTTCTTCAGGTAACACCGCCGAAACCGGTTTGATCGTCGGTTCTTTGGTGGTATGTGCGATTTCATCAGAAAACCTTGGCAATACTGGCTTTAGAAGTTTGTACCTACCCACGAGCGCATAAAATCGGGAATACCCCATACTGATCTTTCCAGTTTCCTTGAGGACCTGATGTATAGCTGTCAGCGTATGGCCCGCTAATAGCAGTTGTGCAACTTCCTCTCGGCAAGCTATGAATTCCACTGTGCCCCATCCACGTTTCGAGGTTCTCATTACTTGCACCTACATTTTTTTCTTGTTCGAGGGCGGACTAAATCGTAAAAAGTCTTGTACCCCATCGTTATCTCGCCAGATTCATGCAATGTCCTGTGGATGCTCGCGAGATTAAGACCATCTGTGAGTAGTCTTCGTACTTTGTCCAAACAGGCGAGATACTCCACTCGGGCCTCGCCACGCCCTAGCCTTGGTTTTTGTTGCTTTTTGTCCTGTTCAGCCATAAGGCTTGTCCATCCATCGCCGTTCTTTTAGCCACTTTGACAAAGCCGGTATCCACCGGCCACCATCCTTGTTCCAGGATGTATCCGTTGCTTTATGGTTACAAATATTTTTCAATAATATTGAAATGTTGGGAAGTTCCTTGCGCATTGACATGCGTGAGAATATCTGCCAAGCCATCCACTGCGATTTTTTCAGTGGATATTCATTTGCTACCAGTTCAAACTGCTGTTTGAGCGAAAGTTTCGACAACTCATCTTCGGCAACCCTAGCGGCCAAGATTGTTGCGGCCTGAGCCTTCCTATCTGCTTCAGCCCGTAGGGCTTCGACCGCTTGATACTTTTCTTCTATTTTATTCATTATTTCATGCAGGTTGAATTCCATATGAAAAAAGTAAAATCCCTGCCTGCTTCAAGGCGTATCTCAATTTTCCTGCCATGATTTTTTTCGATCATGGCCATAAAAATATGGTTGGGTCCTTCGAGAACTAAAACCGGAATCTGTCATCCGGGATGTCAGGAGATTGAGCAGTGGCCTAATCTCAGGGTATTCCTGATGCAGCTTTTCCTTTGCTTCCTGCCATTGCTGATTGTCCTACGAATCTCACCAAAATTGCGATTTTCAAAATTCCCTCCCAGCTTCGAAGGCGGCAGGAAAGGTGATCAGATTACTTTCCACAGAAGGGGGGAAGGGGGGTATTTCTATAACTTTTTCCTTATTATCTAGATGGGGCGACAAATTGTCGTGTTGGTCTACCATTTTTGTCGTACCACTATTCCCGTTCTGAACCACTGGATTGGGGTAATCCGGACCCATTATTTTATTTTGCAGAAACCAGTACACCCTGCGGCTGCAACCTTTGATACGTTCCCAACAGATTGTAATTAACCCGGCGCGAACAAGTTCCTGCAGATAACGCTGAATGCTCCGCACCGATACCATCAGTTGATCAGCCAAATATTTCTGACTCGGCCAAGTGTGATCCTTGCCGCCAGAGCATGTCGCCAGGACTGTATACGTCATCTTTGCACTCGTCGAAATTTTTGCTTTTAACAGCCACTCCTGCACACGAAATTTCCCATAACCGATTGTATACGTTTGCATTTCTATTTCCCCTGAACCCAGGAAAAAAAGCAAAAATTTCCCCTTAACACTTGACACCCGTTTTTTTTTCGGGTAACCAATAAGAGCATTTTTACTTTCCCTTATTGAGTTCTTTCAAGATCTCAAGAGAAGGTCTTCGGTGTTCCACCACCGAAGACCTTTTGCTTTTTTAGGGTTCTAATCAGTAGCTCATGAGGATCTCCTGGTGAGCTGTTTTTATTGACTGGTCCGAATAGGCCAGCACCAAAACAAAAAGGCCCTCTTGGAATTGGATTCCAAGAGGGCCTTTGTTTTGTGCAGTCCAGCACAAACAGAAAAGCCCCCTTGGAAATTGCTTTCCAAGGGGGCGAGTATGTTGTTCAGTATTTAGCTGAACATTATGTGGCGTCCCCAACCGGATTTGAACCGGTGTTGCCGGCGTGAAAGGCCGGTGTCCTGGACCTGGCTAGACGATGGGGACAAGTCCTGATAGCAATGTTGGTGGGTCGTGCGCGATTCGAACGCGCGACTCTCTGCTTAAAAGGCAGATACTCTACCGGCTGAGTTAACGACCCTTTGACTTCGAGAGCCTCTCTCTACTAAGTTCCATTTCGGGTGTCAATGAAAAATAAGAGAAGCAAATATATTTTCATTGTCAAACAGGGCTTGCCGTACTCCGCTTGATTTCCGGGAGTGTCGTTTTCCGCTAAATTCCTTGTGGTCTCCATGCGGGTTTGCTAGTACAATTGAGAATTATATGAATAGGTATTGCGGGCGGAGTACAGTCCGGTGAACATTGATGAGTGTGGGTTGGCATGGGGTTATTGACAGGTTCGGCGTCATTGACGCGTTTTTCGGTTGTTGGGGAACTCCCCGACCTCTTTCTGGGATGTTGCCGGTCAAAGGATAGCGGCGATGAGTTTCAGAGATATCGACGACACCATGGATGAATACTCCATTGGCTGGGTATCGGTGGCAGATATGTTCGACGCTGGTTTCGCCTACAGTTCCTATGCAGCCGGCGATTACATTGCCCTGACTATGCGGGTTGACGAGCGCAAGGTGACGCCGTCGGTGTTGAAAAAATATGTCATGAAAGAAGAGGAACGGATCAAACGGGAAAAACAGATCCCGCGTCTGAACCGGGCTGCCCGTTTGGAAATCAAGGAGCGCATCCGCTCAGAGTTGATGCGTCAATCACACCCTGTTCCATCGACCTACGATCTCTGCTGGAATCTTGCCGACAACACCCTACTCTTTTTTTCCACGAGCAAAAAGGCAATGGCACTGTTGGAGGACCTGTTCAAGGAGACCTTCCACCTTTCGCTGATTCTACAGATCCCCTGGCTTACCGGCCTGCGCATGGCGGAAGGTGAAGCCTTGGAAAAATACGAAGAAATGCGCCCAGCCATTTTGCTCTGATCGGATAATAAAGACTGCTCACCCTGAAAACGATGGAGGAGAAATGAACGGCTCTGTGCTTGCGGCTCTTGTTGTTGCCGCGCTTGCTTGTGATTGTCCTGATGTTGAAAAATCGGGCTTCGCAAAAGAAATCCATGGAGAGCGAAGCTGATGAACAACCCATAGGCCTTCTCTCCCAACCGGAGGAAGAGCGGGCGGACACGGTAGGACCTGCTGTGGCGGAGGAAAAAGTCGCAGGAGCGGTTGAGGCGGACGAAGTTTGTCTGATCGAACCCGAGGTTGTGCCGGAGGTCGAGGGGGCATCGGATGTCACCGACGAGACAGTGGAGTTGTCTGCTCCACTTGCAGCCCAGCCGGTGACGATTGCCGGCGATGAGCTGGAATTTGTTGATTTGAAGTCGGAACCTGTCCTGGCAGAACCGGATGAGGTTCTGGAGATGATCGAACTGGAAGCGGTCCCAGTCGATACGTCGTCGATCCCCGAGATTGCGGTAATCGAAGAAGCGCCGGAGAGAGAAGCAGAGACTGTTTCGGCGGTGCCGGTTAAGGCGGTTGTCGAGCAGGAAACCGCGTCTGCGACCGAGGCGGAAACACTTGCTTCCTTGGGGGCAGATGAAAAGGTCCCCGCCTCCGAACCGTTCCCTCCGGACACCCCAGCGAAGGCAGAAGAGGAGGGCGGCCTAGCCGATCTCCCGGCTGCACCGACCCCTGGCGACTTCGTTTTGCCGCTCGTCCGTTTGACCCTGGATGCCTATTCGACACGTTTAAATGGACTGGAAGAACGGCAACGATCCCTGCTGACTCAGGCCATTGGCAGTTGCGACGACACGCTGAGGGACCGGTTGCAGCGTGAGTTGGTAATTATGAACGACAAATTGGCCCTCCTTGCCGATAGTTATGTCGAGGAAGTGGCTAGTTATCAGCAGGTTTTGGAAGCCCTGGAGCAGTTGCACGGTCAGATTGGGGGAACGGCCCTGGAGGCAGCTATCGAGCAGTTGCGAAACGGCGATGGCGTGGCGGCAGAAGAGTTTCTGGCCAGTTTGGCCGAGCAACCGCCTCCCTTTGCCGCCCGGATAGCCTTCAGCCGAGGCCAACTGGCTGAATCCCGGGTTGATCTGCAACAGGCTCTTGATCTCTACCGGCACGCTGTGGAACAGGAGCCGGACAATCTAAGCTTCCTCCACGCTGCCGGTCGAACGGCGCGCAGCCTTTACAATTACAAGGCAGCCCTGCCGTGGCTTGAAACCTTTGTCCGCCTGTCCAGAGAGAGCAGTGAAAACGATCCATTGGCTCTGGCCCTGGCCCAACGGGAGTTGGCCTACACCTATGTGCTGAGCGGCCAATACCAGAAGGCTGGTCCTCTCTACAAGGAATCCATGACCATGCTGGCGAAGAAACTGGGGCAGGATCATCCGGAGATGGCCACCAGTTGGTGCCAGATCGGCGAACTGCAAGAAACGCTTGGCGAATATGACAAGGCGGTTTCCCTCTATAAGAAGGCACTGGTAATCCTTGAGAAGAAGCGCGGGCCCGAACATCCGGTTCTGGCCAGTATTCTCGATAAGCTGGCGGCTTTGTGCATGGAGTTGGAAATGGAGAAGGAGGCGGTGCCGCTTTATGAACGGCTGGTTCGTATCCGGGAAAAAGCTCTGCGGCCGACCCATCCCCAACTGGCGATAAGCCTTAACAGTCTTGCTGAATCCTATCGGCTCCAGGGGCGGTATGCCGATGCCTTTGCCTGCTACCAGAAATCCCTGGCTGATCAACGAAACCCTGCATGGCCCCGAGCATCCGAGCGTGGCTGCCATCCTCCAGGAATTGGCCAAATTGTGTACCAGTCAGCGCCAGCCCGAGGAGGCCAAGCAGTATCAGGAACGGGCAGCAGCCATTTTTCAAAAGAGTGTCGATGCCTCGGAGAAGAAATCCGGAGCGGAAGCGTTGACTCTCGAACTCTAACCATTGCGGCCCTGTTGCTGGCAAGAAAACGGAAAAATACATGGATCTAGTTGATCTCATTCAGGAGAAAAAATTTCTCGGTCAGGAGTTTCTCGCCTGGCTCTGGTATAAGTCGGAAGAACGCGGCGGCTATGTCGAGGTGCCGAGACGGGGCGATGTCCTGGTGATTTTTGAAAAACACATGTTGCTTGAGTACGGCGAGGGCGATGCCAGCGAAAAGGTGATCTGTCGCGGTCTGCAAACCGAGTTGAAAGAGGCGCGGGCTGGGCTCGGTCTGGCGAAGAAGCCGGAGCAGGCCCGTATCCGTCTGGCCCACGGCGATTATGAATTCAGTGTGACCCTGGCGGCCGCGATCTTCGAGTTTCGCAATGTCCGCCTGCCAAAAACCGTTGACTCTGCCGATGAGGGCAAGAATGCCGAAAGCATGGAGGGGCGCATCCTGGAACGGATTGCCCTCTTTGAACAGTTGACCCAACTGGTGGGCGACCTGTTCCGGATGTATATCAACATCAGGGCCTCAAAACTCTGGGACGACGAACTGGTCAAGATTCGTTCCTGGATCGGATCTGGTGCCCATCAGGGATAAATCCTTTACCAATACGCTGCACCTATGGAATTTGAAACCGTGATCGGGCTGGAAATCCATGCCCAGATGAAGACCAAGAGCAAGATTTTTTGTGGATGCTCCACCGAGTTTGGCGCGCCGCCCAACACCCACACCTGCCCGGTCTGCCTAGGCATGCCGGGCTCCCTGCCGGTACTCAACCGCAAGGTGGTGGAATCGGCCATTAAACTTGGCCTGTCCACCGATTGCACCCTCAACCGGGAAAACCGGTTTGCCCGCAAGAACTATTTTTATCCCGACCTGCCCAAGGGCTATCAGATTTCCCAATTTGATCTCCCGATCTGCGAGCACGGCCAGATCGAGATCGAGGTGGAGGGCATGTACACCCAAGACCATCGGCATCACCCGCATCCACATGGAGGAAGATGCTGGCAAGCTGGTCCACGACGAGCGCGATCCCGTCAGTTATGTCGATCTCAACCGCACCGGCACGCCGTTGCTGGAGATCGTCAGCGAACCCGACCTCCGTTCGCCGGAAGAGGCGACAGCCTATCTGAAAAAGTTGCACGCCATTGTCCGTTATCTGGACATCTGCGACGGCAACATGCAGGAGGGCAGTTTTCGCTGCGACGCCAACATTTCCCTGCGACCGGTGGGGCAGAAGGAACTCGGCACCCGCACCGAGCTGAAGAACATGAACTCGTTTCGTAATGTGCAGCTGGCCCTGGAATATGAGGAGCGGCGGCAACGCGATTTGCTACTGGAAGGCGGCAAGGTGGTGCAGCAGACCCTGCTGTGGGACGCGGACAAGGGGCGGACCGAATCGATGCGGGGCAAGGAGGAGGCCCACGATTACCGCTATTTCCCCGATCCGGATCTTATCCCCGTGGTGCTCGATGAGGAATGGATCGAGGCGGTACGGCGGTTGCTGCCGGAACTGCCGGACAAACGGCGGCTGCGATTTGTTCGCGATTTCGAGCTGAGCGATTACGATGCTGAGATTCTCACTGCTTCCCGCGAGCTGGCCGATTTTTTCGAGGAGGCTTATCGCCAATACGGCAACGCTAAGAAGCTTGCCAACTTCATCGGCACCGAACTTCTGCGCGATTACGGTCCGGAACGAATCGGCGCCTGCCCGGTGCGACCCGGGCAACTGGCCCAATTGCTGCTGATGATTGAGACGGGTACGATATCGGGCAAGATTGCCAAGACCGTCTTTGCCGAGATGCTTGTTTCCGGTGCCGATCCGGAACAGATCGTCAAGGCCAAGGGATTGGTGCAGATGAGCGACGAGGGCGCTTTGGTTACCTTGGTGCGCGAGATCATCGCCGCCAATCCGGAACAGGCGCAGCAGTTCCGCGAGGGCAAAACCAAAGTGATCGGCTTTTTCGTCGGTCAACTGATGCAGAAGACCAAGGGGCAGGCCAACCCGCAGCTGGCCAACACCCTGTTTCAGCAGGAGCTCAACACCTAGGGGACAGCTGTGGACAAGAGCGAGTGGCAAGAGAAGGGCGAGGGGCATCGCCAGCGGCTCCGCGATAAATTCTTCGAGCAAGGGATTGAGGCCTTTACTGACAGCGAAGTTATTGAGCTGTTACTGACCTTCGGCACACCTCGCTCGGACTGCAAGGCGGCGGCGCGGACGGCTCTGGCACAGTTCAAGACCCTGCCCGCTGTGCTCGACGCCTCGCCGGTGCAATTGCAGCAGGTCAAGGGCATCGGCCCAAAGAATATCTTTGCCCTCCAGTTTATTCAGGGGGTGGCCCGGCGCTACCTCCGCCAGCGAATTGCCGGCAAACAATATATCCACTCCTCCCGCGAGGTGGCCGATTATCTGATCCACGCTATGCGGGAATTGCAGCATGAAGTCCTGACCGTGGTTTTCCTCGACGCCGCCCATGGGATCATCGATTCCGCCGTGGTGGCCGAGGGCACGGTAACGGTCAATACCGTCTACCCGCGCGAACTGGTCAAGGCGGCCCTCGCTCGCAACGCCAGCGCCTTGGTTATTGCCCATAACCATCCCTCGGGTGCGCTCACCCCCTCCCGTCAGGACGAGGAACTGACCCGTTCGCTCCACCTGATCTGCTCGTTCATGCACATCAATCTACTCGACCACCTGATCATCGGGGCCAGCGACCAGGTCTACAGCTTTGCCGACCACGGTATCATGACCCGGATCCGCGACGACTGCCGCCGCATTCTCGAGCGAACCGGCTGATGAACCCTAACGGCCAAGCCGGGCTCTACCTGCACGTGCCTTTTTGCCGTACGAAGTGCCCGTATTGCAGTTTTTATTCCTTTCCCGCCACGACGCACGATATTCGCCGTTATCTCGACGCAGTGCACGAACAAATGCGGCAGTTGGCGTATCTTCCCGAAATACAAACACTTACCTTTGCCACCGTCTTTTTCGGCGGCGGCACACCTTCTGTCCTGCCGGTGGAGGCCCTGGCTGGGCTGTTGGCTGATTTTCGCCGCTTGCTCCCCTTTGTCACAGATCAGCCGGAAATCACTATTGAGGTCAACCCTGGAACCATTGATGCTAGCGGGATAAGCGAGTTGCGCCGTGTCGGGTTCAACCGCCTTTCCATAGGCGTCCAATCTTTTGATGACCGGGAATTGCTGCAGCTTGGCCGCATCCACAACAGCGTCGAGGCCCTGGCAACCATCACCTCGGCCCGCCGGGCCGGATTCGACAATTACAGTTTTGACCTGATGTATGGCCTGCCGGGGCAGACCGTCGGCAGCTGGCGGGAGACGCTGAATCGAGCATTGGACCTTGCCCCTGTCCACCTGTCGATGTATGAGTTGACAGTGGAGGCAGAAACGCCTTTTTACGTGCTGGCAGAGCGACAGCAGTTGGTCCTGCCCCCCGAAGACGAGGTGTTGGCGATGATGGCTATTATGGAAACCGCTGTTGGCCGGAGCGGCCTGGCGCGGTATGAGATTTCCAACTATGCGGTGTCCGGCCGCGAATGTCGTCATAATTGCAATTACTGGCAGAATGGTGCCTACCTGGGATTGGGCCCTGGCGCAGTGTCGGCCTTTGGCGGCGGGCGGCGGGCCTCCGTTGCCGATCTTTCGACCTTTTGTCAGCTCCTCGCCGAGGGCCAATCGGTGTGGCCGGAGGTGGAACAGCTCGAGACCGAAGCCGCCTTTCGTGAAACCGTGATCATGGGACTGCGGATGCTGTCCGGGGTTTCGGTCTCGGCCCTGCGGCAGCGATTCGGCCTTGATCTTCCTGTCTATTACGGGCAGACCCTCAGCCTGCTCCTGGGTCAGGGCCTGCTCACTCTCCAGGGAGATCGACTTTTTCTGACCCGCAAGGGGTTGCCTCTGGCCAACCGGGTCATGGCGGATTTGGTGTAGCCTTGACGGATGGAGGACGAGGTGGTAACCGTCAGTAATAATCAACCTAACCAAGCCTCTAGTGAGGTATGGATTGCCCGCTCACGATGACCGCAAGGAGGGAGCCATGGACTGTCAGTTAACTGTTCTCTGTGAAAATTCCGTTGCCGTGCCCCACGGCTTGATGGGCGAACACGGCTGGGCCGTCCATGTCGCCGCAGGGTCGCACCATGTGCTCCTTGATACCGGACAAGGGTTGGGACTGCTCAACAACAGCAGGGTGCTGGGGGTTGACCTGACTCGGCTGGACGGGGCGGTTATCAGTCACGGTCACTATGACCACGCCTCCGGTCTGCCGGATCTCTTGTCGGTGAGCGGCGGGATAGATGTGTTCATGCACCCGGACGGATTTGTCGACCGGTACTGGTTCAAAGACGGGCAGTGCCGGGAAATCGGCATTCGCCACAAACAGGGTTATCTGGAGTCCTTGGGGGCGCGTTTTCAGCCGGTCAAGGAGTTCATTGAGATTTTTCCTGGCATCTATCTGACCGGCGAGGTTCCCAAGATAACCGATTTCGAGCCGCCCGACGTCACGATGAAAATCCGCGCAGCGGAAGGAGGCTGGCAGCAGGATGAACTCCGCGACGACCTGTCCATGGTGGTCGATACCGACAAAGGGTTGACGGTCGTGCTCGGTTGCGCCCATGCCGGCCTTATCAATATCCTCACCCATGTCAACGCCATGCTGCCCGGTCGTCCGATTCATATGGTCATCGGCGGCACGCACCTCGGGTTTGCCGATCAACGGCAGTTCGACGCCACCGTAGCGGCCCTGGACCGGTTCGGGGTCCAACGTCTGGGCGCCTCCCATTGCACAGGTTTGGCCAATTGCGCACGGTTACAGCAATTGTTCGGCGATCGATTCTTTTTTGCCGCTGCCGGCACCCGCTGGGAATGTTGAGGGGAAGAAGCGGGCGGGTCACCGGCGACCCTGGGCCGGCAAGCATGTAAGATGCCGACTGTTCCGCTTTTTATCGGTCTTGCCTTTGTCGGCATGGCAGGGTAAAAAGAAAAGTTGAAAATTTGTCCGGTGCTGGGCTTGCCGTGACGAATTGATGAATGTCGCACGCCCGGCGTGGCGGTGAAGACAGGATAGAACAGCGCCGACCCGGGGGCGGCTGGAAGTGTGCAACCACTGATCCGGGAGGGTTCATTGACGAGAGTTTTTTTAGTTTGTCGGACAGATCGACCGAAACGACGCGGTCGGTCCCTCCGTCTTCTTTTCATTTAAACAAGGAGCATTATTATGGCAGGTTTTGTGTATCAGGATCCCTTCGCTCTCGGTAAAGATGAGACTAAGTTTCGTTTGTTGGAGGGTTCCGGCAAGTATGTCTCGGCGGAGACCTTCAACGGTCAGGAAGTCTTGAAAGTAGCGCCTGAAGGTATCAAGGTGCTGGCAAATCAGGCGATGCGCGAGGTCTCCTTCCTTCTGCGTCCCGCCCATAATCAGCAGGTAGCCAAGATCTTCGACGATCCGGCATCCTCCGATAACGACAAAGAAGTGGCGCTGGCCATGCTGCGCAACGCCGAGGTTGCCGCCAACTTCGTGCTGCCGGTCTGCCAGGATACCGGTACGGCCTGTGTTGTCGCCAAGAAAGGACAGAATGTCTGGACCGGCTGTGACGATGCCGAGCAGATCTCCGCCGGCGTCTACACCACCTACACCGAAGAGAACCTGCGCTATTCCCAGAACGCGGCTCTGACCATGTATGAGGAGGTCAACACCAAGACCAACCTGCCGGCACAGATCGATATCTACGCCACCACCGGCAGCGAGTATAAATTCCTCTTCCTGGCCAAGGGCGGCGGCAGCGCCAACAAGACCTATCTCTATCAGGAGACCAAGGCCCTGCTCAATCCCGGCACCCTGAAGAAGTTCCTGGTCGAAAAGATGAAGACACTCGGCACGGCGGCCTGCCCGCCCTACCACATTGCCTTTGTTATCGGCGGCACCAGCGCCGAAACCTGCCTCAAGACCGTCAAGCTGGCCTCAACCAAGTACCTCGATGCCCTGCCCACCAGCGGCAACGAGTTGGGGCGTGCCTTCCGCGATGTCGAACTGGAAAAAGAACTGCTCGATGAAGCCGGCAAGCTCGGCCTCGGCGCTCAGTTCGGCGGCAAGTACTTCGCCCACGACATCCGCGTCGTCCGCCTCTCCCGACACGGCGCTTCCTGTCCGGTGGGCATGGGCGTTTCCTGCTCGGCCGACCGCAACATCAAGGCCAAGATCAACAAAGACGGTCTGTGGATCGAGCAGATGGATGCCGACCCCGGCAAACTGATCCCGGCCAAGTACCGCGACCGCAGTTCGTCCCAGGCGATCAAGATCGATCTCAATCAGTCGCTGGACAAGGTCCGGGCCGAACTGACCAAACA
The DNA here is from genome assembly GCA_963733595.1 of uncultured delta proteobacterium. Classification (GTDB taxonomy): domain Bacteria; phylum Desulfobacterota; class Desulfobulbia; order Desulfobulbales; family Desulfobulbaceae; genus Desulfobulbus. The sequence continues at coordinate 76,442 of CAVTDN010000014.1, read as the reverse complement.
CCCGGTTTCCACCCCGCTGTTGCTGACCGGCACCATTATCGTCGGCCGCGACATTGCCCACGCCAAATGGAAAGAGATTTTGGACGCCGGCAAGCCGCTGCCCGACTATCTCAAGCAACATCCGGTCTACTATGCCGGTCCGGCGAAGACCCCGCCCGGCAAGCCCTCCGGTTCCTTCGGTCCGACCACGGCCGGCCGCATGGATTCCTATGTCGACCTGTTCCAGAGCAACGGCGGTTCAATGGTGATGATCGCCAAAGGCAACCGCTCCCAGCAGGTGACCGATGCCTGCAAGAAGCACGGCGGCTTCTACCTCGGTTCCATCGGCGGCCCGGCGGCCCTGTTGGCCGAGGAAAACATCAAGAAGGTCGAGTGCCTGGATTATCCCGAGCTGGGCATGGAAGCGGTGTGGAAGATCGAAGTGGTTGACTTCCCTGCTTTCATCCTGGTGGACGATAAGGGCAACGACTTCTTTAAAAGTCTGGTCTGAACCTTTTCCACCTTCGACTGCCAGCGCGTTGATGGAGGGGGAATAATCAAGAACAGGCAGGGAGGATCTGTTTCTCCCTGCCTATTTTATTGGGCGAATCTGTTATGGATGATCTGAAAACCTCGGAGGCCTGGCGGATTTTTCGTATTCAGGCCGAATTGATTGACGGCATTGAAACCCTCAACGATCTTGGACCGGCGGTTTCGATTTTCGGCGGCGCCCGATTCGGCGAGGCATCACCCTATTACATCGCCGCTAGGGAGACAGCCGGCCTATTGTGCCGGAAGAATCTGGCAGTGATCACCGGCGGCGGCCCCGGCGTCATGGAGGCGGCCAGTCGCGGCTGCTTCGAGGCGGGCGGCACCTCGGTCGGGCTGAACATTGTTCTGCCCCGGGAGCAGCATCCCAACCACTACCAGAACCGCAGCCTCACGTTCCGCTATTTTTTTATCCGCAAGCTGATGTTCGTCCGCTACGCCATGGCCTATGTCATTTTTCCGGGTGGATTTGGCACCATGGATGAGTTTTTCGAATCGCTGACCCTGATCCAGACAAAAAAAATTCGGCAGTTTCCCATCGTGCTGTTCGGGAGCAGCTACTGGCAGGGGTTGCTCGACTGGATTCGGGCAGAGATGCTGCCCAATGGGTGTATCACACCCGGCGACCTGGATTTGTTCCATGTAGTCGACACGCCCGAGGCTGTAGCGGAAATCATCGGTTGTTACATGGATCAATGCCGCCAGTTTCAGGGTGACCAGCGCCGGACCTCGATCTGACTGGTGTCGTGCGGGAACACGATTTCGATAGCGCAATCTCAACAGGTTTCCGGAGGATACTCGCATGAATTCCCAACTGAATTTCATTTTTTCCCGGCGTAGCATCCGTCAATTCACAGATCGCGAGATCCCTGAATTTATGCTGATCGATCTTCTTGAAGCGGCCATGGCTGCGCCTTCGGCAGTGGCCAAGGATCCCTGGCATTTTATTGTGCTCCGCTCCCGAACATCGTTGGATCGACTGGGGTCATGCCTGCCCAATGGCAAGATGCTGGGAGAGGCCACCGCGGCCCTCGTGGTCTGCGGTGATCTCAACCGCGCGCATGACCAGCAGCTGTCCTTTCTCCTCCAGGATTTGAGCGCCGCGATCGAAAATATTCTCCTGGCTGCCAATGCCCTAGGCTTGGGGGCCTGCTGGCTGGGCATTCATCCCCGCGAGGAGCGGATCGCTGCGGTTGCTCAGCAGTTCGGCCTGCCCGGGCATGTTATTCCGGTTGCCGGTATTGCTCTTGGCTGGCCGGCTCAGGAGAGCGCGCCCCGCACCCGCTATAATCCGGAATGCGTCCACCAGGAGAAGTGGTAGAGGCTTCCTTTTATCAACTTCCCAAGCTTCAGGGCGGCCTGCTCGTCACGAATAAAAAGGGCGCGGGAGACAAATGTCTCCCGCCCCTTTTTTGGTTTGTGCGGCAAGAGTGGTTCAGCGGCCGGAATCTTTCCCGGTTTTTTCCTGCCGGTACGACTCCGCCAGCAACGAAATAAAGTGGGTGACCTCCTGTTTGCCGCCGGCACGGTGGACGTTGTCCAGGAGTTGCATCATGCAGGCCGGGCAACCGACGGAGACCGTGTCGGCTTGGGTCCGGTTGATGTCCTCGGCTTTCTTCCGGCCGATAACGGCGGACGTTTCATGGTGCGAGAGAACATAGGAGCCGCCGCTGCCGCAACAAGTGTCCGGGGCCGACATTTCCTTGAAGGTGATGCCGGGGATACCTTTGAGGATTTCGCGCGGCTCGGCAGAAACCTTCATTGATTTTTTCAGGTGGCAGGAATCGTGATAGGTCACGACCCGCTCCACCCGCCCTGTGGACGGCCGAAGCTTGATCACCCGGGTGAGAAATGTTGAGATGTCATAGGTCCGTTTAGCCCAGTATTCTGCCTTGGGACCGTAGACAGGATCAGCGGCAAGTATCTCGACATAGTCGTGCTGCCAGGCGCCGCCGCAGGAGCCGCAGCCGGTGATCAGATACTCGCAGCCGGTCTTGTCGAAGGCGTCGATGTTCTTGCGGGCCAAAGTCCGAACGGTTTCGACGTCGCCATGCACCAGGACCGGAACGCCGCAGCAGTTCTGCGCCTTGGGAATATGGACCTCGATGTTGTTGGCGCTCAACACCTCGATCAGATCCTGGCCGGCATCGGGGTAAAAATAATTCAGGGAATCGCCGGTGAAAAAGGCCACTTTCATGGTGGTGCCGGAGGTCTTGACCACCTCATCTATCCGGTCGCGGAGCGGTGTTATATTGAGCGCGGGCATCTGCTTTTCACTATCGAAACCGATGGAACTGCCCACTCGGGCAAAGGGTGAACGGGGCGAGATTGCCTTGCCGCCCTTGTCGCTTTTGAAAGCCAGCCCCTGCATGGCGGCGCCGACGCGCATGCCAGCATCGAAGAGCTTGGGGTGTTTGAGGGTGGAAAAGATCATCTTCTTCAGCCAGGGCAAGCCGTTCTTCCGCACTAAGGCTGCCCGCAACGCCAGCATGATCCGGTCAAAATTGACCTTGGTCGGGCAATTGGTCATGCAGGACTTGCAGACCAGGCAGTTGAAGAGCATCTCGTAGACCTGCGGATCGTCCAGATCAAGCTCGCCGTCCAACACAGCTTCGGCCACCGCAATCTTCGAACGGGTGACCGAGGTCTCAAGCTTATCCGCACCGTAGACCGGGCAAACGGACATGCAATTGCCGCACTTCATGCACTTGTCGAGTTCCTCGCGGACAATCGCCAAGTCATCGTGGTAGGTCTTCCCCGTCCGTTGCTCCCGGGTTTTTTCAATTGTCGTCATGATCAGGCCTCCCGCAGGGGCACCATCTTGCCCGGATTAAGGATGTATTCCGGATCCATTGACTCTTTGATGCTGCGCATCAGGTTGAGGCCGCTTTGGCCGAGTTCGTCGCCTAAGTACTTCATTTTGGCCATGCCGATACCGTGCTCGCCTGAAAGGGTGCCGCCGAAGCTCAGGGCCACCTGAAAGATCTCATCGACCGCCTTGTGCATGCGGCCCATTTCGTCCTGGTTATTCTTATCGCAGAGGATGGTGGGATGGAGGTTGCCGTCGCCAGCGTGACCGAAGGTGCCGAGCGTCAGATTGTATTTCTTGCCGATGGCCTCGCAGGCAACCAGCATGTCGGTGATGCGTGAACGGGGGACGGTGGCGTCTTCAAGGATGACGGTATTGTTGAGGGAGGCCAGGGCGGGAAGAGCGTTGCGGCGCGCGGTCCATAACTGGTCGCGCTCCGTGTCGGTTTCGGCAGCCTTGAGGTCGCCGTTGTTGTCCTTGACCACCTGCATCACCGCTTCGGCCTCGGCACGAACCACATCCTCGGACATGCCGTCAACTTCGATAAGCAGCAGGGCCGCAGCGTCGGTGGGCAGGCCGATATGGGCGAAATCCTCGACCGTACGGATCGTCATCCGGTCCATGATTTCCAGGGTGGCGGGGATGACCTGGGCGGCGATGATGCCGGCGACCGCATTGCCTGCATCGACCAGGGTCTTGAAGATACCCATCATGGTGCGGCGATATTTGGGGCCTGGGATGAGTTTGGCGGTCAACTCGGTGATGATGCCAAGCGTCCCTTCGGAACCGACAAAGAGGTTGGAGAAGTCATAGGCGGTAACGTTTTTCACGGTCTTGCCACCGAAGCGCACCTTCTCGCCGTTGGCCAGCACCACCTCCATGCCCATAATATAGTTTTTAGTCACCCCATACTTGAGGCCACGCAGGCCGCCGGAGTTTTCGGCAGCGGAGCCGCCCATAGTGGCGGTGGCCACGGTACCTGGGTCGGGCGGGTAGATAAGGCCGTGCGGAGCGACAGCAGTGTTGAGGGCAGCGATGACTACACCCGGCTGGACCACGGCGGTAAGGTTGGCGGCATCGACTTCGAGGATCTTGTTCATTTTCTGGAACGAGATGACGATGCCCTTTTTTAAGGGGATGGCACCGCCGCTCAGATTGGTGCCGGCGCCGCGCGGGTAGATGGCGATTTTGTTGCGGCGGGCCAGATGGACAATTTCCTGCACCATTTCGGCGCTTGTCGGCAAGACAACCACATCCGGTTTCTGGCGCGGCATGTCGGCGGTTGCATCATAGCTGTACGCCACCATGTCGACCTTTCCGGTCAGTACATTGTCTTTTCCTACCAGGGTCTCGAGTTGTTCAATGATGGTCTTGTCTAACATATCGACTGTTCTCCTCTGATGCGATTGCCCATGCCGGGTTGGCCTTCCCGCCGCAAACACCTGAAGCTGGATGCTTATTCAGCGGTGGTATTGTTGTCATACCAATTATCACCGGGAAACTGTTCTGTCAAATAAAAAATGGAGGTGTTCAGCGTTTTGCCTCTTCGAGGAGAAGGCGCGGAGACAGTCACTCGGAAGGCGAACGGAGGAAGGGCGCGTGCCGAGAGGCCGTTAATCAGGGAAAAAAGGGTTGGTGAAAAAACGAAGGGGTAAACGCCATCCGGATTACGGAGAGCGAAAAATCATGGGGCGCTCCTCAGGCCGGATTGCGCGCCACGTAGGCACTGCTCCGCTGTTCGGCGAAGGTGAGATGCTGCATCATTGCCTCGCGGGCACCTTCCGCATCCCTGGAGCGAATGGCGGTGACGATGGCGGCGTGATGACGGTACAGCAGGTTGTGATCTTCGCGGGTGAGGTACACCGCCCGCCAGACGCCGCGCTGGAATTCCTTCATCGCGTCAAAAATAGACTGCATCAGGTGCAGCCAGACAATGTTGTGCGTGGCCCGGGCGATGACGATGTGGAGGTTGGCATCAAGGTCTTCGGAGGGCTGTTGGCCTGTCAGATTTTTCTCCATGTCCGCCAGGATGTCTTCCATGCGGCGCAGGTCCTCGGGCAGGGCGCGTTGGGCGGCGAAGTAGACAGTCCATGACTCCATGCATTTACGGACCTCGATCACCTCAAGGGCTCTTTCCTGCTGGCTGCGGATCAGTTCGCTCAGCGAGTTGCCCTGGTTTGGGTCGACCAGGGACTGCACCACCGTGCCGCCGCCCTGATAGGACATCACCAGGCCGGCTGAGGACAGGATGTTGAGGGCCTCGCGGACCGAAGGCCGGGAAACACCGAACATCTCGGCCAGTTCTCGCTCCGGCGGCAATTTATCACCGGGGGTGAAGTCGCCGGCGAGGATTGACTCGCGGATCTGGTCAGCAATCTGGCTGGAAACTTTCTTGGGTTTGATTGGTTTGAAGTTCATGGTCTTCCTGTGAAAAAGAGGAAAATCGTCAAAAGGGTTCTTTTCCTACTCGAGAATCTGCGGAAATGCAACAGGTTGTCAAAGGCGGCTGGCGGTCTTGTCCAGGGATGTGATGAATATTGTTCACCTCGTGACCAGAAAAAACGGGGACGCGAGGAGCGTCCCCGACAAGGAGAACCCCGGGCGGCTGGAACGGACCGCCCGGAGTGGCATTCGTCCTCCTTCCCAGGGGGCTCGTCAACCGGGCAGGGGGAGTCGCCCGGCTGACGCCTGGAAGAGAAAGACGGAAGGAGGTGGTTAAGGAATCATCCACTGCAGGTAGTAGGCCTGGAGGTAGACCATGACGCAGACCAGGAAGGTCAGGAAGAGCGAATGCTTCAGGGTGAAGCGAAACAGGCTGCCCTCCTCGCCGACCATGCCGCAAGCGGCGGTGGCTACTGCCAGTGACTGGGGTGAAATCATCTTGCCCATGACACCACCGCTGGTGTTGGCGGCGCCGGTGAGGATCGGGCTGATGCCCAGCTGCTCAGCCGTGGCCTTCTGCAAACCGCCGAAGAGGACGTTGCTCGAGGTGTCGGAACCGGTGAGAAAGACGCCGAGCCAGCCGAGGATCGGGGCGATGAACGGGAACCAGTGGCCGGTCTTGGTGAAGATCAGACCGAGGCAGTTGGTCATGCCCGAGGCGTTCATGACATAGGCCAAGCCGAGGACCGAAGCAACGGTCAGGGCAGGGAAAGCGCATGTCGAACAGGGTCTTGCCGGCTATTTTCATAACATCGCCAAAGCCGACGCCGCAAATCAGAGCTGAAAGGAAGGCCGCGATCAGGATAGCGGTACCGGCGGCGGACAGGTAGTTAAAGTTGTACTTGGCAGCAATCTTGGTGGGCAGCTGATCGGTCAGCGCCTTGGTCAGGCTCTTGAACTGATCTTTCTCCACCAACTTGTCTTTGACCAGGCCTTCGCTCATTTTCTTCAATTCGTCGGCTTTCTTGAAAATCGGTTCCAGGGCGGCGGATCGCTCTTCGGTCAGGATGGCGCCCTTGCCGGCGAGCCGCTGCTCAACGGTGGCCATTCCGGCCTCCAGGGTCTTCAATTCGCCGAGCAGGGTAACGGTCTTGGTCACTTTCTCGTCGGTTTTCGGTAGGGCGGCGGTCAGTTTGTCGATCTCGGTGTTGACAACAGCAATCTTTTGCAGACCGACTTCGGGGGTGGAGACCTTTTTGACAATCATGTTGTCAAGCCCGGTGACAGGGATGACCACCCTGCCGAGATTGTCGAGGCTGGTTTTGACCGACGGCAGGCCCCAGAGCAGCACCATCAGGGTGAGAAACAGATAGGGGGTCCAGGCGCGGAATATCTGGCCGCCGGTGTAGTTGTGCTCTTCTTTGGTGGCGGCTTTTTCGTGGTCAAAGACATAAGTTCTCCTTGGGCTGCCAGAAGCGCAGCAGGATGACCAGTGCAGCCATGGCCGACAGCGAGGCGGTGATGTCCGGCAGATAGGGGCCGACATAACTGGCGGTCAGCCATTGGGCCAAGGCAAAGGTGACGCCGCAGACCAGGATCGCCGGCAGGACTTCCCAGGCCTTTTTCAACCCGGACATCATGACGATGACATAGAAAGGAATGAGGACCGAAATGAAAGGCAGTTGGTGACCGACCATTTTGGAGAGTTTCATCATGCCAGCGTCGTCATAGCCCATAACCGCTGACAGGGCGACGATCGGAATACCGATGGCGCCGAAGGCGACCGGCGCGGTGTTGGCGACCAGGCAGACACCGGCGGCATAGAGCGGCCGGAAACCGAGGCCGACCAGGGTGGCGCCGGCGATGGCCACCGGCGTGCCGAATCCTGCCGCGCCTTCGATGAAGGCGCCGAAGCAGAAGGCGATCAGCAGGGCCTGAATGCGGCGGTCAGCGGTGAGTCCGGCCAGGGAGGCCCGGATAATCTCGAATTGGCCGCCTTTGACGGTGATGTTGTAGAGGAAAAGAGTAGTGAGAACGATGTAGAACACAGGAAAGAGGCCAAAGGCCGCACCCTGGCCAAAGGCCAGTCCGGCCAGCTTGGCGGGCATTCCCCAGACAGTGACGGCGATGGCGAATGCGGAGGCGACAGCCAGGATGGCTGCCTTGTGGGCCTTCATCTTCAGTACGGCGAGGCAGACGAAGATGACGACCAGGGGCACGGCGGCGACGAGCGCCGACATTCCGAGGCTTTCCCCTATGGGGGTGTAGTTTTGTATCCAGGGCATAACGGTTACTCCTTATTTGTGGATGGTTAACATACAACCCCAGGGGCCGGGGCGGTTGAGGGGTTACCAAGAAGAGTGCGCCTCTCTCCTTGTTTTTCTTTAATTGGTATTACCAGTTATTGCATTTCGTATAACTTGTCAACATTATTTTCACTGCTCCCTGAAAAAGCATGTTGACAAAGGGTGATAGTATGCAATATTGTTAGGCGTAATTTGGTTTTACAACTTAAAAAAAGAATGACCAGCACTGTTAGGGTGGCCCGGAAAGGCCGACAGGATAGCCGGTCAAACTTCATCGGGCTGAGAAGCCCGGACAAGGGAGGGGCAATGTTCGAGCAATTTAGAACCAGAGCCGAAGGGGTCAGTGCCGAGGTCCATCGTTTTGCAACCGAGATGGAGGCGCTTGCTTTTCTTGTTGAATTTTTGCGCACCGAGGGCGTGGCCGATCAACCCGGTCAGTATGGCGTTTTCGCCGACTGTCCCTTCCTGCAGGCTGTCGACCGACGGCCATTGGAGGAGATGGCGGGATTGTGGTTTGATGTCACCCGAGATCGGGCAGCCGGGGCAAAGGTTGGGATCAGTCAAATGGACTGGGCCCTGGCCGATACCGGCACCCTGGTGCAGGACGCCACCGCCATTGACAAGCGGCTGGTTTCGACCCTGCCGACCATTCACGTCGCCCTGATTGCAACCTCCGGCCTCCGGCCCGATATGCCGGCCTGGCTGGGCGATGCCCGGCCGGACAGCGCCGGTTATATTGCCATGATCACCGGCCCGAGCCGGACCGCCGACATTGAGCGGGTCTTGACCATCGGCGTCCATGGGCCGGAACGCCTTGTCATTGTTTTTGTCGATCAACTGGGAGGAACCAACTGATGCAGCAGGAATTCAAGCAATCCATTGACAAGGCCCTGCACAACGCCAATCTCACCGGGGCGTTGGGCAAGTTTTCCGAGGCCTACAAGGTCAACCGCGCCAAGGCCTACGAGGGCATCGATTTTGAGGAGCTGCGGGGCACGATCGCGACGCTGAAAAGCTATGCCGCTTCCCATCTCGTCGAGCTGAGCGAGCAGTTCCAGAAGAACGCCGAGGCCAGGGGGGCCAAGGTTTTCCGCACCAGTGACCCGGTCAAGATTCGGGAATACATTCTCAAGGTTGCCCAGGACAACGGTGTTAAGTCGATCGTCAAATCCAAGTCCATGGCTACCGAGGAGATCCATCTCAATTCCTATCTCGAAAAGGCCGGCATCGAGGTCAACGAGACCGATCTGGGCGAATGGATCATCCAGCTGGCCGGGCAGACGCCCTCGCACATGGTCATGCCTGCCATTCACATGACCAAGGAGGAGGTGTCCGAGCTGTTTTCCAAGGAAATCAACGAGCGCCTCACCTCCGATATTCCTCGCCTGGTCAAGGTGGCGCGCAAGGAAATGCGGCCCAAGTTTCTCAAGGCGGACATGGGCATCTCCGGCGGCAACATGGCCGTGGCCGAAACCGGCTCGATTGTCCTGGTCACCAACGAAGGCAACGCCCGCCTGGTCACCTCCCTGCCGAAAATTCATATTGCCCTGGTGGGGATTGAAAAACTGGTGGAAAAATTCGCGGATATCGCGCCGATCCTCAAAGCCTTGCCCCGGAGCGCCACAGCCCAGCTGCTGACCAGTTATGTCAGCATCATTACCGGTCAAACCCCCAACAGCGACGGCTCGATGAAGGAACTGCACATCATCCTCATGGACAACCACCGCAGTGAAATGGCGGCTGATCCGATGTTCAAGGATGCGATGCAGTGCATCCGCTGCGCCTCCTGTCTCAATGTCTGCCCGATCTTCCGCCTGGTCGGCGGCCATGTCTTCGGCAAGGTGTACACCGGCGGCATCGGCACCATCCTCACCGCCTGGTATGATGAGTTGAAAAATTCGGAGGATATTCAGGGGCTGTGCATCCAGTGCGGAGCCTGCAAGGACGTCTGCCCCGCCAAGATCGACATCCCCGGCATGATTATGGAGATCCGGCGGCGGCTGGTCAAGAACCAGGGCGTGCCCCTGCTGCAGAAATCGATCTATGCGGTGGTCAACAACCGCCGCCTCTTCCACGGCATGTTGCGCGCCGCTTCTATTGCCGGCAAGCCTTTCAGCAAGGGCACCAAGTTCATTCGCCACTTACCTATGTTCCTGGCCGATCTCACCGACGGCCGCAGTTTGCCGGCGATTGCCGCCAAGCCCTTCCGCGATGTTTTCAAGGCCATCAGCCAACCAAAAGATCTCAAGGAAAAGGCGGTCTTCTACGGTGGTTGTCTGATTGATTTCGCCTATCCGGAGATGGGCGAGGCCCTGGTGAAAATCCTCAACAAAGCCGGCATTGAAGTGCTCTTCCCCGAGGGCCAGACCTGCTGCGGCGCCCCGGCCCGCTACAGCGGTGCCTACGAGGTGGCGGCGAAGAATGCGGAGGATAATGTCATGGCCCTGCTGGCCGACCGGGCCGATTATGTGGTTTCAGCCTGCCCGACCTGCACCGTGGCCCTGGATCACGAGTTCATCGCCACCTTTGAGAGCCTGGGCCAAAAGAAAATTCTGCCCCAGGCCCGCGAACTGGCGGCCAAGACCATCGATTTCTCCACCCTGGTGAAAAAACTGGTCGATGAGGGACGTCTGACCTTCAAGGAAGGCCAGCAACTGGGGGCGATCACGTACCACGACTCCTGCCACCTCAAGAGAACCCTGAAGGCCGACCAGGCCCCGCGTCAGCTCCTGCAGCAGGCTGGCTACGAGATAGCCGAGATGTTCGAGTGCGACACCTGTTGCGGCATGGGGGGCTCCTATTCGCTCAAGCTGCCGGAGATTTCCTCGCCGATTCTACAGCGCAAACTAAGGAATATCAAAGACACCGGCGCACCTTTAGTGGCCATGGACTGCCCGGGCTGCGTCATGCAGATTCGCGGCGGCATGGACCAGGACGGGGCCCCTGTCCGGGTGCAGCACACCGTCGAGCTGATTGCCAATCAACTCAAGGATTGACGGCCGGATTGGTCGCGATTTGATTTGATCGAAATCTGAAAGAGTTCTAGACGTATCCCAAACCAAGAACGCCGGTACCCGGCTGGAACAGCACCCCTGTTCCGGCCGGGGCCGGTCCGTTTATTCTGCTACCCATCCCGCGCAATGCGGGACTGCGAGGTTCTCCTTCCATGGCAAATAATCTCTACGTCACTGCGGCAGAGGAGCGAAGCGGCAAGTCGGCCATCATTCTGGGTGTCATGCAGGTGATCTCCAAGGAAATCAGCCGGATCGCCTTTTTTCGCCCCATCATCAACGACCATGTCTTCGGCCGGGTGGACCACGACCTCAATCTGGTCCTCAAATATTTCAAGCTCGATATCGAGTACAACGACACCCACGCCTACACGCTCAGCCAGGCCCGCCAGTTGATCACCTCCGGCAAGGAAGGGATACTGTACGAGAATATCCTCAAAAAATACAAGCAACTGGAATCCAGGTACGATTTTGTTCTCTGCGAGGGCACCGATTTTCAGGGCAAGGATCCGGGTTTTGAGTTCGATCTCAACGCCAACATCGCCGCCAACCTCGGCGCGCCGGTCCTGATCATCGCCTCGGGCCGCGACAAGTCCACCGAGGAGATCTGCACCCATACGGCGATCACCATCGATACCCTGGAGCAAATGGGGGTCGATATCACCGCCTGCATCATCAACCGCGCCCCGGAGACCTTTCTCCGCGACACCGCCAGCAATGCCAAGTGCCGTGAGCAGTTCGGCCGCGCCTTTCCGCTCTATGTCATTCCGGAAAACAAGGCCCTGGGCAACCCGACCATCGACGACGTCAAGCGCTGGCTGGGGGCCGAGGTGCTGTACGGCAAGCCGAGCATGCTCAATCTGGTGAGCAACTACCTGGTGGCCGCCATGCAGATCAGCAACTTCCTCGAATATATCAAGGAGGGCAGCCTGATCATCACCCCCGGCGACCGCTCCGACATCATCATTTCCAGCCTCGCCAGCCGGATCTCCTCGGCCTACCCCAATATCGCCGGCATTCTCATCACCGGCGGCATCGAGGTCAGTCCCAGCGTCCAGCGACTGATCCAGGGCTGGACCGGGATCCCGGTGCCGGTGCTCTTTGTCGAATCGCATACCTACGACACGGTGCAGAGCGTCAATGAACTCTACGGCCGGATCGAGCCCACCGACACCAAGCGCATCGCCACCGCCTTCGGCTGGTTCGCCAAGTACGTCGACTCCTCCGAGCTGACCAAACGCGTCGTTTCCCAGCGCTCCACCAAGATTACACCGCGGATGTTTGAATATACGCTGGTGGAAAAGGCCGCCAGCAACAGGCAGCACATCGTTCTGCCCGAGGGCCAGGGCGAGCGCATTCTCAATGCCACGGACATCATCCTGCGGCGCGGCATCGCCGACATCACCCTCCTGGGCAGGGTCGATGAAATCAAGGCCAAGGCCTCAAAGCTCAACATCAACATCGACGGCGCTCAGATTATCGATCCGACAGCCTCGGAATATTATGACGATTTCGTCCAGACCTACTTCGACATCCGCAAGCACAAGAATATCGTTATGGATGTGGCCCGCGATCGCATGTCCGATCCCACCTATTTCGGCACGATGATGGTGCATAAAGGGCTGGCCGACGGCATGGTCTCCGGCTCGATCACCACCACGGCCCAGACCATCCGGCCCGCCTTTGAGTTCATCAAGACCAAACCGGGGGTCTCGGTTGTCTCCTCGATTTTCATCATGTGCTTCCAGTCCAAGGTCCTGGCCTTCGGCGACTGCGCCGTGGTGCCCAATCCCGATGCCCGGCAGCTGGCCGAGATTGCCATCAGTTCGGCTGAAACCGCGAAGATCTACGGCATCGAGCCTCGGGTGGCCCTGCTCAGCTATTCCACCGGCATCTCCGGGAGCGGTGAGGATGTGGAGAAGGTGTTGGAGGCGACCGCCATTGCCCGGCAGATGATGCAAGGAACAGGGGCTCGACTTTCCTCTGGACGGGCCGCTGCAGTACGATGCCGCCTTCGATCCCGAGGTGGCGGCCCTGAAATCGCCGGATTCCCCCGTGGCCGGTCAGGCCACGGTCTTCGTCTTCCCGGATCTCAACACCGGCAACAACACCTACAAGGCGGTGCAGCGGGCTGCCAACGCTGTGGCCATGGGCCCCGTTCTCCAGGGGCTCAACAAGCCGGTCAATGACCTGTCGCGGGGCTGCACCGTGCTGGATATCGTCGATACCGTCGCCCTGACCGCCATCCAGGCTCAGGTGGCCAAGAAGCATTGAACATTTATTGCAACGGAAGAGAAAAATGAAATTTTTTATCATCAATTCAGGAAGTTCCTCGATTAAGTATCAGGTGATCGAGATGGAGACGGAAGCTGTCCTGGCCACCGGTCTGGTTGAACGGATCGGCGAGGAGGTCGGCCGTCTGAAAAACACCTGTTTTCCAGGGACAGCGGACGAGCGCGAGTCGGTCATCGAGCAATCGATTCCGGACCACTACAGCGGCATGATGCTGGTGATTGCTGTGCTGACCGACAAGGATAAGGGCGTCATCGGCGACACCTCGGAGATCAGCGCCATCGGTCACCGGGTGGTGCACGGCGGTGAGGATTTCCGCGCCTCCACCCTGATCACACCGGAAGTGATCGAGGCGATCAAGCGCAACATTCCCCTGGCGCCGCTGCATAATCCGGCCAACCTTGACGGCATCCGGGTGGCCATGGAAATCTTTTCACAGGTGCCCCAGGTGGCGGTCTTCGACACCGCTTTCCATCAGACCATGCCGCCCCATGCCTTCATGTATGCCCTGCCCTACAGCCTCTACGAGCAGGACCGGGTGCGGCGCTACGGCTTCCACGGCACCTCGCACCGCTTTGTCGCCGGCGAGTGCGCCCGCCTGCTGGGCAAACCGCTGGCCGAGTGCAACCTGATCACCGTCCACCTCGGCAACGGCTGCTCCATGACCGCGATTGAAAACGGCCGCAGCATCGACACCTCACTGGGCATGACGCCTCTGGAAGGGCTGGTGATGGGAACGCGATCCGGCGACGTCGATCCGGCCTTGCACCTTTTTCTTCAACCGCAATAAGGGGATGGACTTGGAGGCCATCGACGCCCTGCTCAACAAGGAGTCCGGCTTGAAGGGTCTCTGCGGCATGAACGACATGCGCGACATCCATAAGGCGGTGGAAGCAGGTGATGCGCGGGCGGCCCTGGCCCTGGACGTGCAGACCTACCGCAACCGCAAGTACATCGGCGCCTATATGGCGGTGCTCGGCCGGGTGGATGGGATCGTGTTCACCGCCGGCATCGGCGAGAACGACGCCATAGTCAGGGCCGAATCCTTGAAAGGGTTGGAATTTCTGGGAGTGCGTCTCGATGCCGAAAAGAACAGGCAGCGCTCCAGGGGAGCACGCTGTGTCAGCACCGATGACAGTGCCGTACGGGTGTTCATCATCCCGACCAACGAGGAACTGGCCATTGCCCGGGAAGTGGCGAATGTCGTTAGGGGGTGAAGATTGGTAGTCTTGAGCGCGCTTGCTCTTGGCACCCGTTGAACTTGTGCATGATTTTTCATCGGTCAGGAAGTGATTCCGATGCTGCCCAATATTTGCCCTCAGATATTGGGCACTATGAATTCTTTTTGCGGTTGATCTCTATTCCTATTTGCTGAAACTGCTTCTTTTCAGGTACAATAGACTTTGTGTAACGTGAACGCATTGCGTTCATTACAGGGGGCCTCAATCCGCCCGTAACCACAATAGAGGAGGACTGCCGTGAACAAAAAAAGGCTGCAATTGCTCCCGCTCTGCCTGATGTTGGCTCTTTTGGCCGGCGGCTGTGCGGGTACCAAGAACGTCGAGGTCGCCGAGACCCCGTCCGCCAAAGAGGCGGTTCAAAAGACGGAACCGCTTGTTTACGAGGGGGAAGTGGCAGGTCTATCGGAACGGGCCAAAACAATTTCGGTCACTGTCGGCAAGGGAGAACAGGCCAAGGTGATGATGGTCAAGTTTGACGATAAGACCAAGGGCGTCAACCAGGCCGCGAAAGGTCGCGCTGTTCTGATCACCTACGAGATGCGAGATAAAGAGGCTTTTGCCACCGACATCCAACTAAAGTTGGCCAAAATTCCCCCTGGAACTTCTGAAATCAAAACCCCTGAGCTGCAAAAAATGGTCATCGAGAAAACACCACTTTTCCTTGTGGATTCAAGGCCGTTGGCTCGCTTTGACCAATCACACCTGCCCGGCGCTCATTCCATCCCGGTTCCGCTATTGGAAAAAAAACAGGCGGAGGTCTTGCCAAAAAATAAAGATTTACCACTCGTTTTTTATTGCGGGGGGCCCACCTGAGGCATGTCAACTGCCTCCGCCGGTCTGGCGAAGAAACTGGGTTATACCAACATACGAGTGTATCTTGATGGCGAGCCGGCTTGGTCCAAGGCCAATCTGCCCACCTACTCCACTAATGATTTCATCAAAAACGGCAATGTTGTCCTCATTGACATCAGGAAGAGCGACAAGGCCATCGCCGGAAGAATCAAAGGTGCCTACAGTGTGCCCTTTGCTACATTGGAAGATAAACTGAACGACGTACCCCGCAATGCGCCCATCATTCTCTATGGAGACAAGGAAGTTCTGGATGCGGTGGTAGCCGTACGCGGCCAGGAGTTCAACTTTGTTTCCCTGGTTGAGGGCGGCTATGACGGCTGGACCAAAGCGGGAGGGGAAATTGAGAAAGGGCCGATCTACAACACCGAGATTAAGTGGGTGAGAAAACTCGGCAAGGGCGAAGTCTCGGTGGCTGATTTCCGCAAGGCCACGACAGGGGAAGACAAAGATGCCGTCATTGTCGATGCCCGCACCAAGGAAGAGGTGGCAGAGTTAGGTTCCTTTAAGAATACGATCAATATTCCCTTGGATGAGATCCCCGCCCGAATGAACGAACTGCCCAAAAGCAAGAAAATCTATGTCCATTGCTCAACCGGTGCCCGGGCGGACATGGCCTACAACGAGCTGGCCAAGCACGGATATAATGCAAAATTTTTACTGCTGAACATCAAAGACGCCGAGTGTGATTGCGAGATCGTCCGACCCTGATTAACCTGCTGTCTTGAGGTTTCCTCCTCTATTCAAAAAATCGGGGCCGCTTCTTTCGGAGCGGCCCCGATAATTCACTGATCAGCTGAAAACAATTAGAGACTCTTGGGAAATAAGGAAGGGACAGTTTATACAACTTGCATGAATCATCATAAGTTTTAAGATCCCCCGCCAAAAACACAAAATCCCGGCAACTGTAAGGCGGTATATGCGAGGTGGCACCTCTGGTAACGCCTGAGAGGAATGAAGATCGGGGGGAGGAGGGGAGGCTTCTTGTTTTCGGTTCGAATGTCACGCCAATGCAGAAAAAAAGGAAAAATCGGCGTCAGCTGATATACTCATTTTTCATGAATATCATGGAAGGAAGTGTCATCATCGATGGGCTCCAGGTGTGTCGTTACAAGCGCATCACCGAGCATTGCACGCAAATCGCCTTCGAAATTTTCCGCGAGGTGATGCGCGGCGTACACTGTCCAGTCGCCGGGAAAGAGCATGTGCACGGAAATAAACCGATGCGAAGCCGCCTGACGGGTGCGTAGCGCATGGAATTCGACACCTTTCTCCCGGTATTGGTCCATCACCTTTTTTATTGAGAGCTGTTCTTCTTCGGGGAGCACCACATCCATCAACCCCTCGACGGAACGGCGTACCAGGCCGACTCCTGTCCAAACAATATTGCCAGCAACCAGCAGGGCGACAATCGGGTCAACCAGAGTCCATCCGGTGATGGCAACCAACCCTACCGCAACGATGACTCCAGCTGAAGTCCAGACATCGGTCATAAGGTGCCGGGAATCGGCCTCGAGCGTGATGGAACGGTGTGCTTTGGCAGCCTTCATGAGCACCGACGCCACGATCCAATTCACCGCCGAAGCCGCGGCACAGACAACAATGCCAATGCCGACTTGATTAAGCGGGCGCGGATGCATCATCCGTTCAATCGCGGTATAGATTATCCCAGATGCAGCCGCCAGAATAAGAATCCCCTCGACCACACTGGAAAAATATTCGGCTTTACTGTGACCAAAGGGGTGTTTTTCATCCGCCGGTTGAGCAGCGAGGGTCAGCATTCCCAGGGCCATCAAAGCGCCCGCTAAATTGACAATCGACTCAATCGCATCCGAAAGCAACCCGACTGAACCCGTCATTCCATAGGCCACGAATTTCATCAGAATAGTGGTGATGGCCGCCGCAATTGAAAGCCATGCAAAACGAGTCAGGAATGAACGATTAGAAATTGTTTTTTGAGGTGTGCGCATAGAACGTGTGAGTTTTACCCTCTCCCTCGCCGTTTGCCCTGCTTCAATGATTGGGAACCGCTTGACCCAGATCGGGCCGGCGGTCTGCCCGTTTTCTCGTTTCGTCTGCCTGAGGGGGATGTCGGCCGTGCGCTCGAGCGTCTCCCCGAGCCCGTCGTCCGGGCCTTGCGGTCGCCGGTTTGCCCATCCTGCTTGCCGGCCTTGGCCGCCTTTCTGTTCGCGACCAGCTCTTTGATGGCCGCGTCCGCCTTCTTTTCGCTGGCCGCATTGTTGGGGCGATAGAGGATATAGTCGGGGACATCCGTTCCTTCCGAATAGCCGGTGACAATTTCCACCGGGATCTTCTGCCCGAGCAAGGCTTCAATGGCCTGGAGGTGCCGCTTTTCTTCATGGCTGACCAGGGAGACGGCAATGCCGCTTTCGCCTGCACGGCCGGTGCGACCGATCCGGTGGATGTAATCCTCAGGAATGGTGGGTGTGTCGTAATTGACCACATAGGGCAGGTTGCTGATATCCAGGCCCCTTGCCGCCACATCCGTAGCCACCAGGATGCGAATATCCCCTTGTTTGAACTCCTCAAGTGTCCGCGTCCGCAGCGACTGGCTTTTGTTGCCGTGCAGCGCCGCTGCTCGGAGTCCTTGTTCGACGAGTTTCTCCGTGATCCTGTTGGCCCCGTGCTTGGTGCGGCAAAAGACCAGCACCCGGCTCCATTTCCCCATGCTGAGGAGATGGATCAGCAGCGCCCGCTTATTGATCTGGTCCACCAGGTGCACCTTCTGGACGACCGCTTCCGCCGCTGTGGCCCTGGGCGTGACCTCGACACATTCCGGTTCTTTCAGCATTCTGGCGGCAAGATCGCGGATCGCCTGGGTGTAGGTGGCGGAAAACAACATGGTCCGCCGTTGTGTTGGCAGGAGTTCAAGGATCTGGGAAATCTCCCGGCTGAATCCCAGATCCAGCATTCGGTCCGCTTCGTCAAGCACCAGAAACTCGATCCGTGACAGATTCAGGTGCCCCTGGCCGGCGAGATCCAGCAGGCGGCCTGGTGTGGCCACCAGAATGTCAATGCCGCGCAGCAATCGTTCGATCTGCGGCAGGATATTGATCCCGCCGTGAACCACGGTGCATCGCAGCGACACTCGCCGGGCATAGGCTTTGATGCTTTCGCCCACCTGCAGAGCTAATTCCCGCGTTGGGGTCAGGACAAGGGCGCGCGGGTGACGCTCCTCGTCGAGGTGGCGGGACAAAATTTCCACAAGAGGCAGGGCAAAGGCATCTGTTTTCCCCGTACCGGTCTGGGCGCGGGCGAGAATATCCCGTCCGTTGAGAATGACGGGGATGGCTCTGGATTGGACGGGGGTAGGGTCAATGTACCCCTTGGCGGCAACCGCTTTCAGCAGTTCGACCCGAAGGCCAAGTTGATTAAATGACATGTGTTCATCCTTTAAGGATTTTTATAATGTATGGTCCAACAACGTCAAGGGGCTGGAAAAAGCCTGTGGCTCACTAGCGTTCCGCTCCGCAGGGGAGAAGTCAGGGAGGAATTCTGACGGTTAGGCATGGATGGGCGGGGCTGAGGACTCTAGAAAGAAAGTCGTCAGCTTGGTCTGTTCCCGATCCTACTCTATTTGTGAGCGGAATGACAGCGAGTTGAATGGCAAAGGAAGACAAAAGATGCGGGCCGGGTTAAAAAGGAGAGGCTGGAGTGGAGGCTGCCGCTGCGCCATCGCGGTGTGCGGACTCCTACTCCCGGGCAAGCGGAGCGTCGGTCAGATGGAAATACATTTGTTTGCTGATGCCCTGTCCTGGAAAGCCAGGTTGCCGCACAGTGGGGGCTCCCGTTGACCGGAAAGGCGAATCCTGTTTCCCTGGTTGCGAGAGAAGGCTACACTCCAAACAGAAACCTGAACGCTGAGAGAGGAGGAAGCGGCCATGGGGATATCAAGGATCATTGACAGCCACATCCACTGCGGCGTCCAGCATGTTGACCTGCCTTATGAGGAAATCGAGGTCGTGCTCCGTCGGGACGGCATCACCGCCGCCTGCATGTTTGCACCGGTTGAGGACATTTACGACCGTGATAACCCGGATTTTGAAGACAATAATGATTGGCGGCGGACCAGGCGGGCGGCAAATCATTATCTGCTGCGATTGGCGGCTGCGGGCGAACCTGTTTTCCCCTATCTGTTCGTCTGGAACGACTTTGCCGTGGATGAATTGCGACATCCCTACTGCGGCATCAAGTGGCATCGTCATTCCTACGAACCGGAATACCACTACGATGATCCGCGCTGCGCCAGGATGATCGAGGAAATCACCAGGCGTTGCCTGCCTGTTGTCTTTGAGGAGAGTTTCAACAATACCCTGCGCTTCGTGGAGCGGCTAGCCCCGGATGCGGTGATCATCATTCCCCACCTCGGCGGCCTGAACGGATCGTACCATTCCCTGGAGAAGGCCGGCATCTGGCGCCGTGCCAACGTTTACGCCGACTCCGCCCTTGCCTCGACCGCGGAGATCAGCCATTTCCTCAAGCACTACGGGCCAGAAAAACTGTTATTTGGCAGTGACTACCCCTTCGGGACGCCCGGTCGGGAACTCAGCAAGATAGAAAGAATGAAGCTCTCTTCCGCCGATTCCGAGAAAGTCGTCTCCAGCAACATCCTTGCCCTCATCGATGGTATTGCACCCCCAGGCTGATCTTCAACACGGATAAGCGGCTACCTGATGGAGTCGGCGACCGGAATGACATACAGCAAGATGGCGAAATAATGCAATACACTGCCCGCCAAGACGAAAAGATGCCAGATGGCGTGATTGTAGGGCAGGCGTTTCCACAGATAAAAGACAATCCCACCGGTATAGGCGAGTCCCCCCGAGAGCAGCAGCCAGAGGCCACCCGTGCCGACATTTTCCATCATCGGTTTGACTGCGGCCACCACCGCCCAACCCATGATGACATAGAGCGCAATCAGCCAGCCGCGGAAGCGCCTGAGTCGCGTGGTCTCGATCAATATTCCCGCAACCGCCAAACTCCAGATGATTCCGAAGAGGGTCCAACCCCAGGGGCCGCGCAGACTGACGAGAGTGAAAGGTGTATACGTGCCGGCAATCAGCACCAGGATAGCCGAGTGGTCGAGAATCCGGAGAATGGGTTTGGCACCTGGATGCTGGATAGCATGGTACAGGGTCGAGGCGAGGTAAAGCAGGATCAGGGCTGCGCCGAAGATCGAGCAACTGACGATATGCCAGGCGTTGCCGTAGAGGGCGGCAAAGACGATGAGCACAACCAGGCCGCCGAGTGCCAGGATGACGCCCAGGCCGTGGGTGATCGTGTTGGCTATTTCTTCGCTCTTGGTGTAGCGGGAGATAGAAGTGTCGTCTGTCATGCAACAATAGGGGTATTGGGGAAAAGCGGGGAAATGTTTTTGAGCAGGATTACCTGGTCGACATGTGTCGCCCCCGGGGGGCAGTGTGGTCCGGCAGAGACGCAGCCTAAACCGTTATCCGCGGGGCTGCATCAGGCCGACTCGCCATCGGTCAAGGTGTTGTCGCCGTTGAAAGCGTTCTCGCTGTAGCCGAAGTTGACGATGCAATTGCGTCCGATTTTTGCGTTGGAAGGTATCCGTGCCTCCTTGCCGATCAAGGAAATGCCGGTGTATAGGTGTTTGGGAAACTGTTTGTTGATCTGGTTCAGGTCGCCACCCCGACCGACCACTGCTCCCGTGCCGACATGGACACGCTTGTCCAGAATGGCCAGATCGACCACCGCATTTTCCTCGATGACAACATCGTCGAAAATGACCGAATTGGTGACCACGGCCCCCTTTTTGACCCGCACTCCCGGGGAAAGGACGGAATTGATCACGGTGCCTTCGATCACGGAACCGGAGGAGACCATTGACGAGGCAACCTGGCTGCCGGGCTGGAAGCGGACCGGGGCGCGGTCCATGGGGCGCCCGCCGTATTGGGGGTTGGGCCGGATTTCCCACTCTTCCGGTGAAATGCCCGAATCTTCACGGATAATATCCATATTGGTTTCCCAGTAGGACTGGATCGTCCCGACATCGCGCCAATATCCATAGAACGGGTAGGCATACACCCGATCCTCGTTGATGGCCCGCGGAATGATGTCCATGCCGAAATCGGCCTCTTTGCGGTCATAGCCCAAAGTGCGCAAGAGATACTTGGTATCAAAAACATAAATACCCATGGAGGCAAGGTTGGTTCTCGGCACCTTCGGCTTCTCCTCCCAGTCGACAATCCGATTCTCATTGTCAATGATGCCGGCACCGAACTGGTGGATATCGCGTTTGGGCACGACCATCATGCCGATGGTGACATCCGCCCTTTTATGCTGGTGATAGGAGAGCATGGCATCGAAATCCATCCGGTAAATATGGTCGCCGGAGAGAATCACGACTTGCTCGCTGGGATTGGCGAGGATGAAATCAATATTCTGCCGGATGGCGTCTGCGGTGCCTTTATACCAGTCGGAATCGCGCTCCCCGGTTCGCGGCGGCAGAATTTTAATTCCCCGGGTCCGTCCGGTGAAATCCCAGGCCGCGCCGTCGCCGATATGGGACATCAGCGACAGGGGCTTGTATTGGGTTAAAACACCCACCTTGGTCAGGCCGGAATTCATCACGTTGGACAGGCTGAAATCGATAATCCGGTAAATTCCTCCGAACGGTACCGCCGGCTTGGCCCGGTGCCCGACCAGGAGGTTTAACCGGCTACCGATACCGCCGGCCAGAAGAAGAACGAGGGCGTCGCCGCTTTCTTTCATTTGAGTTCCTCCCCGTCTTCAAGATGGGTCTTCGGCCATTTTTCCGGGGCGATCCGCGGGGCCACCCTGCAGCCGCAGCCGATACGAAAGCCCTCCGGCACACTGTTGTTCCAGCCTATCACGCTTACCCGACTCGGTTTTTCGCACTGAGGCGCACCGACTTGGACATCCCGGTTGAACACTGTATTGACGTCGCTGACCACACGGTTGAGGCGAACGCCCGGATGAACAATATTATCGAAAAAGATGATGGAGTCGTTGATCTCGGCCCCAGGCATGACATGGACGCCGGGGAACAGGATCGAGTTGCGCACCGTCCCGTCAATGATGCAGCCGTTGTATGCCATGGAGTTGTCGAGACAGCCATGCGCGCCGATCTTCACCGGCTGGCGGTCGGCGATATTACGGTGTGCCAGGTTGGTGCGAATGCCCCAGGCCTCAAGGTCGATCTTGGGATCTGGGCCGAGCATATCCATCGAGGTCTGCCAGTATTCGTCAATAGTCCGGGTGTAGCCCCAGTAACCTCGAAACTTGTAGCCGTGGACGTTACATTGCTGCTCCATCATCATTGGAATGATGTCGCGGCCAAATTCATAGGAGGCACTCTCCTGGTTTTTTTTCAGCACCTCGAAGAGGACCGATGGGCGGAAACAGAACACGGTGAGCGAGGCCCAGCGACCCTTGGGAGCGGCCGGCTTTTCTTCATAGGAGAGCATGCGGCCGCCGTCATTAAAATCATCGGCGATCTCCGCCACGCCGAAACGTGAGGCTGATTCCAGCGGCACTTCGATGAAGGCGGCGGTCAAATCGGCATCATGCTCGTTGTGATAGCGGATCATCTTGCGGTAATCCATCTGATAAATGTGGTCGCCGGAGAGGACGAGAATCACCGATGGCCCATAGTACTGGATGTAATCAATATTTTGGTAGACAGCATCGGCAGAGCCGCGGTACCAATGGGGATTTTCGTAATCCTTGAAGGGCGGCAGAATGGAGATGCCGCGATTGCGCCCGATCATGTCCCAGGCGGCGCCGGTGCCGATGTGGTTGATCAGAGAATAGGAACGGTACTGACTGAGGATGGCTATCCGCTCTATTCCGGAATGGAGCAGATTGGAAAGGGGGAAATCAATAACCCGGGCAAATCCGCCGAAGGGGACAGCGGATTTCGGCCTGTAATGCGTCAACACGCCCAGTTCATCGACGCGGCCACCCGCCAGGATCATCGCCAAGGTCGAGGGTCTATACATAGAACACCGTGCAGATGGAGTATCGGCGCCCATACCTTAGGGACAAGGGTTGTGCTTTAAGGCGCCCAAAGAGAAAGAACTCAGAGTGCATAATATGCCTGACCCCTTAAAAGGCGCAAGCAATTTATCATACAACCATGGCAAAAGGGGCAGCTCTGAGGCAGAGTAATCGGCCGGTAGCGAGAAGATTATTTGATGTGCTGGGTGATAAGGCGGATGAGAGTTTTGGTGGTGAATTCCTGGTTTTCGCGTAAAGGCAGGTTTTTCAACGGGGTTTCAGCTCGCGCCGCTTCCCTGTGGCCGCCGGCGGGACCGAAGCTGCCAAAGGTTGTCTTCGCGAGTTTGCCCGCATTTTTGCGATAGCCGTCACAGCGGAAGATGACAACGAGCTTCTCCCCGTGCACGCCGGAAACGATGACCCAGTCGAACCCTTCCACCCGATTGAAAAAATCGGCTATGATCACCAGAATATCAGGGGTGCTGACCTTGCCGAGATGGACATAGGCCCGGCGATTGCTGGCCTTCACCTCATTGAGAGCAGTCCGGAAATAGCGAAGTTCCGAGCGGCGCAATTCGGTGAGTTCAAATTTCCGCACCAGATTAAGATTGGCGATATTGAACAGATACCTGAAACAGATGCTGTCCGAGACCTGCATGTTCTGTTTCTGGAAATTCTGGGTGTCCACCTTGACCCCGTAAAACAGAGCGGTGGCGAGTGCTACAGAGGGTTTGATGCCGGCAGCCCGAAGATATTCGACCATCATGGAGGAAACCGCCCCATATTCGGGACGGATGTCGATGAAGGCTGCATCCCAGCCGGTGGTGACCGGGTGGTGATCAATCACCGCATTATAGGTCATCTTCTCAAAGCAGGCAAGATGATTGGGCTGGGAATCGAGCAGAACCTTCTTCGAATAATCCTTCATCGACAGGGTGTGGAGCCGTTCGATGGGAACTTTCAGGCGTTCCACCATGGTCAGGTTATTGAGGCGCCTGATTTCGTTAGGATAGCCGATGGCAACGCTGTGCACCCGATTTCTGAGCAGACGTTTCAGCGCCATGGCAGAGGCGATGGCGTCTGGGTCGGCGCTGATGACGATCAGGACATTGTCGCTCCGCTCGAAGATGGCCCAAAGTCCATTGAGACGGGCCACTGCGGAATTCTTGCTGGCGCTGCGGGTTATATTGTTATCAGCAATTTTTTCAAGTCGTTTCTGCATAGACAAAGATCAGAAGAAAAAACAGTGCCTTTTCTTGAAGCAAGCGCAGTGCAAAGGAGCCTTATCCAGCCAAAACGCACGGCACACTGGCCGATGCCCGCCCACTACCAGCGCTGGGGCTGATAATATGATTAATCGGACGAACAGTAGTTTCAGGGGAGAACTTCCCGTGCATTGCCTGTCACAGATGACAAAAAAACGAACACCGCGAAGGCGGTAACTTACACAGAGACTGAGAGAAGTGCAAGCTCCGTCTATGCGGAAGTTCGGCATCAAGCGAGGCAATGCTAGAATGGGCCGTATTCCTTGACTGAAACCGGCCAAGGGATTACTACAGCAGTAGAAAACAAGCCGTGCACACTGGAAGCTGTCGGCGACACACCCGCCTTGCCAGTCATGCTGTTCCCCGCACAGCATGGTGGCGACCCACAGAAAAAGACCACCCATGATTCTGCTCTACCGCTACATTCTTGCCCATTTCATCCGCAACCTCGGATTGATCATGGCCAGTTTCACCAGCATCTACCTGTTGATTGATTTTTTTGAAAAGATCGATAATTTCCTCGAAAAAGGAAAATCCTTTCAACTGATTGCCAAGTTCTTCCTTCTCAACATCCCCTTCATCATCGACATGATGAGCCCAGTGTGCATCCTTCTGGCCGGTGTCGTTACTTTAGGCGTGCTCAATCACAGCAACGAACTCATCGCCCTCAAGGCCTGCGGCATCCCTTTAAAAAAAATCACCCTGCCGATCATCGGCGCAGCCATGGCCTTCATTCTGCTTTTTCTTGCCATGGCGCAACTGGTGCTGCCCAAGACCATCGCTGCCACCAACCACATCTGGAACCGTGAGGTCAAGGGCAAGGTGCCTCTGGGAATTTACCGTAACGGCCGCTATTACTACCATGGTCGGGAGGGTTTTTATTCCTTTGCCCGTCCCGATCCCCAAAAAACCATTTTCAATAATTTTTCTTACACGGTCTGGAATCAGTCCAACGAACCCAGTACCCTGATCGCGGCGGAAATCGCTTTGTGGAACAACGGGATCTGGATGCTCCATAATGGCCAGGTCCAAAATGCGGCCGGCAGCAACCGATTTACCACCCAGATGTTCAAGGAACAGCGTTTCGACTTCCCTGAACAACCCGAGGATTTCTTCGTGCCCGCCTACCGGTCGATGGAGCTTTCCCTGGTTGAGCTGTACAAGGAAACGAAACACACCCGTTCCGAGGATGAGCGCAACAGGGCCTGGGCTGAATTTTTCGGCAGGATCTCTTATACCATCCTCGGCCTGCCCCTGCTTCTGCTCGGCCTGCCCCTGCTTCTGATGGTCTACCGCAAATGGGGTCGGGATCTGTCGCTGGCGGTTCCGGTGAGCTGCGGCATGGCCTTCCTTTGCTGGGGCGCCTACACCACCATGCAGTCACTGGCCAAGGCCGGTTATCTCCCGCCCCTGGCAGCTGCCCTGTCCGTTCACCTTCTGGTCGGCTGCCTCGGCCTATTCCTGCTGCTGCGTGAGGATACCTGATGCCCCTGCGTATCGGTATTGTTGGTGTTCCACCGCTGGCGGTCATCGAGACGATCAACCGCGCGGGCCACATCATCGTCGATCTTGACGAACCGCAGATCCGGGCTTCCATCGACTTGACCGCTTCCCGTATACCCCGGGTCTACTGTGCCATCCTCCGCACTGTGGTCCTCAATTGCCTGTATTTGCCTCTGGACCAAGTCTACATCGACGTGGGTCCGGGAAAATGCGACTGCGCCCTGCATGTTGCCGAGGTCTTGGCCGACATGCTGCATGTGCCGGTCATTCGCACCCGCAACCAGGACACCCACGCCTTTGGGCATCCGCTCTGCACCAGTCGGCTGCCGCTGGTGGAGAAATTCAGCCGGATCACCAAGGGCGTGCAGTCGGCCGAGCCTTACCTGGAAATGGAACAATGCCAACCGGACTGTGGCTTTTGGGGCGTCCCGCCCAGGGATTTCTCACTTCTTGCGCTTTTTCCCGAGACCACGCACATTTTCGGCTGGACCCGATGCATGGAAAACAAGACACCCGCTGATCTTAATCTGGAACGTCTGTTTGATCCCCGCATCCCCACGGTCTTTTTTTCCCAATCCTTCTGCGCTAAATCGGCGCTTGCCAAGCATCTGGCTGCCAAGCACCCACGGGCCATCGCTGTTGACTGCGACGTTGCCGCCGGCAGTTCCACCCGCGCCAAAATCGAGGCCTTCCTTGAACTCTCAGGCATTGAACCAGGCAACCGGAGGGACGGGTAATGCTGCTCGCCGACTTCGGAACCTCGTACTGCAAAATCCTGGACACAGACCAAGGGGGCGGCCCGCGCGTTGTCGCCACCCGTGAAATAGACCGCGGGTTTCTCGCCGATCTGGCCACCGGCCACAACGCCGCCCGCAGAAGCCGCAAGAGTATCAATGAACTGACCGCTCTGGCCTGGGGCGGC
Source organism: uncultured delta proteobacterium (assembly GCA_963733595.1). Lineage (GTDB taxonomy): Bacteria > Desulfobacterota > Desulfobulbia > Desulfobulbales > Desulfobulbaceae > Desulfobulbus. The sequence goes on along the minus strand of CAVTDN010000014.1, from coordinate 49,330 downwards.
CAGCAACTGGTCAGCCGACCCGACTTTGTCCTGCTGGATTGCGGCAGCCGCGACATCAAATTTGTCCGTTTTCGTAACGGCGCGGTGGCGGACATGGGCTGGAACGCCGAATGCGGTGCCTCGATGGGCTTTACCATTGAGTTGCTCTCAACCTATTACCAACTCGATTACGCTGCCATCCCAGCACCAGCCACCGGTTTTTCCATCACCTGCGGCGTACTCGGTATGAGCCATATCTTCGATGCCGTGGTTTCCGGCGCCTCCGAGACCGAGGCGGTGGCCAAATTTGTCCGCGGCATTGCTCTCAACGCCCACCGCTTTGCCCATGAGCCGGAGGAGTTGTATCTTTCCGGCGGTCTCTGTGCCAACCCGCTGTTTGTCGCCAGTTTTCCCTGCCAGGTCCACCCATTAGGCCGATTTGTCCTGCTCGAGGGTTTGCTAAAGACTCTGGGGAGGCACTCGATCTCGGTCAATCATCTACCCGGAACGGAATAAAAAAAGCCGTCTATCGCGTGGCGATAGCCGGCTCAAAATGCTCGGAAAAAGGAAAGGGAAAAGAAGTTTTACTTTTTCTTGTCTTTTTTCTTCTCTTTCTTTTTTTCCTTCTTTTTGTCTTTATCCTTTTTCTTCGACTTTTCGTTTTCCTTGTCTTTCAAAGGACAACTGCCGCACATTTTGCCTTTTTTCAGGTAGCCTTCGCAACATTTGTCTTTTTTCTTCTTGTCTTTGCCCATTGGAACACCTCCTGCAGCAAACCAAGGATTACAAAATGTCCCTCTGTTCCGGGCTGGCTGCTTGCCAACAATAAGAGAGCCGGCTTTAAGGGCTGAAAAGGGAATGACCTATTTTTTCTCTTTTTCTTTCTCTTTTTCCTTCGCCGGCGGTTGAACCTCAAGCAGTTCCACCTGGAACACCAGCATGGAGCCGGGCTCGATCACCGGAGGTGCCCCACGGTCACCATAGGCTAGATCCGGCGGAATATACAGTTCATAGGTGGAACCAGCCTCCATCAGCGGCAGGGCTTCCTGCCAGCCGGCAATCACCTGGTTGACCTGGAACTCAGCAGGTTCATTGCGTTTATAGGAGCTGTCGAACTCTTTACCGTCAAGCAAGGTGCCCTTGTACTGAACCTTGACAGTATCGGTTGGAACGGGTTTTGCTCCCTGGCCTTTTTTTACTACCTTGTACTGCAAGCCCGATTTTGTTTCGACCACACCCTCTTTGGCCTTGTTCGCCTTCAAGAATTCCTCGGAAGCCTTGCGGTTCTTCTGCACCATGGTGACTGTCTTTTGAATCTGTTTTTCCTGCTGGCGTTTGGCGAAGGTCTGCTGAATTGCTGCGGCCTCATCGGCGGAGAGCAAGGACTTGTTGCCCTTGTAGCCATCATTGATGCCCTGTTGCAGCACATTGAGGTCGAATTTTTCTTCCATGCCCTTGAAATATTCGCCAAGATCAACACCCATGGCATAGCTCAATTTCTGCTCATCAGTTTTCAACTCCGCCGGCGGCTCAGCCGCAAAGGCCGGTCCCGTGGTCAGCAGCAGGGCAAGCAGGCCAGACACATACAATTTCATACATTTCTCCTAGTTAAAAGGGTTTGAGGAAACGCCGGGGTGTTCGTTGGCCGGTCAAGACTTGAAGCCCCGGTCAGAATCGCCCATTTATTTTGTCCATCAACAGCAACGAGATCGATTGAATGCTCTCGTCAGACTCTTCCACCTTTGCGCGGAGGAAAAGCGCCTTCTTGCCGCCCAATTTAATCACTTGATGACCAGTGTCCACAACTTTCACCTCCGGCGGCGAAAGTTTACAATTTTCTTCTGTCGATAACCCGCTTGGCCTTGCCCTCGGATCGCTCCAGGGTTTTTTCCTCGACCAGTTTGACATCAACATTAACGCCCACTTCCGTAGCAAGGCGGCTTTTAATGCGTTCAATCACCTTGCGCTGCTTCTTCATCTCGTCAAAAAAAATCGATTCCATTACCTCTACAAGCACCGTGATCTTGTCAGCATGATTTTCCCGTTCGACGATGATTTGATAGTGGGGCTCAACTCCTTCCACTTCAAACAGCACCTTCTCGATCTGAATGGGAAAGACGTTAACGCCCTTGATGATCAGCATGTCATCGGTCCTCCCCATCACCCGCTCCATCCGCTTCAGGGTTCGGCCGCAGGGACAGGGCTCGGTTATGAACCGGGTCAGGTCCCTTGTCCGGTAGCGGATCATGGGAAAGGCTTCCTTGGTCAGGGTGGTGATCACCAGTTCTCCGACTTCACCCTCCGGCACCGGTTCCAGGGTAATCGGATCAAGGATCTCCAGGAGGAAGTGGTCCTCGTTGATGTGGAGGCCATTGCACTGCTGGCACTCACCGGAAACTCCCGGCCCCATCACTTCGGACAGGCCGTAGTTGTCGGTGGCGATGATGCCGAGTTTCTGATTGATCTCCCTGCGCATGGCCTCGGACCATGGCTCGCCGCCGAACAAGCCGTAACGCAGAGACAACCCGTTGGGGTTGATGCCCATCTCCATCATCGCGTCTGCCATGACCAGTGCATATGAGGGGGTGCAGACCAAGGCAGTGGTCTTGAAATCCTGCATGATCTGAATCTGTCGTTTGGTGTTACCGGCAGAGATCGGGATGACCGACGTTCCGATCAGTTCGGCACCGTAATGAAGGCCGAAACCACCGGTGAAGAGGCCGTAGCCGAAGGCGATTTGGATGACGTCGTTCTTGGTCACACCGGCGGCGGTGATTACCCGGGCAACCAGGTTCGACCAGGTTTTAATATCGTTTCGAGTATAGCCAACCACGGTTGCCTGGCCGGAGGTACCGGACGAGGAATGGACCCGGACTACGTCTCGCAGGGGAACGGCGAACAGACCGTAGGGATAGTTGTCGCGCAGGTCCTGCTTCACAGTGAACGGCAGGCGGCACAGGTCCTCGAGGGAGCGGATGTCGTCGTAATTGAACTGTAGCTGCTCAAACTTTTTTTTATAAAAAGGGACATGGGTTCCCACCCGATACAACGTGGACTGCAAGCGCTCCAACTGCAGCTGCTCAAGGTCCTCCCTCGCCATGCATTCTCTTTCCGGTTCCCAGTACATTTTTTTCACTGTGTTGAAATAATTGAAAGGCGCGCCCTGTCCCCATGGTCGCGCCGCCCTGTCCCGGCCTTACGGTCAGATGATTTTTTCCCGCCCCAGATAGGCCCGCTGCACATCGGAATTGGCCAGAAGATCAGCGGCCGGCCCCTGAACGATGACCTTGCCGACCTCGAGGACATAGCCGCGGTCGGCAACGCCCAGGGCAGCCTTGGCGTTCTGTTCGATCAAGAGGACCGTGTTGCCCTCCTGCCTGAGCCTGCGGATGATCTGGAAGATGTCGCGGACAATCAGGGGGGCGAGTCCGGTGGACGGTTCGTCCATCATCACCAGGCGCGGTTTGGACATCAGAGCTCGGCCCATGGCCAGCATCTGCTGTTCGCCTCCGGAAAGGGTGCCAGCCAGTTGCCGCCGCCGTTCCCGCAGGATGGGAAACAGCTCGTACTGATGCTCCAGTTCCCTGAGCACCGCTGCTCTGCCCTGTTTCTTCTGCAGGACATAGCCGCCGAGCAAAAGGTTTTCCTCCACCGACATCGGAGCAAAGACCTGACGGCCCTCGGGCACCAGGGCGCAGCCGGAAGCAACGATCCGGCCCACAGTGGTCCGGGTGCAGGATTGTCCTAAAAACCCGATCTCTCCCTTCATCGGTTTGATCAGGCCGATGATGGCATGCAACAGGGTGGTCTTGCCCGCTCCGTTGGCGCCGATCATGGTGACGATCTCGCCGCTGTGGACATGAAGGGAGATGTTTTTCAGCACCCGTAATTTGCCGTAGCCGGCATCAAGATTGCGAATCTTCAGCATGCAACACGTGTATTCGTGGAAGGGAGATCGACGGAGCCAGACCTTCAGCCCTCATCATCCTCTCCCAGATAGATTTTAATGACTTCAGCGTTTTTCTGGATATTGGGCGGTGTGTCCTCGGCCAGTTTGCTGCCGAAACTGAGAACGACGATCTCGTCGGAGATATCCATCACCAGGGACATATCGTGCTCGACCAGGAGCACCGTAATGCCCATGTCGCGAATCATGCAGATGAGACGGGCCACTTCGGCCGTTTCATAGATGTTCAGGCCGGCTGCAGGCTCGTCCAGCAGAAGCAGGTTTGGTTCAGCAGCCAGAGCTCGTGCCATTTCCACTGCCCGCTGCTGACCAAAGGCGAGGCTGCAGGCTTCGATCTCTGCCAGATCGGCAATGTGGAGGAGTTCAAGCAACTCCATCGAGCGTTTGCGGATGCCCCGTTCCTCCCTCCAGGTCGAAGGCAAGTTGAACATGCCGGCAAAAAATCCGCTCCTGCTTTGCACGTGCCGTCCCACCATGACGCACTCCAGGGCGGTCATGCCGTGGAAGAGTTTGATATTCTGAAAGGTCCTGGCCATGCCGAGCCGGGCGATCTCGTGGGTTTTTTGTCCCTGGATTTCTTTTCCTTTAAAGCAGATGCTCCCTGCACTGACCGGCAGGTTGCCGGCGATCAGGTTGAACAAGGTGGTCTTGCCCGCACCGTTGGGGCCGATCACCGCCTTGATATTCCCAGGCACCACCTTGAAGCTGACATTGTTGACCGCATGCAGGCCGCCAAATCGTTTGTGCACCCCGTTCAGTTCGAGCATGGGCGTTTGTTGGGATGCACCGGATCTTTTTGCAGGAATAGGTGTGCTGTCGTTCATGACCGCTCCCCAAGGAAAAGCCGCTGCAGAATCGGCTTCAAACGCAAACTCAGGATTCCTTCGGGAGCAAAGAGCATGACGAAGATCAGAATCAGGCCAAATACCGCATCGTCATAGACGCCGAACACACCGCGCAAGGAGAGAAAGGTCAGGCCCACGCCCATGATCAGGGCACCCCAGAGATTCATCATGCCGCCCACCGCCACCAGGGCGACATAGCGAACCGACTTCATCACCGAGGCCTCGCTCGGGCCAATGCCACCGTTGAAGTGGGTGAGCAGCACCCCGGCGACGGCGGCATAGACTGCACTGAGGACAAAGACCTGGAGCTTGAAACGGGCGGTTTCGACGCCGCAGGCTTCGGCAGCCTCTTCAGAACTGTGCAGCGAACGCAGAGCCCGCCCGACCCTGGAACCGATGAGGTTAAGCAGTAGTCCCATCCCGAGGATGAGGACGCCCCAGGCGAGGTAAAAGTTGAGCACCCGGTGGTCGGCATTGCCGCTGACCATCAGCGGGCCAAAATTGCCCAAAGCGGGCAGCAGGGGGAAGCCAGGGACTTCGGAAATGCCGTCGGCTTCGCCGAAATAGGGTGAGGCGAGAAAAATGCGGTAAATGATGGTGCCAAATCCCAAGGTGGCCATGGCCAGGTAATGGCCTTTGAGCTTGAGCACGGGCACACCGATGAGCAGGGCAATCAGGGCGGCGGCGGCGACCGCAAACACTCCGGCCGCCCAAGGGGCCACAGTGAGCAGGCGCTCACCATAAATGTCATGACCGTTTGCGATAAGCCCAAGTTCATTAAGCCACCGCACTGCTAATACATCGTGAAACGGCGAAAGGTTACGGGTGGTCAGGGCAGCTGCCAGGTAACCGCCGATGGCGAAAAAGCCGGCGTGGCCGATGGAAATCTGGCCGGCGTAGCCCATCAGGACGCCCAGACCAATAACCACCAGACCGTAATAGGCGGCCATAGTCAGCTGGGTCAGGTAAAACGGAGTGCCGGTCAGCACGGTAAACAGATGCAGGCCGACCGTCACCAGGCAGAGCGCGGCCAGGGTGAAATTTTTCCGGGTCTGCATCAGAAATCCTTCAGCCGTGCTGCTTCACTGGAGCCAAACAGTCCATGGGGCTTGATGAACAAAATAAGCAGGAGGATGGTGATCGAAATGGCATCCTGAAAAGCGAGCGGCACCACAGAAACAGAAAAAGCCTCGATAATGCCCAGCAGAATTCCGGCCGCCACCGCCGCCATGGAGTTGCCCAGGCCGCCAAGGATGGCCACGGTGAAGCCCTTGATTGCCAGCGAAGTTCCTGAATCGTACTGGGTATAGGTGATCGGCGACATCACGCAACCGGCCAGGGCGCCGATGCCGGCACTGAGCATGAACGATAGGGTCACCATGTTGCGGGTGTTGATGCCGCAGAGTACGGCTGCCGTCCGGTTAGCGGCACAGGCCCGCATCTCCCGGCCGATCGGCGTGCTCTTGAAAAAGAGGCTCAGTCCTCCCATCATCACTGAACAGGCAACGATCACCCAGACCACCTGCGGTGAAATATGGACGCTGCCCAGCGAAAAAGTGGTGATCTCGTTGCCGAAAAAATAGGGTAGGCTGCGGATGGACTCACCCCAGATGTGCAGTGCCGCCTCGCGCAACAGGATCGAGATGCCGATGGTGATGATGATCAGCCGCAGCACCGAGGGGCTCTCCAGCCAGCGGATGAACACGATCTCGATGGCGGCGCCAATCCCCATGGTGATCAGGACAGCCAATGCGATCGCATACCCTAGCGGCATGTAGTGCAGCAGGGAAATAGAGATCATGCCGCCGAGCATCACGAACTCCCCCTGGGCAAAATTGATGATCCCGGTGGTGTTGTAGATGATATTGAACCCGATGGCCACGATGGCGTAAATCGAGCCATAGGTGATGCCGGCAAAGAGGTATTGAAAAAAAAGATCCAGACTCATGCGTATCAAAGACCCGGCGGGCATCGGGAGATGCCAGCCGGAGCAGACCTCATTGCCCTTTGTACGGGATGAATTTACCGTCTTTGACCGTCAGCATGGCAAAGGAATCGATGGCGAGTCCGTTGTGGTCCTGCGGGGTGAAGGTGAAGATGCCGCCGACTCCAGGGAAGTTTTTCAGCCCCTCCACTGCGTCGCGCACCTTGACCCGGTCGTTGCCAGCCTGCTTGAGCGCAGCTGCCACCATGTTCATGGCGTCATAGGCATACCCGCCGAAAGCCGAGGCGTCTTCCTTGTACTTGGCCTCGTATTCGCTCTTGTATTGACTCAGCAGAGCTTTCTGAGGGTGCGAATCCGGCAGGGCGTCAACCACCAGCAGGAGGCCGCAGGGAAAGATGATTCCCTCGGCAGCGGCGCCAGCCGCTTTGGCGTACTCGATGTTACCGAAACCGTGGCTCTGGAAGAGCGGCACCTGCCAGCCCGCCTGGCGCATATTCTTGGCGATGATTGCCTGGGCCGGCACCACCGACCAGTTGATCACCGCCTGAATCGACGGGTCGGCTTTCAGCTTGGCCACCAGGGCGCTGAGATCGGTGGCTTTGCTGTCGTACGTCTCGGAGGCGGCCACCTTGATGCCGAAGGTAGGGGCCATCTTCTCCAACTGTTCCTTGCCGGCTTTGCCGAAGCCGTCGTTGCCCGAAACAATGGCTATAGTGCTGATCTTGAGCCGCTGCATCTCCTCAAAGATTTTTTGGGCGGCAAAACTATCCTTCTGCGGCGTTTTAAAGACGTATCGGGCTACCGGATCAACGATCACCTCGGCGGCAGCGCAGGAAATGAGGGTGGTCTGGCCGTCTTCGGCGACCTTTTTCACGGCCATGGATTCACCGGAGGTCGATGGGCCGATGATGGCCACGACCTTGTCCTCCTCGATCAGCTGCTTGGCAAAAGAGACCGCCTTCTCCGAGCTTCCGGCCGAATCCTTGACGATCAACTCAATGGTATCGCCGTTGATGCCGCCCGCCTTGTTGATCTTTTCGACGACCATCTCGGCGCTCCGTGCTTCCGGGCCGCCGAGGAAGGACGCCGGACCGGTCACCGCAAAAATCGCACCCACCTTGATGGTTCCCGCCGTCGCTCCGGAGAGCGTCGCCGCCAGCAGGAGGCAGCCTGAGGCGCACCCCAGTGCCCAGCGCTTGATATCGTTTTTCATATTTCCCCCCTTAGCTGATTAAAATTGAGGCCGCACCGCCCATCTCAGCGGCGGCGCGCATGGCCGTGCCCCTTACAGGGCGCAAATCTGCGGCCCGGTCAACAAGGCAAATCCCTTGTTCTGCAGGATCTCAATCGCATTGTCCATCTCGTCGAAGCGGAAGATCAGGACGGCGTTGGCTCCGCTTTTATTGACAAAAGCGTACATGTACTCGACATTCAGCCCGGCCTCGGTGACCACCTTGAGTACACTGGCCAGACCGCCGGAACGATCCGGAACCTCGACGGCGACCACATTGGTCTTGCCGACGGTGAAGCCGCCGGCGCGCAAGGACTCCTTGGCCAGGTCGACCTTGTCGACAATCAGGCGCAGGATGCCGAAATCGGCGGTATCGGCCACGGACAGCGCCCGGATATTGATATCGTTCTCCGCCAGGATCCGGGTGATTTCCGCCAGGCGGCCGGATTTATTTTCGAGAAAAACCGCAATCTGTTCAACACGCATACGACCCTCCTGCTCTCATTTTATAGTTTGCGCCGGTCGATCACCCGTTGCGCCTTGCCTTCGGAGCGCTGGATGGAACGGGGCTCCACCAGTTTCACCTTGCAGGTGACGCCGAGCATATCCTTGATCTCCGCCTGGATCTTCTTGCTCAGCTTCTCCAGCACTTTGATTTCGTCGGAGAAAATTTCCTCGCTGACCTCAACCAGAACCGACATGACATCAAGACTGCCTTCGCGGGTTACCTCGATCTGGTAGTGCGGTTCGACGCCCTCGACACCGACCAGGACGTGCTCCACCTGGGAGGGGAAGACATTGACCCCGCGGATGATCAGCATGTCGTCGGTGCGGCCGGTGACCTTCTCCATCCGGACCAGGGTGCGGCCGCAGCCGCAGGGTTCGAGAAAGAGCCGGGAGATATCCTTGGTCCGGTAGCGGATCAGGGGAAAGGCCTCCTTGGTCAGGGTGGTGAACACCAGCTCTCCTCTTTCGCCGAAGGGCAACGGCTCCAGCGTGTCGGGGTCGATGATCTCGGGAAGAAAATTGTCCTCAAGGATGTGCATGCCCCGCTCGGAATGGAGGCACTCCATGGCCACGCCGGGACCGATGATCTCAGACAGGCCATAGATGTCGACCGCTTTGATCCCCAGCTTGCGCTCAACCTCCTCGCGCATGTTCTCGCTCCAGGGCTCGGCCCCATGGATGCCGACCCGCAGTTTGAGATCTTCGGGCGAGACACCGCTATCGGCCATGGCATCGGCAAGGTTGAGGGCGTAGGAAGGGGTGGAGAGCAGCACGGTGGAGCCGAAATCGCGCATGATCGTGATCTGCCGCCGCGAGTTGCCGCCCGAGACCGGGATGACCGTGGCCCCGAGGGCTTCGATGCCGTAATGGGCGCCGAGGCCGCCGGTGAACAGGCCGTAACCGTAGGCATTATGCACCATGTCGCCGCGCGTCACCCCGGCCATGGTCAGGCAGCGGGCCATGACCGAGGCCCAGAGATTGATGTCCGCCTGGGTATAGCCGACCACGGTTGACTTGCCGGTGGTGCCGGAGGAGGCATGCACCCGGATGACGTCGTCCATAGGGGTGGCAAAGAGCCCGAAAGGATAATTGTCCCGCAGGTCGTCTTTGGTGGTATAGGGCAGGTGGCGCAGATCGGCCAGTGACCGGATGTCGCCGGGCCTGATCCCGGCCGCCTCCATCTTCGCCCGGTACGGCGCCACCTTGTCGTACATCCGATAGACCAAGGCCTGCAGCCGTTTGAGCTGGATCGATTCCAGCCCGGACCTGGGCAGCGTCTCAATTTCCTCAACCCACATCATCGTGTCACCTCTTTGCTCGATTGGCGGCGATTCAAGCGTAGACGACCGCCCGGCCGGCGGCGAAGGCTTGTTTGTTGACCTCGCGGAATTGCTCCTTAACCGTCGCATCGATCACCTGGAGAAAGACATCGGGACTGACGGCAAGAAAGTTGGACATGGCGCCGACCATGGCAACGTTCGCCGTGCGCAGCTCGCCCACCGACTCGGCCACCGCGAAGGCGTCGATGGCGACAACGTTGATGTGGCGCGCCTTCAACTCATCGAGGATGTTTTCTGGATAGACTGCCTTGCCCAGTGCCACCGAAGGCGGCAGAATTTTCTGGGTATTGACCACCACGGCACTGTCGCGATGGAGATACGGCAGATACCGGACCGCTTCGAGGATCTCGAAGGCAACCAGAATATCGGCGGTGCCCTGTTCGATCAGCGGGGAGTAGACCTTCTCGCCGTAGCGCAGATGGGCCTCGACCGAACCGCCGCGCTGGGCCATGCCGTGGACCTCGCTCTTCTTGACGTCAAACCCGGCTGCCAGCTGGGCATGGGCGGTCAATTCGCTGGCCAGGAGAATGCCCTGCCCGCCGACACCGGAAAAGAGAATGTTGCCGCTCTGTTTCATCATTTGGCCTCCTTTCTGGTGATCGCTTCGAATTTGCATACCGCCGCACACTGACCGCAGCCGGCGCACTGCACTTCGGCGATCTTGGCAAAACCTTTCTGTTTTTCGCGATAGCCTTTCGCCACCGCTTCCTCGGGGGTCAGCGGCGTCCAACTGATGGCCGGGCAGCCCATCTGCACGCAGAGCGTGCAGCCGGTGCAGTTGTCGAGATTGGTGAAATAGACGGGCTTCTTGCGCTTGACCTCTTCGGGCAGGAGCACACAGGGGGCCCGGCTGATGATCACCGAAGGTTCGGGCGCGGCAATCTCCTCCTTCAGGACCTTGCGGGTCGCCTCGACATCATGCGGATTGACCACGGTCACCCGTTTAACGCCGATGGCGCGGCAGAGTTGCTCGAGATCAAGGGCCGGGGCCGGGTCGCCAAGGATGGTCCGACCCGAGGCCGGGTTCTCCTGGTGGCCGGTCATGGCCGTGGTCCGGTTATCAAGGATGATCACCGAGGCATAGGAATTATTGTAGACCGTGTTCAGCAGGCCGGTGATGCCCGAGTGCATGAAGGTCGAATCGCCGAGTACGGCCACGATCTTCCCCTCTCCCTGTTTACCCAGCGCCTTGGCCATGCCGTGGGCCATGGTGATGGAAGCGCCCATGCAGACGCAGGCGTCCATGGCGGAAAGAGGGGGGAGAAAGCCCAGGGTGTAGCAGCCGATATCGCCGGAAACAAAGACATCTTTCATCTTCGACAGGCCATAGAACAGGCCGCGGTGCGGGCAGCCGGCGCACATGTTCGGCGGCCGCATCGGCAGTTCAAGGGGGGCGAACAGTTCGCCGATCGACTCCGGCGCCAGGGCCTTGCGGACGATGAACGTATTCAGCTCACCCTGGTTGGGGATGAGGTCCTTGCCGCGGCAGGCGATGCCCATGGCCTTGAGATGGGTTTCGAGAAAGGGATCGAGTTCCTCGACCACGACCAGCTCCTCCACCGAGGCGGCAAAATCGCGGATCATCCGTTCCGGCAGGGGCCAGACCATGCCCAGCTTGAGCACCGGCGCATGCGGGAAGGCCTCCTTGACATAGTTGTAGGGCACACCGGAGGTGATGAAGCCGCGCTTCCCTGTGCCCGGTTCGACCCGGTTTTCCGGCAGGGTTTCGGCCAGTTCGCGGGCGGCGGCCATCCGCTTTTCGACAGCCGCTCGCCGTACCCGGGCATTGCCGGGGAGCATGACCATCTTGGCCGGTGATTTTTCCATCGACGGCTCAGGAACATCACAGCGCTGGCCTTTCTCGACCACCCCCTTGACATGGGCGATGCGGGTAGTGATGCGAACGATGACCGGGGTGTCCAGCTGCTCGCTCAAGGCATAGGCGCGGGGCATCATCTCCTTGGCCTCGGCCGGATCGGAGGGCTCAAGCATCGGCAGCTTGGCGGCAAAGGCGTAGTTACGGTTGTCCTGCTCGTTCTGGGAACTGTGCATCTGCGGGTCGTCCGCGTTGATGATCACCAGGCCGCCGCGCACGCCGGTGTAGGAGGCGGTGAACAGAGGATCGGCTGCGACATTGAGACCAACGTGTTTCATGGTCGCCAGAGCCCGGGCGCCGGCAAAGGAGGCACCGATGGCCACTTCCAGCCCCACTTTCTCGTTGGGAGCCCATTCGGCATAGACACCCTCGTAGTCGGGCCAGATTGCCCATGATTTCCGTCGACGGCGTGCCCGGATAGCCCGAGGCCACACGAACGCCCGCCTCCCAGGCGCCCAAGGCGATTGCCTCGTTGCCGGAAAGCCACAACTTTGTTTCCTTATCAAACGCCACGTCATTCCTCCTTATTACGCCCGCTCACGGGCTGGTCGAAATGCTGTTTCAGCCTGCATCCCTGGACTACCGGACCGGGCAGGACTGCTCGATCCTTTCCCTGGCCGCACCTCATATCACTCGTATTATCAGGGTGCATCCTTACCTTGAATGGAGCTGGTTAGGCAAGAGTTTTTCCCGCTGTTTCCCCTTGTTCCCCAACTTCGGAACCATGTTTTCCAGCCGGCTGCCGCGACTGCTCCGGGACGGCGGATCATGCGCAGCCGTCGACCGACAGCAGGGTGGTCGCTGGATTTATTGGGTGCTGTTCCCGGCGCCCTGGACCGGCGCTCTGCGGACAGTCATGGTCCAATCCGCCCGCTCCTTGCCCAGGTGCGAGGTCGCAGCCACCAACTCGGTCGACCGCATCAACTGCACCAGTTCGCGATTCAACCGGCTGACGGAAATCTTCTTGGTGGTGGCGAGGATGCCGGCCAGCCAGTCAATGGTCTCACCGGTCTGGCGGGCCATCCGCTGGGGATACAGGACAAAGCTGCCGAAATTGGCCTTGGCCACCCGTTCGCCGAGTTCGGCCCCCAAATTCTGCGTCACCGGGGCGGCCAGGACATCGGGGGCTGTCTTGCCGGTGAGGATGTCCTTGAGCGGCTGTTTGCTGGTGGCCAGGTAGAGCATGGAATCGGTGACAACAATGGCAGGCTGGGCCGCTTCATCCGCCAGCACCGGCCAGAAATAGATGGTTTGTCCCGCCACCTGCTCCCGCTCCTCGCCGATCATCCCGGCCCCGGCGATTGTCCGGCGCAGGCCGGTCAAAGCAGTTTCGGCGATCTTGCGGTCCCGGATCCCCACAAACAGGGTCATCTTCGGCAGAGGAAAGAGCGCGGCGCGAACGATATCATCAAGGACGCCGCCATACTGGGGACCAAAGGCCCGTCCCAGTTCATCGACGGAAACACCCAGCATCTGACGAACCTTGCCGTCAATCTCGCGGTACTCCTTTTCATTGGCTGCCAGGGATTTGACGATCATTTCCGGCCGCAGCGAGGAGGCCCAGTTGTACGCCATCGTCTGCTCCTTGAGCAGGGACAGGGTCTGGTTTGCCCCGGCCGCATCGACCGCGCTTTTCACCAGTGCATGCAACTGGTCATAGCGGTAGCCGGAACGCCCCCGACTTTCCAAACCCTGTTCGGTCCCGTAGGTGACGGAGAACGTGGAATCCACACCCTGGAGCATCTCGCCGCTCTCCTTGATCTCGGGAACGGTCGACGTTTTGAGGAAATCGGCGACCAGGGGCAGATTGAGATACATCCGGGTATAGGTTGTTGCATCGGGATAGGGCTGCCAGAAGGTGTTCGCCTCTTTGAACAGAGCGGCTTTGTCCAGGGACGCATCGGACTTGGCGGCGGCGACGCAGGCCTTGAGCGCAGTCGGCGCATAGCCGAGGAGCACGGTCTTGCCCTCGGCATACCCATAGATCACCTGGGTCTTGTCGACGATGATTTTAACCAGGTCCAACCCGTCCACGGTCTCCCGGCTGATGGTGGCATCCTTGATCAGGCGGGTCAGCAGGTCAAGGGCGCCGGCTGCCGAAGTCTGGGCGACCACTACCAGGGACTGCCGCAGGGTCTCGGCCGGATTCTGCGCGAGGCTCTTCCGGTCCGGCGACAGCAGGGCCAGGGTGGCGTCGTCGCCGAACACGGCGCGGAAGGCCGGATTGGCCGTCACCTCGGCCACGGCATCATACAAACGGTCATACTCGGCGATCTCCTTGGGCTGGGCTCCCATCTCCTGGAGAACGGCATGGATGGTGTCCTTGGCGAGAAAACGGCCCAGGGCGCTGGCGGCAAAAGAGTCGGTGACGGTGTTGAGATGGGTCAGGTTGACCGTGCCGATCGCATCCTGGGGCAGATAGCGGGCATACTGGCCGGAAACCGTCTTTTTCTGCATCAGGAAATACAACCCGGCGGCACAGACGGCCACCAGGCAGAGGATAATTCCTGCACGTTTTTTCATTCTACTTCTCCGCGTTAGGGATGGTGATTGTCGCACCGCACCGGGTGCAAGAGGGCGTTCCGGGTCCGGTCAATCGTCCGTTCCCGCTGCTTCCTGTTCAATAGCCTCAATGGCCTGCTGCGCCTCTTCCCATTTCTGGTAGGCCCGCTCCAGATGCCGTCCCACCTGGCCGTATTCCTTGCTGACGGCGCCCCAGCGCTCCTGGTCGCCGTAGAGGTCGGGATCAGCCATCAGGGCTTCGAGTTCGGCCTTGCGGCTTTCCTGCTTCTCAATCTCCCGTTCCGCCTCATCACTCTTCTTCTTCAAGGGGCCGAGCTTTTTATTGAGCAGCTGTCGTTCCAGGGCCCGCTGCTGGCGCTGGCTCTTTTTCGCAACGCTCTGTCCCTCGTCGACGGCATCGGCCCTGCGTACGGCGGCCTCACTCTTGAGCGATTGAGCACCGGAGGCGGGCTGGTTCTCCGTCTTCCGCCGCCATTCGAGGTAGTCGTCGATATTGCCCTCATGGATCGTCGCCTTGCCGCCCCTGATCTCCAGCACCTTGTTGACAAAGGAATTGACGAAAAAGCGGTTATGGGAGACGACGATGATCGTCCCCTCGTACTGGGCCATGGCCTCCTGGAGGATCTCCTGGGAACTCATGTCGAGATGGTTGGTCGGTTCGTCGAGCAGCATCAGGTTGGCCGGACGCACCAGCATCTTGGCCAGGGCCACCCGCGATTTCTCGCCGCCGGACAGCACCCGCACCTGCTTTTCCACCTCCTCGCCGGTGAAGAGAAAGGCCCCGAGCAGCGAGCGGACCTGGGTGATGGTCATGTCCACCGCGGTGTGATAGACCGTGTCCAGAAGGGTCAGTTCGCCGGGTAATTCCTGGGCCTGGTGCTGGCCGAAATAGGAGAGGATGACGTTGTGCCCCATCTTGATCGTGCCTTCGGCCGGCACCAGCCCAGCCATGATCTTGAGCAGGGTGGTCTTGCCGGCGCCGTTGACGCCGACCACGGCGAGCTTGTCGCCGCGCTGGAGGGAAAAGCTGACATCATCGAAGACCGGCTTGCCGTGGTAACTCTTGTGCACACCCTCAAGATTGAGAACGTCACGGCCTGAAGGCGATGCCGGCGGGAAAGAGAACCGGATGGTGCGATCGGTCTCGGAGAGTTCGAGCCGCTCCAGCTTATCCAGCTGCTTGACCCGGCTCTGCACCTGCCGGGCCTTGGTCGACTTGGCCCGGAAACGGGTGATGAACTGCTCGGACTGGCGGATCATGGCCTGCTGGTTGTCGTAGGCGGACCGCTCCAGTTCAAGCCGCAGGGCTTTTTCCACCAGGTAATGGGAGTAGTTGCCGCGGAACACCGAGAGCTTGCCCAGGCTCAGCTCCCAGGTGATCGAGGTCACCCGGTCGAGGAAGGCCCGGTCATGGGAGATGATGATCATCGCCCCCGGGTACTGGAGAAGAAAATCTTCCAGCCAGGTGAGCGAATCCAGGTCCAGATGGTTGGTCGGCTCGTCCAGGAGGAGCAGCGCGGGCTTCTTGAGCAGCAGTTTAGCCAGGAGCAGCCGCATGATCCAGCCGCCGGAAAAACTCGCCACCTCCCGGTCAAGATCAGCGGCGGTAAAGCCGAGGCCGAACAGAACCCGCTCGATCTGCGGCCGGATGCGAAAGACGTCGCTGCCCTCGAGGGCATGCTGCAGATCGCCCTGCCGCACAAGCAGCGCATCGATCTCCTTGTTGTCCGGGTCCATCAGGGCCAGTTCCTCGCTCACCCGTTCCAGCTCTTCCTGCTGGGCCAGCACCACGTCAAAGGCCGATTCCGCCTCGCTAAAGAGACTGCGGCTGCCCAGATCGATGCTGACCTCCTGCGGCAAATAGGCCACGGAAAACCAGGAAGCCCGGCTGACGATGCCCGGATCGACCTCGTGCTCGCCGCACATGATCTTCAGCAGGGTGGACTTGCCCGAGCCGTTGACTCCGGCCAGGCCGACCCGGTCACCGGTATGGATCTGGGCCGAAACGTTGCGGAAAATATGTTTATTGCCGTATTGCAGGCTGAGGTCGTTAATGCTGAGCATGGGTGTGGGAGAGTGTCAGGCTGAAGTCTTTGAGGATACCAGTGAAAGAAAGCGATCCGGGCGGTCAAGCCGCAGTTTGTCTGCCTGCAGCCTGCTGACCTGCAACAACCCGCAGGGTCTGCCGCGGCTGCGCGGGGTCAACCCGCAGGGAAAAACGATCGAGCAGGCCCAGCTGCCGCAGCCGCGCCAGATTGGCGGAGCGCAGGCCACGAAAAATTGACTGGTCGCGCTCGGCGATTACCAGGGTGACCGAGGCTGTCCTCGGCACTCCCGCCAGCGCCTGCCGCACCTGGCGCAGCATCATCCGGGCCTTGACCAGTTCACCAAAGGCCGGATGATAGGGGCCGGCCACCAGGGAACGCTCCAGCTCGCCCGAGGGCTGCAGGCCCATCCGTACCACCCCTATCCCCTGATCGTCAAACCGTTTTTTCATGGCGGCGGCGAGAACGACGGCCCGACCGAGGCTGAGCGGCCGGTATCCTCCGCGGTGGTACAAGTCGGCAAGGCCGCTGTCCCGGAGGATCAGCACCGGATAGAGGCGGACAAAATCGGGCCGCAGGCGGATGACCTCGGTCACTGTCCGGCGCAGCGACCGGAAACGTTCCCCGGGCAGCCCGAGCATCAACTGCACGCCGAGGCGCAGCCCCCGTTCCTTGATCAGATGGCAGGCAGCGGCAATGTCGGCAGCGCTATGGCCCCGGCCGGATTGCCGCAGGACCCCGTCGTCGCAGGATTGGGCACCGAGCTCGATGATCGAAACCCCGTGGCGGCAGAGCAGGTCGAGCCGGTCGCGATCAATGTAATCGGGCCGGGTGGAGAGACGGATCGCCTGCACCGCACCCTGCTTGCGATAGGGGTGCACCGCAGCCAGCAGTTCGGTCTGCCGCGCGGCGGGCAACCCGGTAAAACTGCCGCCGTAGAAGGCCACCTGCACCTGTTCCCGGTTTTCCGGCTTGGTCCGCTCCAGCCAGGTACGGATTGTTGCCCCGACCTCGTCGCCGGTCACCGGTGCCGTGGTATGACCGCTGATGCTGTGCTGGTTGCAGAAGATGCAGCAGTGGGGGCATCCCTCGTGGGGAATAAAAACGGGGATGACCAGCGCCATGGAAAGCTATTGTTTGCCGGCTGCGTCGGAGTCGACTCTCTGCCGCCGGCGCAGATGGGCAAGGGCGACACGGGCAGCCTGCTGTTCGGCCTCCTTCTTGCTGGAGGCCATGCCCGTGCCCAGTTCCTCGCCCTGAAATTGAACGGCGATCGAAAAGAGGCGGGCATGGGCCGGCCCCTCCTCATCCACGACCACGTATTCCGGCCCCTCGTTGAACCGCTCCTGCAGCAGCTCCTGCAGGGCGCTCTTGGCATCGGCGCTGACCAGCTGCTCCTGGTGCCGGTCGATGTGGGGCTCGAAAAAGCGGCGGACAAAGGCCAGGGCCTGGTCGTAGCCGCCGTCGAGATAGAGGGCGCCGATCAGGGCCTCGTAGGCGCAGGAGAGAATCGAGGGCTTGTCGCGGCCGTGGGAGGCGTTCTCGCCCTTGCCGAGCAGGAGATATTTACCCAGATCTATTTCCCGGGCCCGTTCGGCGAGGCCGTTCTCGTTGACCAGGGCCGAGCGGATGCGGGTCAGCTTGCCTTCCCGCATTTCGGGAAAGCGGGCGAACAGGATAGAGCCCACGGTGAGATCGAGGACCGCATCGCCGAGAAATTCCTGGGTTTCGTTGTGCCGGCCGTCGTCGAGCCGTTCAAAGGCAAAGGAGCTGTGGATGAGAGAGAGTTGCAGCAATCGCAGGTCGCGGAAGCGGTAGCCGATCCGTTCCTGCAGCTGCTGCAACTCTTCCTCATGGTCCTGAATCAGGGCCGCGAGCGTGGTTCCCATGGGTTGGATTTCTCCTTGTCAAAAATAAAATCTATGGTATAAGTGCGCACCTTCAGGCGACGTAGCCAAGTGGTAAGGCAGTGGTCTGCAAAACCATTATTCAGCGGTTCAAATCCGCTCGTCGCCTCCAGACAATGCAAGCGGTCACAGAGAATTCTGTGACCGCTTTTTTTATGCTTCCTGGTCACAGGTATGTACCTGATACCGGGGATGCGGTCAAGGGGGCAACAAAAAAAGGCAGAGCCGCTTGGCCCTGCCTTTTTGCTTTCCGTTGTTCCGGAAATTTTTTACATCGTGGTCATCTTCCGCCGGGCAAGACCCGCAAAGCCGACCATGCCGAGGGTGACAAGCAGGCCGCTGCCCGTAGCCGGGCTGGAGTGCAACGCAATCCGGGGTGGTCTCCCTTCACGCCTTCCGGATTAGGCGTCGGCTCCATCCGGGCTGCATTGCGAAAGCCCATACCATTGTTCAATCGTATGGCTGGCGCCTTTGCGGCCGAGCACGCTCGAGTAGAGGAGAAATCGGTCGACCGCAAAGGCAGCGGAGGCAAACAGACTGTGATCCTCGAGATAGCGGCCGACCCGGGAGGGCGGCGTCTGCTGCAGGCGGGCGAGGGTGATGTGGGGGAAGAACTTACGGTTCTCGGGCTCGAAACCAAGGGTAAAAAGGCGGGTGGTGATCTTGCGCTGGAGCACCAGCAGAGATTCGTTCTTTTCAATCCCGGCCCAGACCACGCGGGGCTGGCCGCGCGGTGGGAAAAAGCCGACGCCTTGGAGCCGCAGGGTAAAGGGTGGGGTGCTGATCTCTTCCAGGGCCTCGCGGATATCGAGAAAGGCCGCGCCGCTGACCTCGCCGATGAAGCAGAGGGTGAGATGCAGTTGGTGCGGCGGGGTCCAGCGGGCATCGGGCAGGCCGCAGCAGATTCCGGCCAGTTGTTCCCGAATTTCCTCGGGCGGATCAATGGCGACAAAAAGCCGTTTGTTCATTGCAATCTTCCCCGTACAATTGAGGCTTTCACAAAATGCTGCCTCGTGCTCGTAGGAGCGGGCCATGCCCGCGAAACCAAACACCACCTCGCGGGCATGCCCGCTCCTACCTCTCAGCCCCTCCAGTCCATGCCGATGTCGCAGGCCTTGGCCGAATGGGTGAGCGCGCCGACGGAGATAATGTCCACCCCGGTTTCGGCAATACCGCGCACGGTTTGGAGGTTGACCCCGCCCGAGGCCTCAACCAGATGCCCGGCCGTCGATCAGGGCCACTGCCCGGCGCATGGTGGCCAGATCCATGTTGTCGAGCATGATCACCCCGACGCCGCAGGCGAGACACTCCTCCACCTGCGCCAGGGTGTCGGTTTCGACCTCGACATTGATGGTGTGCGGCACCCGTGAGCGCACCCGCCGCACCGCCTCGGTGATTGAGCCGCAGGCGGCAATGTGGTTGTCCTTGATGAGGACGCCGTCGCTGAGACTGTAGCGGTGATTATGGCCGCCCGCAGCCCGGACCGCGTATTTTTCGAGCAGCCGCAACCCTGGCGTGGTCTTGCGGGTGTCGACGATTTTTGCTTTTGTCCCCGCCGCCAGATCGGCAAAGGCCGCGGTCAGAGTGGCGATGCCGCAGAGCCGCTGCACCAGATTGAGCGCCACCCGCTCAGCGCGCAGGAGGGTCCGGGTGGCGCCGCTGATGCGCAGCAGTTCAGACCCGGTCTCGACGCGGCTGCCGTCGGCCATGGCCCCGGTGCAGGAAACGGTCGGGTCGAGCAGGGCAAATACCCGCGCCGCCACCGTCGCCATACCGACCACGACCATGGGATGACGGGCAATGAAGCAGGCCTGGGCCTGGTCTTCCGGGGCAAAGATCGCCTCGGTGGTGATGTCGCCGTGCTCCAGGTCCTCGGCGAGAAAGGCGCGCAGGATGGGGTCGAGGAGAAAAGTATCCATATCAGCCCAGTTTTCGCATCCGCTCGGTCGATTCGATGGTCTTGGCCAGCCGGGCGCGGATTTCAGCCTCTTTCTCCCGCTCCTTGGCCACCACCGCTTCGGGGGCGTTGCGCATGAATTTCTCGTTGTTCAGTTTGCCGTCAATCCGCTCCAGTTCTTTTTCCAGTTTGGCCTGCTCCCTGGCCAGCTTCTCCAGTTCGCCGGCGACATCGATCAGTCCCTTGAGCGGCACCACCAGTTCGACCTCCTGCACCAGGGCATGACCGGCGTCATCGGGCACGGTGCCGGCTGCCTCGATGGTCAGCGATCCGGCCCGGACCATGGCCTGGATGCCGGGGGCATAGGCAGAGAGCGTCGTTCGTTTGGCGGCATCCGGGCAGATCAGGATCGCCTCGATCTTGGCGCTGGGATGGACCTCGGCCTCGGTGCGGATGGTGCGCAGCCCTGAGATGACGCCCATCAGCAGGTTCATCACCCCTTCGGCCTCGGCATCCTCCCAGGCGGCCACCGCTTCGGGGAAGGGCTCGACCATGATCGAGCTGCGTGCGCCGGGCAGCTGGCTCCAGATCTCTTCGGTGACGAAAGGGATGACCGGGTGCAGCAGTTTGAGCACCTGTTCGAGGACGGCGAGCAGCACGGCCTTGGCCTGGTCACGCGCGGTTGCATCCTCGCTGAACAGGTCGGCCTTGATCCACTCCAGGTACCAGTCGCAGAACTCGTGCCAGACGAACTGGTAACTGGCAGAGGCAACCTCGTTGAAATTGTAGCCGTCCAGGGCGGCGCGCACATCCTTGATCGTGGCGTTGATCCGGCTCAAAATCCAGCGGTGCGCCAGGGCAAGCTCCTTGGGGTCCGCAGCCATCGCGGTGATCGCCGGGTCGGCCTCCTTCAGGTGCATCTGGGCGAAGCGGGCCGCGTTCCACAGTTTGTTGATGAAGCGGCGGTAACCGTCGATCCGCTCCTCGTCCATGCGGATTTCCCGCCCCTGGGCGGCAAGGGCGGTGAGGGTGAAACGGAAGGCGTCGGTGCCGTACTGCTCTATCGTTACCAGGGGATCGATGACATTGCCGGTGGACTTGGACATCTTCTTGCCGTGCTTGTCGCGCACCAGGGCATGGAGATAGACATCGTGAAAGGGGACCGCGTCCATGATGTGCAGCCCCATCATCATCATCCGCGCCACCCAGAAAAAGAGGATGTCGAAACTGGTGATCAGGACCGAGGTCGGGTAGAAAAAATCGAGCTCCCGGGTCTTCTCCGGCCAGCCGAGGGTGGAAAAGGGCCAGAGGGCCGAGCTGAACCAGGTGTCAAGGACATCGGTTTCCTGGTGCAGGTTCGTGCTGCCGCAGGCGGGACAGGTGTCGGGGGCGTCCACTTCGACGATCACCTCGCCGCAGGCCGCACAGGTCCAGGCCGGGATGCGGTGGCCCCACCAGATCTGCCGCGAGATGCACCAGTCACGGATATTCTCCATCCAGGCATAAAAGGTGCGGTACCAGGTGTTGGGGTAGAGGTTGATCCGCCCTTCCTGCACGGCAGCCACCGCCTTGTCGGCCAGGGGACGGACCGAGACGAACCACTGCTTGGAGGTGGTGGGCTCGACCACGGTGGTGCAGCGGTAGCACTTGCCCACCGCATGCTGATAGTCCTCGATCTTCTCTAAAAATCCCTGCTCTTCCAAGTCCTTGACTACCTGTTTGCGGCAGGCGAAGCGATCAAGGCCCGCATATTTTCCGGCGGCCTCGTTCATGACCCCGTGATCATCCATTACCTTGAGCCGCTCCAGGTTGTGCCGCAGACCGATCTCGTAGTCGTCGCGGTCATGGGCCGGGGTGACTTTCAGCGCCCCGGTGCCGAATTCCCGCTGGACATGGTGATCGAAGACCACCGGGATCGTCCGGCCGGTGAGCGGCAGGATGATGCCGATGGCCTGGAGGTGCTGATAGCGTTCGTCGTCCGGGTGGACTGCCACCGCCGTATCGCCCAACATGGTTTCCGGCCGGGTGGTGGCCACCACCACGGAGCCGGAGCCATCGGCATAGGGGTAGCGGATATGGTAGAGTTTGCCGTCGGTGGGGTCGTGTTCGACCTCGTCGTCGGCAAGGGCGGTGTGGCAGCGCGGGCACCAGTTGACGATATAGTCGCCCTTGTAGATCAGCCCTTCCTTGTACAACCGGACAAAGACCTCGCGTACCGCCAGGGACAGGCCCTCGTCCATGGTGAACCGCTCCCGGTCCCAGTCGCAGGAGGCGCCCATCCGCTTCAGCTGGTTGATGATGGTGCCGCCTTTTTCCTCCCGCCAGGCCCAGACCCGCTCGATGAATTTTTCCCGGCCGAGATCGTGGCGGGTCAGCTTCTCGGTGGCCAACTGCCGCTCGACCACGTTCTGGGTGGCGATGCCGGCATGGTCGGTGCCCGGCACCCAGAGGGTATTGTCGCCCTTCATCCGGTGGTAGCGGATCAGCAAATCCTGGAGCGTGTTGTTGAGAGCATGGCCGATATGCAACACGCCGGTGACGTTGGGCGGGGGGATGACGATGGCAAACGAGGGCTTGCCCTCCTCCATTTGCGCGCTGAAGGTTTTTTCCTCCAGCCAGTGGGTGTACCAGCGCCGTTCGACCTCGGTGAATTCGTAGGCCTTGGGGAGATCGTATTTCTCGGGGCTCTTCAGGTCAGTCTCTTTCATAGGATATTCGTGATGCCGCCCCTGCGGGCGGAGGGTTGAAAAGGGGAAACCATGCCCTCAGAGCACGCTCCAGGGTGTGGGCATGAAAATCTGGGAATACAAGGTCAGGGCATAGCGGTCGGTCATGCCGGCGATAAAATCGCAGACCCGGCGATGGCGCTGCTGCTCCTCCTCGACCGACTGCACAGGGTTGCAAAGCCGGCAGCAGGTGCCGATGCCGTTTTCCGGAAACTCGTGCTCGAGGAAAAAACCGTAGAGATCGCGAATAATCCGCTGCGCCTTCTCGAACTCACTGTGCACGCGGCAATTGCGGTAGACGTTGTCGTAGAGAAAGGTGCGCAAGTCGGTGATGGTGTCGTTCATCCGCGCACTCAGATGGAGTCGACCGTCGTTGCGGGCAAGGGTGGTCGTGACCAGATCGCCGACCATGGCGTTGATCCGCTGCGAGGAACGGTCACCCAGGATCGTGCGCAGATGTTTGGGCAGGTCGTCGGCATGGAGCATGTCGGCACGCAGGGCGTCGTCCATATCGTGATTGACGTAGGCCATGATGTCGGCCACCCGCACCAGCTGCCCCTCCAAGGTAGCGGCCAGTTCCGGGGTATCGTCGGGCAGAATTTCGCCATACCCCTTGGAATGCTTGAGGATGCCGTTGCGCACCTCCCAGGTGAGATTGAGACCGTGGCCGCCATTCTCGAGGAAATCGACAATTCGCAGGCTCTGGCGGTAATGCTTGAATCCTTTGGGATGGAGCAGATTAAGGCTGAACTCGCCGGCATGGCCAAAGGGCGTGTGCCCAAGGTCGTGGCCGAGCGCAATGGCCTCGGTCAGATATTCGTTAAGCCGCAGGCAGACCGCCATGGTTCGGGCGATCTGCGATACCTCCAGTACATGGGTCAGACGGGTACGGTAATGGTCTCCGGCCGGGGCGAGAAAGACTTGCGTTTTGTGCTTCAGCCGCCGGAAGGTCTTGGAGTGGATAATCCGGTCCCGGTCCCGCTGGAAGGCGGTGCGCAGGTGGCAGGGTTCCTCTCCTGCGGACAAACGCCCCCTCGACCGGCTGCTCAGGCAGGCAAAGGGCGAGAGAGTCCGTTTTTCCTGCTCCTCAAGCTGCTCGCGGATCGTGCTTTCCATGGTCAATACTCCCTGCCGACAATCTCAGGGCTGCCAGAGGAGATAGGCCTTGATGAACGAATCGAGCCGACCGTCGAGCACCGCATCGACGTTGCCCTCCTCGGTATTGGTCCGATGATCCTTGATCAGCCTGTAGGGCTGCAGCACATAGGAGCGGATCTGGCTGCCCCAGGCGATCTCCTTTTTGTCGCCCTGGATATTTTCCTGGGTGCGTTGCTGCTCTTCCTTCTCCCGCTCAAACAACCGCGCCATCAGCATCTTCATAGCCGTGGCCTTGTTACTGTGCTGGGAGCGCTCGTTCTGGCACTGGACCACAATTCCCGAGGGGAAATGGGTGATGCGGATAGCCGAATCGGTCTTGTTGACATGCTGGCCGCCCGAACCGCTAGCCCGGTAGGTGTCGATGCGGATGTCCTTGTCGTTGATTTCGATGGCGACATCGTCGTCAAGTTCGGGCATGACCATTGCCGAGGCAAAAGAAGTATGCCGCCGTCCGCTGGCGTCAAAGGGTGAGATCCGCACCAGCCGGTGAATGCCGACCTCGGAGCGCAGGTAGCCGTAGGCGTACTTGCCCTTGACCATGATGGTGACGCTCTTGGTGCCGGCCTCGTCACCGGGGAGAAGGTCGAGGATATCAGCCTTGAAACCCTTGGCTTCCGCCCAGCGCAGATACATGCGCAGCAGAATGCCGACCCAGTCCTGGGCCTCGGTGCCGCCGGCCCCGGCGTGAATGGTGAGGATGGCGTTATTGGCATCATGTTCACCGCTGAACATGCACTCCAACTCCACCAGGTCGATGCGCTGGCGCAGGCTGTCCAGACCGGCGACGACCTCCTGATAGGTGTCCTCGTCATTCTCTTCCTTGGCCATGTCGAGCAGCATTTCGGCATCCTCAAGGTCGGCGAAATTCTTCTCCCAGACACCGATCAAGTCCTGCAACTGGCCCAGCAGGCGCTGCACGCGCTTGGCCTCGGTCTGGTTGTCCCAGAAATTGGGGCTGACGGTCTGCCGCTCCAGCAGTTCAACCTGTTCTTTCTTGCCCTCTAAGTCAAAGATGCTCCTTGAGCACGAGCATTCTGCCCTTGAGGCTATCGAGCAACTGTTTGGATTCCGCTGATTCGGTTACATCGGCCATGGTCCACCTCACTGAAAAAACATAAATGAAATAACGAGTCCGCCGCAAGCGTCTCTTTGGGTCAACGTGTAAACAGCGTCACCGGTTACCTGTTGCGCCGCTTCAAGAAAAGAGGCCCATACTAAACAGAATTACCGCAAGTCTCAAGGAAGAAAGGCACGATAGGGTGCGGAAACCGGGAAATCCGGGCAGCCTGGCCCAGGCGGGACAATACTTCTTCAGGCTTTTATCGCTGGCCGCGTCGGGAACGAAAAACCAGCAGCAGCGGAATAAGCGCGGCGCAGGCAGCCCCAAACCGGAAACCGTGGCGGTTGAATACCGTGACCAGGTCGAGCATCGGCGCCTGGCCGGCCAGGGCCGCCTCGGTGAAGATGGTGCTCTGCGCGGTGATGCGCCCCAAGGGATCGACAAAGCCGCTGATGCCGGTATTGGCGGCGCGGATCAGGCTTCGCTTGTTTTCCGCCGCCCGGAAGACCGCCATGGCCATGGACTGATAGGGTGCGCTCGAACGGCCGTACCAGGCGTCGTTGGTGACATTGACCAGCAGGTTGGCGCCGCGGGTCACGCTCTCACGTGCGATGCCGGGAAAAATGGATTCGTAGCAGATCAGCATGCCCAACTGCATCCGCCCCAGCATGAGCGGCCCTTGCTCGGCGCCAGCGGTAAAATCGCCGATGCTCTCCACCAACGGTTCCAGGAAGGGGAGAAAGCGGCGGAGCGGTACGTATTCACCAAAGGGCACGAGGTGCTGCTTGGCATGCTGGCCGCCGATGCGTCCGTCGGGCCCAATCAGGATCGCGCCGTTGTAGTAGCGGATCAAATCGCTGCCGCCTGCCTGGGGCGTGATCGCAAACAGGGGTGCCCCGGTCAGGAGCCACGTGTTGTTGTTGGTGGCGAATTCGTTGACCCGGTTGATCAGGGCGTCTCTTTGCGGATAAAACGGCAGGGCCGTTTCCGGCCAGATCACCAGTTCGATCCCGCCCTCCCGCACCACTTGCTGCGAGAGTTTGAGATAGGTGTTGACCGTGGCTTCCTTGGTGGTTAGCGACCATTTGATGGCCTGGTCAATGTTGCCTTGGACCACGGCGACCGTGGCCTGCAACGATTGGGCGGTAATCGAGCTGACCATTTGGTAGCGGACCAGGGAATAACCGCCGACAAACACAAGAAAAGCGATGGCCGCCAGCAGCAGTCGGCGCTCCTGGCGGGGATTCCAGCGGACATTGCGGCGCTGCCTGTCGATGACAGCGACCACCAGCCCATTGAACAGCACCAGGCTGAAGGTGATCAGATGATGGCCGCCGAGGTCGGCAGCCTGAATCAGCTTCGGCTGGCTGAACAGGCCATAGCCCAGATCCATCCAGGGGAAACCGCTCAACAGTATGCCGCGGAGATAGTCCAGTCCCACCCAGAGCACCGGCGCACTCCAGAGCAAAGTGGCCACCGGCCGTTCCCGGTGGCGGGAGCGGCCAGCCAGTACGCTAAGAAAAAAGCAGAAGGCCGCTGGAAAACAGGCCATGTAGGCGGCCAGCAGCAGTAGGGCTGGCAGGGAAATCCATAACGGTAACCCGCCATAGCGGCCAAGGACAATCAGAATCCAATAGAGCAGGGCCAGGTTGTAGACCAGACCAAAAACAAAGCCGCTCAAGGCGCTGCGGCCGGGCCGGGCATGCAGGGTCAGCAACAGCAGGGGCGTCAGGGCGACAAACAGAAGCGGCCACCAGCCGATCCTGCCGGGCATGGCCATGGCCAACAGGCCAGCGGAAGCGGCGGCGGACAGGAGCAGCACGGCTTTGCTGTCAGCTTTGAGGCTGGGTCTCATCGTTGCGGACAATACGCAGGCTCTTGATGCGACGCGGGTCTGCCCCAAGCACCTTGAAGGACAGGCCGCCCTCCTGGACCACAACGCCGGCCTGGGGCACTTTGCCCAAACGGTGGATGATGAACCCTCCCACCGATTCATAAGGGCCCTCCGGCAGGCTCAGGCGAAAATGGGCCTCCACCTCTTCAATGTCGATCTTGGCGTCAACGATCACCGTGCGCTCATCCACCACCCGCAGCTCGCTTTCTTCATCATCGTGCTCATCGTCGATTTCGCCGACGATCTCCTCGATAACGTCCTCGAAGGTCACCAGGCCGCGCACACCGCCGAATTCGTCGACCACAATGGCCAGGTGGATCTTTTTTAACTGAAATTCACGCAGGAGCTCGGTGATTGGTTTGGACTCGGGGATAAAGGTCGCAGGATTGAGGAATTCCTTGAGGTCGATCTGGGGGTCGGCGCCGAGGGCACAGATACGCAACAAATCCTTGGCGTGAAGGATGCCGACAATCTGGTCAGGCGTGCCCTGGTAGATGGGAATACGGGTATACCCCTCCTCATTGATCAAGCGGATCAATTCCGGTATTGAGGTCTTTAGATCGGCGCAAACCATCTCCGCCGAAGGGGTCATGATCTCGGAAGCAATGGTCTCCCGGAAATCAAAAATAGAATTGATCAGCCGCTCCTCATGGACGGAGATCAGGCCCTGCTCTTCACCCTCTTCCAGGAGTTCCTGGATTTCATGTTCCAGTTCCTCCGTGGTGTCGGGCGCGCCACGGAAGCCGAGAGAGGATTTTATCTTTTCAAAAAACGACTTACCAGGGGGCTCCTCTTCAGAAGACGACGGACTCGCCGGTGACGGCTCCACAGTTTCCATACAGAAATATATTCTCCTTGTATTAAAAAATTCCTATGGCATGAAAGTAAGCTAACATCCTTTAAAGTCAAGAGATATTTCTACACCTTTTTACAGGATGTTCCATGTCTCTCTCGCTGGGAGGCAAGAAGCGGCATTGATGCAGTTTTGCCCGAGCTTCTTCTTGACGCTGGCGTGAGGGTATGCTATTAGATGCGCTCGCAATCTTCGCCGCTCTGCGGCGCTCTGCATCCTCTTTTAGATCTCGATTTGGGCCGTTAGCTCAGCTGGTAGAGCAGTTGACTCTTAATCAATTGGTCCGCGGTTCGAATCCGCGACGGCCCACCATAAAATCAAGCACTTAGCGGGCAATCGCTAGGTGCTTTTTTGTTTCATTCCCTGCGCACCTTTTGACCAAGCCCCAAGACGGCTCCCTATCTGCAGATCAAAATCAAACGAAGCTGGTAATGTCAAAAAAATCTAAGATTGGAATTTGGCTGAGTATCGGATTTGTAGCGATTGCCATGGTAATTGGCGGTTATGCGATGCTTGACGGTTTGTCCAAGGGCACTTTTGTTGGAACTCAGCCACAACAACCAGAATCCACCCCTGATAAATCGAAGAACGGCAAAGAATATGAAGATCAGGTCTTGCGGGCTGTTGAGGGAGCAAAGGCGATAAAACAGGCAATGAAGAATCCCAACAGCTTTCAAGTCGAAGTGATCAGCGTAATCCCATCTGGGGCCATCTGTTATGCCTATACAACCCAGAGTGAAGCGGGCGATACGAACAAGGGGAGGGCAGTCTTGATCAAGAACGAGATTAAAACCGACGAGATGCAGGGGTTTGACCAGCAATGGCAGGATGAATGCCACGGGAAGGACGGGAAGGACGTGACGGGGTTCGGTAAGTTGATGGTCTATTAAAGCGAAACCAACCCTGGATATTGGTTCAACATGAAAGATGGACCGGGTGACCCTGGATTGCTCATGCTAGGGAAGAGATAATAGCGTGGGCTCAGGGTTGAATATACCGGGAACAGGCAACTCACCCCGCATTATGTCAATGATATGGGGGCATCATCTTGGTGCCTCCTTTGAAAAAAAGGTGAATAAATGAAAACACCCTCGAATCCCACCCCCGACTCACAGAAAGAGCAAAACCGTCATTATTTCAGATTTCACATTCCTCACCTTCCCCTTGCCTCGGTTTTTGGTGACGATTGGTTTGCGCTCAAAGCTGAGGCCTTTGCACGATTTTTTGGAACACCTGTTTTTCTAGTGGCCCAGACTGTTATTGTAGCAATCTGGGTTGGCGTTAATGTTCTTGGTTTTACCAAGTTTGACGTTTACCCTTTTATACTCCTCAATCTGGCCTTCAGTCTCCAGGCCGCTTACGCAGCCCCGCTTATTCTGCTTGCACAGACGCGACAGGCTGAGCGAGACAATGTCCACGCCATGGCTGATGCACAGCACAGGGAGGCACTTGCCCTCGCAAATGAACAGCGCATGGCGCTCGCTGCCCAACATTCGGAGCAGATGCTAACCTTGCTTCGACAGAATACGGAATTAACTGCACTCACCCAACAATTGAGCCAGCGCATTGAGGGGTTGACCCGCGATATACACGGTAAGATGTTGGAAGAAAGCGCAACCAAAAGGACAGGCGAGTAGATGAATACGAACATCTCTGGATTCAAATATTGGGTACCTGTTCTCCTTTGGATGAGTTTCATATTCTGGATGTCGACAGGAAGTTTCTCAGGCGAAAAAACCTCCTCGATTATCGTTCCAATCATAAAATTTATAGTTCACTCGATTTCAGACGAAAGAGCACATTTTATTCACGGGTTAATCCGGAAACTCGGACATGTTTCGGAATATTTCATCTTAGGAGCCTTGGTGCTTCGCGCTTCATGTGCCGGGGCGATAGCAACTTTAACTCGCAAGCAAATATTCTATTCTCTCTTGGTCGTTGCTTTGTACGCTTCAAGCGATGAGTTGCATCAATCTTTTGTGGCAACGAGGACGGCATCAATAATCGATGTTGGAATCGATATCGCTGGAGGCGCTCTTGCGATTAGCATTGGAGCGTTTTGGCGATTAGCGGTGCTCTGCTGGGAAAAGCGGAGTGGGCATGGCAATCACCAACCCGGGGGACTAATCGGAAATTGATCGACATCGGAAAGGGTGACGACGAATGGTTTCATCTTTGTGGCAATGGATCAAACTGATATGACAGAGCTTTTTCTGGAGGATTTGGCGGTAGGGCAGACTTTCGGTTCGGGACGTCTCCAGATTGACGCGGAAGATATCAAACGCTTCGCAACTGACTTTGACCCCCAGCCCTTTCATCTCGATGAACAAGCCGCACGCGAGACAATATTTCGAGGCTTAGCTGCGAGTGGCTGGCATACTGCAGCCCTTACTATGCGATTGTTGGTTGAAAGCGAGTTCAATCCAGCAGGCGGTCTCGTCGGTGCAAGCATGGATGAGTTGCGCTGGCCCCGTCCGGTTCGTCCGGGAGACGAGTTGCGCATTGAGATTGAAATTCTCGAAATACATCCATCTAAGTCCCGGTCGGGACAAGGAATCGTCAAGATTAGAGTGACCACCCTGAACCAGGCAGATAAAGCAGTCCAAATGTACATTGCCAACATTGTGATGCTGGGACGTCGGAAGGAAGGGGCGGCGCAATAAATAATCTCTAGCAACAGCCACAACCCTTGCTGGGGGGAGGGGTAAAAGCATGGGCTCAGGGTGAAAAAATTGGAACAGGCAGCCTGCTTATGTACAATAAATTCCCAGTATGTTGAAAAAATAAGGGGGATAGAAAGTTATGAACGAGAGTCGTGGTTGCGGCTCATGAGGTGTTCGCAATGAGTTTTCGTGCTTAAATATTCGTTTCAGACAAGCTGAAAAAAAACCCGCTCTCCGTGGAGGGAGGCGGGTTAGATGTACTTTGTGATACCTTGTTGGACTGCGAAGCAGACCGTTGAATTGAAGATATAACTATTCTATATTATATAATATATGTATCCTGTCGTTTCTTTTTGTACCAACTTTTGTACCAACAAATATCTTTGCCTTCCTTAGAAAGCTCCATGGACGGCATGTCCGGGAAGGGCAAAAAACCAGTCGATCCAGTCTCGGCAGGTAGAATATTGATTATTATAACTGATGTTGACGTGGCGCCAATGTCCCGATGGGGGGCGAGACAAATGCGTCAAGACCGTCCAGCGCGATCTCGACTACATACTTCAAGGTCGATTATTTAACCTTGTTAAGATTGGTGTATATGTCGGGATGTTGCGTCTTCCACCATTCCAGGTAATGCTTGTTGCAGCAGAATGTCGTTATTTCTCTGATCATGATCCCCCTGGAAAACTCACTTCCACAAATTGCGCAGACGCCTTCGTCTATCCGCAACGGCTTACACTTCCCATGAGCTGGAATCCTGGCGTAGTTATGATTCTCGACAAGTCCTGGGTGGAAAAGCTGTCCTTTGACAGTTGATTCACCATGGCTTTCTTTCTGGCAAAGACTCCAGAAGGGGCCAGGGATTTCAATTCCTTCTATGCCCGCTGCCTCATTTGTAAACGACGGACAATTTGCCACCCTTTTGACAGGTTTGGTGTCATTGGGATTTTTTACAATATAGAAACGGTCAATCCTTCCCCTTGCGCAATATTTTAAAGTTAGCTTAACTTCCTCTATCGGTATGCCAAGGGCATTGCTCCTCTTGAGATAGCGATTGCGGTAACCGGGCGTCGCAGGCCCCCCGATGAGTTTTGTCCAGAGATCCTGCAATTCCTGGAATAAAAGGTCAGAAACAACCCAGCATGAGCATAAGGAGCATTGAGACTTGTCATTTTTCATAATAATCACGACGTAATAAAGCATTTAAAATAAAAATTACAAAACATCCATTTTCTTGTAGAAATTTTTGACAATACCGTTTAAATTATAAATAATTATATTCTATTTTAGCATTTCTGTCAACGTGCCGGAACTTCTCGATACTAAAGGGATTTTCTGTGTAGCCCCCATCGTCACTTCCCGTAACAATATCCCGTTTAGCACCTCTGTTGAAATTCCGAGCCGTTCGTTGGAGAGGTTACTGATCTGTTCTGTCAGCTTTATATCCTTGCGTAACAGGTGCGTTTTGAAAGTGTAGATATCAGCATACCACCAACAACAGGATGGAGATGATGGCCTGTATCGTCGCCCTGGAGGCCCTGAAACGCGAATGTGCCGTTACTGTCTATAGTGACTCAAAGTATCTGGTCGATGGAGTATCGAAGGGCTGGGCCGTGAAATGGCAGCGGAATAACTGGAAGCGGAGCGGCGGGGTTCGGGCTGAGAATGTGGACCTGTGGGAGCGGTTGCTTTCGTTGATCGAAAAGCACCAGGTCAAATTCCTGTGGGTGAAAGGTCATGATGGCCACCAGGAAAATGAACGATGCGATCAGCTTGCCACAGAGGCGGCGAATGGCTCCGGGCTTCTGGAAGATGCAGGGTATATCGCTCGGGGAGGGTTGAGGTGTTGATTATTTCTTGAGCTTGGCACAGAGCAAATCAACCTGCTCCCGGATCGAAGTCTCGCGGGACATATCCTTTGTGATAGCTTTGATGGCATAGAGAACCGTTGAGTGGTCGCGGTTATCCATGAGAAAATAAGAAGCACTGGTATCAGCTCAATAACCAGAGGCGAGTATCGGGGAAAAGCTGAAGATGAGATAAGTAGTTCAGGCTATGTGGTTGATAGCTTGGAAGCTGCACTGTGGTGCTTTGAATCAACCGATTCATTTGAGGAAGCAGTATTACAAGCTGTGAACCTTGGACACGATGCTGATACGGTGGGGGCTATCTGTGGACAGATAGCCGGGGCATTTTATGGGATCCAAGGTATTCCGACTGATTGGCTTAATGCTCTTTACCAGATGAAGCAGATTAGAAAATTTGCCGTTCATCTATTTGAGAACAGTCTCAATAGGGCATGAATCGCTAACCCGGAAAGAGGCGATCCGGGGCTTCACAGAATTCATAGACGTTTTCTACAATCGGCAGAGAAGACAGAAAATGTTTGGTCATCTCTCACCCGTGGTCTATGCTCAACAATATTACGAGAACAACATTCAACGTAATCCGACCAGCTTTCGCGCCCCTTTTCCAAGAGACATCGTGCAACTCTTTGATCAGGCCGTGGCCACAAGGGGAAGTATATTGTAGCCACACAGATGTCAATGTACTCCATGGGGCTCTGATGACTATGTGGTGCAGCTAAAAAATCCGAATTTAGTGAGCTGGGATTTAAACAAGCAGCTTGAGCATTGATCGCGTTGCATACTCTGCCCAGCTACCATTTTAGTCAACGCAAGTGAGCCCGCATGCCCATTTCAAAGGCTGATCAAACCATCTCCTCGCTCCCCGAATGGGAGCAACACGCTCCACCAAAGTCGCCCCGTCATTGGGTAGATGGCCGAAGCGCCAAGGAGGTTGCGCGCGTTTGGCTAGAAGGTGGCGGTATAACCATGCCACCTGAAGTTTTGGCGGCTCTGGCAACGCATCCAAATTTCGGTCCTGTGCTGTCCTGGGAAGCAGTGCCGGAGGCAAGGCTGCGCTTCGATTCATTTGCTGGAGAACCGCGCAACAGTGATATTGTTGTTTATGCAGAGGACGCATCTGGTCCATATGTACTCGCTATCGAGGCCAAGGCGGACGAAACGTACGGTAATACTGTTGCACAAGCGCTTGCTGCAGCGCTAGAACGGCGTATCGAGAATCCACGGTCGAATGGTATTGCACGGATCGAGCAACTTGCTGCATTGCTTCTCTGCCCGAAAGCCAAGGGCCTACAAAAGGTTGGCGACCTTCGCTACCAACTTCTCACAGCCTGTGCTGGAGCAATAGCAGAAGCCGGCCGAAGGAACTGTTCACGCGCCGTGATGCTCGTGCATGAGTTTATTACATCGAAAACTGACGACACCAACCATGCCCGTAACGCTTCAGATCTTGCCGCCTTTCTGGGTCGCCTTTCGCAATCCAAGGTCATGACGTTAGCGAATGGTTATCTATATGGCCCGTTCCAATCGTCACTTGCAGAGGGAGTGCAGCTTTTCGTCGGAAAGGTTTCTCGCAATCTCAGGGTGGATGGCGTCTAACTTTTCAATTATTCAATCAATTCTGTTGCCTAACGCGCGGCACTCCTAACAGATATACTCATCAAATGAAAACACCTACAAACCTTCTGGCCATCATCTTTTTTTATTTGCTATCCATCTTTGTTTCTTCATCCTGCCTCGCTTGGTCCGGAAAGGTTGTTTCCGTCACAGACGGTGACACCATCAACGTCCTACACGATGGGCAGCAGAAAAAGATCCGGCTATACGGGATCGACACTCCAGAAAAAGGTCAGGACTTTGGCCAAAAGGCTCAGGATCTGACCAGTGCCTTGGTTGCCGGGAGAAAAGTTGAAGTTCAGCAAAAGGATGTTGACCGTTACGGCAGGATTGTTGCGATTGGTGACGGTTGTCGGCGTCCATCTCTTTAAGGGATAGTGGCCTGCCTTTGTATCGACCAGATTTCCCACATCGAAGAAGGCGATCCGGGCGTATTCCTGCAGGACTCGGCTTGTGTGATCCCGGCCGAGGGGTTGGTAACTATCAGTTCTATTGTACGATCCTCATTTTTAAGGCCAGTGTCACCAGTAATATCGGAGTATTACCTTTGTCATACCCACCCATCATGCAGCTAATCGTACCCTAACTTAGTGAGGTTTTGCGAAACAGAAATACCTGTTCTTCTTGAATAGACTAGATCTCTAGGTTGTATCGTCGATACAAAATCCGCATCAGTCTGTGTTCTCCTCTTGAAATTATTCACAAATCAGCCCCGCAATTCCTTCAGCTTGATCAGCATCGCTAAAGAGCGCTCGAACTTACGGTCCAAATGGGTCTCATAGCGGCAGAGGCTTTCCAACTGGACTGGCTGTAGACCCTCTCCAATGGCCTGGGCCTTGATCGCGTCATGGTGGATGGCCTCCTGCTCTATACGGACGCACACTGGCCAGAGCTGGTCATTGATAAATTTCATCAACCCTTCCACGGTGGGCTGATACAACTTGCCTGACAACGAATCCTCCCAGCTTTCACGATCATCAGGGGCCATAACTTTGAGCACTTTCTGATAGGCGTTAGGCTTTCCCTTACAGAGGATATCCAGCAAGTTGACAACCTCCTTACGATATAGCTTTGTCTCCACCTGGTCCTGCAACACCTCTTCAGGCGTCGCATTCATCAAAGTGATCCAGTCAGTGGGTGTTGTGGGCATGCCATACGCAAACGGCGCGGCATTGGTTGCTGGATATGAGGCGTAGAAATTCTTCACGTTGAATAGCCCCGCATTAATCTTTGCTCCCTCGGCAAGCAGCACTCGTCTTTTGCGCCAAATAATGGCGGCGAGGTCTTCGACCAAGTGCATCTCTGTCGGTCCGCCAGGCTGATGTTCATCGACCAAGGCATCGCGGAGAAAGACGAACTCTTCGACGTTCTCGTGGGGAAGCACCGTCAACTTCGAGAGAACTCCATGCTTCATGGCATTATACCGGACAGCTTCATAATGATTCTCCGTACGGGGTTACCAGCATTGCCACTCCGATCCGAAGCGAGCACTAATTCGAGAGCATCCATTTCGCCTAACCTCGCCAATCTCTGTGTTTCACGTAATCCGCTCCCGTTGTATCCATGACTTCTATGTAGTATTTTCCCCTGTAAGGGTGCAATAGTTTTCTCTAAAAAAATATAATAATATCTGTTACATAAAACAATTTTGATCCTGCAGAGCACGGCTTTGATCAGCTCTTTTGGTTGCCGGATTAGTTGCGTTGGGCCATCGTTTTCAACTCTCCTTTCGTATAAGACAAACCACCATATTTTTAGGTAAAATCGTGCATGTTGATGGTGAACTGTACCGCTGTACTTTTGTACTAAATATATATATCATGTTAATATAACGATAATTTTCAACCATAAATAAAGTGCACTGAAGGAACAGGAGTACAGCTTGTTTCAACGCTTTTGTTACAGCGGTACAAGCCAATAGTGCCTTGGTACAGGGACACCTCTGTACTTTTTGATAATTCAATCTTTAGCCAATAAATACGAGGTGTTACTCTTATAATTGTCAAGAACTACTTCCCCTCTCTTGACAAGGATAGAAATGACCTCTTCTGAGTCCTTCCGCTTCCAATTTTTGAGCTCTGGCCTCCTGTTTGCCATGGTTTTAAATGTCGGCTTTTCTCCATTCGCATCACCGCCTCAATAGCCTTTTTAAAAACTTCGCACTGACGATGAAAATCACCTTGGCTTACCCTCGTGAATGCGGTCGATATTTTCCAACCGCAGAGCATGGCGGCGACTTCCTTTCCATATTCAATATCACTCTCATCAATAGGCTCAAACAATGCAGCTACCGGCCTGGTTGCAGCCAAGTGGATAAGGGCATACTTGATAGCCAGATGATACTGGCGGCTAAGCAGACCTTTCTCGCCATCAGAATTTGCAGCATTTGTTTTTTCTCGCACATACCTTGACCATTCTTCCAGCGTATCGCCGGCTTTCTGGGTGATTCCAAGTTTTGTCGGAACCATCAAGAACTGTCGCAAGTTTCCAGCGCCTGTTGGCACGGCATTTTTCAAGGCAGCAATTCCTGCTGCAAAGGCATCGAGCTTCGAGTTTGTACCAGTGGACCTCCCACGTTCCGGCATATCACCGTCGTAGCACCAGAAATCGAATCGTTGCATAAGGCCTGTGTCGAAATCCTCCTGGCGGATTGCATCATAAATTACCGGGGTGGCGTTCCCCGTAAGAGAGACACACGGATATTCAATCTCCACTGTGTTCCGACTGTCTGAGTATGCCCGTTTTATTTTCTGACCAGACTTGCTGAAAATCTCCAGCAATGCGTCACGCTTGCCGTCACTGACCGGATCAGCCCTATCGTATCTCCTGAAGAGAGAAGTGGCCTCGTCGATCACGATCATGCACTTTGCATTATCCATGAGACTGCGCATCAATGCAGGTCCAGATGCGAAATCAGTAGGGCCGTAAAAGTCCAGGACTCCTGCCTCGTTTATTGCATCGGTAACCGCAGTATCAGAACTCGTCTTTCCGGTGCTGGTTGGCCCCACCTTGATGTTGTAGACATTCGGCCAGGTCCCGGCATAGACGATCTTCCCGGCAATAGCGTTGGCAATCGTTGTCAGCACCACAGGCAGATTATATTGGGGGATATCAGGCAGGCCTGGTTGTGATAATGCCTGCATCCCGAGTGAAATCAGGCCACCAGGATTAGCGACACTATCGGGGATATGCAGGGTAGTTGAGAGTTTCTCCAGGTCGTTAAGCGACATGACTTCAACGCTGACCGGTGGACCTGCAGGGCTGACTGTGCATTTGGCACAATCAAAACCGGAGAAGCCAAGGGACAGAATTCCACCGCATGAAAATTGATTGCCATTGGCGGCCATGGTCCGGTATCGTGCCCGGCAATTCTCCTGTCGTTGGCCCAGGGTTTTCAGCGACGATGAAGGATAGGAAGCAATGAAGGGGTGGCATCCGCTGAGAAAACTGGCCTCGGATCGTCCGGTGCTGACAGCATAGGCGGTGAGTTGCATAGCCACGTCGTTAAATGTTGACGAGGTGTTCCCATTGGAGGACAGATTTGCCAGAACTGTGACGCAAGGGGGAATAGAGAGCGCCAGACGATCCAGGTCGTCACCTTCCAGTTTAGGCGCGTGTTTAATAGTTTCCTGCTGTTCTCCTGCTTCGATCAGGTAGCAGGCGAGCTTTTCGGCAAGGGATTTGTTGAGAGCGGTGTTACTCGGCTCCCAGGTGTCCCCCGGCTCGCTGCATGCCACCCGGTAATCGTCTTCCGATGTTATTTCAAACAGGTCGTTGAATTCAATCTGCCGCTTGCACGTTCCGGTTTCCCGCATGACATTAGGTTGCCGGTACGGTTTGCCCGTTCCCCGGTTATACATCGAGAGGTCAAGTTTTATATCAAGATCGCCTTCTATATCCCTGGAAAGTCTTTTGTATGCGAGAGTGAGTAATATATCTCCACATTCCATACCCATGGTGGTGTCAGGGAGTTCAAGGTGCACCCCCTTTTTCCCGGAAAGATAAATCCGCCACTGCTCCGGACCCAAGTCATAGACCTTTTCCATGTGGTCGATTATTTTGATGGCATCGACCACCGCTTGCTCGCCGGTATCGATGTCAATGACAAAATCGCCGTGGTGCTTTGGTTCCTCGTCACCGCGAGTACCCGGAATAAACTCAAATAGCGGATAACTGCGAAACATCTCACCGTTGACCTTGTCGGCGGTGATCCATGCCTTGGGCGTATCCTTGCGCATGTAAGGTACGTCATCACAAGCGTAGGTGAAAAGAAGGGAGAGGTCGATCATGCGTTTATCCTAAATCCTTGTAGATAATGTCCATATCATTCTTTGAAATCCACCTGATACACTTGCTGCACACCGGACACATGAGCTGCCCTGCATGCGGCCCAACCCCTTGTTTAGCGATAGGATGAACATCGGCCTGGCACGTTTTGCAAAACACTTGTTTTTTAGGACATTCACCAACCTGGTTTGTTTTCTTAAATGTTATGATGCCGTCAATTTCCGAAAACAGGCACCAGTCTCCGGTCTCATCTTTATCGAAACGGTGACACCAGGTACAGTCTCGTTTTTGTTCTTGAGCTGTCCACACTTGCGAAAAATACTTGCACCGCTCCGCAAAGGTTATGGGGGGCGCCTTGGCATACTGCCGGCAGGTACCGTACTCGTTGAGCGTGCATGTTTTGCATGTTTTCAAAATGGCACTTCTGAAAAACTGTCTGTGTATGCTTTCGTGACTTCAAATGGTTGTAATAACTCATAGGGATCAATGACGGACTTTCCCTCTCCGAACCGGCAACCTGTGACCCTTTGGAATTTCCCCTCAAGGATGACCATCACGCTTGTCGGCGCGAGCAAACTGTCTGATAGAAACATGAACTCCTCAACCGTCTCCGGGAAGGGCTCTTCAGAGCGGTCTTTCCACCACTCACGGGCCTTGATAACGGCGAAGCCCTCGTAATAGTCAGGAAGGCACACCCACTCGCTGAACGATTCCAGCATCCCGCAGCCATAGGTGACCTTGATCAAAAAATTCCCTGTTTTCCGGCTCTCGTGGATGTCATAGGCGACATGGGAAACAGGATATGATTCCGGTTGAGGTTTCTGGTTAAAATGGATCTTTTCCAGTGTCCCTATTTTTGCCTCCACCCTACCTCAAAAGGTTAGCGACCTCCGCTACCAACTTCTCACAGCCTGTGCTGGAGCAATAGCAGAAGCCGGTCGAAGGAACTGTTCACGCGCCGTGATGCTCGTGCATGAATTCATGACATCGAAAACTGATGACACCAACCATGCTCGTAACGCTTCAGACCTTGCCGCCTTCCTGTGTCGTCTTTCGCAATCCAAGGTCATGACGTTAGCGAATGGTTATCTATTGCTCCGGTGAATAAATATCGAAATCACGCAGCGTAACGGACAAGCTGATGCTTGAAGTAATTTCTGACATGGTCAGGTCGCCGCTGCAAAGTTTTCATGAACGACCGGGTTTTCTTTGCCAGATCTTCCTGGCTCCTGGAAGGAAGGCCGGAGCGTATCCGTTGCTTCAAGTCTCCATTCAGATATTCATCAGGATTGTGCTCCGGCGCATAAGGCGGCAAAAAGAAGATTTCGATCCGTTGCTGATGCTCATCAAGCCATTTCTTCACCCGTTTACTATGGTGCACCCGGTGATTGTCCAGAATCAAGAAGACCTTCTTCTCCACATCCTTGATCAACTGGGACAAGAACTTGATCAGTACTGGTGCGGTCATCGTTTCACGATACAGCATGAAACGGACTTTGCCCTGATTGGTGATCGACGAGATCATGTTGATGCTGCTTCGCTTGGCATGCAACCGGACAATCGGTGTCTTTCCCTTTGGCGCAAAGCCCCGGGCGTTATACGCCTCGTTGTTCACCCCAGTCTCGTCTCCCCAATGAATCTCCGCCTTCTCTTGTTTCGCTCGGGCAACAATCTCCGGATATCCCTGCTCAAGCCACTGCTTCAACTTTTCCGGGTCCTGCTCATAGGCCCGTTTCGCCGGCTTTTGTGGGGTGAAGCCCCATCGTTTAAGGTAGTCAGTGATCGTACGCAGCGGCAAATCAATGCCAAACTTTCTCTTGAGGGCCAGACGGACAGCGTCCCGAGTCCACAGGGCAAACGGTAATTTCAACTGATCCGGGGCCTTATCCACAAGCATGTTTCGCATCGTCGTTTCCTGGTCGGCGTCAAGAACCCGCTGGGTTCCATGCCGGCGGCCACGCTTACCCGGTTTGATTGCCTCAATGCCGTCTCGCGAATACTTGCTCCAGATCGTACTGGCATGTGCCGCGGAGATACCAACGAGCTCAGCCGTTTCTTTGTTCGAAAAACCACGCTTACGGAGCCTGACAACCTGCTTGCGCAACTCGTATTGGGTCTGCTGGTTATGTGTACGTGCATCGATCTTTTCCATACGAAAAGAGTACACGATTATACGCTAACAACCCACCGATAATTTAACTATTTATCCACCTTGTTAATATATGGCCCGTTCCAATCGTCACTTGCAGAGGGAGTGCAGCTTTTCGTTGGAAAGGTTTCTCGCAATCTCAGGGTGGATGGCGTCTAACTTTTCAATTATTCAATCAATTCTGATGCATAATGTGACCTGCCCCAGTTTACTGTACCAGTTTTTGAGTTAGTCCGTCAGGCGGTTGTATAGGCATAAATGGCCGTTTAAACTCTACTGAACTGACAGCCTGTGGAGCTGGCGGACGGAACCCTAATGAACTATGCGGGCGGATGTGATTATACTCGCGTCGCCAGTTCTCAATCAAGACCCTTGCTTCCAAGAGTGTCGTAAAGATTTCCCCGTTCAACAATTCATCGCGGAATTTGCCATTAAATGATTCGATATAACCGTTCTCCCAAGGGCTGCCAGGCTCTATAAACAATATGGCTCTGTATAAGTCTCAGCATAATGCTTATATTTCGTAACAAGATCAATTTGATAAACCAAATGAGGCCTTGTTATGAAGATGCCTGGAATAACCTTGCTTGAATGGCAAAAACGGTACGGTACGGAGCGTTCATGCGCAAAGACCTTGATCAAGGTGAGATGGCCCATTGGGTTTCAATGTCCTGCTTGTGGATTCACGCAGGCCTACTTCATTGAATCGCGTAAATTGTACCAATGTTCTCATTGTCGTCACCAAGTGTCGATGACCGCTGACACCTTGTTTCATTCGACCAAAGTTCCTCTTGTGAAATGGTTTTGGGCGATTTATCTGATGGCTTCCGACAAAGGTGGTGTTTCGGCTCTCCGTGTCGCCAAGCATGTCGGTGTTTCCTGGATTACAGCACGTAATATGCTGCGCAAGATCAGGAAAGCGATGGCTGACCGAGACAGCATTTGCCGGCTTGCCAACTTGATTGAGTTCGACGACACCATTGTCGGCGGTAAACGTGCCGGCAAGAGAGGTCGAGGAGCCGCGGGGAAACGACCTGTTCTTGTGGCTGTGGAAACTCGGGAGAAAGGCGCTGGTTTTGTTGCTCTGCAAGCGGTGGACAGTGTTTCCAAAGTAACCGTTCGCCAATTTCTTGCCAAGCACCTGAAAGATGGCCAGACGGTAAAAACAGATGCCTTGCCAGCGCTTAACGCTGTCGGAGAGACGCAAGATCATCAAAAAAAGGTGACCCCGCCTGAACAGGCATCGGTGTGGTTGCCCATGGTCCACATTACGATCGGCAACCTGAAAACATTTATCAACGGCACATTTCACGGTGTTTCTTCCAATTGTCTCCAAGAATACCTCGACGAATTTTGTTACCGCTTTAATCGGAGGTTCTGGGAACCACAACTGCCTCTACGTTTACTCAATGCATGCCTCGCTCATGTACCCATTAGGATTGCTGAGTTTCATACATAGCCACGATAAACAATGTTTTTACGCCAATCTTGCTCAGCCATTCCCTGACTGCTTTTGCTGTGAACTCCGGACCATTGTCAGATCGTATATGATCAGGCAGGCCTTTCTCAACTATCAGATCAAAGAGTTCCTCCAGCACATCCTGGGCCGTTATCTTCCTGGCCACCTTGATGCACAGGCACTCTCTCGTATATTCATCGATTATGTTCAGCATGCGCAATGGTCTGCCATTGCTCGTTCTTGCCATGACAAAGTCATAACTCCAGACATGATTCCGGTGCTCGGGCCTGAGCCTGACGCAGGAACCGTCATTGAGCCATAACCTGCTCCGCTTGGGCTGCTTTTTGGGAACCCTCAACCCCTCTCGGCGCCAAATCCTTTCCACCCGCTTATGGTTAACTCGCCATCCCTCAAGCCGCAGCAAACCGGTTATCCGCCGATAACCATAGCGACCATACTGGCTGGCCAACTGCACTATCCTTGCAACCAGAGGCTCTTCATCATTGAAGGGTAAGCTGCTATAGCGCTGGCTGGATCTTGGTTGTCCCAAAGCTTTACAAGCGCGACGCTCTGGAACATGAAACTCGCTCATAATATGGTGCACTGCCCGGCGTCGTCTTGCCGGGCTTAGAAGTTTCCCCGGCTGACCTCTTTTAAAATGGCATTGTCTAAAGAAAGATCAGCAACCAGTTTTCTCAGCCTGGTGTTCTCTTTTTCAACCTCTTTGAGACGTTTGACCTGGTCGATCTTCATCCCGCCATACTCCTTGCGCCAACGGTAGTATGTTTGCTCCGTAACGCCAATATGTCGGGATGCAGCCTGCACTGTGTGCCCTGTACTCAGCAGAATCTCTACTTCACGTAACTTGGAAATGATTTGTTCCGGTTGATAGCCCCGTTTTGCCATAAAACGCCCCCTCATTTTTTTCCGCAAATCTAACATAATTTGTGGATCTATTCTTGGGGGGAAGGTCAATAGCGCAAACTGATGAGCCTTACGCCGGTTGATAAAGTTTGGGGTGTCGGTAGGAAGCTAACCCGGAAGCTGAATGGTTTGGGTTTCCAAACTGCACTGGATCTTTGTCAAAGCGATGTTCAGAATATACGACGCCAATTTAACGTGGTGGTGGCCAGGACTGTGTCGGAGCTTCAGGGTACCTCCTGCCTTGACCTGGAGCAGGTACCGTCACCCAAAAAGCAGATTGTCACTTCACGATCGTTCGGGCAGCGAATAACCGAGGTTGATGATATGCGTCAGGCGGTCAGCGAGTTTACAGAAAGGGCTTGTAATAAGTTGCGAGGTGGGCGGCAGTATGCTCGATCGATCAGCGTCTTCATCCAGACCAACCCCTTCGCTCAGCATCAACCTGGATATGCCAATTGCGCGCATGGAAACCTGCCAGATCACACCAACGACAGTTTTCAGTTTTGCCGTCTCGCCCGAAGACTTTTGGAGCAGATATGGCGCGATGGTTACGAATACAATAAAGCCGGTGTCATGCTCGGAGATTTCTCGCAATCTACCCGCAGGCAAATCTCACTCTTTGAAAAGCCTGTCAGGGACAACAGCCAGATAATGGCAGCCATTGACCGGATCAACAGTACAGTAGGTACGATCAAACTGGCGACGTCGGGAGTTAATCAAGAATGGCCATGCGGAGGGATCGGCTTTCACCGGCATACACAACACGTTGGCAGGATATTCCACTGGTCAGGTGATCGGTATCCGGTCAACAGGAGAGCGAACTACCAACTACCCAAATAACACGGGACCGAAGTGTGTGGAGGGCTATGAACTTATGAGGAACTGGTCTCCTGAACATTCAGGGAGGTGAGGTAATCTCTACGATTGTCCCCACGTGCAATCCTGGCGACATGTATCTGAATTTCAAATCCATTGTCTTTTTTTGAATGCAGCTAACAAGAAAATAGCTGCAATCTCCCCAGCATCGATCTATATCGCTTAAGTAGCATCGCTTCTTTTCATCGCCTTTCAAGCAAGTGGATATCCAGCGTTCGTCAGGGGAGCCCCACTCCCAAGGAGGATGTACCATCATGACAGTGCCTTTACGCGAGAAAACCCTGCTCAGACATCAAGGCTATATCAATGGTCAGTGGCAAGATGCCG
Source organism: uncultured delta proteobacterium (assembly GCA_963733595.1). GTDB lineage: Bacteria > Desulfobacterota > Desulfobulbia > Desulfobulbales > Desulfobulbaceae > Desulfobulbus. The sequence goes on along the minus strand of CAVTDN010000014.1, from coordinate 5,410 downwards.
ATAATCAACGGGTGTATCCGGTAATCAATCCAGCTACTGGCGAGACCCTGGCCGCTGTGGCTGACATGGGTGGCCCCGAAACCATAGCCGCCATTGCCGCCGCAGATCAGGCTTGGCCCACCTGGCGGGCATTGACCGCCAAGGCCCGTGCCGAAATCCTCAAACGCTGGTTTGGACTCATTCATGCCCATAGCGAGGATCTGGCACAACTCATCACCGCTGAGCAGGGTAAGCCCCTGACCGAATCCCGTGGCGAGGTCGGCTACGGAGCTTCCTTTATTGAGTGGTTTGCTGAAGAGGGCAAACGCGCCTATGGCAGCGTCATCCCCAGCCCGCTTGGTGATCGCATGCTCTTGACCCTTAAACAACCGATCGGGGTCTGTGCCGCCATCACTCCCTGGAATTTTCCTCTGGCGATGATCACCCGTAAGGTTGCCCCTGCCCTAGCCGCCGGCTGCACAGTGGTATGCAAGCCGGCCGAGGCTACGCCACTCACCGCTTTGGCCCTGGCTGTGCTGGCCGAGCGGGCGGATATGCCGCCAGGGGTGTTTAATATTATTACCTGTAGCGGCTCACAAGTCCCGGAGGTTGGCCGGATCCTCTGCGCCAGCCCGATGGTACGCAAACTCTCCTTCACCGGTTCCACCGAGGTCGGACGGCTGTTGATGCGGCAGTCAGCGGATACCATCAAAAAACTCTCGCTGGAACTCGGCGGCAATGCTCCCTTTATCGTCTTTGACGATGCCGATCTTGATGCTGCGGTGGAGGGTGCCCTAGCCTCCAAGTATCGCAACGCCGGACAGACTTGTGTCTGCGCCAACCGGATCTATGTCCAGGATGGGGTGTACGAGGCCTTTGCTGAAAAACTAGCCGCAAAGGTAGGTTCGATGACTGTGGGCGTGGGTACCGAGCCGGGAGTGATGATCGGACCGTTAATCGATCCTGCAGCCCTAGACAAGGTGCAATCCCATATTGAAGATGCCTTGGCCGGTGGCGCCCAGATACTCTTGGGCGGCAAGCCGCATCGGCGTGGAGGGCTGTTCTTCGAACCCACCATCCTCACCAACGTCACCCAGTCGATGTTGGTGGCCCGTGAAGAGACCTTTGGCCCAGTAGCACCACTATTTCGTTTTCATACCGACGAGGAGGCAATCGCCATGGCGAATGCCAGCGAATTCGGCCTGGCAGCCTACTTTTACGCCCGCGACATCGGTCGGGTGCTGCGGGTGGCTGGAGCCATAGAAGCTGGTATGGTCTGCGTCAACAGTGGCCTGCTCTCCAATGAAGTTGCGCCCTTTGGTGGAATCAAACAGTCGGGCCTGGGCCGGGAAGGTGCCAAGGAAGGACTAGAGGAGTATCTGGAGATTAAATATCTGACCCTGGCTGGGATGTAAATTGTCATTTTCGGTAAAAACCGTGAAAAAGACGGTATGTGTTTCGTCACTTCCTGCTGAGATGATGCTGTTGGACATGGTTTATTACAATCGGTAGCGGAACTCTTTCAAATAACTGTGAGGACTGTATGGAATTCAAAGAGATTGTGTTTCAAGTCGTTGAGGAAATTGCCACACTGACCCTGAATCGGGCTGACATCCGTAACGCCATTACTCATCCGGACATGATCACCGAAATCATGGCGGTCTGCGCCGAGGTCAACTCGCGAATGGATGTGCGGGCGTTGATCATCACCGCCGTTGATCCGGCCTTCAGCTCCGGGGGCAATGTCAAGGATATGAAGGAGCGTAAGGGTATGTTTGCGGGGACACCGGCGGAACTGGTGGAACAGTATCGCAAGAATCTACAGGAAGTCTTACTGGCGGTGTACAACGTCGAAATTCCCACCATTGCCGCCATCAACGGCTCGGCAGTCGGTGCCGGCTGTGGTCTAGCACTGATGTGCGACATCCGGGTCGCCTCGACCAAGGCAACCTTCGGCGAGACCTTCCTGAATGTCGGCCTGATACCCGGTGACGGTAGCGCCTTCACCCTGCCACGGGTGATTGGCATGGCCAAGGCCAGCGAACTGATCTTCACTGCTGAAACCATCGACGCTGCCACAGCGCTTGCGCTAGGCCTGATCAACCATGTGGCCGAGCATGAGGAACTGCTGGCCAAGGCCACCGCCATTGCTCGCAAAATTGCCGGTCGGCCGCCGCAGGCCGTGCGCCTGACCAAGAAACTGCTGCGCATGGGCGTTCATTCCACCCTTGCTGAGAGCATGGTTCAGGCTGCTGCCTTTCAGTCACTGTGCCATTTCACCGACGATCACATGGAGGCGCTCAACGCCATGTTTGAGAAGCGCAAACCCAACTTTCAGGGCAAGTAACTCCGGTGTAAATTCGGGGGAGTGTCGACGTTTTTTAAAGGGCCTGTGTCATCCCACCGTGAACCGGTCGGATGAAAATAAGTCGATTACCGATAAACACCCCATATTTACCGGAAGTGAAAATTGACAAAGGAAAATTTCATGGCTGAACACATCAATTACCAAGAGGGCAGGGATAAATGCCACGCTATCATGTCGGCGAGCAGCGACCTGGTGGCGCATCCTGCCGTCCGATCAGCGCCCGGATTTGTGGTGGCGTTCAGATTCAAACTATACCTCTGAAGAATGTAGACTTCTGAAGAATGTATTCTCCATTGGAGGAGTTTTTTTTGGTGAAAATAAACGAATCCATCCTCGATATATAGTGAGCTACAGGATGATTAACATCAACCTATGGGGAATGAGCGCCACACCATGGAAAAAGCAAAAGTTTATTTTTCTGATTTTAGGACCAAGGCTTTTGGTGACGGGCTGCCCACCAAATTAAAAAAGCTGATTATAAAAGCTGGGGTCAAGAATCTGAATATGGAGGGCAAGTTCGTTGCCATCAAACTCCATTTTGGTGAACTCGGCAATATCAGCTACCTCCGTCCCAATTATTCCAGGGCGGTTGCCGATGTGGTCAAGGCGTTTGGCGGTAAACCTTTCTTGACCGATTGTAACACCATGTATCCTGGGAGCCGGAAAAATGCTTTGGAGCATTTGGCATGTGCCTGGGAGAATGGCTTCACGCCGCTGACCGTCGGCTGTCCTATACTGATTGGAGATGGGTTAAAAGGCACCGACGATATTGAGGTGCCGGTGGTCGGAGGCGAATATGTAAAGGCCGCCAAGATCGGACGTGCCATCATGGATGCGGACGTGTTCATCAGCCTGACGCATTTCAAAGGGCACGAGATGACCGGTTTCGGTGGGGCAATCAAAAATATTGGCATGGGCTGCGGTTCCCGCGCCGGGAAGGCCGAGCAGCACTTCAGCGGCAAAGCTGCGATTGACGAAGCCAAGTGCCGAGGGTGTCTCATGTGCCTGAAGGAATGCGCGAACAACGGACTCGCCTTTGATGCCGAGGCAAAGAAGATGCGCGTTAACGAAGAAAATTGCGTCGGCTGCGGTCGCTGCCTCGGTGCGTGTAATTTCGATGCCATTGCTTTTGCCAATTTTGCAGCCAACGAACTTTTGAACCGGCGCATGGCAGAATATACCAAGGCTGTCCTTGATGGCCGCCCTTGTTTCCACATTTCCCTGGTTGTAGATGTGTCCCCTAACTGTGACTGTCATGGGGAAAACGATGTTCCGATCCTTCCCAATTTAGGGATGTTTGCGTCATTTGATCCGTTAGCGCTGGACCAAGCCTGTGTCGATGCCTGCCTGAAGGCTAATCCGATACCGGGAAGTCAACTCTTTAAGAATATGGCAAAGCCCGATTTTGTTGACCATCACGACCACTTTACCAACTCGACCCCTGAATCCGAGTGGCGCACCTGCCTGGAACATGCGGAAAAAATCGGTGTGGGAACACGAAATTACAAATTGATCCTTATCAAATAGCCGCTTCAAAAATCCCTGATTCTTCATAATGAAGGGTACATGGACTCAGCGCAGGCAAGGTGAAAATATTTTTTACAATTATAGCAGATAGTTAAGAGGGTAAAACATGAACCAAATCCAAGAAAAAGATTGGGCTGAAGAGAGTTGGCATGGGCATACAGGAATTGATAGCTCTTGCGACTACTGTATTGTTGATGGAGAGATGCCAAAAGATCAATCTGAGGCAAATGCCAACAAAGAGGACGCTAGCAGGGTGATAAAAAACTCAAATCAATAAACCTGAGCGGAAATAGCCATGTTCTAAATAGGTGGGTGCCACCTCGGCCGAAATGAACAGCAAGGTGCGTTGATGAAGGACAGGTAAGGTATGGGCGGCGATCTCAAGAACATAAACGTCAAAGGCTTTTGGTGGAAACGGTTCTTTTATAATGTTACCGGAGCGAACCTTGATTATGAAGTAGGCCCTAATTGGTTTGCCTCGGTGATGGGTACAGGAATTATCGCCAACGCCGCCGCATCATTACCACTCTTCTCCAATATTCTCAGTGAGTTTTCCCTTGTTATCTGGTGTCTTGCTTCCTTAATGCTGATCGGTCTCGTGCTTGCAACGAGTTCTTTCCTGTTTCGGCAGCAGAATGCATGGACTAGACATTTCCGGGATCCCATGATGGCGCAATTCTATGGGGCTCCTCCGATGGCCGCACTTACTGTTGCTGGCGGGGCTCTCTTGGTGGGCCAGAATCTAATAGGCCAGGACCTTGCTCTAGAAATTGCCTGGTCCTTGTGGATCATAGGCACTATTGGGGGCTTTTGTTCAGCCGTCATCATTCCGTACCGCTTGTTTACCACATTCACGGTGCGCCCTGACTCGGCTTTCGGGGGATGGCTCATGCCGGTCGTCCCTCCCATGGTGTCCGCTACTATCGGCGCCATGCTCGTTCCCTACGCTCCCGTGGGCGTGATGAGACAGACCCTCTTTTACCTCTGCTTTTCCCAGTTCGGCCTGAGTCTTCTGGCCGCGCTGATCATCATTTCGATGATCTGGAGTCGGTTGGCGCATCACGGGACTTCCGGCACCTCGCGCGTTCCGACCCTGTGGATCGTTCTAGGGCCCCTAGGACAATCCATGACCGCCGCCGGAATACTCGGAACCGTTGCAAAAGGAGCTGTTCCGGCTGAAATAGCCCGTGGCTTTGAATTGTTTGCAGTGTTCTATAGTGTCCCCATCTTCGGGTTTGTTATCCTCTGGACCTGTTTAGCGATTCTTTTGACACTCCGGGCCCGCCAAAGAAATATGAAGTTTGCCCTCACCTATTGGGCGTTTACCTTTCCGGTCGGAACTTGCGTCACCGGTACGGCGCAACTAGCGCATCATACCGATCTCCCACTGTTTGCATGGGCCAGTGTCTTGTTTTTTATAGGGCTGCTCGCAGCATGGGTGGTGGCTGCCTTCGGCACGACCAGAGGAATGATAACGGGGCTTCTTTTCCGTCCACCTTCTGCACCCACAAGTCCCATTATCTCTGTAAAAGAATC
>CAVTDN010000013.1:0-23754 GCA_963733595.1 uncultured delta proteobacterium | reverse complement strand
CAACCGCAAGACCGTGATCAAGTGGAACCCGGAAGTCAAACAGGCGGATGCCTACCGAAGCTTGGCCAAGGCGATCGACAACAGAACCAGATGTTCGTACTGCCAAAACCCCTGGCCATCGAAGAATTGGAACAGCTGCTTTTAGAATATGGCCTGATGGAAGCATGAGAGAGGGCGCAGGTCGTCGAAACTCCAATCTGCTAAGGTTTTGCTGACGACAGACAGGCAACCTGCAAAGCATCCACCTGAACACTTACACCTAATCGAAGACACCCAGAAGGAGAGACTACCATGATGATCATGATCAGAGCCATTGTCAGACCCGAAAAAGCAGACGCCGTCCTTGCAGCCCTGATGGATGCCGGATTCCCCGCAGTCACCAAATATTCGGTTGCCGGCCGCGGCAAGCAGCGCGGCATAGATCGGCGAAGTGACCTATGACGAGATTCCCAAAACCATGCTGATGAGTGTTATCCAGGAAGAGGACAAAGAGTTCGTCATCAATACCATCATGAGCACCGCGAGGTCCGGGGCCAAAGGCGCCTTCGGTGACGGCAAGATTTTTATCAGCGATGTCGAATGCGCTTACACCATCAGCTCCGGCGTTAAGGAGGAACGAACGGAGGTTCGGCGGCTGAAAGAGGTCCTCGCCATAGTGCGGATCAATATGATGAACGAGAACCCACAAGGCGTTGACCGAGGCTGGAGTGGATGCGTTCGCCCCCGAGGCCAACGGCAGGGGGGTTGGATTCTCATACCCAGACCCTGGCCGGCGCCGAGACGGATATGAAGAGGCGGCTTCTCCCCTTGGCAGGAAAAAGGCAAACTGTATCCGAAGGGATTGTCACCATTGTGGTTGAAGATGATTTTGTCGACGCCTGGATGAATCCATTTCAGCGTCAACGAGACGGGAAAACCGGTAACGGTAAGATTTTCATCCTGCGATCAAGCACGCCGTCCGCGTGAGAACGACGAATCCGGCACGAAATCAATAGCCTGAGCGCCCAAGGAGAATAAAATGGCAACTGCAAAGAAAAGCTCGTCCAGTGGGAACCCACGGACATCAAAAAAGAGCTGCTGAAAAAATATCCGACCAAAGTGGCTCGCAGACGGGCCAAGCAGATCCTCATCAATGAGGCCCTGGAAAACACCACCCCGGAAATCGTCGCCAATGTGCGAACCATCCCCGGCATCATCACCATGCGCGGCTGCACCTACGCCGGTTGCAAGGGGGTTATCATGGGCCCGACCAGGGACATCGTCAACCTGGTGCATGGACCCATCGGCTGCAGCTTCTACGCCTGGCTGACCCGGCGTAATCAGACCGATGCCGGTGTCGACGGTGAAAACTACATGACCTATCTGCTTCTCCACCGACATGCAGGACTCCGACATCATCTTCGGCGGCGAGAAGAAGCTGGCGGCCGGCGATTCAGGAGATTTACGACCTGTTCCACCCCAAGGCGATCACCATCTTCGCCACCTGTCCGGTCGGCCTGATCGGCGACGACATCCACACCGTCGCCCGCAACATGAAGGAAAAACTCGGCGACTGCAATGTCTTTGCCTTCAGCTGCGAAGGCTATAAGGGCGTCTGCCAGTCCGCCGGCCATCATATCGCCAACAACCAGGTGTTCACCCACATGGTCGGCGAGAACAACGAGGAAAAAGCGGGCGAGTACAAGATCAACCTGCTGGGCGAGTACAACATCGGCGGCGACGGTTTCGAGATCGACCGGATTCTGAAAAAATGCGGCATCACCACCATCTCCACCTTTTCCGGCAACTCGACCTACGACCAGTTTGCCTCGCCCACATGGCCGACCTGAGCTGCGTCATGTGCCACCGCTCGATCAACTACGTGGCTGACATGATGGAAACCAAGTTCGGCATCCCATGGATCAAGGTGAATTTCATCGGGGCCAAATCGACCGCAAAGTCGTTGCGCAAGATCGCCGAATATTTCGGCGATCAGAAACTGATTGACCGGGTCGAGGCCGTGATTGCCGAGGAAATGCCGGCGGTGGAAGCGGTTCGCGACGAGGCACTGCCGCGCACCCAGGGCAAGACCGCCATGCTCTTTCTTGGCGGCAGCCGGGCGCATCATTACCAGGATCTGTTTGCCGAACTGGGCATGAAAACGATTTCAGCCGGGTATGAATTCGCCCATCGCGATGATTACGAAGGCCGCGAAGTTATCCCTTTCCTCAAGGTGGATGCCGACAGCCGCAACATCGAGGAACTCGATGTCGAAGCCGATCCCGAGCGCTTCAAAGCGCGGAAAACGCCCCAGGAATATAAACAACTGGAAGAGGCAGGGTACAAATTCAAGGAATACGACGGCATCATGCCGGATATGGAGAAGGGGGCGCTCGTTATCGACGACCTCAATCAGTACGAAGCCGAGAAACTGGTCGAACTGATGAAGCCCGACATCTTCTGTGCCGGAATTAAGGAGAAATTTTCCATCCAGAAACTGGGTGTCCCCATGAAACAGCTCCATAGCTATGATTCCGGCGGACCTTATGCCGGGTTCAAGGGCGCGGTCAATTTCTACAAGGAAATCGATCGGCTGGTCAACAGCAAGGTCTGGAGCTACATGAAGGCCCCCTGGCAGGAAAGCCCCGAACTCTCAGCCACCTACGTGTGGGAATAAGCATCAACCAAGAGGGCAAGACAATGCTACTTCGACATACACCCAAAGAAATAAACGAGCGCAGCGCCGTGACCATCAATCCGGCCAAGACCTGCCAGCCCATCGGCGCAATGTACGCGGCACTGGGTATCCATGGCTGTCTCCCCCACAGTCATGGGTCCCAGGGCTGCTGCGCCTACCATCGCAGTGCCCTGACCCGGCATTACAAGGAGCCGGTTTCCGCGGCCACCAGTTCGTTCACCGAAGGTTCGTCGGTGTTCGGCGGTCAGGCTAACCTGCTGCAGGCAATCAACAATATTTTCACCGTCTATAACCCGGAGGTTATTGCGGTCCACACTACCTGCCTGTCGGAGACCATCGGCGATGATCTCAACCAGATCTTCGACAAGGCCCACAAGGAAGGCACCGTGCCGGCGGGCAAGACCCTGGTCGGAGCTGCGACCCCGAGTTATGTCGGCTCGCATGTGACTGGTTTCTCCAACATGGTTAAGGCCATGGCCGATTTGGCTGAGCCCGTGGGCAAGAAAAACGGCAAGGTTAATGTTATTCCCGGCTGGGTAGAGCCTTCCGATATGGAAGAGATCAAGCGTCTGGCGAAAATGGTTGGCGCGGATATTACCCTCTTTCCCGACACCTCGGGCGTACTCAACGGGCCGCTTTCCGGCGAGTACAGCATGTTTCCCCAGGGTGGCGTCACGGTTGCGGAACTGAAAGGCTGCGGCGATGCCATCGGCACCCTGGCGCTGGGCGAATGGTGTTCGGCTGACGCCGCCCGCCTGCTCGACACCAAGTATAAGGTGCCTTGCAAGATCCTTGACATGCCCTTTGGACTCAAGGCCACCGACCGCTTCATCGATGCCCTGCGGATTATCAGCGGCACCGTCGTGCCGGAGGAAGTTTCCTACGAGCGCGGCCAGATGGTGGACCTGATTTCCGACATGCACCAGTACTTCTACCACAAGAAGGTGGCAATTTACGGTGACCCGGATCAGCTGATTGCCATGACCGAGTTCCTGGTTTCCATCGACATGTGCCCAGTTCATGTGGTCACCGGAACACCGGGCAAGCGTTTTGAAAAACGAATCAAGGAATTGACCGCGGACATGCCCTTTGAAGTCAATGTCCGGGCCAAGGGCGATATGTTTCTGCTCCATCAGTGGATCAAGAACGAGCCGGTGGACCTGCTCATGGGCAACACCTACGGCAAGTATATTGCCCGCGACGAGGACATTCCTTTCATCCGTTGGGGCTTCCCGATCTTGGATCGCCAAGGTCATCAGTATTTCCCGACCGTCGGCTACAAGGGCGGGTTGAGAATGCTGGAGAAAATCCTCAATGCCTTGCTGGATCGCAAGGATCGGGACGATCCGGAAGAGAAGTTTGAGTTGGTGCTGTAATTTTCCAGGTCCGGCGGGGGGCACTCCTTGGTCCTCTCCTTGGTCCCCCGCCGGGCCTTTTTCCCCATCCCATCAATCAATTGGGCGGATTGCCATGACTGTAATTCCCATCACAAACGCGCCCCGATTCACCGCCCAGGCAACTGATGACGTCGTCAAGATCTTGCGGCTGCCAGTGGCGCCCCAAGCGACCTGTCGTTTGCGTTACACCCAGGAGACTAAGGCCGAACAGTCCCTGTCCCCGGTGGAAGCGTTGACGGAAGTTGGACTGCATAAGGGACTGGAAGCTGTTGAACTGGATGGTCCCGGGGATCCTCTGGCCTCGATGGCCACGACCCTTGCGACCATTGCACTCTTGAAAAATCATCATCCCACCCTGACCATCGGCCTGACCACACTAGGCCTCGGCGGCGAGCAACATGCCGCTGAACTGGCGGCAGCCGGGCTGAACAGGATCACTGTGCTGATCGAGACTATGGAGTTGGCCGCTGCGGAAAAACTGTATGCCTGGATTCGTCCGGGCAAGAAGAATGTTCCTTTGCCCAAAGCAGTCGCGTTGCTCGTTGACGAACAGCCAAAAACCGTGCAGGCATTGGCAGCAGCCGGTGTAAAGGTAGCGATTCGCACCACCATCTATCCGGGCATCAATGCTCATCAGGTGGTGACTATTGCCGAAACCATGGCTGAGCTGGGAGCAAAGGAAATGGAACTGGTTCCGTTTACCCCCGACCCGCAGCAGACCGATGGGCCAGCCCCTTCCACCCGGGTGCACATGGAGCAGATCAGCAAACTGACTGGTCTGTCCCTTGCCACCACGATCCGTCAGGTAAACGTGGTAGACTGCGGTTGTTCGTCTGGCTGCGGATGCGGCGCCAAGGAAACGGCACAGCCGGGATTGCCCAAACCAAGTGCGGAACGTCCGAGGGTGGCCGTGGCGAGCACCACCGGCATGGATGTCGACCTCCATCTCGGCCAAGCCAAAACCCTTCCTCATCTATGGTCCCAGGGCTGACGGCCTCACCTGTATGCTGGAAACCCGCCAAGCTCCTGATCCGGGCAGTGGTGAATCCCGTTGGGAACAGTTGGCCGATACGCTCTCACGACTGTTTTGCCCTGCTGGCTGCCAGCGCCGGCCAACGGCCCCGGGAAGTGCTCGGCGGCCGGGGTATCCGCGTCATCCTCACCGAGGAGAATATTGAAGGCTCGGTGGATGTGCTCTATGGCGGCGGCAAAAAACAGAAATGTAAAAAATAACGCAGATAATCAGGTGGCGGGGCAGCCGGCGTTGAGGCGAAAGGCCCTGCTGTAGCCTGGATGCAGTGCAACGAAATCCGGGCTGCTCGCTCAATTAACAAAAGCTCCTCTCCAGGAAGGAATAAAGACCATGGCTCTCCCCGAAAAACAAATATTGGTTTGTCAGAGTTTCCGCACCAAAGGCGATGCCAAAGGCATTTGCCATAAACAGACCGACGGATTCCTTCAATACATCGAAGAAGAAATACTCGATCGCGGCCTTGATATGCAGGTGGTGGCCACCGGCTGCCTCAAACAATGCGAGTCCGGACCAATCATGGTGGTGCAGCCCGAAAATTGGTGGTTCAAGGGCGTGACCAGTACCGAGATCATCGACGCCATCCTCGACGGCATCGAAGACGGCGAACCAGCAGCCGAGTATCTCATCGAATAGAAAAGGGGAAAAGACCAATGCCATCTTTTCGCAAGGCCAGACACGAAGATGTGGATCAACTGGTGACGCTGCTCCGACTTCTTTTTTCCATTGAAGAAGATTTCAGCTTCGATGAGGTCAAACAGCGGCGGGGATTGGTGATGCTGCTGCACAGTGACCGCGGGTGCATCCTGGTGGCCGAAGCTGTTGGTCGGGTCATCGGCATGTGCACCGGTCAACTGGTGGTTTCCACTGCCGAGGGCGGCCCGGCGGTGGTGGTCGAGGACATGGTGGTCGACCCCGCGCACCGTCGACGCGGGGTCGGTCGGTCCTTAATGAAGGCCATGGCCGGATGGGCTGAAGAACAGGGAGCGACCCGCCTGCAACTCCTGGCCGACAAGAACAATCCACTCGCCCTGGCTTTTTATGAGCGGATCGGCTGGCAAACAACAGCCCTTATCTGTTTGCGGCAACATATCTAACCCAGCAGCATCTTAACCCTCCACCAATGGAGCAATCTATGGCCAACATTTCACATCCCGCCCTGGTGGGTTTTGCTGATATCCGGACCCAGGCAATCGACGACTGGCAACAGTACAAGCTGGAGGGTCGGCAGTATCTCAATCTGGCGGAAACCGCTCATCAGAATAAAAACAAGACGTTCACCACCGAGATTCTCTACAACCTTATCGCCATGGCCATTGAAAAACTGGTGATGAGCGCGCTGATGGAGATCGGCCGCCTGCCTTTCAACCACACCATGCACGATTTGGTGGAGGCCTTGGAGCAGTGGATGCCGGAGGCTGTCCGGGGGATGGAAGCTTCTATCCGCAATCTGGATAGTTATCAGGAGATCTGCGATCCCTACGCCTGCACCATAAAAATTCCGACCATGGCCGAAATCGAAACCATGCTCACTCTGGCCAGGCAACTGGAACAGCGGCTTGAAGCCGCCAGCACCTGAGGCGGGTAACGAGACAACAAAGAGGCCCCGTCAGCAAAAACGCTGCACAAAAGTCAAGTGACCTGGACCATCCTTCCCGCAATCCCAAACCCCTCAAAACCCCTCGAGTACGATCTTGCCCTTGGCCGTGCCGCTTTCGATCAAGGCATGGGCACGGCGCAGGTTAGCCGCATCGATACGTCCGAAATGCTCGCCAAAGGTGGTGCAAAGAATGCCTGCATCAACCAGTTCCGACACCTCATTGAGCAACAGATGTTGGCCGATTCTGTCCGGGGTATGAAACATTGAGCGGGTAAACATAAACTCCCAGTGCAGTGAGACGCTCTTGCGCTTGAGCATGGTGACATCAAGGGCGGTCGGATCGTCAATCAGCCCGAACTTTCCCTGCGGGGCAATGGCAGCGACGATCTGCGGAAAATGTTGATCGGTCTGGGTCAGGCTGACAATGTGACTCACTTCATTGATGCCGATGCGCTGCAGCTCTTCGTGAAGTGGACGGCTGTGGTCGATCACATGCTGGGCACCCAGTTTGCGAACCCAGGCTTGCGTTTCCGGCCGTGAAGCGGTGCCGATAACGGTCACGCCGGTCAAGCGGCGCGCCAGCTGCGTCATGATGGAGCCGACTCCGCCGGCGGCGCCGATGATAAGCAGGTTTTCGCCGGTTGGCTGCTTGCCGGGAACCAACCGCAATCTTTCAAACAGCATCTCCCAGGCCGTGATGGTCGTAAGCGGCAGGGCTGCGGCATGAGCAAAGTCGAGACTGGCCGGCATGCCTCCAACAATCCGTTCATCCACCAGGTGCAATTCGGCATTGGTGCCCTGGCGGGTCAGATCCCCGGCATACCAGACCCGATCGCCCGGTTTGAACAGGGTCACCCCTGAGCCGGTGGCACGAACCACGCCGGCTGCATCCCAGCCGAGCACCTTCCATTCCCCAGCCGGCGGCGCAGCCGCTTTTCTCACCTTGGTGTCCACAGGGTTGACCGATATGGCCTTTACTTCAACCAACAGATCATGCCCTTCGGCCTTTGGCTCCGCAAGATCAATGTCTTGCAGAGATTCCGCGAAATCGATGGATAAGGATTTCTGATAACCAACCGCTTTCATATTCCCTCCTTGTACCAATACATTTCAGCTGTGCACCTGATGCGTCCTGCTCCTTGCCATGCCGCCGATGCACGAGCATCGCTGACCCCAGTACATGCTCACAAGTCTTTGTCCTCAAGGCCAGGGAGCAACCCGACCTCTGCACATTGATACCATGCTCGATCAAAAGTATCACGGGAACGACAAATGAGGTAAAATATTTCCGGCAGACGCTGCTTCCTTTTTTCGGAGACGCAGGAAAAAGACAACCCGCAAACAAAAGCCGTGGCCTGCTCCTGCCAAATTTCATACCCGTGCACCGGCAACGCGGAGGCACGTGAAGCATCGGCCTTAACCAGAACTTCAGCGAGCGTTCCATACGAGTCAGGGAATGTATCGAGGAATAGAAACATGGGACACATCGCCAGCAAAGACCTTTACCGGCAACTGGGCAAGCGCCTGGATCAGGCTCCGGTGCGCACGCCCTGGACTCCGATTTTTCGCCAACTGGTGGAGGCACTCTACTCTCCGGCAGAGGCTCGCCTGGTCATCCGCCTGCCCTATCGCCCCTCGACCCTAGCCCGCATCGCCCGCATCACCGGTGAGAGCGAACATGCACTGCGCCCTCTGATTGAAGGTCTGTGCGCCAAGGGATTGGTATTTGATATCTGGAATGGCCTGGAATATCAGTACATGGTCAGCCCTCTGGTCATCGGTTTTTTTGAATTTACGATGATGCGTACCGGCCCCGATCTGCCCCGGGCTCGTTGGGCCGAACTTTTCCAGGGCTATATGTTTGGGGAAAAGGATTTTCTGGCGGCCAATTTCGGCGATGGTCAGCAGGTTTCGATCATGCGCGCCCTGCCCCATGAAGAAACGCTGGGCGAGCATGTCGAAATTTTGGATTATGAAAAGGCCTCGGCCCTCATTGAAGAACACGCCGACTTTTCCCTTGGCCTCTGCTCCTGTCGTCATGAAAAGCACCACCTCGGACATGAACCTTGTCGAGCGCCCATGGAAACCTGCACATCCATGGGTTCTGGAGCCAGGTTTCTGGTCAGAAACGGATTTGCCAGACCCATCGACAAATATGAAATGCGCGACATCCTGGCACGTTCCCGAAATTTGGGCCTGACTTTGTCCACAGACAATGTACGTCAGGACGCAGGCTTCATCTGTCACTGCTGCGGATGCTGCTGCAATCTGCTGCTGGGAGTGCGCGAAACAGGATACACGGGCATCCTGGTCACATCAAGCTACCAGGCTGCAGTCAACGAAACCTTGTGCACGGGTTGCGGCCTGTGTGCCAAGGCCTGTCCGATTGATGCCATCCGGATGGAAACTCGGACGCCTGAAAACGAATCACGGCCACGGAAGTGTGCCTGGGTCGACGCCCTCTGTCTGGGCTGCGGCGTCTGCGCCCTCAAATGCCCGACCGGGGCCCTGAATCTGCAGAAACGGTCCCCAAAAGGTCTTCCATCCCGAGGACAGCTTCGAACGGGTCATGCTCCAATCCCTGGAACGGGACACCTTTCAAACCTTTCTTTTCGACAATCCCGAACAGCCGCACCCAGGAATTCATGCGCGCCCTTGTCGGCGGCTTTCTGAAACTTCCCCCGGTCAAACGGGCCCTGCTGAGCGACCAACTGCGCTCGCGATTTCTTTTGGCCCTGCGCCAGGTTGCGGGTTAATCCTTCGTCTCATTGCTGCAGACAGTGATTTTCTTCAAATCTCAAGACACACAACCCGCAAAACTCTCGACTAGAACCACGACCAGCCAACAGTCGGAAAAGAGATCAAGGTCACTGGAAACAGCACCCCTCCTCCAACTTGGCGTCAAATGGAAAGCCATACCACCGCAACCCCGTCCTCCTGGCCTGACGAGAAAAACTGGACCGTGCCGCCTGGCGGCAGAATCGGCAAAACGGCCACAGAGGTGTTTCAGCCAAAAACAAGTAATTTTTCGGGCGCTTGCCTGAAAGTGCGGCGATGAACAGATATTTTATATTGCCTAGCTCCAGCCCTTACCGTACGTTATCATTTTATAGTGGCTCTGAATGAAACTCAGCAAAATTTGAGGTGAAGCCGCGCCCGAGTTGGCATTTCGACTAAAAAATAATGCCATTTTCCTATCCAGACGTAAATGCTGAAACAAGGCGAGAGGGCAACGTACCAGGCTGAGTTTCATTCAGAGCCAAATCATCTTTTAATAAGTCCATTTCGAGCCGGTCTGTGGTATAATGCAAACGTTGCCACACTGGCCAACAAGGAGGTGGATCATGAATCGTTGTTTGCTTGCAGCAGCGTCACTGCTTCTGACCTGCTATGGCTGTGTCGGCTACTACCGGGATCCTTACCCATACGGAACCTATTCCTACGCCCCCTATTATTACCAGCCCTACAGGTCTCCGGCAGTCTATTACGACCCAAGCTGGATGTTGTTCTACCCAAGCTTCTCCTTTGGCTTTGGCTATCGCGGATATCCACAATATTGGGGCTATCCTGGGTATCGCGGCCGTCCTGGGTATTGGGGCTATCGCGGTTATCATTACCACGGCGGCGGCAGATATTGATCTGGTTGTCTTTTCAACAAAAGGGCCATTGATGGCAGCGTAAGCCGGTTGACTGCACTTTCAGGGCTCGCGCCATTGCATGAAGACTATTTTTTCATTTCCGCACCTGACCTGAGCATCATTCAACCTAATCCTGACTTCCATCTCCGAAAATTCCTCTCGTATTTATTCGACAGACAATGATTGATAAGGAATCGTCACTGCGGCTGAGTCTCCTCCGTTTCCCTCCGATCATCGGCGTTATTTACATTCATGCCTACGGGACGGTCATCTACTATTCGAACGGCAGCCTCGGCACCTCACAACTCAACGATCTCACCAACTTCATCCGCATCCTGATTTCGGAAGGGGTGGCAAGGACTGCCGTGCCTCTGTTTTTCCTGATGTCAGGCTATCTTTTTTTTGCCACTTTCCATTGGTCAGAGCGGACCTATATGAAAAAGGTGATGGGTCGCCTGCGCAGTCTGCTCATCCCTTTTCTCTTCTGGAACATCCTCGTCCTCGCCTTCATGGCTATAGTTCAGGCGATTCCGTCCATCCAGCCGTATTTCACCGGGACAGGAAAAAAAATAGCCGAATTCAGTGCGTATGATTATCTCAGTGCTCTCTTCGGTCTTCAGGGATATCCCATTGCCTATCATTTCTGGTTCATCCGCGATCTCATGCTCCTGGTTCTGCTGGCGCCGGTCATTGCAGTTATCGTACGATTTGTCCCTATACCGTTTTTTCTGGCGGTGTACATCTGCTGGGTGACGGAAACCTGGCCGATTTATGCACCGGCCGCCGTGGGTGTCCTCTTTTTCGCCGCAGGCGCCCTGTGCGGCATCAAGGGCCAAAGTCTGTTCGCCTTTGATCGATTTGGAACAGCTATTCTCCTTGCCTATCTGGTGCTGCTGATTGCCGACGTCATCTGGTACGAGGCTTGGTTCAACGTCTATCTTCACCGGACAGGCCTGATCGTCGGTGTATTGGCGACCCTGTATGCAACCCGGTTTATCATGCGCAGCGATGGTTTGTGCAAAGCACTCATCGCCCTTGGCGGCGCCAGTTTTTTTGTCTATGCGGCCCATGAACCGCTGCTGGGCATTGTCCGCATGATGGCGTTCAAATATGTGCCTCTGAACGGAGCGTATACCATGCTGGGCCTTTATCTGGGCATCCCGATACTGGTAATGGCCCTACTGGTGCTTATCCATCGGTTGCTGACCATTCTTTGTCCACGTACGCTCAGTATGGTAACAGGCGGTCGGTAACTTTTTTTCAACCGGGCCTTTGGAATAGATGATGCGCATCCTGCGTCCCGCAGGTTATCGGCGTTGCCATTGCCGGCTTGCTCGTCACTGGTCAGCAGTTTTCTCCTGCATGAACACACCAGCGCTCACCACGACCACAATCTCCGCGGCAGCCTACCTGCACGTATTGGTTAATACATTGACCTCATTGCTGACAATTTCCCCTATGGTTGTCGGGAATTATTCGGTTTGAGTTTGGCTGGATCCGGCGATGGGATGAGAGGGAGTCGGTGCGGTGCGGGTTCATACTTTGAAAAAAAAGAGATCTATTTGTTATTGCGGCTGGTTATTTGCCGAGCTGTTCTCCTCTCGGCTTATTTCATCATAGATTTGGTGCAGGTGCACCGGGACGGCCTTGCGGCGCAGGCGAAGATTGAGCATCTCGACGAGAAAGGAGAAAGCCATGGCAAAGTAGAGATAGCCTTTGGGCATCTCGTGCCCCGTTCCTTCGGCTACCAAAGCCACGCCAACCAAGACGAGAAAAGACAGGGCCAGCATTTTAACGGTCGGGTGTTCCTCGACAAACTCGCCGATCGGCTTGGCGGCGAACATCATCACACCGATGGCAAGGACGATGGCGGTGATCATCACCCAGAGATGGTCAGCCAGACCAACAGCAGTAATGACCGAATCCAGGGAAAAAATGATGTCGATAATGGCGATCTGGACAATGACCATCGGCAATTGTGAAGCCAGGTGTTTGGGACTATGGATTTCTTCGCCGCCCTCCAGGCTGCCATGAATTTCATTCACCGCCTTATAGATTAAAAATAATCCGCCGAGCAGTAAAACGAGGTCGCGACCGGAGACCGAGTGCCCCATCACTTCAAAGAGCGGTGCCACCAGCTTGGCCAGCCAGGCCACCGACATTAAGAGGATAATACGGGTGCCCATGGCCGCCAGCAGGCCGAATTGGCGGGCAAAAGCTCTTTTATCGGCCGGCACCTTACCCACCAGCAGGGTGAGGAAAACAATATTGTCAATACCCAGCACAATTTCCAGCACGGTCAACGTCAGGAGCGAACTCCAAATGCTGATATCCCACAACCATTCCATAATTAATTGTTAGTCCTTTCTTCTTTGTCCTGAATTAGAGATCACGCCCAACTGTGTTTGTTTTCCATACTGCCAACCAATCGGAAAAGAACACAATTCTTTCTATTCGTTATTGTGGGGAGCTTCGAGCGAAGCGTGCTCTTCCTTCTTTTTAAAACGGATAGCATGGCCGAAGATGTAGGTGCAGATCGGTACGCCGAGAATCAGTCCCCAAAAGTTGAACAGCTTGCCGCCGATGGTGAGGATGATAAGGATGATGACCGGATTGATCCGCATGTACGAACCGTAAATCCTCGGATTGAGGATGTAGCCTTCGACCAGGTGGATGATGGTGATCAGCAAAATGGCAAGAAACATGGATTGTAGTCCAGCGGTTTGCAGGGCGATCAGGCATACAGGAATGGAGCTGACGAACACGCCGATCACCGGGAAAAAACTGCAGAAAAAGACGATCATCGAAAGGAAGGCCACATGCTCGCCCAATCCGAGCAAACTAATGCCTATGGCGGTCAGGAATGAATTGATGATAGCGATGATCAATTGGGCCTCTAGCGCTTTACCGAGAACCAGCGAAAAATCTCGGATATTTCCGGCCACGCTCCCATAGATGAAACGGAGTTTGGTCGATGCCAACCCTTGGACACTGGCCTTCAGGTTGGCCAGATCAAGCACGATGAGAAAGGAAAAAAGCAGGGAAAGAAGAAAAGCCGAGGCCGCAGAAGCCAGCTTGCCTCCGAAATTACCGAGAGTATCGAGCACCTGGTTAACATTGTGCAGACCGCTGGTCGTTTCGCCCAGGCCAAGGAATCGCTGGAACAGGGAAGCTGCGGGCGAATGTTTCAAGCTCTTTTTTTCTGATCCTTCCAAAGGGTTCAACCCTTCTTTGGGCACGATCTCCGGCAGGAGTTCACCCAATAGTGGGTATTTCCTCTCCAATGTGAATAATTCCTGGTCAACCCTATTGATGTAGGTGGTGAACTGGCTGACAAAGACCCCGGTCTGTTTTTTTACCGTGGGAACAAGGAAAATGCCCGCTGCAGTCAGGATACAGAGGAAAAACAGGGCCACGAACACAACCCTCACAATCCTGTTGCTGATGCGGGATTCCAGCCTGTTGACGCTTTGAGCCTGGATGTAGGAAAAGACAAAGGTGAGAAAAAGGAGCAGAAAAAAAGATCTCAACAAGTAGATCACGCCAAGAAGTACGCCCCAGACCATAAGAGTGGCGACATAAGGCAGAATCCGATCCCAGGGCTGCGGTAGAGAGTGAAAAAGGGAGTCGTTGCGGTTCATGTAAAAAGACTGGCCATCAGGTTTTATTCCGGCAGAGGGAAATCAGACCAGCGCGAATAAGAAAAAGAGAATGGAACCGGGTCCCACAGATCTCTTTGTTTAGATTTTTTCAAGAATTTGTTGCCGCGGGTGGTTGATATGTATTTTCCCGAATTTACTGAGCATTTTGTAATAGACCGTATCCGGAACATACTCACGTACCACCAGTTCCCAGTCATCCGACCCCACCAGTCCCTTGACCAGGCTGGAACTGACCTCCACCAGATATCGAGGTGACATCATGAACAGGGTCTGGATTGTATCGGTCATGTTGCCATTGACGTAGCGCATACTGCGTTCGTAAGTGTAATCCTTCTCGTTGCGGATGCCACGGAGAATATAATCTACTCCTATCGATTCAGCATATTTGACCAAAAATTTATTTTCGAAGTGAACGACCTCCACATTATCCAAATGAGCACACAACTCTTCCAGCATTTGTATCCGTTCATTCAGAGTGAACGAATACTCTTTCTGCGAATTTTGCCCGACCGCGACATAAAATTTGCAGAACAAGCGCGCCCCCTGTTCGATCATCCACATATGGCCGTTGGTCGGCGGATCGTAACTTCCAGCATAGATTCCTTTCATAAAAAATCCTGCGCAGCGCTTGTGAATGGATGGTTTTGATCAAACTTAAGTCGCTTGATGGCAACCGGCTGTTGTTCGCTTTCAAGATGATGAACCATCGTGTTTGCTTTACAGGTCACGAATGCACCCCAATGTTGCAGGCGAAAACAGGTCAGCAAGTGCCACCCAGTACCTCTTTGAATAGCTGGTTTTGCCTGCAGGGTAATGAAATAAGGTGCAGAAGCTATGCATCTTTAATCGATCTAAGCTATAGCAAAGAGGCTTGTTCTCCGTCAATTATATTATTATCAGTTGTGGTCATGTTAAGCCGGCAAAAAATAGCGGCGTGGAGCCCTCTTTTTGCGCCACAGGTGTGTATCAACGGTTATTTCGTTTGGATGGAAACAAAAAACCCGCTGATATTAAAATGCAATATCAGCGGGTTAAATGTCACGATGGTGACCCCAAGGGGACTCGAACCCCTGTTGCCGGCGTGAGAGGCCATTCTGAAAGCGCACTCCACATGTAATTTCAGCATGTTACGAAGCATTACAATACCTAGAAATACATACAAAACCACCCAAAAAACCACCCAAGTTGACGCCAGGGATACTAACGGATAATCCATAATTTAAGAGTGAACGTTATAATTGAGAATTGGCTGCCCTACGTGATCTCATTCAAAACCCAATTATCCGCTCTATCCCGTGAAATACTTGACACTATTCGAAGGCCTCGTTTAATCAAACATTCCAACGGAAGCCGTACAACCAATTGAATACGCGAATTCTTTTCGCATTCTATGCAAATTGCAAAAAACTTTGACAAATTACATAAAAGCCAATAGCTTCATCACATGATCATACGAGACAGTGAACAGAGTATACGCACCCTGCTGAAGGGATTCCCCATCGTTACCCTGACGGGGCCTCGCCAGTCGGGTAAGACCACCCTTGCGAAAGCGGTTTTTTCCGACCGACCCTATATCTCACTGGAAGATCCCGATAACCGGATGGCCGCTCTGGATGACCCACGTTCTTTCCTGGAACGATTTCCTGATGGCGCTGTACTGGATGAGGTGCAGCGCACCCCGGAACTCCTCTCCTATCTGCAGACCATCGTTGATGCTGACCGGCGCATGGGACTTTTCATCCTGACCGGATCTCAGCAATTCGGATTGATCTCTGGGATAACTCAATCCCTTGCTGGACGGACGGCCTTCATCGAACTGCTCCCCTTTTCGATTCCCGAACTTACCCGTGCAGGGAAGTTACCGACAACTGCCGACTCCATGTTGCTTGCCGGTTGCTATCCACCGCTTTACGATCGGGAAGTGTCACCATCGGCCTGGTTTGCCGCTTACGTTACCGCCTATATCGAGCGCGACGTACGGCAATTACTCAAAATCCAGGACCTTGAGACCTTCCAGCGTTTTGTTCGTCTCTGCGCCGGGAGAACCGGCCAATTGCTTAATCTCTCTTCTCTCGCCACTGAATGCGGGATCACCCATAATACTGCGAAGGCATGGATATCGGTACTTGAAGCAAGTTATCTGGTTTTTCTGCTTCGCCCGCATCATGCAAACTTTAACAGGCGCCTGATCAAGATGCCGAAACTCTATTTTTACGATGTTGGCCTGGCATCCTGGCTCTTGGGGATCAGGACGACGGAACAGATGATGACCCATCCCCTGAGGGGAAGCATTTTCGAAACGTTTATTATTTCTGAGCTAGTAAAATCCCGCCTGAACCGTGGCGAGCGACCCAATATGTATTTTTGGCGTGACAGCAACGGCAACGAAGTAGATGTCATCGTAGAAAATGGGGCCAGCCTGATGCCGATAGAGATCAAATCAGGGAAGACGGTTGTCCGGGATTCCTTTGCAGGTCTTGATAAATGGCGAACCCTTGCTGGTAATGCGGCCATGGAACCAATCCTGATTTACGGCGGTGATGAGGAGTACCATCAAAATGGCGTACGAGTGATCGGTTGGAAGAAATGCAATCAAACGATCAACCAATAGTAACAATTTAAAATTTCAAAAGGAGATGTGCTCTCGGCCAAACCATCTCTTCATTAGCTATTCCCGCCAGGACAACACCAACGGTCGCATTACCAAACTGCATGTATAGGAGATGAAACGAGTTATATATTGCAACTATTCAGGATCATAATAGTTCTTAACCTTGCCCATTTCTCTCTACCGGGCCAGGTGTAGCCGAACTTCTTTTTGAAAATTTATGAGTTTGACGATGTGTAGTCTACAGAGGTAGAGTAATGTACAAATCACTCAGGTATGCTTCTGCAAATTGAGTTGACACTGCCACAGGGTGTTTAAATGACCCGCAACAATAAAATAATTAAAAAATCAGCTAGCGATGAAATTAATTCTCCGCATCGGCTAGCTGGTTGCGCTACAGATGCGAGCGTACCTAACGAATGTGGGGCCTTAAGTGCATGCCTGGAGTGGCTGGATGACACCATCCGCAACGCAATGCGGATGGCTGCCTCAGTGTACGGCCCTGAGGCGAACAACGACCCATTTCGGGGGCTGCACATCACACCTCGCGAATTTGCTGGTCTACTTGATCGCAAGGCCGGTGTACCGCTGTTCGCGGGCGCCGGCATTACTGAACGCCTAGGCGGTGTGCCCATCCCTCCAAGCTTCGAGCAACTCGTTCGAACCTGCACTCTTGACCCGTTCGACATTGCAGTTCTGCTGATTGCTGCCGCCCCTGAAATCGACCTGCGCTACGAGAAGCTCTATGCCTATCTCCAGGATGACGTCAGCAAGAAGCGCCCCTGCATCGATCTGACTCTCGATCTTTCTCTGTGTCGACATGGCACAAAAATTGCGGATGCGGTCACGCTTTCTCGCTGAAGCCCCGCTAATGCGGCACGCGCTCATCGAACTGGTTGCCGATGGTTCCCAGTCAGCCCCACCGCTGCTGGCCCAGTACCTGAAACTCGACGAACAAGTTCGCGGCTTCCTGCTGGGGGAAACAGGCCTTGACCGACGTCTAGCCTCCGCCTGTCGCCTGCTCAAGCCAGCGCCTGACGCCAAAATTGCGCCCGGCAATGACTATATCAGCCCGCATATTGCCCGGCTTGGCCACGCTTGCAACCCGTTGCGAACATGGATTGCGGCTCTCTTTTGTCGGCCCCGACAGCACTGAAAAAATGGGCGCCGCCGAATTTCTCTCTGCCAGGCTGCAGCGCCCGCTCTTGCAGGTACGCCTGTCCCAACTGCACACAACATCCACCGATTTCGTCGCCGCCCTGCGGATCGCTTTCCGCATGGCCCGCTTCGAGGAGGTCATTTTGTATCTTGATGAGCATGACGCCATTTGCAACCGGGATCCGTCGCTCGCCAATGTACAACTCATGGCCCAGATGGCCGAAGCCACCGGTATCGTCATCCTGGATAGCGCCAGCACTTTGACTGCCGAACACCAGGCCCCCGAGGACCTCATAACCCTGGCCTTTATTAGCCACCCAGACTTTCTCCGCAGGCGGGAGATGTGGAAAAGCAACCTCAAGCGGCATGGTCTCGAATCGGACGAGGCATTGATCGTCTGCCTTGCAGAACGCTTCCATCTCACCTCACGGCAGATCGCCAACGAGCCAACTCCGCTGGGAACACGGCCCGGATCAATACGGTGGTCGATCCCACTGAAAGCAGCACCCCCTCAAACGAGGAGCTGTTTGCCAGCGGCCCGCAGCCAGACCCGCCATGTGCTCGCCCATCTGGCTACCCACATCCCACCATCTTATGACTGGAAAGATCTCGTCCTGCCGGACGACACTATGATCCAACTGCGCGAGGCCTGCGGCCAGCTCACCCACCGCCGCCAAGTCCTCGACCTCTGGGGCTTCGACGCCAAGCTCTCCCACGGCAAGGGACGAACATCCTGTTCTCCGGTCCGCCGGGCACCGGCAAGACCATGGCCGCCGAAGTGATCGCCAGCGAACTAGACTGGACCTTTACAGGATCGATCTCTCCAGCGTGGTCAGCAAATACATCGGCGAAACCGAAAAAAACCTGGACCGCATCTTCACCGCCGCTCAAGCGCCAATGCCATCCTCTTCTTTGACGAAGCCGACGCCCTGTTCGGCAAGCGCTCCGAAGTGAAGGACGCCCACGACCGCTACGCCAATATCGAAATCGCCTATCTGCTGCAGAAAATGGAGGAGTACGAGGGCCTCACCATTCTGGCCACCAACCTGCGCCAAAATATAGACGAGGCCTTTGTGCGACGCCTGGCCTTCATCATCCATTTCCCCTTCCCCGACGAAACCCTGCGGCGGCGCATCTGGGCCTCCATCTGGCCTTCGTCCCTCCCGGTTGAGGATCAGGTAGACTCCCGTGCGCTTGCCAAACAATTCGAGATCAGCGGCGGCAATATTAAAAATATCGTCATAGCCGCCGCCTTTATCGCCGCGGCGGACGGCCGGACCGTGGGTTGGGCACAGGTGCAGCATGCCGCCCAGCGTGAATTACAGAAATTGGGCAAGGGTCCAGTGCTGCCCGGCCCGAGCCAAGGGGCGCAGCCATGACGATCCGGCAGGCAAAGTTGTCCAACGCAAGCCCAAGGCACCCCGGCAAGCGGCTGAACACACGACCACGCACGGCGTGCAGCCGCCCGAACCCTCCTTTTTCGGCCAACAGGTCCTCAAGCTGCAAAGCCAGGCCGGCAACCATGCAGTGCAGGGCTTGCTTGGCGGCGGTGTGCCATTGGCAGGACCGCTTCGTGAAGAAATGGAGCAACGCTTCGGGGCGACTTCAACCGGATGCGCCTGCATATCGACCCCCCATCGTCCTCGGCCCTAGGCGCCAAGGCCTATACCCATGGCCAAGACATTGTTTTCAACCAGGGCCGTTTCCGCGCCGGAAACCACCGAGGGCAAACGGCTGCTCGCCCATGAACTGGCGCATGTGATCCAGCAGTCCCGGGGCGGCCCCAAACCGACAAGCGATGCAAACGAGAAAGCTGCGAAGCAGGCAGCGGGTGCTTTCGTTTGCAGCAGCCAAGGCCTAATAGATGTAAAAGGTGCGGCATCTTTCGGGATTGCCAAAGAGGAAGATAAAGAGCAACCTCCGAAAACAATCGAGGAATATGAAAAGCGCGTTGGTGCAATCCATCGAATAACAACAGAAGACCTTAGCAAAAAGGAGAAAGCGAAACTAACGCGTAATCGACGCGAAAGCCGCATCGGTCTGATTTCCACTCGTGAAGGCAAGGTCAAACGCCTCGAACAAGACAGGGAAGCATTAGGTATAGCAAGCGCTGACGACCCAACGCCAATCACTACCCGCTTGGAAAGAGCAAGGTCGTCAGGATCGGCAGGGGGCATTGCGGCGTCTTGCATATGAGAAAGATACGAAAATAATCCCCCCCCAGATTGCCGCTGACCTACGGCTTCAGTTGAAGCAACTGGAAAGCCTGATGGTGGAGGGGCGCTATGACGAAACCAAGCATCTCCTCAGGCTTCCGAAGGGATACGTACTCGGTCACTGGGAAGGCGACAAGTTTGTACGGGATACCCCGAAACCCCAGCCCGAGAGGGGTTTGACTACAATAATTCACGGGTGATCACTGTCGAAGAAAACCGTCGGGAAGAAGGGGAGAGACGGGAGAAAGCTAATATTGGTGCGAAAAAGCCGAATGAAAAAGCAAAAGAGCCGCCAAAGGCCATTCCTCCAATAATTCGTAAAAAAGACAGCCTTGGAGGTATCTCTTCAAGCACCAAGCCTCCTGCTCCCAAGGCAACGGCAGCAGCCCCCCCCTTGGCGCCCCGGACTATACCAGGACCACCGCTGGAACCGGGCGGAAACGTCCATGCCCCCGCCACTGGCGCGGAAGACCCCACCCTCCGCACCAGCTTCGCCCGCCCCTGTCCCCGCCACTGGGGTGGGCAAGCCGTTCACGCCGTGCGGGTCGGATCGCCGGCTGCAAAAGTGGAACAAGGGTGCCATCGCCAGAACCCAGCGGGGGTTCGAGATGCAGCAGCGACGGGCTGAGGCTAAAGCGGCAGGCTGGACCATGGCGGGCGCGGCCCTGGGCGATGCCTTGGAGTATCTCAACGACGAGGGCATCCGCCGGCGCGTTGCAGAGGAAAAAGTCAAGCTCAAGCCCGCCATCGCCGCCTATCAGGAGCAACACCCCTCAAGACGGAGTACTCCTGGCAATCCGGATTGACACCTGGGATCCGGTTTGGAGGCCTCCTGATGCTAGGACCACCCGGAGCTTTGTCGGCTTGACACCGCAATATGGCGGCAAGACAAAGGACGAGGCCATCGCCAGATGGATGAACGAACCCAAATACATCCAAGGCTCCGGCGAGGGGACCAAGATGGACGTGGACTTCCTATGGATTGAGCCAGGCGCCACAGTCCCCCTGTCGAAGATTAGGTACATCAACGGCAGATACGGCAGCGATTCTGATGCCAACCGCATACTGGTCTTCCAGTTTGAAGACAATGGGTCGTTTCGTTGCGAAGCCTATGATCCGAAAACCGGTGTTAGTTTTGGGATTGAGGTCGTCAAGGGTTGGGCTATCGGTCCGGATGGGCTCCATCCGACCATGTGCGCCACCTTCGCGACCCGCGCACCCAAGTTGTCGTTACCAGCGAATTCATGGTGTTCGACGCAGATTCCGTCCAGGAACACTGGGTGAGCAGCATGGGGACCAGCGGCGACAATTTGTGGCGCAGACTGTTAATTTAACCACGCTCTCTTTTGTGACCCCATGATCAAGGCCCTCACCCTCAGCCTCAAAGCCATCCTGGACGATTCCAGCCTGCCGGTGCTCGTCCGGGACGCCGAGGTCGCCTTTGACCGCCCCGGCGACACCTACAGCCCGGACAAGGACACCATCAACCTCTTCCTCTACGATGTCCGGGAAAAGGCGGAATTGCGCAGCAGCGAGCCGATCATCGCACGGCAGGACGGGGTGGCGACCATCCGCCAGCCTCCAATCCGCTTGGCCTGTTCCTATCTGGTCACCGCCTGGATCGGCAGCGGCGTCATAGGCGAGCAGGCCCTCCTGCGGCGCAGCATCAGCTGTTGGGAGAGATTCTGCGGGTGTTTGCCAGCATGCCGATCATCGAGGACCGATACCTGCAGGGTGCGCTGACCCCCACCCAGCCCTACCCCATACCGCTGCTTACCGGGCAAGGGGAACTGATGCGCAATCCGGCCGAGTTCTGGTCCGCGCTGGGCGGCAAGTTGCAGCCTTCGATTACCCTGACCGCCATCATCGCCCTTGACCCGTTGGCAACGCCGCTGTCCGCGCCCCTGGTCACGACCCACGAGGCCCGGCTGGGTGAGCGGCGAGATGATCGGCAGGAAGTACTCAAGCCGGCCCCCCGTGAGGTCTTCTACAGCGTCGGCGGCGTCATGCTGGATGCGGACGATCAACCCATTGTGGGCTGTCTGGTAACTTTACCTGACAGCGGTATTACTGTGCAAACCGTAGCGGACGGCAGGTTCCGTTTTGGCAATTTGAGCGCGGGCCGCCACCGAATGTCGGCGATCCACGGGACGAAAAGCAAGGAAGTCGAAATTCAGGTGCCGGCTCCGCAAGGAACCGATTATTCAATTCAGTTTTCTTAAGGGACCTGTATAGCAGAGTCCCGACCGAGGAGGATCAGCAATGCCAACAACCTATGCGTCACCGGGTGTTTATGTAGAGGACATCCCTCCTTCAGCGCGTCCCATTACGAAAAGTGGGCCTAGCACGGCCGCCTTTATTGGGCTGGTTCCGGACGACACCGTCATGCCCGACCGGCCCGACGGTTCGGGAAAGTATACCCGGGCCGTTGCCGGAGAACCTATCCTGGTGACGAGCTGGGATGGGTTTCGCACCAATTTCGGAGATTTGGTTTCAGCCAATGCGACCAAGAACACGGTTCTGGCCCACGCGGTCTTCGGATTCTTCCACAATGGTGGAACGCGTTGTTATGTGCTGCGCGTGGCCAGCGCCAGCGATCTGACAAGCATCACCGATGAACTCGCTAAACTGGCGGCCATTGACGAGATCGCCGTCGTCGCTGTACCGGGAGCCACCACTCAGGCCCAGCATGAAGCCCTGCTCGCCCACTGCCTGAGCACCAAGGATCGGGTGGCCGTACTCGACGGCGTCCAGGCGCCTCACCTCGCTGACCGCGGCCAAGATCTGCCTGACAGGGCGGAGCGAGTCGGGGGGCTACGGCGCGGTCTATTTCCCCTGGATCAAAGTGATGGACCCGGCCACCAATACCATCATCAATGTCCCACCCAGCGGCCATATCGCAGGGATTTATGCCCGCAACGACACACCCGCGGAGTCCACAAGGCCCCAGCCAACGAGGTGGTGCTCGGTGCCATCGGCCTTGAAAAACGCTTGAGCAAAGCCGACCAGGACGGACTAAACCCGGAGGGTATAAACGTCATCCGCGAATTCAACGGCGCCATCAAGGTGTGGGGTGGCCGTACGCGGGCCGATGAAGGCCACGCCGAATACCGCTATATCAGCACCCGCCGCTACATGAATTTTCTGCGAGAGTCTATCGACGAGGGCACGCAATGGGTGGTGTTTGAGCCCAACGCGCCTGCCCTGTGGCAGCGCATCAATCGCACCCTCAACGACTTCCTCACTAACCAGTGGCGCGCCGGCGCATTATTCGGCGAGACCCGAAGCAGGCCTTTTTCGTCAAGTGCGACGCCGACACTAACCCGGCCGATGTACGCGAACTCGGGCAGGTAGTGACCGAAATCGGCGTTGCCATCGTCAAGCCAGCGGAATTCGTAATTTTCCGCATCCAGCAAACAACAGGCAGTTGAATGTCCATCCATCGCGCTTAGGAGAATGAAATGGCGAGAATAGATCCTTACAAGAATTTCCGATTCCTCTTGGAAATAGACGGCATCACCCAGGCCGGTTTTTCGGATTGCAGCGGCTTCGGCTCGAATGTCGAGGTGGTCGAATACCGCGAGGGCGGCGATGCGGCCACCGTGCGCAAGTTGCCGGGCAAGAACAGTTACCCTGACATCACCCTGAAATGGGGGGTGACCGATTCCCCCGCGAGCTGTACAACTGGCATTTGACGGCGCTCAATGGGAAAGTCGAGCGCAAGAATGGCTCGATCATCCTGCTCGACGACTTGGGGCAGGAAAAGGT
>CAVTDN010000012.1:595000-666726 GCA_963733595.1 uncultured delta proteobacterium | reverse complement strand
CCAACCACCGCCGCCATTTGCGGTCAACATAAAGTAACCTTAGGTGGTCAAGTAAAAATGGACACCCTGCTGAGCAGCTTTTTTCAAAAATTATTCTGATTACCATCGAACTTCAGCCAGTTTAAAAAGGCGCTGTGGGACAGGTTGAGTTCGCAGTGCAACATAGGTGAGCCTGTCAATCATGGTGTGCCATTTGAAACCGGCGGTTGAAACGATAGCAGAATTCTGCGAGATAACGGGGCAAATGTTTTTTGCTCAGAGCATGATACGTGCCGTGTATGGCACTTTTTACATTTCCCATAACAGTGTTCAGCCATTCGAATACCTTGCCATCATATTTGGTGCCCCTGGTGGTGATGACTGGATCATGCTCGCATTGGGCTTGTGTTACCCCGGGAAAACAATTCAAACCATCGGAAATAACAGAACTTCCGGGGCGGATGTACTTTGTGGCCCAAGAGGAGATTTCTTCCAGAGTGAAGCCGCTGAGATGACTCAGTTTCAGGTAAAGAGGATGGCCCTTGTCAGAGAGAGACAAGGCTGCAATAAATGGCATCTTGCCGGAAGCGCCTCGGCCTCTTTTGCCGTCTCGCTTCTTGCCACCCCAATAGGCATCATCCATGAGTAATAGGCCGCCCAAGGGTTGCTGGTCATCTCGATCTTTCATGACCTGCTGCAATTTATGTTTCATACGCAAAGCGGCATTGGCGGAGATCCCGACGGTTCTTGCCAGATGGAGCGAGGAAATGCCGTCTTTTGCTTGGGTAACAAGGTAGATCCCCAATAAGCCGAGCTGTAAGCGGGAGTTTGGTGGCGGCAAATATAGTCCCTTGGATCAGGGAAGCCTGAAAATGACACTTGTGGCATTGGTACACTTTGCGATCACAGATTTCGCAGTATCCGGCATGACCGCACTTCGGGCAACGATAGCCCTGAGGCCAGCGCATTTTGAACAGAGCCTCTCGGCATTGTTCTTCCGTGCCATATTGAGAGAGAAATCGAGGCAAACTTAAACCTTTTTGGAACTGGATTTTGTTTTTAGCCATGGTGTACTCCTTAAGAAATTATCGCTTGGAGTACTATTACATAGTTGGTGGGACAAATAGCGTCCCACCACAAAATAAAAATGGCTGAGCTTCAGTGGTAATCAGAAAAATTATTGTTTCTCAAATTCCGGTAATGTCCCCATTTAATTGACACGCAATGGTTGTTCGCTTATTATTCTCTTGATAATTTTTTCTCGGAGGCAATTGATGAGCGAGCTTGAGCAATATTTCTGTCCCAACGAACAATGCAAGGATTACGGCCTGCGCAGTCAGGGCAACATTGCAGTTCGCGGCAAGTATGGCAAGGACAAGAGTCGCGATCTGCTTTACTGCCGCACCTGCGGCAAGCGCTTTGCCTCCACCCAGGCCAGCGCACTGTTTGGTCTGCATCTGCCGGCCGAGACGATCCGACAGATCATCCACCACGCAGCCGAGGGAGTTGGCGTGCGAGCCACCGCGCGCCTGCTGGAGCTGGACAAAGACACCGTCAACCGTGTGATCCTGCGGGCCGGCGAGCATTGCGCCCACGTGCTCTCCGGCCTGCTGACTTCCTTGAAACTGACCGAGGCGCAGCTCGACGAGCTATGGACCTTTGTAAAAAAAAGGAAAGTTCTGGCAGCGCCGAAGACCTCGACGCCAGTACGGGCGGACGTGGATCTGGACGGCCATCGATGCCCCCACGCGCCTGATGATTACGTTCTGGATTGGCGGGCGCGAATTGGACGATGCCCGGCGGATGCTGAAGGATTTGACCAACCGCTGTCAAGGCAAGCCCTTGTTTGTCTCGGATGAACTGCCCCATTATGGCACAGTCCTGGGCGAGCTGTTTCACAAACTGCGTCCGCAGGCTCCGACAGGCAAACCCGGTCGGCCACGGAATCCAGAGCGGGTCATTGATGCGGATCTGGATTACGCCACGGTTCACAAGACGCGCCAAGGTGGCAGAGTGATCAAGGTCGAACGCAAGCGTAATTCACGGGAGCGAGACAGCACATTCTTGCGCGATTGGACGAATCGCCCAGTCAGACGATCAACACTGCGTATATCGAACGTTCCAATCTGGACTGGCGACTGTGGGATGCCCACTTGGCGCGTAAGGCTCCTACCGTTGCCCGTTCGATGCGTTGGTTGAAGGCCAAGTTCGCCATCTGCGTGGCCTGCTACAATTTGATCCGGCCCCACGAAACGCTCAGTCGCGGCGAAGATCGAATCTTCCGGGCCAAGACCCCGGCTATGGCAGCAAATGTGGCAGATCATCGATGGACGTTTTCTGAACTGCTGGCCTACCCAGCAAGGTGTCAATGATATGGGGACACAACCCAAATTCCTTGGGGCTGACATATTATCCCAAGTATGAATGTTGTCTCCTGCTGTTGTAAGACCTTTAGATGTAATGTAATTTCGATGTACTAAATAACCACCGACTTAAAGTCGGCGGGCTTGACATCTCGGACTGAAAGTCTAGCAATATCGGCAGGATGCGCAGCCGGTTCACGGCCCGACATTGAAACCATCATGAGGCTTGGGTTAAAAATGATGCGAAAGATACTCCTGGATCATCTCTTTCGTCAGCTCGCCGGCCGTGACACATAAATAGCCCCGTGCCCAAAAAACCTGCCCCCAATACCGCTTCTTAAAATGCTGAAATTCCACGAATATTTTTCGCGATGTTCGTCCCTTCACCTGTCTCATGATGGTGGATGCTGATATATCAGGGGGGCGCTGACACCAGAATATGGACATGATCCTTTGACCACTCCTCGCAAAATCTGAATCTCGTACCGTTAGCACGTTTGGCGGACAAGTTCGCGTACTCGGGTGGCAAGGTCTCCCAACTGCATGGCGTAGCGGTACTTGGTGACCCAGACGAAGTGGTATTCGATCTCAGCCGTGTCCGGATAGAGAATTGCAGTAAAAGATAAACCGAGAAAATGGCCGCCAAGGGCTTTTTTTCTTGACAAAGGAGTGAGATTTTTTCGAGCTTTTCCTTGAAAGATTAATATTTTCGAGGGGATAACATAAAAAGCGTACGATTTCACTCTCAATGGCATTTAGTGCCAAGGCATAAACAACTCATGGCGCCAACCAAAAGCATACTCATAACAACACCGCCTCTGCGGTCTAGGTCAAGCAAACCATTGGCTATGAATACCGAAGAGTTGTTCAATGTCCTGACCTATTACCACCTGCAGGAGTTTTCTTCAGGTAGAGAACTATTGCAGGCTCTGCAGCAAGATGCGTATGCCAAGCACCTGATCGCTCCCGCCGGCGGCATCAAACACTCCACCTTCTTTGATGCGGTGAATGAGCGCGGGGTGGAGCAGCTTTTTTATGTGTTCACTTAACTGCAAAAAAAGGCAGCCACCATTCTTCCAACCCAGCATATTGACCTTGGTGATTTGGTCGTCATTGACGGATCGCTTATTGATTCGGTTTTATCCATGCACTGGGCTGATTATCGAATCAAACTCCAGGAAAGCAAAACTCCATCTCGGTTCCAACCTCAATCACGGTATCCCCGGCAAGCTGTTTTTGACCGAGGGCAAGGAAGCGGAAAGGCCATTCGTCAGCCAACTTGTTAAGCCCGGCCAGAAAGTAGTGCTGGATCGGGGGTATCAGGCCCATCATCTTTTCGATCAGTGGCAGGACGAAGGCCCCACTATGTCTGCCGCATCAAAGAAGCAACGCGCAAAGAGGTGCTTGTAGAATATCCTCTGAGAGCAAATTCCCATGTGGTTTTTGACGCCAAGGTGGTTCTGGGCACACCCAGCGTCAATCAAACAGCAACGCCGGTTCGGCTCGTCGGCTATAGTGTTGCCGAAAAAAACTACTGGATAGCCACCGACCGTTTCGACCTGACAGCAGAGCAAGTGGCACTTGTGTACAAGCTCCGCTGGAATATTGAGAAGTTCTTTGGCTGGTGGAAACGACATCTCAAAGTCTATCATCTGTTTGCCAGAAGCAAAAACGGCCTGATGGTTCAAATCCTTTCTGGCCTCATCACCTATCTGATCTTGGCTATTTACTGCCATGAAGAACACGGTGAGTCAGTATCCATTGTTCGTGTGCGGCAACTACGCAACTAGATTCTCAATGAAGCCATGCTGCTCATGGGGGACAACTCTTCGGAACCACGGCAACGGCTAAACAGAAAACCTCGCGGACGAATGAAGAAATTTCATGCAAACTCATAACCGGACACAGTTGACTCAAACTGAATATTTCCCGACGATCCTAGGGAAATTGTCAGCAATGAGGTCAATGTGTTAACCAATACGTGCAGGTAGGCAGCCGCGGAGATTGTGGTCGTGGTGGGTGCTGGTGTGTTCATGCAGGAGAAAACTGCTGACCAGTGACGGGCAATCCGGCAATGGTAACGCCGATAGCCTGCGGGACGCAGGATGCGCATCATCTATTCCAAAGGCCCGGGTGAAAAAAAGTTACCGACCGCCTGTTACCATACTGAGCGTACGTGGACAAAGAATGGTCAGCAACCGATGGATAAGCACCAGTAGGGCCATCACCAGTATCGGGATGCCCAGATACAGGGCCAGCATGGTATACGCTCCGTTCAGAGGCACATATTTGAACGCCATCATGCGGACAATACCCAGCAGCGGTTCATGGGCCGCATAGACAAAAAAACTGGCGCCGCCAAGGGCGATGAGTGCTTTGCACAAACCATCGCTGCGCATGATAAACCGGGTTGCATACAGGGCCGCCAATACCCCGACGATCAGGCCTGTCCGGTGAAGATAGACATTGAACCAAGCCTCGTACCAAATGACGTCGGCAATCAGCAGCACCAGATAGGCAAGGAGAATAGCGGTTCCAAACCGGTCAAAGGCGAACAGACTTTGGCCCTTTATGCCGCACAGGGCGCCTGCGGCGAAAAAGAGGACACCCACGGCGGCCGGTGCATAAATCGGCCAGGTTTCCGTCACCCAGCAGATGTACACCGCCAGAAAAAAGGGTATAGGGACAAAGCGTACGATAACTGCAATGACCGGCGCCAGCAGAACTAGGAGCATGAGGTCGCGGATGAACCAGAAATGATAGGCAATGGGATATCCCTGAAGACCGAAGAGAGCACTGAGATAATCATACGCACTGAATTCGGCTATTTTTTTGCCTGTCCCGGTGAAATACGGCTGGATGGACGGAATCGCCTGAACTATAGCCATGAAGGCGAGAACGAGGATGTTCCAGAAGAGAAAAGGGATGAGCAGACTGCGCAGGCGACCCATCACCTTTTTCATATAGGTCCGCTCTGACCAATGGAAAGTGGCAAAAAAAAGATAGCCTGACATCAGGAAAAACAGTGGCACGGCAGTCCTTGCCACCCCTTCCGAAATCAGGATGCGGATGAAGTTGGTGAGATCGTTGAGTTGTGAGGTGCCGAGGCTGCCGTTCGAATAGTGGATGACCGTCCCGTAGGCATGAATGTAAATAACGCCGATGATCGGAGGGAAACGGAGGAGACTCAGCCGCAGTGACGATTCCTTATCAATCATTGTCTGTCGAATAAAGACGAGAGGAATTTTCGGAGATGGAATTCAGGATTAGGTTGAATGATGCTCGGGTCAGGTGCGGAAATGAAAAAATAGTCTTCATGCAATGGCGCGAGCCCTGAAAGTGCAGTCAACCGGCTTGCGCTGCCATCAATGGCCCTTTTGTTGAAAAGACAACCAGATCAATATCTGCCACCGCCGTGGTAATGATAACCGCGATAGCCCCAATACCCAGGACGGCCGCGATACCCGGGATAGCCCTAATGTTGTGGATATCCGCGATAGCCAAAGCCAAATGAGAAGCTTGGGTAGAACAACATCCAGCTTGGGTCGTAATAGACTGCCGGAGACCTGTAGGGCTGGTAATAATAGGGGGCGTAGGAATAGGTTCCGTATGGGTAAGGATCCCGGTAGTAGCCGACACAGCCATAGCAGGTCAGAAGCAGTGACGCTGCTGCAAGCAAACAACGATTCATGATCCACCTCCTAGTTGGCCAGTGTGGTAGTGTTTGTATTATACCACAGACCGGCTCGAAATGGACTTATTTCATTTCTTCATCCACCATGCTGATGCAATATCTGTTCAGCTGGTTGATCAAATATCACCAGGAGTGATGAAAACGGACGTTCACAGGCAGCCCTTCGATGGCCCGTTCTGCGGGCAAAGGGTCGATCGGATCCAGCGTCACGAGTACCATGATATCGCGCGTGCCAATCGCTGAGCTGAGTTCAGCCGGAAGACGACGAGCCTGACTGGGCGTTTCCAGCACCTTGGCTTGCAGCGAAGGCCCACCCGAGACGCTGACCGTGGCATGGGTACCCGCTGTCACCCTCTTGACCTGATCGGGCTGAATATAGGCCAGAATATGGGTTTGCTCCTGTAGGCCGACCACCACGACACCTTCTCCAGGAGCCAGAACCTTTCCACGTTCCGCCAGGAGTTCAAGGACCGTGCCCTCATGAGCGGCGCGAATCGTCAATTGTTGCTGTTGCGTCAGCAAATTGGCAAGTTGTTGCTGCAGATGCTGGCGATCCTGTCTCCCTCCTGGCATTGCTGTTGCCGGTGCCAATGCCTGCTGTTCAGCTTTGGTCCGTTCCAATTGCGCCTGAATCAAAGTGTGCCGTGCCCCATCTAGTTGGGAACGGACGGCATTGATCTCAGCGGCCGTGGCAGCACCCTGGGTGAACAGGCGCGAGGCGATGGACAGGCGCTCTTCCTGATGCGTCACTGTCTGAACAGCTTGCTGTTCCTGTTGACGATACAGAGCGATCACGCCAAAGGACGAGCCAACCGGTTCCAACATCGTCTGCAAGACTTCGATTTGCTCACCAAGTTTTGGCGCAACCAGTTCTGCGAGCACCTGGCCTCTTCGCACTCTGTCACCAGGACGAACATGAATGCGTTCAACCGCACTTTCCGTGACCGAAACCAGCGTTTCCTTTTCCAGGACGATCAGTCCGGGCGCCGTCACGATGAGGAAAGGCAGGATCATTTTATAGAGCAGGTAGAGAAAAGGGCTGGTCACCAGGGTAAGGATAAGCCACCAGCGCCATTGAACGACAACTCTGCGACCGGGAGCGTACGGAACCTTCATCCCATGACTGACATCCGGGGGTTGTTTCTCCCGGTTGGTAAAACGTATGTTCATGGCTTCATCTCCTGCCACCGGGTCCAATCCTGAACAATAATTCCATTAAAATTCTGTGCATGAAGCAGAGGCGACAACCGGTTCATCCGAGCGGTAAACTGCGCTCGTCCCACATGAGAGTGGCTTTCCTCAGCCGACAACTCGGGCTCAACACTTTGGGCTACGGAAAAGCGTAATCCGGGCGAGGCTTTTAAGACGGGATTGACCAACTGCACCACCCGTTGCGGGTTGCTGACATATACCATCAGGACCACCTCCGAGACACCCAAACGGCTCAGGGTGTCACCCAATCCACCACGTTTTCCGGGAGGCTGAAAATAGCGGGGATGCATGCTCACCCCCAATGGCCAAGGACTTGCTCCCTTTGCCGCCTTCAGGGTGGCAACCCACTCCTTGACCGGAACGCCGCCTTGTTTGCCCTGCTTTGGAAGCTGGTCGGGTTCGAGGTCTAAGTGCAGGCCGGAAAAGGGCAGGTCAGCCAGGGCGTGGATTATTGCAAGCAGCTTGGGTCGATGTTCTGGAAGAATCCATAACGGCTCGCCAAGGAGCAACTCAATTTTCATCCCTCGCTTGCTGGACTGCTGGAGCCAGGCGGAAAAGGCCGCACGTGTTGAAGGATCAGCCAGAGCATCGATTTGTTCCTGATCCAATGACAGCAATAACCGACGAATTCCTGCAGCTTGGAGACGTGCTAAAAAATCAGGGTCGGATTCGACTTGGGCTTTAAATTGCTTTGTTTGCCAGACATAAAGGCCGCTGATGTCGAGAGTGCCATGGGGAACCGATCCTGCGTCAATCTTGTGCTTAGGAGTGCGATCTCTCTGAAGGCCGTTTTGGGGGTCATCGGTCGCATTATTGCCCAAAAGAAGAAGATCAATTCCATCGATCACCGTCTTTGGTTGCGAAGTCTGTTTGTTCTTTTGTTGTTCAGGCGGCGTGGAGGCATACTCAAGGAGAGAAATCAGATAATTCCATTGGCGGGCCTGAGCGTCTACCGCATCGATGTTTGCTTGATAATAGGCGTATCGGCTCTGGAGCAGGCGCTCCAAGGAGTCGCCCTCCATGGCTGTACGCAACCCGTTTTCCCGTACCCTTTCCGCCGCTGCCCGAAGCCGCTGGGTAGCAAAAAAAATGTCTGTTTCCGAGGCCCGATAAAGGGCGAGCATTTCCTGAATCCGGGTCCGGATGGTGTTACGTTCCAATGCCAGTTCCCGGCGACATTTTACAGCCAGAGCCTGGGCTGATTGCTGCGCGGGGTGTCCTTTTCCAGCCAGGTTTCCCAAGGGCAGTTCAACCGATAGACTGACCCCGACACTATATTCCGGAGCATCTTGCGTATCGTCAATCCCTGAGGCGGTGTAGACATCGAAATTGGCATTGGCGCCGGAGTTGCGCATCAGGGGCACCTGTTGCTCCAGTCCGCGCAACCGTTCACGCAACAGCGCAATGCTGGGCCAGGTTTCAATCGCCGACTCCGGCAATCCGTTGAGGTCATTCAAAGAAATGGCGAGAATGGGAGCGCGTGCGGTGAAAGCAACGCTGGTTGCGGTCAGGCGTTGCATGGTATGCAGGGCAGTGCGTTGGGCGGCAAGGAGAGTTTCTTGATTACGGCGGACCAGGTCAAAGGCGGAGAGGAACTCGAGACGATCGGCCTCCAGAAGATACCCTGCCTGTTGCCGTCTGGTCAGGAGTTGACGCTGGCGTGACTCATCGGTAAAAAAAGCGCGGTTCAGTTTGATTTTTTCCTGGGCGGACCAATAGGTAACATAACTCTGCCGTAGCAGGGAAAGGCTTTGTCGTTTCACCAATTGCAACCGCTGCTCTTTTTCCCGGACCGAAGTTTGAGCCTCAACGATACCCCTCTCCTCAGCATCGGCTCTGCCCAATAGTGGATAGCGCAAGCCGGCGCGAAGTTCATAGGTGGTGTACAGTCTGTCGCCGCC
Organism: uncultured delta proteobacterium; assembly: GCA_963733595.1. GTDB lineage: Bacteria > Desulfobacterota > Desulfobulbia > Desulfobulbales > Desulfobulbaceae > Desulfobulbus. The sequence continues at coordinate 657,577 of CAVTDN010000012.1, read as the reverse complement.
GTCGAGGGCGGTGTTATTAGTAAGTCCGGTCCCCGCTCCGGCAAAAAGTTTCAGCCCCTGTTCGCTACGCTGTTGAGCTAACTGGGCTTCTCCAGCCTCTAGGTCGGCGGCAGCGATGAGAACCTCGTCAGGAGTAGATAACTGTTGTTCTAGTTCATTTAAAGAACAGACCGGTAAAAATTCATTGTTGTCCGCAGCATGGAGCAAGCAAGGGTTGATCAACAGAGTGATCATAGAGAGCAGGAGGCTGATCTTTAACCATTCTTTGATAACCAAGGAGGGTAATAGTGCAATCACTAAAAATTCTTTCCTTTAGAATTTAGATTTGCGAAGAACCCACCAGGGAGCCATAGCGGTATCGAGATGTGAACGGCAGGCTATTTCCCTGAGCGTTGCTATTGCGCTTCCAATACGCTGGAGGAAAGTGAAATGGGGTAGCAGCGGCAGAAGCCATGTTAAACGCAAATCTTCAACCCTGTTGTCCGAAACAAAGAGGATATGAGTTGCGAAAAACAGGGTGCTGACCAGCAGATAAAAGAGGTAGACCAGTAGCCAAATGCCAGCCACCAGCGAGGGCGGATAGGAAATAAAAAGGAAGATGCTGTAAAAGAGGATGATGAACGGCATGACCACCTGAAAGAAAAGGCCGGTCCACAGGTAGAGCACAAGGTTGCGCCAACCAAGCAGGTCCGGTGAAAAACTGAGCATATGTTTGCGTACATACAGATAATAAAGGTCACCGTCCCACCGCTGCCGCTGCTTGAAAAAACTGCTCCATGTATCGGGGGCATCGGTATACCCCTGAGCCCGCGGTTCAAAAATAATGCGTAGGTGGGGATGACGCCCAAAGTAATTCTTGATCCGCAGGGTCATGTCCAGGTCTTCAGCCGTGCCTGTGTCCCAACCTCCGATCTTTTTAATGAAACTGCGGCGAAAAACGCCAAAGGCTCCGGAGATGTTGTTGACTACATTGAACTCGCTCAGTCCTACCTTGCTCACTTGGATGGAAAGCAGATATTCGATGGCCTGCAACCCGGTAATCAGATTGACGCGCCAATTGCGGACCCTTAGGCTTCCTGCTACTCCGACGACGGCAGGATTCTCGAAATGGCGGGTGGCGTTGATCACCATGTCATTACCAAAGGAAGTGTCGCCATCCAAAGCCATGATGACAGCGCCGGTAGCCAGGCTCAATCCGAGATTGAGTGAGGATACCCTTCCGCCGCGCTGTTTTTTCGGCACTACCAGTAGGGTGCGCTTGGCCAGATTCCGGACATAGGGCTCCATAGCCAGCGCCGCTTCGCAGGTGGAACGATTTTGAACAGCGCCGTCGATCAGGGCAATGATTTCGATCTGCCCGGCATATCGTTGTTCCGCCAGGGAAAGAATGGTGCGTTGTACCTCTTTGCCCTCGCTGTAGCAGGTGATGAGACAACTTACCTTAGGGGAGAAGGCTCGCTCCTCTCGAATATCCAGATCACGTCGCAGGGCGTAACGGAACACGCCCAATAAGATAAACAAATAGACCGGTAATTCCAGAAACAGGACAAAGGGGATGAATTTAACCAGCAGGTCCATCCATCCGGCACCGAACGGAGTTGCCAGAAGAAGACGGAAGGCATTCAGTGCCTCGAAAAACAGCTCCATTTTATTCGATGTCTCCTTCTAACCTTGCAAGAAGCAGTTTTCCGGTCTCTCCTGGTATCAAATCCTCCGGCGCATTGAAAACGACCGTTTCAAAATCGAGCCCAACTCCTTCAACCCTGTAGGCCAGATTGCGTAATTCGAGGACACGGTTGAGCACTATCTGATAGTTGGACCTCCCGGTCTTGGGCAGCAGGAGCCAGAACATCTGCTGTCCAGTGCGGGTGGCGAGATCGGTGGAACGTACCAACTCGCGCAGTCGTAGGGCCAAGGCATCAAGCAGTTCAACCACGACCGGCTTGCCGAATTGGGCATCGAGTTCCAGCAGATTTTTCAACTTGATACCGATAATGCTGAATTGTTCCTCCGGATGGCGGCGGGCAATCTGCATAAGCCAGCCGACCAGATTCATAAAGTAGCTTGGGCTGACGTTGTTGACCATATCGAGCAGGGCGAAAACATCCTCCATTGTCCCGCTTTTTGCCGCTTGGGCACCAAGATCGGTCAGGCTGTAGGTGAAAACCTGCTCAGAGATCAGTTTGTCGGGTGGTGTTCGGGTGCCACAATGCATGCAGTGGGCCTGGACATCCGGATCAATGAAAACATGGCTGCAGTTTTGGCACTCGTAATTTTCCAGGGGGCGATCATAATCGGCACCAATGTGGCGTAACCGGGTTTTACAGTTCGGGCACTGGAGGATACCCTTCTCGACATAACGATCCTCCGGGGCTACCGTCCCGCACGTGAAGCAATGGAGGAAAGATTTTTGCAGGATATTGATGCTGCTGCAGTTCGGGCAGCAGTCAATAAAGTTGAGATGCACACCGTTGCAGCTCGGACAGTGGCGAAGACGGTCGACGAGTTGATCGCGCTGCACCAGTTTCCGGTCATACATGCTGGAGAGCCGCGAGGCGACAAGTTCAACCGATCCCAGCATGGCCTCGAGAACCGGATAGGTATAGAAGGATTCGTTGGACCAAAAGCGTCTGGGTTCAAGCGGCGTCTCGGTGCGGGAAAACATGTAACCGAGAATACGGAAAAAATCGCTCGTATCTGGTGCGAAAAGAGTGGCGTCGAGCTGGCTTATCCGCTCGAGAATGCGAGGTGCCTGGTTCACTGCCTCTGCAAGCGAGTGGATGATGCCGTCACTGATGTGATCAAAAGGGTCTCCAAGGCGGGATTCTGTATACATCGGCTGCAATCCGCTACGGGGGTCTCGGCGCAAGTCCTCGAGTATGCGGATGGCCGCAGTCCGTTCGATGGCGGCTATGACAAACACAGCGGATCGAGAGGCATTGGAAGTGAATTCGTTGAAATCTGTGCAATAATGGACAGTTACACCATCGGGTACGATTTCAGCCGGATAAGGGATTTCGGGAGATGTAACATAGATAACTTCCATCTATTCCACCGATTGTCTTGGAGGAGTATAAACTCAAGTTTCGGCCTTGCTGTTACGGCCACCATAAAAGAAAACAACCAGTTGAAATAGTTTACTTTTCCATTTCTGATGCATGGATTTGCGAAAATACCGAATAATATCAGGAGTAACAAGAGGCAAAACGACTGCATGACCGGATTTCTGCCTTCATGGAAGATTTCAAGGTCGGAACGCTGCTGGGTGGCAGCGGAATTCGCAAGCTGCGACGGGCAAAGCCGCTTGGTGCCTCAAGAGGTCTGTTCTGCCAGATTTTCACCTCGTCGGTAACGGCGTCGGTGACCGTTGAGATCAGTGTGGGCGAAACTTCAACTCCATAGATCTCCTCCAGGTGTCCCTGAATCTCCCTGGTGGTCATTCCCCGAGCATACAAGGAGATGATTTTATCGTCAAAACCTGCAAAACGGGTTTGCCCCTTGGGAATGATGACCGGCGCAAAACTGCTGTCTCGGTCCCGAGGAACCTCGATCGGCAACGTGCCGAACTCTCCTTTGATGGTCTTGGCAGATTTGCCGTTACGACTATTGCCCCCTTTCGTGGCAAGGCTCCCATTTTTCTCGTGACCCAAATGAACGGTCATTTCCGCCTGGAGCGCCCGCTCAAGCAACCCCTTGGTGAGTTGTTTGAGCAACCCGTTTTCCCCAATTAATTCTTCAGGTTTAAGGTGACTGTAGTCGGCTAGCAACCGATCCAACAGTTCTTTTTCAATGGCCATACATGCTCCTTGGTATTGGGGAGACTTGGCGTATCCCCGTTTGGCCATTTACAAAAACTATTTTACACCCTCCAATATTGCTCCGGTGAATAAATATCGAAATCACGGAGCATAACGTACAAGCTGATGCTTGAAGTAATTTCTGACATGGTCAGGTCGCCGCTGCAAAGTTTTCATAAACGACCTGGTTTTCTTTGCCAGATCTTCCTGGCTCCTGGAAGGAAGGCCGGAGCGTATCCGTTGCTTCAAGTCTCCATTCAGATATTCATCAGGATTGTGCTCCGGCGCATAAGGCGGCAAAAAGAAGACTTCGATCCGTTGCTGATGCTCATCAAGCCATTTCTTCACCCGTTTACTATGGTGCACCCGGTGATTGTCCAGAATCAAGAAGACCTTCTTCTCCACATCCTTGGTCAACTGGGACAAGAACTTGATCAGTACTGGTGCGGTCATCGTTTCACGATACAGCATGAAACGGACTTTGCCCTGATTGGTGATCGACGAGATCATGTTGATGCTGCTTCGCTTGGCATGCAACCGGACAATCGGTGTCTTTCCCTTTGGCGCAAAGCCCCGGGCGTTATACGCCTCGTTGTTCACCCCAGTCTCGTCTCCCCAATGAATCTCCGCCTTCTCTTGTTTCGCTCGGGCAACAATCTCCGGATATCCCTGCTCAAGCCACTGCTTCAACTTTTCCGGGTCCTGCTCATAGGCCCGTTTCGCCGGCTTTTGTGGGGTGAAGCCCCATCGTTTAAGGTAGTCAGTGATCGTACGCAGCGGCAAATCAATGCCAAACTTTCTCTTGAGGGCCAGACGGACAGCGTCCCGAGTCCACAGGGCAAACGGTAATTTCAACTGATCCGGGGCCTTATCCACAAGCATGTTTCGCACCGTCGTTTCCTGGTCGGCGTCAAGAACCCGCTGGGTTCCATGCCGGCGGCCGCGCTTACCCGGTTTGATTGCCGCAATGCCGTCTCGCGAATACTTGCTCCAGATCGTACTGGCATGTGCCGCGGAGATACCAACGAGCTCAGCCGTTTCTTTGTTCGAAAAACCACGCTTACGGAGCCTGACAACCTGCTTGCGCAACTCGTATTGGGTCTGCTGGTTATGTGTTCGTGCATCGATCTTTTCCATGCGAAAAGAGTACACGATTTTACGCTAACAACCCACCGATAATTTAACTATTTATTCGCCTAGTTAATAATTTCCTTTCTGTTTCGCAGAAACTCCTGCTCATTTCATCAGAGTCTTTGCCTTGACCCGACCACAGGGCGTTCCGTGAGCCTCGACTTCTTCAGAAATCCGTCGAGCCCCATATGTCGCCTTAGATATTTTATGGGCCTGTCGAACAACGGGAAGCAGAAATTCATACTCTTTCTGCCGCGCTGATTTTCCGCGTGCCCGCCAAGCATAGTTCCCGGAACTCTCTTGCGTATTTCTTCCTTTTCTTTGTCATTGAACACCTCCTTATGCGGCTCTAAACCGCTCTTAAAAAAGAGTCCACTTTTTCCCTACCAGCTCACATCATATGTTTTGCCAGTTTTAATCAAATGGAACACAGTTCTGGCGAGTTTGCGGGCGGTAGCCGTAATGGCTTTAGGGGTTCCATGTCGGGCTCTCATTCGACGAAAATAATGGCCCAAGACGGATTGGCTTTTCTAGAGAGGCTGGGCTACAAGCCGTAAGGCTTGGGCAGCTCGGTTCTATCCCGGCTTTGTCTTCGCCGACAATATCCGCCCACCGCTTATCTTATTTTTTGGGCAGAGCCCGAGCCAGGAACAGAAATGGTTAACCGTAAAGAATCCTGAAAGGTTTGGTCCTACTTCCACAAAAAGTACTTGGGCTGTCAGAACGCTTATTCCATCGACTTGGGTAAGATCCATCCGTGCCAAAGACGCAGTATAGGTGTGATCGTAAGTCGGCTGGATCCGGCGATAGGATGAGAGGGAGTCGGTGCGGTGCGGGTTCATACTTTGGAAAAAAAGAGATCTATTTGTTATTGCGGCTGGTTATTTGCCGAGCTGTTCTCCTCTCGGCTTATTTCATCATAGATTTGGTGCAGGTGCACCGGAACGGTCTTGCGGCGCAGGCGAAGATTGAGCATCTCGACGAGAAAGGAGAAAGCCATGGCAAAGTAGAGATAGCCTTTGGGCATCTCGTGCCCCGTTCCTTCGGCTACCAAAGCCACGCCAACCAAGACGAGAAAAGACAGGGCCAGCATTTTAACGGTCGGGTGTTCCTCGACAAACTCGCCGATCGGCTTGGCGGCGAACATCATCACACCGATGGCAAGGACGATGGCGGTGATCATCACCCAGAGATGGTCAGCCAGACCAACAGCAGTAATGACCGAATCCAGGGAAAAAATGATGTCGATAATGGCGATCTGGACAATGACCATCGGCAATTGTGAAGCCAGGTGTTTGGGACTATGGATTTCTTCGCCGCCCTCCAGGCTACCATGAATTTCATTCACCGCCTTATAGATTAAAAATAATCCGCCGAGCAGTAAAACGAGGTCGCGACCGGAGACCGAGTGCCCCATCACTTCAAAGAGCGGTGCCACCAGCTTGGCCAGCCAGGCCACCGACATTAAGAGGATAATACGGGTGCCCATGGCCGCCAGCAGGCCAAATTGGCGGGCAAAAGCTCTTTTATCGGCCGGCACCTTACCCACCAGCAGGGTGAGGAAAACAATATTGTCAATACCCAGCACAATTTCCAGCACGGTCAACGTCAGGAGCGAACTCCAAATGCTGATATCCCACAACCATTCCATAATTAATTGTTAGTCCTTTCTTCTTTGTCCTGAATTAGAGATCACGCCCAACTGTGTTTGTTTTCCATACTGCCAACCAATCGGAAAAGAACACAATTCTTTCTATTCGTTATTGTGGGGAGCTTCGAGCGAAACGTGCTCTTCCTTCTTTTTAAAACGGATAGCATGGCCGAAGATGTAGGTGCAGATCGGTACGCCGAGAATCAGTCCCCAAAAGTTGAACAGCTTGCCGCCGATGGTGAGGATGATAAGGATGATGACCGGATTGATCCGCATGTACGATCCGTAAATCCTCGGATTGAGGATGTAGCCTTCGACCAGGTGGATGATGGTGATCAGCAAAATGGCAAGAAACATGGATTGTAGTCCAGCGGTTTGCAGGGCGATCAGGCAGACGGGAATGGAACTGATGAACACGCCGATCACCGGGAAAAAACTGCAGAAAAAGACGATCATCGAAAGGAAGGCCACATGCTCGCCCAATCCGAGCAGACTAATGCCTATGGCGGTCAGGAATGAATTGATGATGGCGATGATCAACTGGGCCTCTAGCGCTTTGCCGAGAACCAGCGAAAAATCTCGGATATTTCCGGCCACGCTCCGATAGATGAAACCGAGTTTGGTCAATGCCAACCCTTGGACACTGGCCTTCAGGTTGGCCAGATCCAAGCACGATCGAGAAAGGAAAAAAGCAGGGAAAGAAGAAAAGTCGAGGCCGCAGAAGCCAGCTTGCCTCCGAAATTACCGAAAGTATCGAGCACCTGGTTAACATTGTGCAGACCGCTGGTCGTTTCACCCAGGCCAAGAAATCGCTGGAACAGGGAAGCTGCGGGCGAATGTTTCAAGCTCTTTTTTTCTGATCCTTCCACAGGGTTCTGCCCTTCTTTGGACACGATTTCCGGCAGGAGTTCACCCAACAGTGGGTACTTCCTCTCCAATGTGAACAATTCCTGGTCAACCCTATTGAGATAGGTGGTGAACTGGCTGACAAAGACCTCTGTCTGTTTTTTTACCTTGGGAACAAGGAAAATGCCCGCTGCAGTCAGGATACAGAGGAAAAACAGGGCCACGAGCACCACCCGTGCAATCCTGTTTTTGATGCGTGATTCCAGCCGGCTGACGCTTTGAGCCTGGATGTAGGAAAAGACAAAGGTGAGAAAAAGGAGCAGAAAAAAAGATCTCAACAGATAGATCACGCCAAGAAGCACGCCCCAGACCATAAGAGTGGCGACATGGGGCAGAATCCGGTCCCAGGGCTGGGGCAGGGAGTGAAAAACGGATTCGTTGGGGTTCATGTAAAGAGACGGGTTGTCAGGCCAAATTCCGGTGGTTGATACCGGCAGAGGTGAAATCAGAGCCAGGCTGCGAATAAGCAAACCAAGCAGAAGGATGACCGGCGTCCGCACAATCTCTGGGTGAGGGTACTTGTTATTCGATTTTTTCAAGAATTCTCCGCCGGGTATGCTGGAGATGTATTGTACCAAATTTACTGAGCATCTTGTAATAGACCGTATCCGGCACATACTCACGGACCACCTGTTCCCAGTCATCCGAGCCCACCAGCCCCTTGACCAGGCTGGAACTGACCTCCACCAGATATCGGGGTGACATCATGAACAGGGTCTGGATAGTATCGGTCATGTTGCCGTTGACGTAGCGCATGCTGCGCTCGTAGGTGTAATCCTTCTCGTTGCGGATGCCGCGGAGAATATAATCGACTCCTATCGATTCGGCATATTTGACCAAAAATTTATTTTCGAAGTGAACCACCTCCACATTTTCCAAAGTGAGCACACAACTCTTCCAGCATTTGTATCCGTTCATCCAGAGTGAAGGAGTACTCTTTCTGCGAATTCTGCCCGACCGCGACATAAAATTTGCAGAACAGGCGCGCCCCCTGTTCGATCATCCACAGATGGCCGTTGGTCGGCGGATCGTAACTTCCTGCGTAGATTCCTTTCATAGAAAATCCTGCGCAGCGCTTGTGAATGGATGGTTTTGATCAAACTTAAGTCGCTTGATGGCAACCGGCTGTTGTTCGCTTTCAAGATGATGAACCATCGTGTTTGCTTTACAGGTCACGAATGCACCCCAATGTTGCAGGCGAAAACAGGTCAGCAAGTGCCACCCAGTACCTCTTTGAATAGCTGGTTTTGCCTGCAGGGTAATGAAATAAGGTGCAGAAGCTATGCATCTTTAATCGATCTAAGCTATAGCAAAGAGGCTTGTTCTCCGTCAATTATATTATTATCAGTTGTGGTCATGTTAAGCCGGCAAAAAATAGCGGCGTGGAGCCCTCTTTTTGCGCCACAGGTGTGTATCAACGGTTATTTCGTTTGGATGGAAACAAAAAACCCGCTGATATTAAAATGCAATATCAGCGGGTTAAATGTCACGATGGTGACCCCAAGGGGAAGCTGCACCAAATCTTATAGAACATGTTGACATAACACCACTATTTCAATCATCCTACCCTGAGATTCTCGGTTTTTGTACTCATATTTAGTATTACCCACCCAAGCCAATTCTTTCTCGATTCTCATCCTCACTCACCAGCTAACAGAGTTCAGACAGTAACTCCCCAAGTATCTGCCAGACGCACAATCATACCCAATTCTTTAGATTAGAAATGTTATTATTGACAATGATTCGTCAATACGGTATTTTATGTTAATTTTATCGATAATAATCTTGGTGAACTTGATGATAAAAGCATACGGTTATCTTCGTGTCAGTGGTGCGGGTCAGGTTGATGGAAATGGTTTTGCGAGACAGGAAATCGCCATCAGTTCGTTTGCCGAGAAAGCAAATATCGAGATTGTTCATCTGTACCAAGAGCAGGTTTCTGGAGTTAAGAATGAAGAGCACAGGGAGGTTTTTCAGGAGATGGTATCTGATATCCTCAGAAATGGTGTCCACACTATTATCGTAGAAGGTCTGGATCGATTGGCAAGGGAATACAGGATTCAGGAACAGTTGATCATTTACCTAGCTTCTAAGAGTATAAGCTTGATTGATGCTCGTACTGGTGAGAATGTGACAGAAGCAATCGGCTCCGATCCCATGAAAAAAGCGATGATTCAGATGCAGGGGATTTTTGCAGAGCTTGAAAAGAATTTGCTCGTCAAGAAGTTAAAGATTGCCAGAGAGAGCAAACGAAAATCTGAGGGTAAATGTGAAGGTAGGAAAGGCTGGAATGACCAACCACAAAAAAGAGATATGGTTCTTGAAGCTATAAGGAATTATCGGAGAAAACCCAAAGGAAAGAAACTGCCAACTTTTAGAGAAGTAGCTGATGAACTAAATAAATTAGCTTCTGGAAATGATACATATACCACCATCACTGGAGGGAAATGGAATGGGCAAATGATCCAAAACTTCCTTCAAAGACGCGATAAGAAATAACGGCTGAATATTCCAACCAAGATTCCACTGCCCAATCACCATAAGCACACTCTTTTAACCGATGATCTTCATTCAGGTCTGATGCAACTCAAAAGGAATAGACTGAGCGACATTTTGGTATTTCCAGATCCTGAGACCAGGCAAGCCTATAGCAAGCGGCTGCATTGGATGAACAATCTCTGTAAACGAGCCGGGGTAAAGCATTTCGGTCTGCATGCCATACGGCATCTGACCGCAAGTATTCTTGCCCAGGGAGGGATCCCGATGATTGATATCCAGACGATCCTGCGGCATAAAAATCTTTCGACCACAGAAAGATATATTCGCAGAGTAGAATCAATTCGGCCGGCCTTGCGGGTGTTACCAAAACTAAAAACCACCCAGCAACCACCCAAAATGAAAAAGGCACTTAGCTAATCGCGCTAAGTGCCTGAATTCATTTGGTGACCCCAAGGGGACTCGAACCCCTGTTGCCGGCGTGAGAGGCCAGTGTCCTAGGCCACTAGACGATGGGGCCATGTGAAGTGCGCGATATCTAAAATATCTCGAAAGCTTTGTCAAGCGGCTTTCTTCCCCCCTGGTTTGAATCGAGGGTAACTTCTCTTTTTTCAACTTTGTCCAAATGACTGAAAAAATTGTGCTTACCGTCACCCCGCCATGAAACTGGTGCGGCAGTTTGGAATATTTTAACCAAGACTGAAAGTTGAATCTAAAACCACAATCGCTGAATTTGCATCTGACGAGTGCATTGCCTACTTGATACAAATACCGCACAGAAGTGTTGACGATTGGACAATTTTGGCCTAAATTAACACGAAAATAATATGTATCGTGTTAATATGACTGGCCAGCGAGGCCAAGGAGGCATCTATGCTTTTCCCTATCTCCGGCATTACCGTTGATCCCTGGATTCCACCGCTGGTTGCCTTCGTTATTTCCTTCTTCACATCCATGGGGGGCATTTCCGGGGCTTTCCTCCTCCTGCCTTTTCAGATGTCCGTGCTTGGGTATACCAATCCCTCTGTCAGTTCTACCAATCAACTGTATAATATCGTCGCGATCCCCTCAGGGGTCTATCGTTATTGCAAAGAAGGGCGAATGGTCTGGCCTCTGACTTGGGCCGTTGTGGTCGGCACCCTGCCGGGCGTGCTCATCGGCGCATTCGTCCGGGTAACGGGTTTGCGTGATCCCCGAAACTTCAAACTCTTTGCGGCTGCAGTCATTTTCTATATAGCCGTCAAAATGATCAAAGACTTGATGAAGCAGCAGGCCGCATCTAAAAACAGCGGCCAAGCCGTGGCGGCGGGCAAGAACGGACCGCTGGCTGCCACTTTTGGCAATCCGGCGGCCACTGTGTCCATAACCCAGCACAACCTGCGGCGAATTGGCTACACTTTCCAGGGAGAAACTTACGAAGTTTCGGTGACAGGCATTTTCATTCTCTGCTTCATCGTCGGCATTATCGGTGGAATTTACGGTATCGGCGGTGGGGCGATCATAGCTCCCTTTCTTGTAACTTTCTTTGGTCTGCCAGTATATACCGTGGCCGGAGCGGCCTTGATGGGCACCTTTGTCACCTCGGTGGCCGGCGTGGCCTTTTACACGGCTATTGCCCCGTTCTATCCTCAAGTGTCAGTAGCCCCGGACTGGCTGCTCGGCATCCTTTTTGGCTTGGGCGGCATGGGTGGCATGTATCTGGGCGCACGCTGCCAGAAATTCGTGCCCGCTAAAGGGATCAAGTGGATGCTGGTCTGCATCATGCTATTCACTGCCCTCAAATACGTGCTCGAGTTTTTCAAATAAAAAAAGTGTGTCCGAATCTGTTTTCGGGCACGCTTGCGTTTTCAACTCTCAATCAACCTCTTCAGGGTTGAGCAAACAGAGTTTTAATCGTCGCCGGGATGGTACCCTTGGGCACAAGGCTGTGATCCCGGCGAACCTCATACACGCCGAACCACTGTTCCGGATCTTCCGCATCCTGGTGCTGCGCTTCCTCCGGGCCCTTGGCGCTCTTCCACCATTCGTCCTGCAATTCAAAAAATACCAGCCCACAAAAAATTTCCTTGCCGCCTGCCGTGCGGATATCTTGCCAGACCGACCGGAAGGTCTTGGGCACATCTTCGACCTTGTGGCCGCCGAATCCCGGAATCCACGACTTGGGCTCGATCGGTGAGGTCGACAATCCTACCTGCGTCACCAGGATGGGTTGCTTTGCTTCCTTGTGCCAACTGCTCAAGATAGCCTTGATAAGTGGTACCTGTGACCGAACCGGGTTTGGAGGTGCGGACGCCGTTGGCATAAGTGTACACGTTGAGGCACATCAAATCGCCCATGTCCGGCACGAGGACACTTTCTCGACTTACCTCTATATCTGGCCGATCGGCAATCGGGCCGATATGGGTCCAACTGGTGTGACAGTAAAGATGGCGGCGGCCGTAGCGGGTCAACTCATAGTCCATGGCCGCATCCACCAGCTTGGCCATGGCCACCTCGGTGGGGGTGCGATTGGTCACGCTCAGGTGCTTGCCCTTGTAGTCACGGACTTCAGGATGGCGGGCGTCGGTTGAGGTGACGCATTTCGCCTGCAGTTCGTCACCGATGGAGAAGAGCACCAGCCGATCAGGCCGGCCGACCTTGTAGGTATGATCGATGACCTCCTTGATGTCGCCAAGGGTCTTGGCCTGAAAGGCCGGAGCGAGAAAATCCTCCTCATAGGCCCAAACCCAGACGTCCTGACTGTAGACCAGATTGGTCTTGTCCAGGGCAGTGAAAAAATTAGGCGGCATAAACCGGGGAAAGACATGGAGATAGTTGACGTTCATCTCTTTAATCAGTTTCAGATGCATCTCATAGCGGCTATCGTTCCCGGGAGGCAAACCACGGACTGGTGTCTCGCCGGGGAGGAAGGGCGAATAGCCCATGCCTCGAAAAAAGACGGGCTTTTCCGGCTTCTTGAGATCAACAAGCGACGTGCCGCGCACAACAAAACGGTCGGGCTGAGGCGTGTCCGGATTGAGCGCCATGGTTTTTTCGGCACAGTTAGATGAAGGCGCAACCAGCAAGGTCAGGGCGAGGCAAAAAGCGCCGGCGTACAACAGTGATTTTGAGATCATGATTCGACTGAGACAGCTAAAAATTATTGGGGATTAGAGAGTCGGAGGCGTTTAAAATAACTGCAAAACGGCCCGCATCATTTGATGCGGGACATACGAAGCAGACAAGGCCTAGATAAAGCCAATGCTGTCGGTTTTGGCAACGATTTTGTGCGTACTTGAAGAGCTCTCTCCGGAGAAGAGATGGGGTGTTCGATGGATGCTCCCAGGAAATCGGCACCTCTTGCAAACGAATATTTCTTGAAAGCTGAAGTTAAATGTTTCGCAAACAACCCACTGCCAAGAAAGAGAGGGGGAGGTATGTCTCTTATTTCTTTACACCTTTCCATTCTGACATCATCAGGTATTTTAGCACATACAGGGCATCAGAATGGAAAGGCTTTTCAGTTCACACCAGCCTCCTTTGTAAGATTGTGCAAACCAAGGCTGCAGTTGGAGGATGGTCTGTCATTCTTTTCCTCCAGATTGAAGTTGATTCATACGAAACCACCTGTATGGCGTGCTGTCGGATTAGTCACGACATGGCGATGGTCTCGCCCGGTTTGCAGTCACCACGCCAACAACAATCATACTGGTCACAGGACGGTTGATCGGTCTTGAAGCAGGGAATATTCCCTTCCTGCTCCTGGATAGCTCGAATCAGCGATTTCTTGTCCTTCGACCCAGGTTGAATGTTCATATTTTTGGCTACTTCCCTAATTTTGTTCATATTCATAAGCGCTCCCTCTTGTTAAGGCTTACATTCGGGCGATTTACATTCTTTGGCCCCTTTTATGAGCCGATCCTTAAGTTTTTTTATTGTGCCACGCATGTGTTCAGAAAAAGCGCGGGGGCATTCGTACACACTGCAATGCCCCCTGCCGTTAGAAGTATTGATGCACCCGATGCAGATCGCCGGCTACACAGGTTGTAAGGCCTCATTGATCGGGGTGCTGATCTGGTAGCCACGTTCCCCTTTGTACGGGTTATATATAAGGATCGGACAGGAGGCCCTTTTCAACACCCTTTCCGCAACGCTCCCCAACAAAATTTTCTCGATGCCTTTAGCGCCATGCGTACCCATGACAATCAGATCGCTGGCCTTATCTTTGACATAGTCAACAATACCGTCGGCCACGTTTCCTCTGAGCACCACACCATCGCAACCAGGGCAGATGCTCTTATTTTTCGCCACCAGTTCGGCCATCTTTTTCTGGGCGTAGCCAAAGAGTTCTTCATCGATCACGGCAAAAGATGTCGGATACACATCGGAATAACTAGCCACTTCCACTATGTGTTCAGAAACATGGAGAAAAGTGAGCTTTGCCGCCAATTTGTTGGTAATCATCATGGCAAAGGCAACCAACTCGTCGGTATGCTGGTGAAAATCAACCGGTACGATAATCTGTTGAATATTCTGCATGTGCTCCTCCTTGGAAAATTTTCCATTCTCATTCAGGTTCTGCGACTTACGACCTGTGTCGCCTCTCGAGCCAGTTCGCTCCAGACAGGAAAAGAAACCGTGCCAAGCGCTTATTTGTAAAAAAATAATGTAGGAACGTGATTAAACAATAAAGTAAAATTTAATATCAATTGGATATTCAAATTATCTATTCTTCCGGCGATACTCAGTTCTCAGTCTTTGCCACCGAGAACGCCTGGCATCAGCTTGGCAAAGCACTCTGGGCAGCAGCCATGCGAACAGGGTACCCCTTTCACTTTCGTGAAAAATTCTTCCAGGCTGTACCAGGAACCTTTTCCACGTTCGCCCTGTTGATCATCCCGTATTTTTTTACAGTAACTGCACACCGGAAGAATCGTTTCATAGAGGGTAACTTTTTGCTGCAAGGCCTGTTTGCCGAAACAGTTGGCCACTCGATACAGCAACTCTTCTGTATCACAGGGTTTTTGCAAAAAATCATCGGCACCCAGCCGCAACGCATCAATCGCGGACTGCATATCAGCATAACCGGTTAGAATGATGACTATGGTCTGGGGAGTTTTGCGTTTCGCTGCCTTCAGAACCTGGAAACCATCGAGGCCGGGCATAAGCAGATCGGTGATGACGAGATCCCAAGAACCGCTGTTGATCTTGGCCACGGCCTCTTCGCCGCTCGCTGCCAGAGTCACGTCAAAACGAGGAGAAGATCTCGTCAATTCCCTGAAGAGAATATCGAGAATCAGTTGCTCGTCATCGACCAGAAGGATAGTTTTCTTCTCCATTTACGCTTCACCTCCTGCTTGCATACAAACTGGCGGCAGGCATGTTGATCATGATATGGGCAACCATTTGTTGAGGAGAGGTTCAAAATCATTTTTCAGCTGCAGCACTACTCTTCGCTCCGAAGGAGGCTGCTTCCCTTCAACCGCCATCGAAGTCACCGGGCAGCCGGGGAGTCCGCAGGGGTTTATCCGGTTAAAGACGGCAAGATCGGGAAATACATTAAGGCTGAAACCATGCATGGTTATCCAACGGCGAACGCCGACTCCAATAAAGGCAATTTTTCCCCGGTCGGTCCAGACTCCAGTGCTGCCCGGCCGGCATTGCCCATCGATTCCGAAGACACGCAGTGTACGCATCAGCAACTCCTCCAGGAAACAAAGCCAGCGGTGCAGGTCGCGGCCGCGTTTGCCCAGGTTGACCAGGGGATACCCAACCACCTGGCCCGGACCGTGCCAGGTGACATCACCGCCGCGATTGATCTGTTCCACCTGGACACTCGGATCAAGGATATTGGCTGGATTGCCGCCGCGGCCGATGGTGAACACCGGTGGGTGTTGCAGCAACAGGAGGGTTTCCTCCTCATCTCCGCAAGCAATGGCAGCAACGAGTTGCTCCTGCAGGGCAAGAGCCTCAAGGAAATCCATCAGGCCAAAATCGATGATTCGCATTCATCCCCCTTGCATCGGGAACATAACGGACCTTATCAGGAAAGGCGCGCGGCGAGGTAGGCTGTCATCTCAGCCAGGGTCGACACCTTGCCGTATTCGGTTTCTGGAATTTCGATACCGATGCGGTCGCCGATCCCCACGAGCACCCTGAGAAAACTGAAGGAGTCGATATCCAGCGCCTCGCGAATGTTTTCATCCGGGTTGAGGTCGGCAGGATTGCTCTCTGGTGCCACTTTTTGTAACTCCAGGAAAATGATCGCCTTGCAATTCTTGCTCGGTCATAAGCCCTCCGGCAACTGCAGATGAGCGATTGAGGGCTTCAAGAAACAGGGCGCCCTGATGCCCGTCGGTGGCCCGATGGTCAGCCGCCAAGCGTCGCGGTGACGCACCGGCGCGCTCCGATCATGCCCCCTTCGGCCCAGGGACGCTCCATGATGCGGCCAAAGGCAACCAAGGCCACCTGCGGCGGGTAGATGATGCCGTACACCGTTTTCACCCCGCGATCGCCGAGGTTGGTGACCGAAACGGTGGCGTCGGTCATCTCCGAACTCCGCAGGCGGCCGGCACGGGTCCGCTCGATCAGGTCGCCCATGGCCTGCATCAGCTCGCCGAGGCTCAGCGTGTCGACATCGTGCAGGGCCGGGCTGAGCAAGCCGCCTTGGCGCAGGGCCACGGCAAAGCCGATATGGATTTCCGCTTTGACCTGCAAGTCGGTCGTCCAGCCAGTAGCCGTTTAATTCCGGAACATCGCGCAGCGCCTTGGCCACCGCCTTGAGCAGCAGGGCCGCCGGCAGGATGCGCTCCCGGATGGGCCGCTTCAGATTTTCCGTCTCCAGCCATTGCAGGGGACGGCTCATATCGATCTCCATCTCCAGGTAATAGTGCGGGATCTCCCGGTTGGAGCGGCTCATGGCCGCGGCAATCGCCTGCCGCATTCCTGGCATGGATGCCTCCAGGCGCGACCGGTTCGATGCGGACTGGAAGCTGCCGGTTGTGCCCAGATGCGACCTCCGGTTTCCGCGCCGCCTGCTCGATATCGACTGCGCTGGATGACCCCGTGCGGCCCGGTGCCCTGAGCACGGTCGCCAAGTCCACCCCGAGTTCCGCCGCCAGTCTGCGGGCCGAAGGCGAAGCCGCTCTGCCGTTCCGCTCCGATTCGTTCGGCCGTGGCGGGACAACGGGACCATCCGACGGCGATACCTGGAGAGTGGGTGATTCCGGTTCCACCGTGCTTGCGTCGCCTGGGACGCAGCCGTTTTTCAATCCGACCGTCACGCACCTCGCGATGGATCACCGCCAGCACCGTGCCCACCGCCACCGTCCGCCCGGCCTCGACCAGCGGCTCGCCCATGAATCCCGTCCTCGAAGATCTCGACCTCAAACAAGCCCTTTCTGGGTTTCGACCACGGCGACAATGTCCCCCCGTTTGACCCGCGTCCCCGCTGCAACCAGCCATTCGACCAGTTTGCCGGTCTCCATGTCCGCGCCCAGGCTGGGCATGCAAAATTCACCCATGGCTCATCATCCTCTTCACTGTGGCCATGATGCTGTCAACCCTGCGGCAGCGCCGCCTCTTCCATGTGGCGGGCGTAGGGCATGGCACCTCGGCGCTGCAGAGGCGCTCCACCGGCAGATCGAGGTCGTAGAACCCCTGTTCCATGATCCGCGCCGAGATTTCGGCCGCTCAGACTGCCGCTGCGCCACCCCTCGTCGACGATCAGCACCCGATGGGTTTTGGCGATCGACGTAAGATAGGTGGCATCGTCCAGCGGCCTCAAGCTGCGCAGATCGATGACCTCGGCCTCGATCCCTTCTCCGGCCAGGCCTCGGCGGCCTCGAGGCATTTGAACAGGCTGGCGCTGTAGGTGATCAGGGTGAGGTCGCGTCCCGGCCTGCGCACCCGGGCCGTGTCGATATCCACCGGCCCGGCGTTTTCGGCAAGCAGCCCCTCCATGTTGTAGAGGGTGTTGTTTTCGAAAATCAGCACCGGGTCGGGATCCTGAAGAGCCGTCCAGAGCATGCCGCGCGCATCCTCGAACGTGGCCGGCGACAGCACCCGGATGCCGGGAATGTGGGCAAACCATCCCTCCAGAGAATGGGCGTGCTGGGCGGCCAGTTGCTTGCCCGCGCCGGTGGCCATGCGGATCACCAGCGGCACGTTGAACTGACCGCCCGACATGTGCAGCAGGGTGGCGGCGGTGTTGAGAATCTGATCCAGGCCAAGAGGCTGAAGTTGACCGTCATCACCTCGACAATCGGACGCATGCCGCCCAGGGCCGCGCCGATTCCCGCGCCGACAAACCCTGATTCGCACAGCGGCGTATCGCGGATGCGCTCCGGCCCGAATTCCGCCAGCAGCCCCTTGCTGACCGCATAGCAGCCGCCGTAATGGCCAACATCTTCGCCCATGAGAAAGACTCGCTCATCCTTGCGCAGAGCCTCAAGGATCGCGTCTTTCACGGCCTCGCGGTAAGTGGTCGCCTTCATTGCTGCCTGTTCGCTCATGCCGCCCTCCCTGTCGAATAGACAAAACGGGTCAGGTCCGCCACCGGTTCCCAGGTACCGGCCTCGGCAAAGGCGACCGAGGCATCGACCTCGGCGGCCACCTCCGTTTCCAGGGACGCCAACTCCTGAGCGCTCAAAAGACCGGCCTCCCGGAGGTGGCCAGCCAGGAGCTCGATCGGATCGCGCTGTTTCCACTGCTCCACCTCGGCTTTACTGCGGTACAGTTCAGTGTCGAACATGGAATGCGGCCGGAAGCGGTAGGTCCGGCATTCGAGCAGGTAGGGGCCGTTGCCTTCCCGGATATGGTCCGTGGCCTGACGGGTCGCCATCATCTACAGCCGTGACGTCCATGCCGTCGACAAAGGCCGACGCCATGCCATAGGCAGCGGCTTTGGAGGCAATGTCCTGGTTGGCCTGGGTGTAACGGAGGGCGGTGCCCATGGCGTAGAGGTTGTTTTCGCAGAGAAAGAGCACCGGCAACTGCCAGAGAGCGGCCAGGTTCATGGCTTCGTGGAAATCGCCCTCGGCCACAGCGCCGTCACCGAAAAAACAGCAGGTCACCCGGTTGCGCCCCTGCATCTTGTCGGCCAGGGCCAGGCCCACCGCCAGCGGCAGGCCGCCGGCGACAATGGCATTGCCGCCGTAAAAACGAGTTGCCGCGTCAAACAAGTGCATCGAACCGCCACGGCCCCGGCAGCACCCCTCCACCTTGCCGTACATTTCTGCCATGATGCTGTTTGCGCTCATGCCGCGCGCCAAGGCCTGGCCGTGTTCGCGATAGGTCGCCACCACGGCGTCCTCAGTCGTCAAATGTGCCATAACGCCTACAGCCACCGCCTCCTCGCCGATATAGAGGTGAAGGAAGCCGCGAATCTTAGTGGCGCTGTACAGTTCGGCTGCTTTCTCTTCGAAACGGCGGATCAGAAGCATCTGCCGCAGTTGTCCGATCCTGTGGTGTTTGTCGGGGGCGGTCGGCATCACGACTCAACTCCTTCCAGGGTGGAGATGTCACCAATGGGGAGACCCAACTCGCGGGCCTTGAGCAGCCTGCGCATGATCTTGCCGCTCCGCGTTTTCGGCAGATTGTCGATAAATTCTATTTCCTTAGGGGCCACCGCCGAGCCAAGCATGGTTCGACCGAAACCGATCAGTTCCTGCCGCAGTTCATCGCTATCCTGCACACCGGGCTTGAGCACGACAAAGGCCTTGACGATCTCGCCGATCGTCGCCTCAGGCTTACCGATTACCCCGGCCTCGGCCACAGCCCGATGCTCCATCATGCTGCTCTCCACCTCGAACGGCCCGACCATGTGACCGGCCGTTTTGATGATGTCGTCGGCCCGGCTAATGAACCAGAAATAACCGTCTTGATCACATTTGGCGAGATCACCGGTGATATACCAGTCTCCGACAAAACATTTGCGGTAACGTTCCTCCTCATGAAGATAGCCACGCATCATGGCCGGCCAACCACGACGCAGGGCCAGATCACCCTCGATCCCAGGCCCCTCGACCCGCACCGTATCCGCATCAATACGGGTGACAATGGCGGCCTCGATCCCCGGCAACGGTCGCCCCATTGAACCAGGGCGAATTTCCAGAGCAGCACAGTTGGCAATCATGATGCCGCCGGTTTCCGTCTGCCACCAGTTGTCGTGAATCGGCAGCCCGAGAACCCGCTGTCCCCAGAGGATTGCCTCCGGGTTGAGCGGTTCGCCGACACTGTGCACCAGCCGCAGCGCCGAGAGGTCGTACCGCTTGCGCTGTTCGATCGGAGCCCGCATCAACATCCTGATCGCGGTCGGGGCCGTGTACCAAACGGTCACCCGCTGCTCCTCAAGAATGCGGTACCAGCGTTCCGAATCGAAATCGGCTTCATCAACGATGCTGGTAACCCCTAAGAGCAAGGGAGCGATGATGCCATAAGAGGTGCCGGTCACCCAGCCCGGATCGGCGGTACACCAGAAGATATCCTCAGGATGGAGGTCGAGGACATATTTGCCGGTGATGTAATGGGTGTGCACGGCATCATGAACATGAACCGCCCCCTTGGGCATGCCCGTGGTCCCGCTGGTGAAATGCAGAATCGCCATGTCTTCGGGATCGGTCACGGGGATGGTGAAAACGCTGGAGGCCCCTTCCATAAGCTTCGGCAACGACAGAACATGCTCATCGACGTCACGCTCCACGTCAACCAGCAGCACGTATCGGAGTTCCGGCAACCGGTCGAGGAGGCCGAGGATTTTCTTGCTGTATTGCCGCACGGTGGTAACCAGCACCTTGGCATTGCCCCGTTCCAGACGCTGAAAAATCGGCTCCGGCCCAAAGGCGGAAAACAGAGGGCAAAAAACGCTGCAGTTTTTCAAGGTGCCGAAGAACACGGGATACAGCGCAGGAATGCGACCGGCCAGCCAAAACACCCGCTCCCCTTTGGTCACCCCGAGTCCGTCGAGCAGATTGGCAAAACGGTTGCTCCCCTCCTTCAATCCACCATAGGTGAGATCAACAACCGTGCCATCCTTGCCCAAGCTGCGAATGGCTACGCGCTCACTCCGGGGGCCGTCGGCGTGGCGGTCAACTGCCTCATGGGCGATATTCAGCCCTCGACCATTGGGAAGGCCGCTGAACTCGTGACGCACCTCCTTCCATGAAAAACCGGCGCAGATTTTGTCATAGTCAAGCAAGTTCGGCTGGACCGGCATCGACGCCACGTTCTTTTTAATCGGGAGAAAATGCATAAACACCTCCTGGAAGACGGACAGACTCTCCGAATGAAAAGGCAATGTAAGAGAATGGACAGTGAGAATATGACCAGATGGTCGCGAAAAATCAATGAGGTAAAATAAGGGACAGAATGGATAGTCAATCTATTCTATCAGGGACAAGCAGGGCAAGAAACAGGTGGCGTTTCAGCAAGTGCCGATGCCGTTATGTTGGGGAACAGTGTTTAAGAAGTGATCGAGAGGACGCTCTAACAGGATGTGGTTCAGTTACGCAAGGCGTCAGGAATGAATGGACAGAACGGTCTGGAGATTGGTTTTCTGATGGGTCAACTCGAGTTTTCTCCTGATGTTTTTGCGATGAATGCTGATCGTTCCCGGCGAAAGATGCATGATGGCGGCGATCTCCTTGGTACTCTTACCCAGTTTGACCATATTGGCGACCTGAATCTCAGCGGGAGTGAGCCGTATCAGCTTGCTTGAAAGATTGCCGGCAAAGGGAGAGGCCAGTTCGATGATGTTGGCGTGGAGGATGCCAACCAGCGCCATCTGCTGCTCATTCAACCCGCTCTCCCTAAGCCGGTCGAGGAACGGTTCAACCAACCTGGTCGTATTGGCGAGCACCTGCTCCGCCAGGAGCGTCCGATCGTCTTCTCGCTTTTTCAACAGCACGGTCAGCGCAATGTTTGACTCGGACAGTTCGGCGGTCCGTTCCTGCACCCGATGTTCCAGTTCGTCGCGTGCATGCAGGAGTTCCGCCTCCACCTCCTTTAACCGGGTAATGTCGGTGTGGGTGCCGATAATCCGCAGAGCCTTTCCCTGCGTATCCCGCTCTACCGCCTGCCCCCTGGACAAGATCCACTGCCAACCGCCCGCCTTGTTCCGTATCCGGTATTCCGCTTCATAGCGAGGCCTTTCCCCCCGGGCATGGGCCTCACGCAGGGCCAGCACTCTGTCCCGGTCATCGGGATGGAGCAGATTTTCAAAGGATTGCCCCGCAATCTCGTTTTTATCCTCATAACCTAAGGTGCGGTGCCAATTGTCGCCGAAATAGACTTCACCGGTGCGCAGGTTGCGGTCCCAGACACCGTTGGATGATGCATCCAGGGCCAGACGGAAACGATTTTCACTTTCGAGCAGTTCTTTTTCCATCCCCTGCCGGCGCTGAATTTCCTCCTCCAAACGTTGATTCTGCAACGACAGCATCTGCAGCAGGTTGTGTTTTTCCTGGCAGCGTCGGATTCGAAAAATCAGCTCCTCGATTTCGCAGGGTTTGAGGGTGAAATCGTCTGCGCCCAGACGCAGGGCTTCAATGGCTGAACTCATGTCGCCGTATCCGGTCAGGATGATGACGCTGGTAAACGGTGCAAGATTCTTGGCGGCCTTAAGCACGCCGAGACCGTCAACACCGGGCATCATCAGATCGGTGATCACCAGGTCATACTGCCCGTTTTCCAGGGCCTTGATTGCATCATCGCCGCTGGCCACCGCAGTGACCTCGAAATGCTCTGCTCGCAGTTCCCGGGCAAAAGACTTCCGGATAACTTCCTCGTCATCAACAAAGAGAATAGTTGTTTCAGCCAAAGCGGTTTTCTCCAGGCAATTGCGTTCGTTGTAAAAGGGTGCCGTCTGAACCGGGGCAGCGTGTACCCTGGTGGAAAGGTCACCTGTTGATCGTCGAGACGGCGGCCGCACTATCAATGGGGAGCAGGACCGTGAAGGTGGCGCCTTCGCCCGGCCAACTCTCGACCCGAATCTCTCCGCCGTGGCCCTCGACAATGCCATGGCTGATCGACAAGCCCAGGCCGGTCCCCTTGACTTCCGGCTTGGTAGTGTAAAAGGGTTGAAAGATCAAGTCCATTTCTTCGGGCTTGATGCCAATGCCGGTGTCCTTGATGGCGATGGCCACCCTGTCTTTCTCCTGCCAGGTGCTGATCGTGATCACCCCGCCGACTCGCCGGCAGGCATCCGCCGCGTTGGTCAGCAGATTGAGAAATACCTGTTTAATCTGATCGGGAACCGCAAGGATTTGCGGCAGCCATGCAGCGTAGTTGCATTCCACGGCAACCCTCTTCGCCTTGAAATCGCTCTTGTGCAGAAGCAGCATGGAATCAAGCGCCTTATGCACATCCACCAGCATTTTTTGCCCGGAGGAGGGACGGTTGAAATCCTGAAGACCGCGGATCAACTCCTTGATCCGGTCGCCCTCGCCAATGGCCGCCTCCAGCAAAGCCTTGTCCTCCTCCTCCAGTATCGCCCTTTTCTTCAGCCCTTTGAGGATGAAAAGAATACCCTGGAGAGGATTATTGAACTCATGGGCGATCGATGCCGACAACTTACCGATGGCCGAGAGTTTTTCCGCGTGCAGATACTGTTTTTGGGTTTCCTGCAACTCGCGGGTCCGCTCCTCGACCCGCCGTTCCAATTCCTCATTCATGGCCTCAAGCTGCTGCTGGACCTGCATGAGTTGAGAAATATCGCGAAATATTCCCACAACCTTCCTGCACCGCCCCTTCCGGCGATCAAAGGGATGAATGGAGACAACCGCAGGAAAGCGCTCTCCCGATTGACGGACGAGGGTCATGTCAAAGGATTGCATCGCTTTCCCATTCTTGAATTGCTTGACTCTGTTCGATATGAGTCCGACAAGTTCAGGGGGATAGATGAGAGCAATCGACTTGCCGATGGCTTCCTCGTCCCGGTAACCAAATAATTTTTCCGCGCCGGTGTTGAAAATTTTAATGCGGGCATCGTCTTCAACCAGGTCACAGACAATCAGGCCGACGCTGTCCAGAGCCTGATAAATGGAGATCAGACTGTCGGAATGCTCCTGGAGTTGGGTATTGGCGAACTTCTGTTCCTCACGTCGTTGCCGCTCGCTTTCCCGCAAAGCTGCCTCCGCCCGTTTACGCTCGGAAATATCCCGCAACTGCTCAACAATGTAAAGGATCTCACGGTTCCCATCCAGTATCGGATAGCTGCGGCAGTCCATGTACAGATCCATTTCCGGTATATACTTTTCCAGTTGTTCCGGCTTCTTGGTTTTCAGCGTCATTCTTGTGGCGCATTCCTCACATTCGTGGGTCCGCCCGATAAGTTCGTAGCATTTTTTGCCTTTGACCTCATCATATGTCATGCCAAGCAGTTTGTAACCAGCCGCATTGTACCGTTCTATGGTGTGATCGGGATGCTGGATACCCAAAATATCGGGACTGATCTCAAAGAATGCCTCAAGCAGTGCATGTTGCTCAAGCAAGGTTTCCTCGGCCCGTTTATGATCGGTGATGTCGCACAAAACAACCCGGTACATTGGCCTGCCATCAACCTGCAGGAGGGAGGTGATCAACAGCCGCGCCCAGAAGATCGTGCCGTCCCGTCGCAACATCCGCAGTTCGCATACAGTCGGTTCACGGTTGCCAGCGCTCTTTTCCTGGCCCAAGTCATAGACACCCTGGTCTTCATCGAGAAGGAACCGGGAAAACGGCAGGCTGCAAACCAATTCCCGAGGCGCGCCCAGCAAGGTTGCAGCCGTGATATTGGCTTCAACGATCAATCCTGTGTCAGCGAGAGTCAGGTACCCCACCGGGGCCTGTTCGTAGAGATCAGCATAGCGAGCCCGCGCCGCATCCAGCTCACCCTGGACCTGACGCAGTTCTTCGTTCTGCATCTCCAATTGGACCTGGTGCACGTGCATTTCGTGGAGCATCTTTTTGATTTCTTCAGGAGATTGAGAGGCGAGGTCTTCCGTTGCCGGTGCCTTATCCCTGGCCGGAGCTTCCGCTTTCCGAAGTAACTGAGCAGCGAGTTTGCGGGGCTTACCCTTTGCAGTCATGACAGAGGCCTTTGTTCAATGTGAAGACTTGTATCAATGACATATTGCCGGTATTTTTTCTGGTTTGCTCTAGGGATGAACGCCAAGATCGTTATTGGTTGGTTGTTCTACCGACACCAGATGAATCTGACACCAATGTTCCTTCTTTTTCAACGAAAAGAAAATAAATCGCTATGATAAGGCGGAACCAGCGGCCCACAAAAAAAATTCTTGCGCAAAGTTCTGTCCCTTACTGTTCCGGATATCACCCCGGTTGGGAGGATGGACCAAGTCTATAAAAGCCTCATGAGGATGTCATTGCATTGTACCGTCAAAATGCTCCATTCAAACAACAGTTGCACCGAACATTCAACACCGGTGACTGAAACTGCGTTCAGCCGGTATTATCCGGCCTTTGCCGCTTTCAGCACAATGTACGCATAGAGCTACCACCGCCACCTGATGCTCGACCACCAGGGTATCGACGCCGTCGCAGGCTGCAACCACTTTTGGCAACAACCTTGATTGCATGAATATTGTTTAATCCGACGAAGGTTTCCTTATCGTTCATGCCGGGCATGATGATTTCAAAGAAAACCAGGTCAATTTCCGGTCTATGGTTCTCGTGGTATCCCTGGGCATCACTGCCGTTGTTAAACAGATGGACCAAATACGACTCTCTGTTGCAGGCAGCGGAAGGGCAGGACCGATGTGTAAGGGCAGAGGCCTATATGTTTTCAAGAGAGTTTATTGCAAGGACTTAGGATGACACGTCAGCGCTAGGATCTTTCTGGTTGAGGTTGACCTTGCAGAAACAATCGAGTATTTTTCAAAAAAATATCAGTTAGATATGCTCATTACCATCTCATCAAACTCTTCAAACTGAGGAACCTCAAACATGGATAATATTCTGAATGCAACTGAAGTTCGAGTGCTTGGCAGCCTGATGGAAAAGGAGTTGGCCACCCCAGAATACTACCCCCTCTCGCTGAATGCCCTCACCAATGCCTGCAATCAGAAAACCAATCGATCTCCAGTGCTTTCCCTAGACACCGATACCGTCATCAGTGCCCTGCACTCATTAAAAGAAAAGTATATAGTCTATCAAAGTGATGCCAGCCGAGTTCCCAAATATTGGCAGGGTTTTACCAAACACAATAATTTGATCAATCGCGAGACGGCACTGCTTTGCCTGCTATTGCTTCGCGGGCCTCAAACAGTCGGAGAGTTGCGCAATCGTGCGGACAATCTCTGCTCCTTCGAAAATCTTGAACAAGCCAGCCAATCCCTGGATAATCTCGTAACAACCGGCCTGGTCATACAATTACCCCGGCAACCCGGCCAGAAGGAACAGCGCTTTGCCCACCTGCTGGCAGGGGAACCTGACAACGGTGAACAGGTTGCCTCCAGACCCACGATGGAACGGCAAGAGGAGAGGAATCGTGTTGCTGAGCTTGAACAATCCGTGGAGCAGTTGCGAGAAGAAATCGAGGCCCTGAAAATTGATTTTTTAACGTTCAAAAAACATTTCGAATAATCCGAGCCTTTGCGCAAGCATTCTCTTCATGGTTCTGCAGTCCCACCCTTTTATCCATCTTGCTGATTCCTCAACCCTCTGACGCCCGGAGGCAGAAGGGACTGGTCTCTCTAATAGCTGAAGATTTTGAGATTGATGGTGGCCTGATCGATGACGATCCGGCTTTGGCCGGGCTTCTCTTCGAGGCGATGAACAAAGAGGACAGGCGATCGGGTGGAAAAGGCGGCTGCCGGGTTCTGCTATTGATTCTATACTTCATGCTCCTCATTGCCACACCTTGATGCAACAAGAGCAGCACCTTTTGCGTGGATTGAAAACAATGATTTGAGCGACGTCGAGGTGCTGGCGCCTCTTGGATGATCGCCGGGCCTTCCGAACAGGAAACCTACTTTGTGAGGTAACGTATGACAGCAAGCAAACAATGCCCCTGCACTTCAGGGGCACCTTATATTTCCTGCTGTGAACCTGTGCTTTCTGGTCAAGCGTCAGCGTTGACGGCTGAAGCGTTGATGCGGTCTCGTTACACAGCCTATGTTGAGGGGAATACATCCTATTTGTTACGGACCTGGCATCCATCGACAAGGCCATCCGCCATTGACCCCAAAACAATTCCAGATTGGTGCGGCCTGGAGGTAGTTCGAACTGCACAAGGCCAAGGAGATGACCAGGAGGGTATCGTCGAATTTGTTGCAACAGCGCTGATGCACCAAAGACTGTTCAAACTCCATGAAGTCAGTCGGTTTGTGAAAGAAGCCGGACAATGGCTGTATGTTTCTGGCGAAACAAGAGGAGATTCCGAGCAGGCAGTGGGGGACGCAATCAAGGTCGGCAGAAATGAGACTTGTCCCTGTGGCAGCGGTAAAAAATTCAAGAAATGCTGCGGCCGATAAAATGGACAGCAAGGCTGTTCACAAGGACTATGGCGGGGCTAAAAGCCCTTCAATGCTTGCCTGCAGCATTGATCCAGAGGATTAACCCGCTGCCCGGCGCGGGACCATCAAAAACTGCGAGTGCAATTTTTCGTTTCTTTTTTTGACAAGGCCGCCAAGGGCAACATTATGGTTGTCGGGGAGCGCTGCCGGGATCTTTTCTCGTTGGGAGTGCTGGGAGGGACATCAGAAAAAAGATCGAAAGCATTTTCCCCTGCATGACTTTTGAATACATCCGGAAGAGAATCCCCTCTCAAGGACGGCGCAAGTGACCATAAGGCGGCAGTGTTTGAATCCGTTGATCGGTGCGCGGGCCGCCGAGGGTAAAATGATAAAGGCTCTGGAAACGGGTTCCGTTCAAACCGCATACCTTGTGAACAGCATCGTCAAAAAAGCAGCCGATGCCAGTGCCACGCAGGCCGGCTGCCTCCGCCTCGAGATAGAGCGACTGACCGATCATCCCGGCTTCCCAGAACAGACGGCGATAGCACCAGCTCCCCTCAGATAGCGCCGCGTCAAATTCCGCCAGCATGCCCATGCTCAGCACGCTCTCGCCGGCGATGTCCTGATGACAGCAAACTGTTGTTGCAAGGTGGCGGCAGTCACAGGCAAGCAGCCGGTAGAGTTGGAGATGGGGGGGACAGTGTGCCACCGCTGACCATGCAAAATCAGCCCGCATCAGCTGCCGCAACTCTGCGGCCACGCTGTCTCGTCGTGGGAAAAAATAAATTCCCGGTTCGACGCCATCGACCCGGTGGATGAACAGCAGCAGGTGTACCTTCGACCGGGCAGACCAGGCATCAAAGGGGGGCAGGTCCGGCCGTGGCAGGGTCGCGTCGAGCAACCGCCAGAGAATGGCGGCGTCAGCGGTGGTGAGGCCGTCAAAGTTCTGGGCGCTACGGCGCTGCCGGATGAGGTCAGCGGCGCGCAGGGCGGTGGTGGTCGGCAAAAGCTCGAAACTCTCTGAAACCTTGGCGGGCTCAATCATTGTGCGTGGTTTGAAGGCGGCGGCATGCACCTCGTCGATCACCGGCCACTGGTGCTGATGCCGATCGCTGAGAACATTGGCCCTGCCCCGCCACAGGCCCGCACCCGCCGCCGTCAACAGCGGTTCCACCGCCATCGCCCCGTCCGGCTCCGGCCCCACCGCGCATAGCAGATCCGGCACTTCCCTTTCAGCCTCGCCGTAGTCCTGTTCCCGGTCCAGTCCCAGAAAAGCCGCGCAATCGCTGTCACCCCAATGGTCGAGCAGGCGTACCCGCCATCCGAGCACTCCGGCGGCATAACGTAGAGCTGCCAGGGCATGACCAATGTCGTGCTGGCAGTAGCGAAAGGCCCGCTCGCCGTATTTCCAGGCCTCCCGCCAGTGGATGGAACTCAAGCCAACCAGCAGCCCCGCGAACGGCAGACTGGCCGCGCAGCGCAGTTCGAGCAGGTGGTCGCGGCAGGCATAGTGGTGGATGCCGTCGTCGATGCCCATCAAACCGGAGGTTGCGCAATAACATTCGGTGGGATGAAGATTACCGCTGGAGGGATTGCAGCGCAGGGCCCATCGGTCTCCGCCCCAGGTTTTCCAGGCGGAAAGACCGAAGGACAGTTCGAGCAGAACCGCCAGTGATTCCAGCTCCATGGCCTCCGGCTGGACGCCGCCGATAACAAACAACTCGGGATAGCGGACCGTACGCTGGTCAGCCACCACAGGCAGAGGCAATTCAGGCGCGCCGCTGAAACGACGGAACGGATCTGGCTGGGTCGCCCAATCCATCTGAGCCGGCCCCCTGGCGTAGCGATCCAGCTGATGCTTGGTCCGCTGATGATATCGGGCGACGAGCTCGCATGCCCTCCCCTGCCGGTCGTCCTGTTCCATGTGTCGTCCTCCGTCGCAACCTGCTTCAGGGATATTGGCAAAACAGGGCATTGCACCGCCCTTCCTCGCCAAGGCGGCAGGAGATGTCGATCAGAGCATGATCCTCGTTGGCGAAAATATTAGTCTCGCCAATGAAGGCGAACAGGCCGGTCGCCCGCAGCACGTCAAGCACCTGTTTTTTCAAGCCGGAAAAGACGACTTCCACACCCGATTGATGCAGTTGCGCCACCAGGTTGTGCAGCATTTCTTCGCCCGAGCTGTCAATGGAGTTGATCGCGTCGCAGACCACGAGCAGATATTTAGCCTCACGGTGATCGGCCATGGCGCCAAGCACCGCATCCTCGAAGTGGGCAATATTGGCGAAATAGAGCGAGCCATCAAAACGGATGGCGACCACCCGGGTTGAGGTGGCGAGGTGGGGATGATGTTTGACGTCCCGAAGGGTGCCGTCTTCATGACGACCCAGGATGGCGACCCGCGGCGCCATGGTGCGGTAAAGGTAATAACCGATGGCCATCAAGGCGCCGATCATGATACCCTTGTCGAGATGCGGCGCAGCCAGGAGGGTGACCGCAAAGGT
This sequence comes from uncultured delta proteobacterium, assembly GCA_963733595.1. GTDB lineage: Bacteria > Desulfobacterota > Desulfobulbia > Desulfobulbales > Desulfobulbaceae > Desulfobulbus. The sequence continues at coordinate 627,660 of CAVTDN010000012.1, read as the reverse complement.
GGCCAGGGCGATGATACCGTCGGGACGGCTGGCCCTCCAGATGTGCCGGAATGCCTTGGGCGTAACCAGTCCGGCTACCGCCAGGAGGATGATCACGGCCAGCACGGACTTGGGCAGATGGTGGATGAGGGGGGTCAGAAACAGCAGAGTGACAGCCACAAAAAAACCGTTGCAGACCATAGCCAGCCCGGTCTGCGCCCCTGACTGCAGGTTGATGGCTGAGCCGGTGAAGGAGCCGCTTGCCGGATAGGCTTGAAAAAAGGAGCCGCCAATATTGGCCAGCCCTTGGCCGATCAACTCCTGGTTGGGGTCAACGCGCTGCTTGGTTTTACCGGCCATGGCTTTAGCCATGGAAATCGACTCCATGAAGGCCACCAGAGCAATGACCAGGGCAGCGCTCATCAGTTGGAGTACAGCATCAAGACTGAAGGCGGGTAAACGGAACGAAGGCAGGCCGGATGGAATTGTGCCGACCACGTCACCGCCGCCGATCAGCTTCATCTCCCCCTTATCGATCTTCTTGATGTGCCAGGTGCGGCCATCGGTTTGCAGCCCAACAGGTGCCGCGTCCATCTGATAGAAGAGAGCCGATCGACCTGTCTCGGGCTGATTGCGGACAAAATAAAGTCGCCGGATGGAGCGCAGCCGCTTCTGATTTTCCGCCTCAAGTGCCGTGATGTCGAGATCCAGGAGATCGAGCCGATAGCGCAGATCAGCTGCTGCCCGGGAGCCGTGCTCCTTCTCCGCCTGCCGCAACCGTGCAGAGAGGCTGGTGAGACCGGCGCTCATTTCCTCAATCCGCAGAGCTGTATCATTATAGCCCTTGACCATTTCCCGAGCCTCAGGAGTGGCGATCTCGGCAATCTTGGCAGTGGCGTTGTGCTCAAAACCTATCAGGGCGCTCAGCATGGTGGTGATGGCCACAACAACCAGAACCCCGGGTTTGGCCAGAATTGAGATTTTTTTTACGACCAGTAACAGCGCCAGGCTGAACACTGACATGGCCAAAGTGGGCAGGTGCGTCAGGGGGATATATCCGAGCATTTCCCAGATGTCTTTGAGAAAGAAATCGCTACGTCCCTTAGGAATCCCGAGCAGCATGTCCAACTGGGAGAGGCCGATGATGAGGGCCGCCGCATTCATAAAACCGAGAATCACCGGATGGGAAACGAAGTTGACGGCGCTGCCGAGCTTGACCATCCCAAGACCGAGCTGAATACACCCCACCATGAGGGTGAGCAGCAGCGCCAGGCCGATATACTCTTCGGAACCGGGTATGGCCAACGGCGTGACGGCTGCGGCGGTCAAGAGGGAAATGATGGCCACTGGTCCGGTGGATAACTGCCGCGAAGAGCCCCACAAGGCCCCGATGATGGCGGGCACGAAGGCTGTATAGAGGCCGAATTGGAGAGGCAGGCCAGAAAGCTGGGCGTAGGCCATGGCCTTGGGCACCAGCACCAGGGCACCGGTGATGCCGGCGACCAGATCGCCGCGTAAGATAAGCGTGGAGACGGGAAACCAGGCAAGAAAAGGAAAGAAGCGTACCGCCAGTTTGTGTACCATGAGACGTGCCCCGACAGAGTGTATTGGAAAATTCGCCGAAAACGCGGCGCTAGTCAGGCTGTCACCACCAGGACCGCACAGTGGGCATGGCCGATCACATTTTCGGTCACATGCCCTTTGAGCATCTTGGCAATCCCTCCCTTGCCCCGGCCTCCGAGGAGGATCATGTCCACGTCCCGCTCGCGAGCCGCCGCAACGATCGCCTTTACAGGGTCGCCTATTGCCACCACAGGATCACAGAGAACTGTCAATCCCTCCTGCCGGGCCTGGGTGCAGAACCAATCGACCAACCCCTGGGCCTTCTCCCGTTCATCTTCGCGCTTGGCCACCGACATGACCGTCATCCTCTGGAGCGTCTGACAGGTTTTCCCCAGGCTCAAGGCGTCCTGCGCCGCCTGGCGGCTGTTGGTCGAGTCGTTGACAGCCAGGAGAATATGAGAACCGGTGATGATGAAATCCTTGGGCGCCACCAGCACGCGGGGAAAACCCTGGGCGATGACCTTGGCGGTCATCTTGCCCACCAGCAGAGACAGGCGGCCGCTCTTGCCGTGTCGGCCCATGAGAATGACATCAGCCTGGCGCAGCCGGGCCTGTTCAACGATGGCCTGTTCCGGCTTGCTCGACCCGACTACCACTACCTCGACAGTCACCCCGCTGTCCCTGGCCATGGCGCGGATAGTATCGAGATGCGGTGCCAGTTCCTCCCGGCCCTGTCGAACAGCGAAATTGGCGGCACCGACCGACTCGGCCTGGGTGTGAATCACATGGAGGATAATGACCCTGGCCTGGCAAGCCTGGCCAAAAAAAATTGCCTCCTGGAGAGCCCCCTCACTGAAGCGGGAACCATCGGTGGCCACGAGCAAGGTCTTGGCTTCGCCGAGCAGGCTGGTGGAAAAACGTTCCATGAAAACTCCTTGGGTAAGAGGGACGAATACCGAAAAAAATTACCACCCTTGCGGCATCAATACAAGGGTCCCGTGCAGCGTTTCTCAGGCTGGCGTCAGGTATGCACGGTGCCAGCAGATCAGCTATCTCATCACGAAGATCAACGGCAACAGCGAACGTTCATTCAAACGCATCTCTTTTTTCGTCAAGAAAAGCTCAAAGATGCAGCCAAATAGGGAGGTCTCCCGAAAACGGGTAAGGAGGAGGAGCAACGAGTCGTCTTTGCTTGCAATGAAGAAAGGTATCCTCCCACGTCTTTGGCAGTCAATGTGCACACACAGAAGCCAGCGCAGGAAAGAAGAGACTCTTTCGAGTCCCTTCTTCTGTTTTTCAACGAATTATTTGAGACTTTTCGGATCGTGGCAGGAGATGCGGCACGAATTGGCATACGGGATCGGCATTACCTGATCAGGATCAACGGCTTTCATGTGCTTATTGTCCTGGGAATGCTTGGACATTGAAAATATGCCTTCCGGAGAGCAGGTCAAGCATCTTTGCATCCCATGCACCTGTAACTCAAGTCGGCTTGATGAGGCCAAAGAGCGGGGAGGTTGCTTGGCATTCCCTATTCCTTAGTATTCCCAATAAAAGAGACGACCCGTCTCCTACCAGGAGGAAAGCGCATGTGTATTCTCGACTACCAAACCCCGGAAAAAGCAACGGCTGGCGTGGCGGAGATCTATGACGTCTTCCAACAGAAACGCAGCCCGGTGCCGGCGCCGCTCCAACTCATGAGCACCAGTCCGGGCCTGTTGCAGGTAGTCTTTGCCCAGATCAAATACTTCATGCATCATGAGGCGCTCAGCTTTCCGATGCTGGCCGCCATCCGCTTTCTCGCCGCACGGGAAGTCTGCTTTGATCACTGCATCAACCTCAACAGTATCTGGCTGAGCATAACCGGGTTATCCGAACAGGATCTGGCCGACCTCGCCGCCGGCCGCAAGGTGGAAGCCTTCAATGAAGGCGAAAACGAGCTCTTGCTGACGGTTGCCAAGGTTCTGCACAAGGAGAGAGTTGCTGAATCTGAAGTGCAGCATCTGCGTGACCTGGGCTGGAAGGACAGCGACATCCTCGATGCCTGTCCTAGGGAACCAACATGATCGGCACCTCCTGCCTGTTTGAAGCCTTCAGCAGGCAGGACGCACCGTGAGGAAGTGCTCTGCAAGCAGGACGACACCTGCTTTCAATTGCCCAGCACCGGCACTCCCCCACCCTGAATTGCCTGGGGTAGAACGATGGTCGAGATAGAATTTTTCGGCGAGCCTTCGATAATCCGGTCGCTGTACGTGAGGTAGACCAGGGTGGAGCGCTTCTTATCAAAGAAGCGCACCACCTGCATCTTTTTAAACAGGAGAGAGGTTGACTTCTTGAAAACCTCCTTGCCGTCATCCTTGCCCGAAGCCACCCGCTCCGGCAGGGTTATCGGCCCTGTCTGACGGCAGGAGATCGAGGCGTCCGAGGTATCCTCGGCCACACCGAATGATCCCTTGACCCCACCGGTCTTTGCCCGGCTGACGTAACAGGTCGCACCGCTGATGTCGGGGTCGTCAAAAGCCTCAACCACGATTTTATCATTGGCGCCGACAAACTTGAAGGTGGTGCTGACCTTCCCGATTTCCTCGGCCCCGGCCGAAGCTGCGATCAGCAACACCAATCCGCACCACATTCCCAGTACGCTTTTTCCCCGCATGGCTTACTCCTTCTTGGGTTTTGCCGCCGAGCGATTGAGAGCGCTGAGCAGCGATTTGATCGAGGCGACGATGATATCCGTATCGACGCCGGCCCCCCACCAACTTTCATCATCCTGATCCAGAATTTCGATATAACTCACAGCTTTCGAGGAACTGCCTCGGGTCAGGGCATGCTCATGGTAGGAGTGGAGCACAAACCGCAGTCCGAGGCCCTCGCGCAGGGCAGTGCAGAAGGCGTCCAGCGGCCCGTTACCTGATGCCCTGATAATTTCCTCGCTGCCATTGGTCACCACCACCGCCTCGATCTCGGCAATCGAACTCTCCTCATCCTTGTCAAAATGGCGTTTGATCACATTGAATGATTTCAGATAGTAACCATTGGTATTGAGCAAGTACTCCTTTTCAAAGGTATGAAACACCATCTCCGCGGTCAGTTCGTCGCCGTACGCATCCGACACCTCCTGGATGACCCGGCCGAAGCCCGGATGCATGTCCTTGGGCAGCTTGAAGCCGAACTCGTGATCCATAATGTAGGCCACCCCGCCCTTGCCGGATTGGCTGTTGATCCGGATGATCGACTCGTAGGTTCGCCCGACGTCCTGGGGATCGATCGGCAGGTACGGCACCTCCCAGAGACCGCTCTGGGTCAGATCAAGCGCGGTCATCCCCTTGTTGATCGCATCCTGGTGTGAACCGGAAAAGGCCGTGTAGACCAACTCACCGGCATAGGGATGACGAGGGTGCACCTTCATCTTGGTGCAGCGCTCGTAGACGTTTATCACCCGGTTGATCCGCGACAGATCAAGACAGGGATTAACGCCCTGGGTGAACATGTTGAGGGCCAGGGTGACAATATCGACATTGCCGGTGCGCTCACCGTTCCCGAACAAGGTACCTTCCACTCGATCGGCTCCGGCCATCAGGGCCAGCTCGGTGGCTGCCACCGCCTCGCCCCGGTCGTTATGGGCATGGAGGCTGATCAGAGCACAATTGCGGCTCTTCATCTGGCGGCAGAACCACTCAATCTGGTCGGCGTAGATATTCGGGGTCGACATCTCCACCGTGGCCGGCAGATTGATAATCACCGGGTTCTCCGGCGTCGGCTCCCAGACATCCATGATCGCCTCGCAGATCTCCAAGGCAAAATCAAGCTCCGTGCCGGTGAAACTCTCCGGCGAATACTCGTAGCGAATTTTGGTCTCGGTTCGTCCGGCCTGCTCGCGGATGATGCGTGCCCCGGCCACCCCAAGCTCAATGATTTCCTTACGCCCCTTCTTGAACACAACATCGCGTTGCAGGGTCGAGGTGGAATTGTAGAGATGAACAATGGCCTCGCGCGTGCCATCAAGAGAGGCATAGGATTTCTTGATCAACTGCTCGCGGGCCTGCGTCAGCACCTGGGGCACAACACCATCGGGGATGTGGTTGCCATCGATCAGCAGCCGGAGAAAATCGTATTCAATCTGCGAGGCCGAGGGAAAACCGACCTCGATCTCCTTAAAGCCGATCCGCACCAGGAGTTGGAACATCTCCAATTTTTCTTCCAGGTTCATCGGCTGGATGAGCGCCTGATTACCATCACGCAGATCGACGCTGCACCAGATCGGCGCCTTGGTGATGACCTTGTCCGGCCAGGTGCGATCCGTCAACCGGACCGGCGGGTAGGGGCGATATTTATACAATTTTTCCTGATCCATTCGATTCTCCGTTAACACGTCAAAAAAAAAGCCACGGTTTGAGAAACCGTGGCTTAAAGGTTCAGATTCGATTCGGCCCGTCAGGACAAACCACCCTTCCCTGCCACGGTTTCCCCGTGCAGTCGGTTAAGCAGAAGAAGAGCGAGTGTTTGTGTCATGATCCGATCCATCGTTTAATTTTTTCTCATAGTAAAGCCCCAGCCTTATTTGTCAAGCAGGAAAAAATTGAGCTCGACACACCCCTCTGCGCGCGGGCTTTACATTTCACCACGCAGAAATTTTTCCGCCAAATCGACATCGCGCTTGGAGCCGATGATCAACGGGACACGTTGATGCAGATTTCCGGGCTCGATATCGAGAATGCGGCGACCGTCGTCGGTGATCGCCCGCCCTCCGGCCTGCTCAACGATCATGGCCAGAGGCGCGGCCTCATAGAGCAGCCGCAGCTTTCCCTCAGATTTTTCGCCGCTCTTTTTATCGCGGGTGTAGAGAAAAATGCCCCCCTTGATCAGGTTGCGGTGGAAATCAGCCACGAGGGTGCCAATATAGCGCAAACTGTACGGCCCTTTGCCGCCGTCGGCGTTCTTCAAATAATTGATAAAGTTGCGGGTGCTGTCGAACCAGTGATTGGCATAGGCTTCGTTGACACTGTAATAGAGTGAAGCCTCGGGTATCTTGATATCGGGGTGGGAAAGGAAGAATTCGCCAACGCTCGGATCCAGAGTGAAGCCGTAAACGCCGGAACCGGTGGTGTAAACCATCACCGTCGAAGAACCGTAAATAATGTAGCCGGCCGCCACCTGCACGCTGCCCTTCTGCAGCAGATCATCGACATTGCCCTGACCGGAGGCACTGAGCCGCCGATGGATGGAGAAAATGGTGCCGATGCTGATATTGACGTCGATGTTGGTGGAGCCGTCAAGGGGATCAAAGGCGATGGTGTAGTTGCCCTCATAGCCCTCCAGCACCGGGATGATGTCGTCATCCTCCTCCGAGGCCATGACGCAAACATGACCGCACTGCTCCATGCGCCGTTTGATGGTTTGGTTGGCAAAGACGTCGAGCTTCTGAACGCTCTCACCTTGAATGTTGGTCCGGCCGGACTGGCCCAGGATATCGGCCAGTCCGGCCATGTTGACCTCGGCGCTGATGATCTTGCCAGCAACAACCAGATCGTTGAGCAGTCCAGTGAGTTCGCCGGTGGCCCCCGGATGCAGCAACTGGTCATCCATGATCTGCCGGCTGACGGTGATTCCTTTTCTCTTGGCTAGCATCGATTTCTCCTTTTGATCGCCCTCGGTCGGCACAGTTTGCCAAGGGACGGCGTGTTATTTCTTTTCAGCAGTTTTCAACGGCATCCATTGACTCAGGCAGGCTACCAAGGTGCGAACACCCGTGCCCGATGGCCCCTTGGGGATATAGGTTTTTTCGGTGAAGTCCCAGGCTGTCCCGGCAATATCCAGATGGGCCCAGGGGGTCTCGCCGACAAATTCCTGGAGATAACAGGCCGCGGTGATGGTGCCGGCGCTCCGGTCGCTGCCGGCATTTTTGATGTCAGCCACCCGGGAATCGATCTGCTTGCGGTATTCCGGTCCCAGCGGCAGCCGCCACAGAGGCTCGCCGACTTGTGCTCCAGCCTCGGTCAGTTGACTCGCCAATTGATCGTTGTTGGTCAAAAGGCCTGTGTAATGGTGCCCCAGCCCAATGATCACCGCCCCGGTGAGAGTGGCCAGGTCAATCACCGCTTCGGGTTTATACACATCGATGCCGTAAGCCAGGGCATCGGCCAGGATCAGCCGACCTTCGGCATCGGTGTTGATAATTTCCGAGGTTTTACCTCCGTAGTGCCGGATGACATCGCCGGGTTTGAGGGCTGCCGAGCCAGCGAGATTCTCCGTAGCCGGAATCAAGGCCACCACATTCAGACCATCAATGCCGATCTCGGCAATGGCCCGCAAAGCGGTGATCACCGCCGCACCACCGCACATATCATATTTCATATCCTCCATGCCGGCCGGTGGTTTGATGCAGATGCCGCCGGAATCGAAAGTCAAGCCCTTGCCCACCAAGAGGATGGTTGGATTTTTTTTGTTCGTCCGGTATTCGAGGATCACCAATTGCGGAGGAAGGGCTGATCCCTGATTGACGCCGATAATGCCACCCATGCCCAACTTCTGCATGGCAGCCTTGTCCAACACCTTGCATTTGAGACTGGTCTTTTTGCTCAGCTTTTTTGCATACTCGGCAAAATCAGCCGGTGTCCAGCCGTTACCCGGCTGATTAGCCATATCCCTGGCTGCGCAAGCCGCCTCAGCCAAGACTCGGCCGCGCTCAAGACCGGTGCGCACCGCGCTGGCGGCGAGGCCACCGGCATGGAGATGAAACTGCTCGACCCGGACCGGTGTATCTTTTTCATCCTTAGGGCTTTTATAGAGATCGAAGCGATAGTTGCCCAGCAGCAAGCCTTCGGTGCAACACTGGGCAATCTCGGCGGCATCCAGGAGATAATCCTTCGGCAAAACAACCAATACCTCCTTGGCCTTCACTATCCCGGCCTGCTTGGCGATAATCCCGCCGACAAGCCGCAGCTGTTCCCGACGGACATTGATGGCCTCGTCCTGTTTGCCCAAACCCACAAACAACACCCTCTTTGCCTGGATCGTCTTTGCCTTTCCCAGCCCTGTCAAACCGGGATAAAGGAGAAAAACCTGTTCCTTACCGCCCTTGAAGTCACCGGTTTCCCGAACTTGAAGCAGCAACTTATTGACAGTTGCGCCAGCATCGGGACCAAGATCCGGAAAATCCTCTTCCACCGGATACACCAGCAGATCGCCGGAAAACTCGCTGGGTTCCTTATCAAATAACTGTATGGTGACGGCCTCATCGCGCACGGGACAAATTCCTCCCCTTTGGGTGCTTGTATAATGCTTTCAAAACCTGCTGGAACTGTTTATTGTTGTTTTTCATACACTAAACCGGGCGGAACCTCAATCGCCAAAACTGGGGGTTTACCGACGGCTCGGAAAAAAAACATTTAAAAACTTCGTGGAGGTTTTCCGTGTTACTTGTGTTCATTCTTGCCGTGGGGAGTGCCCTGCTGGTTTCCACCACCTGTTCGCTCTTTGAGGCGGTGCTTCTCTCTCTCTCGCCCTCTCAGGTCGAAATGATGATGGAAACCCACCCGCTCCAGGCCGAAAACTTGAAGAAACTCAAGGGGAACATTGAACAGCCCATCACAGCCATTCTGACACTCGCCACCGCGGCTCACACTATTGGCGCCACGGTGGCCGGCGCCATGGCTGTTGCCCTGTTTGGTCAAAACGGCCTGATCTGGTTTTCCCTGGTCTTTACCCTGGCCATCCTTCTGGTCACCGAAATCGTGCCCAAAACTATTGGCGTGACCTTTGCCAAGCAACTGGGACCCTATATCGTTTTTCCACTGCGGATCATGATCACGGTCCTTAAACCGCTGATCTGGATGGCGCAGTTGATGACCCGCCTGGTGCCCAACAGCCACAAGTCCCATCAAATCTCGGCAGAAGAACTTAAAATCATTGCTTCCCACAGCAGAAAATCCGGCGAGATCGAGGCTGACCAGGAAAAGGTAATCGCCAATATCCTCCAACTCGGCGACAAGACCGTGCGTCAGGTGATGACCCCGCGCACCGTCACTTTTTCCGCCTCCGAGGCTCTGACCATCAAAGAAGCAGCGCGCATGGAAGGAAAGTGGCGGATGCACAGCCGGGTGCCGGTGTACGACGGTGAGCCCGACAATGTGGTGGGAATCGTCCTCAGCCAAGATGTGCTGATGGCGGCCGCCGTCGGCCAAGACACCCTCAAGCTGTCACAGATCATGCGACCGGTCCATTTTGTCCCGGAAACCGCACCGCTCGATCGAATTTTCATCGATTTTTTTGAACGCTACCAACATCTCTTTGTTGTGGTCGATGAATACGGCAGCGTCACCGGTGTGATCAGCATGGAAGATATTTTAGAGGAGATCATTGGCCGAGAGATTGTCGATGAATCCGACAAGGCGCGCAACATGAGGGAATTGGCCATGATCAGGAAGAAAAAGCTGCACACCGCCTGAGTTTCCCCGAGAAAAGAGATCCAGCTGAACCTGGCAGTTCGTGACAAATCATGTTAGTTTGCCGCCGAAAGCGAGGACGTCCTCGGCTACAGCTGCCCCAGTAGACCCTCATCTTTCCTGACTGACATAAGCAACAAAATTACCCATTCCCCGATCTTTCTCTTTATCGTCCAACCAGGACTTGTTGCATGAATATTACTTTACTGTCTTTCCAACGCCCCTTATTTGTTGCCATCGCTCCGCTTCTGCTGGCCTGTTGGGTCGCCTCGCCAGTCTGTGGTGCAGAAATTCTGTATATCAAACCGAGCCTGGAAGTGCTCATGCGCAAGAACCAGGGTGACAATGCCAGAATTGTCGCCACGGTGCCCATGGGAACAGCGGTTGAATTGCTGCAGGGGGGGAAAGAGTGGTCGCATATCCGCTTGCAGGAGGGCATGGACGGTTGGGTGCGCAGCCGTTTTCTCGGCAGTTCTCCCCTCATACCGGTGGCCAATATCAGGCCAGGAGTGGGAACTGACGGAACGATCACGGATATCCAAGGAAGATTTCGAGATGTGGCCGAAGAAAACGGTCGACTGAGAAAAGAATTGGCGACCTGCACCACCGATCGCAGCACTATAGCCGACAAATATCAGACCCTGGCGGCTGACCCTAATAGCCCTCTGCACGCCAAAACCTCCCTGAGCGAGGCACAGCTGGAGATCGACGAGTTGCGGCAGAAATTGGCGGACTCCCAGATTGAATGCACGGTATTGAAAAAAAACCAGTCGATCAAATGGTTTTTCACCGGCGGCATTGTGCTCTTGCTGGGCTGGCTGATCGGCCGAGTGACAGGCAGTGGCCGAAAAAAGCGGGCGTCACTGATTGCCTGAAAACCAGCAAGGCAGGTCATTCAGTTCATTGCTTCCAGGGCCACTCTTACCTCGATCGTCGATGTATCGCGCGTCAGGGTCAAGGCCACACTCTCCCCGACGTCGTGCCGCTCCAGTTCATCGCGCAGACTGTCATTATCTTTGACCGCCTTGCCGTTGACCGCGAGGATGACGTCACCCAGCACCAGACCATCCCGCACCTGGGTCGTGCCCCGCAAGCCTGCCTTTTCCGCCGATGAACCGGGCTGCACCTTCAACACCATCACCCCTTCCAGTTCCAATTCCTCGATCAGCCGACGGTTGGCCAAAGTAATTCCCAGACCAGGCCGGATCAGCTTGCCCTTGCTGATGATCTGCGGCACCACCCGATTGACCTCACCGACCGGCACGGCAAATCCGATTCCCGAACTGGCACCAGATGGGCTGTAAATGGCGGTATTGACCCCGATCAGCCTCCCGGCACTGTCGAGGAGCGGCCCGCCGGAATTGCCAGGATTGATGGCTGCGTCGGTCTGGATGACGTCGTGGATGGTGCGGCCGGTGACGGCAGTAATCTCACGACCAAGCGCACTGACCACGCCGGTGGTCAGTGTCTGGTCAAGACCGAAAGGATTGCCGATGGCAAAGACCTTCTGCCCGACCAGGAGATCCTTGGATTCACCAATGACAATGGGCCGCAACTTATCGGCCGGGGCACTGATTTGCAGCACCGCCAGATCCCGGTCCGGGGCCGCGCCAACCAGCACGGCCTTCCAGGACGAGCGATCGGCCAGGGTAACCTCTAGGCGGCTGGCATCGGAAATGACATGATAGTTAGTGACGATCCGCCCCAATTTGTCCCAGATAAAGCCTGATCCCGTGCCCTGGGGCATCTCATAGACGTTGAGACTGAAAAGATTGCGGCGCACCGCGATACTGGTGATGTAGACTACCGAAGGCGCAACATTGCGGAAAATATCGATGGTGTTTTTCTCATCGCTGGCCAGGTCTCCCCTCGCCTCGACTGGCCGGGAAACGGCTTTGGGATCGAGTAGCGCGGGCTGGAAGGTCTGTACAAGCAACCAGCCGATAACACCAGCAATGACGACAAGATACAACGGTTTCATTTTACACGCGGAAAAAAATTGGCAGGAATTATAACCGCTGACATGAAAAAAAAACCACCCCCGCTCATCAGAGCCATTTCTTCCGCCGGAAAAAAAGCAGGGTCATGGACGATGAAAGGATCATCAGCAGAACAGCGAAGGGATAACCCCAGATCTGATCCAACTCGGGCATGTACTTGAAATTCATGCCGTAGGCGCTGGCAATCAGGGTCGGCGGCATGAAAATGACAGTGACAACGGTAAAAATCTTGATCACCCGGTTCTGTTCCATGTCGACCAGACCGAGGAAGGTATTCTGCAGGAATTCAAGCCGTTCAAAATTAAAAGAAGTATGATCCAGGAGTGAGCCTACATCCTTGATCATGATGCGCATATTCTCGTAGTCTTCCTTGGGAAACATTTTGCTCTTAAGCAGCGAAGATATAATCCTCTGTTTTTCAACAATATTTTCACGGATAGCGATAGTGGTCTCCTGCAGGGCGGTGATCTTTAGCAGCAACTCCCGGTTGGGGTCCTTGTCACCGATCATCTGCTTGCTGATATCGGAAATTCTATCCGTTATGTGTTCGATGAGATCCGCATCATAATCAATCCCGGTCGCAAGGATAGTGAGAAAGATGTCCTCGCCATCCACCGGCTTAATTGCCCGCAGTTTGCGATACGTTTCGGAAAAGGACCGGAACTCGCGGGAGCGCTGGGTGATCAGAATCTTATCCTTGAGAATGAATGAGACCGGCTCGTTGGAGAAGGTTTTGTTTTCCGGAATCAAGAAATTGAGGTTGATGCCGATCTCGTCCTCGGTCTCGACATATTTCGAACTGCTCTCGATTTCTTCACTCTCCTGTTTGGTGAAGAGTTCCACTCGGAAATCTTTTTCCACCTGATGGATCTCGTCCTCGGTGGGGTTGATCAAATCAATCCAGAAAATATTGGGACTGACGGAACTGTTGCCACTTTCCATCTTGACCATCTTGTTGTCTAAGAAAAAATAATTGACCATGGCAACGTTCCTGGATCAGATTTTTTTGAGAAGGAGGCCCATGCAAGGTGCAAAAAATGGCCCGTAGGGTAACGGTTGTCCACCTCTATTCGCATCGGCTTTTCCCAGTCTTGCGCGCAAAAAATTAGGGTATTGTAATGACCGGCAACAAGAAAAGTCAATCGGGAAAAGAGGACTGCGGCAAGGCTTACGGCTTCTCCCGGTCGCAGCAAAAGAAAACAAGCCGCTTAATTGAAGAAACTGCTCTCTTGGGCGAAAAAACACAGCGCGAAACCAACAGCCATGGCGATCAGACCTACCTGCCTCAATTGCTGGGGCGGCATTTCCAGAATCTGCCGGAGCCATCGCTGCATGGATTCGGGCGAAGCAACATAAGGCAACCCTTCGAGGACCAAAACAAGCCCTATCAGCGTAATCAGAAGTTTCATGGCTGAGCAATACCAGAAAGCGGCGAGGGGTGCAATACGCCACAAAGGTATTGACAATGGCTGGTTAAAAAAAGTAACTTGTCGCATAATTTTCGAAGATTTTATAACTCTTACGATTGATGCGGTTCATGCAGGAGTTCATGGACGATCTGATCGCAGGCAGAAAATACGCAACGGCCATTCATGACGCAATCACCCTCTAAATACAGTGAAGCCGGAGTCGACATCGACAAAGGCAACCTCTTTGTCTCACGAATAAAATCCATCGTTGCCGAAACGCACAGGCGCGGAGTACTTACTGAACTCGGCGGTTTTTCTGGACTTTTTGCCATCGGCAACGAAGACCTCAAAAACCCGGTGCTGGTCGCATCCACCGATGGCGTCGGCACCAAGCTCAACGTGGCCAAACTGTGCAGCAAGCACGACACCATCGGCATTGATCTAGTGGCCATGTGCGCTAACGATGTGATTGTTAGCGGCGCAAAGCCACTCTTTTTTCTTGATTATTTCGCGTGTAATGCCCTGGACCTCGATGTCGCCACCGCAGTGGTTCGAGGAATCGCCGACGGCTGCAAACTGGCGCACTGCTCTCTGATCGGCGGCGAAACGGCGGAAATGCCTGGCTTGTATCAACCAGGAGATTATGATCTGGCGGGATTCGTGGTCGGGATCGGTGATCGTAACGCCATCATCGATGGCAGCGACATCCGGGTAGGCGACAAAATTATCGGCCTCGCCTCCTCGGGCTTCCACTCCAACGGCTATTCGCTGGTCCGCAAGGTCTTTTTCGAGGAACTGGGGAAAAAAGTCGACGATTACATTGAAGAATTTGGCTGCACAGTCGGTGAAGAACTGCTACGGCCAACCCGCATCTATGTGGACAGTGTGGTCAACATCCTCCGGCGCTGCACGATTCACGGCCTGGTGCACATCACTGGCGGCGGTTTCATCGACAACATCCCCCGCATTCTTCCCACAAGCTGCGCCGCTAAAATTTATCGGGATAGCTGGCCCATCCCACCAAGTTTCTCCTATCTGCAGGAGAAGGGCAATATCACCATCGGCGAGATGTACCGAACCTTCAACATGGGCATCGGCATGATGATCATCGTCCCGGAAAGAAGTGTTGAGGACATGCTCCATCAGTTTCGGGCCCACGGTGAGCAACCTTATATGATCGGCGAGATCAAAGCTACCCAAGGGGGCAACGGGCCTCAGGTCGCCATCGATGGAGTCTGCTGATCCAGCACAACCGCCCCCTGTTCTCGACGAACCTTTGCACCAACAAAAAAGCTCCGGGTGATCAAATCACCCGGAGCTTTTTTTCTTTATCCTTTACGCGACCCGGCCGCAGTCGGCGTCCCCGCCTTTTAGCTTGTACAACCCATGTTCCAAGGCCGGGAGCACAGCTTCAAGATTTTCCTGCGCCGCCTTCTGGCTGCCGGGCAGGTTGAGGATCAGGCAACCCTTGCGGATACCCGCTATGCCGCGCGACCAGACCGCCTGAATCGTTTTGCCTAGACTGGCCTGGCGCATGGCCTCGCCCAATCCGGGAACCTCCATCTCGATCACAGCTCTAGTTGCCTCCGGTGTGCGATCACTGGGCGAAACCCCAGTCCCACCGGTGGTGACGATCAGGTCGAGTCGCCGCTCATCCACCCAAGTTATCAGGGTCTGTTCGATGAGGCCCTGCTGGTCGGGAATAATCTGATAGAAGGCAACCTCATACCCCTTGGCCTGAAGCATTTCCTGAATCTGGGGGCCGCTGGTGTCCTCCCTCTCACCTCGCGCCCCCTTGTCGCTCAGCGTTAGGACGCCGCACTGATACGACCGGGGCGAGGATTGCATTATTCCTCCGATTTATCCTTATAGTCGGCGATGATCTTCTCGGCAATCTGGGCAGGGACCTCTTCATAATGGGAGAACTTTACTAAGAAGGTGCCGCGTCCGCCGGTCATCGAGGTCAGATCCAGGGCATAGAGCAGGATCTCGGATTGGGGCACATGGGCATTGATGACCTCATACTTGTCGGTCGAGTCCATGCCGAGCACGCGGCCGCGCCGGCTGTTGAGATCGCCCATGACGTCGCCGACAAAATCCTTAACCACACGAACCTCAACTTCCATGATCGGCTCGAGCAGAACCGGATTGGCCTGAACCACGCCCTTCTTGAAGGCGAGCGATCCGGCAACCTTAAAGGCCATTTCCGAAGAGTCGACGGTATGGTAGGAACCGTCTATCAGGCTGACCTTGAGGTCAACAAAGGGATAACCGGCAATTACGCCCCGATCCATGGCTTCGATAATACCTTTTTCCACTGCCGGGCGGTATTGCTGCGGGATAACTCCGCCGACGATCTTGTCGAGGAACTGAAAATGCTCGCCCCGGGGCAACGGCTCCATCTCAATGGTACAATCACCGAACTGACCGCGACCGCCGGACTGTTTTTTATGCTTGCCCTGGACCGTGACCTTGCCCTTCAATGTCTCGCGGTAGGGAACACGGGGGGGACGCAGCTCCATCTCAACACCAAATTTCCGTCTGATCTTCTCGCCGATGACTTCGAGATGCACCTGGCCGACACCGGATATGAGGGTTTCATGGGTTTGTTGTTCGCGGGTCAGTTTAAGGGTCAGATCTTCGTCAAGCAGGCGGGTAATGGAGGAGAAAAGCTTCTCTTCATCGCCCTTCTTGGCGCTGACCGCATAGGCGATCACCGTGGGCAGGGGGTCAACCATCGGGTAAATGACGGGTTTGGCTTCTTCGCAAAGGGTGTCACCGGTGGTGGTTTCTTTAAGTTTGGCCACTGCCACCACCATACCAGGCAGAGCCTGCTCCACCGGTTTCTGCTCCTTGCCGGCCATGACGTACAACTGACCAAAACGCTCAGAGGTGGCCTTGGACGTATTATAGAAAGTGTCGCCCTTCAAGGTGCCGGAGAAGACCCGGAAGATGGTCAGGCGGCCGGCAAAGGGATCAGCCATGGTCTTGAACACCAGGGCCGAGAAAGGAGCATCGGCTGTGCCGGTCCGCTCAACAGCATCGCCGCTTTTCGGATGAGTTCCGATCCGGGCGGGACGCTGATCGGGTGATGGCAGAAGGTCGACAATGGTGTCGAGGACGACGCTGGAACCTTTATTGCCGAGAGGAGCGCAAGCGCAGACCGGAGCCACCTTGGCGGCTTTGACAGCTGCAACCAGTCCGGTTTTGAGTTCCTCATCAGTTAAGGTGCCTTCCTCAAGAAACTTCTCAATCAGCTCATCATCGGTTTCGGCAACGCTTTCCATGAGGCTTTCTCGCAGACTTGCCACCTCATTAGCCAGATCCGCAGGTATCTCGGCGGATTCAACCTTGCCCCCCTCGGTAAAGAGCAGAGCCTTGTTGGCAAGGATGTCCACCACGCCCTTGAACGCATCCTCGGCGCCGATCGGCAAATAGAGCACAACCGGATTGAGGCCGGTGGCCTCCTTGATGCCATCGACCGTCTTCTGGAAGTTGGCGCGCTCACGATCCATTTTAGTGACGCAGATCAGGCAGGGCAGGTTGTTATCTTTGATCAGGTCGACAAATTTTTCGGTCTGCGGCCGCACGCCGAGCACCGCGCCAACCGTCAAGATGGCGCTGTCCGCTACCTGAGCCGCAAAGCGGGTCTCGTTGAAAAAGTTATCGTCGCCGGGTGTATCAATCAGATACAGGTCGTTCTTCTGCCAGACCAGATGGTTGAATGCCGTGCCGATGGAGATCTTTCGTTTGGTCTCTTCCGGCTCGAAATCCATAGAAGAGGTGCCTTCATCCACCTTGCCCAGCCGCTTGAGGGAACCGGCGGTAAACAAGAGGGCTTCGGCAAGGGTCGATTTACCGCTGTTACCATGGCCCAAAAAAACCACATTCCTGATCTGTTGTACGTCCTGCATGGAGACCTCCAGTGAATGCAACGAGTGCTGTATCAATGTTCACGGTGTACATTCATGCCTGGAAACCGATGAAAAGCTCTTTCTCTTTCGCGGCAGGAATGGTAACCATCGAGTCCACAAAAACGACCTTTGTTATATTCTTATTAAGATTGCAAAGTCAAGCGATAACCTGCTGAAAAATTGAACAATCAATGACCAAACAACCCACTGCCCAACCCTCAGGTTCCACCGGAAGAATAGCCCGTTCTGCCGGGGCGGTGAGCATCGCCGTGATGTGCAGTCGCGTCCTTGGCCTGATCCGGGAGCAGGTCTTTGCCGGGCTGTTCGGCGCCGGCTATGCGTATGATGCCTTTGTCGTCGCCTTCCGTATCCCCAATCTGCTGCGGGACCTCTTCGCCGAGGGGGCTCTCTCGGCCGCTTTTGTCACCGTTTTTTCCGAGTACAGTACCAATCGAGGCGCCGAGGCCACCTGGCGCCTGGCCGGCAATGTCCTTGTCTTTTTCGCCCTCCTCATCAGCGTACTCACCCTTGTGGGCCTCTACTGGACCGAGCCGATTGTCAGCCTGCTGGCCCCGGATTTCGACCTCGTCCCAGGCAAGACCGAGTTGACGGTCAAACTCACTCGGATCATGTTTCCCTTTTTGCTCTTTGTCTCTCTGGCGGCGGTAGTGATGGGCATGCTCAACACTAAAGGCAAATTTTTCATACCCGCCATGTCGTCAACCTTCTTCAACCTCGGTTCGATTGTCGGCGGCCTTTCGCTGGCTTGGCTTTTCCCCCGGTTTGATCAGCCGGCCATTGCCGGTATGGCCTGGGGCACCCTGATCGGTGGCGCCCTGCAGCTCTTGATGCAGCTGCCGACTCTGCGCAAGGTGGGTTTTCGATTTCGCTTCAGCTGCAATCCAACCGATCCCGGCCTCCGGCGCATTCTGCTGCTGATGCTGCCCGCCACCATTGGCCTTTCCGCCACCCAGATCAACATCTTCGTCAACACCAACTTCGCCGCCTCCTGTGTCGAGGGTTCTGTCTCCTGGCTCAATTACGCTTTCCGCCTGGTACAACTGCCCATCGGCGTTTTCGGTGTGGCCCTGTCGATTGCCATCATGCCGGTCTTGGCCAAGCAGGCTGCCGAGAAAGACATGGCCAGCCTCAAGCAGACCTTCACCTCCTCTCTTGTGCTCGTTTTTACCCTGGCCGTTCCCGCCACCGCCGGACTGATGCTGCTGTCTGTGCCAATCATCCGCCTGATCTTCGAGCACGGCGCCTTCAACGCCGCCGACACTCTGCAGACCGCTGACGCCCTCACCTTCTACGCTGTCGGCCTCTTCGCCTACTCGGCCATCAAGGTGATGGTGCCGGTCTTTTATGCCATCGGCAACACCATGTATCCGGTGATTGGCAGCTTTTTTGGCGTGGCTGTCAACATCCTTACCATCACCCTGGTGATCGACTCCCTCCAGCACCGGGGCATCGCCCTGTCCACTTCCTGCGCCATGATCCTCAATTTTCTTTTTCTGAGCGTGATCCTCTATCGCAAGCTCTCCGGGTATCCCCTGGGGTATCTCCTGAAGGGCCTTGCCAAAATTATCGCCGCCACGGCTCTGATGTCAGGCGGAATATGGTGCTTGCAACGGGCGCTGCTCACGTGGTTGGACGGACCGATGCTTGCGCAGATTGCCGCGCTTATGGTGCTGATTGGTGCAGGCGTGGGGATTTATGTGGTTGGACTGCAATTGCTGCGTTTACCGGAATTCACCCTGCTGACCGGCAAACTGGTTCAGCGCTTTCGCAGGTCGTAGAGAAGCTGCAACTGGGCCAACAAGCTGACCACTGCCGTATCGACATGGAGAATGCGGCTGCCCATGGTGAAGCTGTAAAAGCCGTGATCGACGAAGCATTGCAACTCATAGTCAGACCAGCCGCCCTCAGGACCGACCGCTAGCAGCAACCGCTGCCCCGACTCTCCTGAAACCGGGATGCCGGCAAGCGTTCCACCTGCATCGGGATGGGCGATCAAGCCTTGGCCACCGAGAGTCGGCAACACATCCTCAATAAAGGGTCTGAATTGTTGATGAATGGCGACCGGCGGCAGCCAGGTGTCCATAGCCTGCTCCATGCCATCTATTAATATAGAACGAATTTTCTCCGGCTCCAGCACCGGGCTATGAAAGAAAGATTTTTCCACCCGCCGCGAACGAATAAGATGAAACCGCCGCACCCCAAGAACGGTCGCCTGCTTGACAATGCGCTGCAGCATGATTGGCCGCGGCAGTGCCAGAATCAGCTCCATCTGGAGGTCGCAGACAGGCTCTCGCTCCAATTCCACCGCCAGGCGCACCGCCTCACCCTCAATCGCCAGCACCCGACCGCTGCCGAGCTGCCCCCCGACTATCCCGATCCTGACAGTATCCTCCGGTTTCACCTTGAGCACCCGCAGCAGATGCGCAGCTCGGCGGCCAATGAGGGTGACTTCGCCGGTTCCGGCCTCTTTGGGCTCTAACAAGAGAAGATTCAAGCGAGACGCCTCACAGCCGCAACACCTTCTCGTCAAACTTCAAGGTAGCAAAATAATCCTCAGGCTGCTCCTCACGGCGGATCAGAGCAACGCTGCCATCCTGGCGCAGGAGCAGTTCCTGGGGGCGCATCTTACCATTATAATTAAAGCCCATGGCATGACCGTGGGCTCCGGAGTCCTGAATCACGAGGATATCGCCGTCAACGATCTTCGGCAGCTCCCGTTGGACAGCAAATTTATCGTTATTTTCGCACAGTGAGCCGACCACGTCGACGGTTTCGGTGTCTTCACTGCCCTCCTTGCCCAACACCTCGATATGGTGGTAGGCCCCGTAGAGAGCGGGCCGCATCAGTGCGGACATGCAGGCATCGACGCCGATATAGGTGCGGTAGATATCCTTGCGGTTGATCGACCGTACCACCAGTGCTCCATGCGGGCCGGTCATGAAACGGCCGCTTTCCATCATCAAGGTCGGGCAGTAACCGTGGCGGTCCTCGAAATCAGTAAACAAGGCGGTAATCTCCTCTCCCATGGCGAAGATGTCAAGCGGCTCGGCAGCCGGGGCGTAGGGGATACCGAGGCCGCCGCCGATATTGACGAACTCGAAGGTAATACCCAACTCAGCACTGATGCGTCTCCACCAGTTCAAGCAGCATAACCGCGGTTCGGACCATATAGGTGTAATTGAGCTCGTTGGAAGCCAGCATGGTGTGCAAGCCAAACCGTTTCGCCCCTCTGGCCTGGGCACGCCGATAGGCCTCGACAATCTGTTCGTGGCTGACTCCGTACTTGGCTTCCTCAGGCTTGCCAATGATGTCATTGCCCCGTCGGCGCGGGCCGGGGTTGTAGCGGAAACAGATCAGCTCCGGCATGGTCGGCACCTTGTCGACCAGGGTAATGTCGTCAAGATTGAGGATGCAGCCACCCTCGGCCGCGGCGGCCTGAAAATCCTCGGCACTGGTATTGTTGGAGGTGAACATGATGTCATTGCCCTTAGCGCCTAACTCTCGGGCCAGCATCAATTCGGTGATCGAGCTGCAGTCAAAACCAAAGCCCATATCCTGCATAATTTTGAGAACGCTCGGATTGGGCAAGGCCTTAACCGCATAGTACTCCCGGAAAGCTGGCAGGGAGGCGAAGGCCTCCTGCAATTGCCGGCCGGTCTCACGGATTCCGGCCTCGTCGTAAATATGAAAAGGGGTGCCGTAGCGGGCGACAATAGCAGGCAGGTGGGGGTAGAGTCGATCTTTAAAGCCTTGAGTCATCGGCATGGGGTTTTCCTCGTGTGGTTCAGCCGCGGATGGGGATGCGCGCGGTCTCTTTATAGGTTTGCAGAACGGTTGTTGTCCGGGTGGAAACGACCTCGTTGATAACAGCGATTTTCTCACGGATGATGACGGATAGTTCAGCGGTGTCGGCAACCCGAATTTTGACCAGATATCCGTCCTCTCCCGCCACGTAATGGACTTCCTGCACCTCGGGAATGGCGGCCAGCTCCTGACCGGTTTGCGGCCGGTCGCCCACTGAACGGGTCTGGATAGCAACAAAGGCGATCTGACGACGGTCAAAGCATTCGGGATTGAGCCGAACCTCGTAGCCGTCGATAATCCCCTGGCGCTCCATCTTGCGAATCCGCTCGAGCACCGCTGAAGGCGCCATTTCCACCTGCCGCGCCACCTCTATGTTGGGAATGCGGGCTTTTTCCTGCAGTATTTTCAGTATGTTCAAACTGATTTCATCAAGCATCGGCTCCGCCCTCAGAAAAGACAAGGAACAAAAAAACAACATAAAAAAGCCATACCGTAAAGAAAAACACTTTTCAAGAATAAAATTCATTAAAAATCACATTATGCGTTATATAATTTCAAGTAAAAAGCATAATTAAAAATTATATTCTCAAAAGCGCACAACAATAAGAATGATTGAAATTTCAAAAAAGAGGAGAGCTCGCCAGCGTACGCTTCTTCTTCGACAGAGAAGAAGAATATTGGTATCAACAACGCATTCACTCATTCCCTGCTCCAATGTAAGGATCTCGACCATTGATGTCTCTTCTGTACACGCTCTTTTCCTCCGCCCTGGCGTTGCTCCTGCTGCCGTTTCTCCCCTTTTTTGCTCTCCGGAAAAAATACCGCAAACGGATATGCAAGCGATTGGGCTGGGGCCTTGCCGCTCAACTGACGCACCTCCCTTCTTCCGCCGCACCGACCTTCTGGATCCACGCCCTCTCCGTGGGCGAAGTGACCTCCGCCCTGCCCTTGGTGCGCGGTCTCCGTGCAACATATCCCGAGGCGCGGATTATCTTTTCCACTACCACCAGTTCCGGTGACGAGGTGGCAAATAAACTGCTGTCCCCACATGTCGATGCCCTCATCCCCGGCCCGATTGACCTGGGACCGGTTATCTCCCTTTTTCTAGGCGCCATCCAACCCAATCTTTTTATCCTGGTGGAAACCGATTTCTGGCCTAATTGGCTGCACTGCCTCTCCCGGCGGGGGATCCCGTCGCTCTTGGTCAATGGCCGAATTTCGAAGCAATCCTTTGCCCGTTACAGCCGCCACACCCGATTTTTCAGATCCATGTTTCGGACCTTCACCCTCCTGTCGATGCAAACCGCATCCGATGCCGCCAAAATGTTATCAATAGGCATCGACCCTGAAAAGATTGCGACCCTGGGGAATCTCAAATTCGATACCAGCCAGGTCACCATTTTTCGGGATGACGACGAAACCGTTGCCATCAAAAAAGAACGGTACGGTTTTGCCGCCAGCGGGCCGCTTTGGATCTGCGGCTCAACCCATCGCGGCGAGGAGGAGTTGATATTCCAAGTGTACCGTACCGTACGGACGACGGTTCCAGACCTGCAACTCCTGATCGCACCCAGAAATATCGATCGGGCCGAGGAGATAGCCGCTCTCGGCAAGCAGAACAACCTCAATTGCCGTTGTTGGAGCAGTGACAGGGGGCAATCAGGTTCCCTGCTCATCCTCAACACCATCGGCGAGTTGGCAGACTGCTATACCATGGCGGATGCGGTCTTTGTCGGCGGCAGTTTGGTTGCCGAAGGCGGGCATAATCCTATAGAGCCGGCTATCGCCGGAACACCAGTTCTCTTTGGGCCGCACATGGAAGATTTTGCGGAAATTGCTGAAGAACTGATCCGCTGCGGGGGAGCACGCCGGGTTGAATCAGGAGATGCCCTGGCCGCCACCCTCCGGCACCTGTTGGCTGATGTGGCCCTGCGTCAATCGATGATGAAAGCGGCCCGAGCATGTGTCCAGGGAAATCAGGGAGTTGTTCGGAGACACCTGGAAGCCATCGACACCCTCCTATCCGGGAAGCCCTCAGCCGGGTAACGACAGATGGATGAGTTGGTTCGCCGCTGCACCGAAAACCTGCTGATCAGTGTTACCATCTCCTTTATTGCCGGAGCAAGCATTGCCTCTTCCTTTCCACAACCACTGGTCAAGGAGTCGCTGACATTTTTCATTGCTCCGCTTCTGCTCGTCCTGCCTGTCCTTGCCGTATGTTTCAAACACCAGTTTCGGCCTCTCACTGCTCTGCCCTTTTTCTTCCTTATCGGCCTTCTGCACACCCAACTGGCTCTTCAACCATTATCTGACCCAGAGCATATCGGGGGCATCATCTCCCTACCAACGAAGGTCACCCTTATCGGCCGCATCCTCACCATGGCCGAGGATAACGGTGAACGGACCCGCTTCGAATTGGACTGCGAATCCCTGCTCATCCATGACACCACGCAAGAATCGAAGTTTAAGCCGATCCGAGGCAAAGTTTTGCTCTCCGTTCAAGGGTCCATTGACCCGCAATTTTCACCAGGCAAAATAATCATGGCCATGGCCACGGTTGACCGCATCCGCAACTATCAAACTCCGGGAGCCTTCGACTACCGCTTGCAAATGGCCATGAAATCGATCTTCTGCTCAGGATGGATCCAATCTCCGCGGGAAATCCTGCCGAGTGGATGAACCCTATCGATCAACCTGGCGCGACCTGCCCTTTCTCCCTGAACAGGTCCGGCAGCAAACAGCAGGTTTTCTCGACGCGCATTTCGACCGCGAGGTTGCCGGTCTCTACCAGGCACTGCTCATCGGCTCAGTGGTCAAGATCTCACCGCAACTCATGGAAGCCTTCAAGGATAACGGTTGCTTCCATGTTTTATCTATTTCTGGACTGCACCTCAGCCTGCTTGGCCTGTTCAGTGTCAGCCTGTTGACTTTTCTACTCAAACGAAGCACCTGGCTGCTTCTCCACACCCATGTCCCCACTCTGGCGCTGGTGTTGACCGCACCGATTCTTCTGCTCTACACCTTTATCGCCGGTTTCAATATCCCGGCAATCAGGGCGCTGGCCACAGCACTACTCGTGCTGTTTGCCGTGGTCCTGCGACGGCAACGCTCCCTGATTCATCTGATCGCTGCCGCCGCTCTCGTCGTCCTGGCCATAACCCCGCTTGCTCTCTTTACTGCTTCGTTTCAACTTTCCTTTGCTGCAGTTCTGGCAATCAACCTAGTCTACCCCCGGTTGCCTCTCTTCCTTGCCCCTGAAGACACGACGCCTCGTAGAAATTTTCTATGGATCAAAGTGTTCCGGGTACTGCAATCAATGCTGTATGTCTCTTTAGCTGCGACCGCCGGAACTTTGCCCATTCTGCTCTATCACTTCAACCGCTTTTCCCTGATCGGACCGGTGACGAACCTGTTCATAGAACCGCTGCTCTGCCTCTGGGCCTTGCCCTGCGGTCTGCTGGCCATCCCGCTGATCCCGACAATGCCCGACCTGGCACATTTCCTTTTTCAAATCGGTCGCCCTGGAATCGACATGACTGTCTGGCTGGCCGAGGCCGTAGCTGGATTCCCCTATGCCTCAATATGGACTATCACCCCGAACCTTGCAGAGATCGCCCTCTATTTTCTCATTCTTTTCCTCCTTCTCCGTCCGCAGCAAACGCGCAGGCAATTCTGTCTGGCCCTTGGGCTCACTCTCCTCCTTGCAGGTTCTTTCACCTTTCCCCTCTGGTACAAGAATACTGACCAGGAGCTAACTGTCAGCTTTCTCGATGTCGGCCAAGGCACGGCCACCTTGATCCAATTGCCTGACGGCACCACTATCCTGATTGACGGTGGCGGCTATCAGGCAGAACAATTCGATCCCGGCCAGAGCCTTATTGCCCCCTTTCTTTGGCACAGCCGCATCTGGCGACTTGATGATCTGATCATTACTCATCCCCACCAGGATCATTACAACGGCCTTCCCTTTATTGCGGCCCATTTCCGACCACGGCGCTTGATCATCAACGGAGAAAACGGCGACGAACCGTCCTATGCACAGCTATTGAAGACGGCTCGCAAGGAGGGGGCGGTGCTGCAGACCGCCACAACTGGCGTTATTATCCGCCAAGACCAGGACCTGACCATGCAATGCCTGGGCATGAATGGTCTTCTTGAGCACAGTGCAACCTGGCCAATCAACGATCGCAGTCTTGTCTTTCGGCTGCACTATGGCTCGCGCAGCTTTCTTTTCCCCGCTGACATCAGCATCGAGAGTGAAAACAAACTGATACAACAGGGTAACAATCTCCGGTCCGATGTGCTGCTGGCCCCGCATCACGGCAGCCGAACCTCAGCGGGCGAGGATTTTGTAGCAGCGGTAAGCCCGGCCCTTATTATTGTTTCCGCCAGCCAACGGCGCCAGGGATCCTTGCCTGATCCGCAACACCTCCGCCGGTGGCAACAGAAAAAGATACATACACTGATCACCGGCCAAGGGGGAACAGTCACCTGTCGGACCGACGGGAAGCGCCTCCGTACCACTACCTACTCAGGAGAAAAGTTCCTTCTTGAAGAGTCGAACGAGGGTGTTGCTCGGGAAAGGTGAGACTTGAAAGGGGGATAATTATACGGTATGTTGCCCAATTAAAGCAGGGTCAACTTCAAGTTGAGGGAAGAGCGTCAATGATGGTTTTTGGTAGAAAATGTCCCGCCTGCGGTGGAAAAATGCTTTTTGCACGACCGGCGGTCTCCCGGATTGCCGCTCTGCCAACAGCCCGGACCTACGCGTGCGCCGATTGCAGACAACAACTGGTCTTTTTGTTCCCCCTTTCCATCGGGGTAGAAAACAGGCATTTTGCCCGAAAACGACTGCCCCCTTTTTTTCTTATCCGCATTCCCGGTGTAGCCAACCAGTATGCGCGGATCAAGAACATCAGTGAAGGGGGGGTCTGCTTTGCTCAACAGTACAACGCCGCCCCCATCACCGACCGTTTAATCAAACTGGATCTGTACAATTGCAACGAAGGATCTTCTTTGGAGCAACTCCCAGTCGAAGTCGTTGCCACATCCGAGCAAATCCTGGACATCAACGGGATTAAAACCACGATTCTCAACACTCGCGCCCGCTTCGTCGATCTCAATCAGGCGCAAAAAAAAGTGCTGTTTTCCTGCCTAACCCAACAGGGCCTCTCAGCTTGACTCAACGCCCATTTCCCGCTTAAATCTCAGTGAAATCCGAGGGCTGGTGCCGGAGAAACTTAAGAAAACGCCCTTTCTCATAACAATTGGTGTACGCATCCTCGGCACTGATTTTCTTTTTTTCCAGCAGCTCAAAAATAGCATCATCCAAGGTCTGCATACCGAATTTCTTTCCGGTCTGCATGATGGAGGGTATCTGATAGGTTTTGCCTTCGCGGATCAAGTTGCGGACTGCGGCGGTGCAGATCAAAATCTCCAGAGCTGCCACCCGGCCCTTGATATCGACCCGTTTGAACAGTGTTTGCGAAACCACGGCGCGCAGGGCGTCGGCCAAAGTGGAGCGAACCTGCCCCTGCTGGGTGGCCGGGAATATCTCAACCACGCGGTCTACCGTTTTCATGGCATTCATGGTGTGCAGGGTACCGAAAACGAGATGGCCGGTCATAGAAGCCTCCATGGCCAACGAAATGGTTTCCAGATCGCGCATCTCGCCGACCAAGATAATATCCGGGTCTTCACGGAGGGCGCCGCGCAAGGCCGCAGAAAAACTTCGAGTATGCGTTCCGACCTCGCGATGGTTGATGATACAGTTCTGACTTCTATGGACAAACTCGATGGGGTCTTCGATGGTGAGAATATGATCCTTCCGGGTTCTGTTGCATTCATCGATTATTGCGGCTAGGGTGGTGGATTTTCCTGAGCCGGTGGGCCCGGTGACGAGGACCAGGCCTTTCGGCAAGGAGGCCAAACGGGAAACAACTTTGGGCAGGCCGAGCTGTTCGCAACTGAGAATATCGCTGGGAATCTCCCGGAACACCGCGCCCATGCCATATTTCTGCTGGAAAAAGTTACAACGGTACCGGGCCAATCCCGGAATTTCATATCCGAAATCCATGTCGCCGGTTTCTTCAAATATCTTGATCTTGTCTTCCGGACAGATCTCATAGAGCATGCTCTTCAGATTCTCGTTATCCAGAACCTTGAATTTCACCCGCTCCATATCACCACGGATGCGGAGAACCGGCTGTTGCCCGGCCATCACATGCAGGTCGGACGCACCTTCGTCGTTCATTAACTTAAAAAATGCATCTATCTGGGCCATATTGACTGCTCCTCACGCGTTCTCCACTGAATAGGCTCAATACGTTTTATTGTCAGCATATCAAATAATTCTGATTATGTTTAAGGATATCATCAATCTCAATAAAAACTTACCTTAAATGCATAGCCAAGAGGCGATCTCATCTTTCTACAACCCCGCCTCTCCATGGCTTCCGGAGCCCTGCTGATGCCAAACGATTCCCACAGACACCTCAGACACCTCTCTCATGAATTTGGGGAATAATCGAATTCAGAAGGCAACCAGTACCGCAAGAGACCTCCTGGCTCGATCTGCCTGGGATTCCGTGCACCCCTTCGCCGCAATGGCCTGTAAAAAATATCGTTCTGCCCGCTTTCTCCACTTTCGGATCGAACAAATCCGTCCGAGTAACAGCAGCCCCTCGACATGGCCGCGCTGCAGTTGCAGGCACTGCCTGACCGCAGCTAGGGCTCCACTGTTATCGCCAATATGCAATAAAGCCCGGCTCAACCGGCACCAGTGATCCGGATTAAAGTTATCCAGTGCCAATGCCTTTCGGCAGAGCGTCAAACCAACGTCATCCCCCTCCCCCTGTTCGACATACAGCAAGCCCAGGGTGCTCAAGGATATGCTGTCTTGAGGAAAGAGTTGCAGGGCTCGCTGGCAGGCCTTGATCGCTTCCCCTGGTTGCTCGTTTTCGAAATAGGACTGACCGAGAAGCCGATACAGCATAAATTCTTTCTCGCTGTCCGGACAGGAGCGCCAGTATTCAAAGACGGCAAGGGCTTGAGCATGAGCCCCAAATTCGGCATAGAGCTTGCCCAGCGGCAGGAGCAATTCCTGTGGTGCGGCGTTCGTTTTATCCAGCACCCGGTAAGCCCGTTCAAAACAATCCAGCGCCAGCTCCCTCCGCCCCAACGTCTGCTGCACATAACCAAGATTAACCAGCGCCATGTAGTTCGCAGGATCCCTGGCCAACACCTCTTGGAAACAAGTCGCTGCCTGCCGCTCCTGACCGCATTCCACAAAGGTGACCCCAAGACTGTTTATCAGATTCAAATCGAATGGTTGCAGGCGCAAACCTCGCTGATATTCACGAATGGCGGCCCGGTAATCCCCCTCATCGAAGAAAAAGTCACCGCTGACATTCAAGCTCAAATGATCAAATACAACCACGCTTCCTGGGCCGAGGAAGGAACTGTGCAAAAGTGCCTTGAGGCAGTTTCCCGGTATATCGCTCTTTGCGAAATCCAAACAGGGCCAAGATGCGATCCCCAAGGCGACAGTTTGGTCGCTCCCGCACCACTGTTGGTACTTATTCTGTATGGATGCTGCATGTTGGAGAACAAGCCTAGGATCAATTTCCGGAAAAATAATCAGGCCAAGATTATCCTCTTGACCGAGATAATGGCCAGCCCCCAAGGGTGTTCCGGCAAAAATATCCATTATCGCTGCCGGGTGCTCCGCTCCCCGTTGCCCGGAAAAAATCACCAGCGTGAACCGGGAGAGTCCTCGCCAATATTTTTTCAACTTCCCAAGCAATTTGGCTTGGGAAAGCTGAAATGGATGCGGAAGCCGATCATCAATGGCATCAATATCGCAAAGCCCGAAGGGACCCCGTTTTTCAGCGATGGCTAAGGACCGCCAGAATTTATCAAACACATTGGACGTTGATGGGTTTCCCCTACCTGTCACCTGGGCAAATCCTATCTGCACCTTGCTTAACCCTTCCCGTTTCAACTGGTGTTGCAGATAATGCGCTGACTTCAAGGCCAGTTCCCTGCTCTCTGCCAGCAATAATAAACCGAACACCCCATAGCCAAACGAAAAGCAATGAGTTTGTGTCAGCGCCTGAAGCAGATCGGCAATCTCCCGGAGCTTTTGCAAATTACCCGCCGCGGTTCGCCTGTAGAAAACAGTATTCAACAACAGAAAAAAACCTGGATGCCCAAAAGCCGGCTCCTGTAAAAACACCATCGCGGCGCGGCGGTTGTAGAGTTCAGCTTCCGGATCAACATACCCCCAATGCACCAGTTCGAGCTCCTGGAGCAGGGTCTTTCGCATCTCCCGCAACCAGCCAGCGGACATCTTTCTTAACAATGCAGGGTCAACGTCGCTTATCGCCACTGCAACGCACTCACCAGAGGGCAGATCTAGAGGGATAACGAGTTGATCATCGACCATTCTGGGATCGCTAAATGCGTGTGCTGCGGCAGAGGGGGAATTATTTGGACCCTTTGAATGAGCGTGCAGGGGATGCAGAGAACCATCAGGGGCAAAGGTGGCAAAGCTGACGGTGGCGGGCAGCGGGAGCAATCTTTTCACTTCCTCGGCCAGAGGCGCATGCAGAATATAAAAATCACCAAGAGATAACATCGCAATTATCGTTATTGTGCATTTTGTTTATCATGGGCGTCAATCATGGTCAGCGGAGAGAGCACACTGAAGACTTTCAACGAGGAGGTCAATTTCATCATCAGCGACAGTCCTTAAATCGAGAAGAAAACGATTTTCTTCCGTCCTGCCGATAACAGGGTGGGGAGTCTGCCGCAACTCTTTTTCAAGACGACTGATTTTCAACGTTCTTGGTTGTATAGCCACGGCCCAACTGTCTAAATTTTGTTCCGGCATAGCTCCGCCCCCGACCCTGGAATAGGTGCGCACCATGGAAAAAGTACACTGCCCTATCAGAAGAGCCTCACATTTCCCGAGGAGAACCCGTGCTCGCTCTCGAATAACCTCAACCGAGGCGGCAATCATTGTCAAGGTTGGTATCTCCTGCAACGCCTGAGACTCATCAAGATATAGTCGTAAAACAGATTCCAGTGCTGCCAAGGTCAGTTTGTCGATACGCAAGGCTCTGTTCAGCGGGTTTTCTTTAATCTGATCGATAAACCGTTTTTTTCCGACAATAATACCTGCCTGGGGTCCACCGAGTAATTTATCACCGCTGAAGGTGACAATATCCATGCCGCTAGCGACAGCCTCTTGTACAGTTGGTTCTTTGGCAAGACCAAACCGGCTCAAATCAATGAGACAGCCGGAACCAAGATCTTCCATTGCAGGAATATCGTGCGACTTTCCTAATCGCGCCAAATCAGTATTGGCTACCTCGCAGGTAAACCCGACAATTCTATAATTACTGCAATGAACTCGAAGCAGCAACCCGGTCTCACCGGTGATTGCGGCCTGGTAGTCGTGATAATGTGTCCGATTGGTAGCGCCGACCTCAACCAGTTTGGCCCCGCTTCGGCTCATTATATCGGGAATTCGAAAAGATCCTCCGATTTCGACTAGTTGCCCCCGGGAAACTATTACTTCTTTTCCCTTGGCTAAGGTTTCAAGGGAAATCAGTACCGCTGCCGCATTATTATTGACCACCAGCGCTGATTCAGCGCCAGTCAATTCACATAGCAAGGCCTCAACATGTTGATAACGGGAGCCACGTTTCCCCGTCTCCAAATTCATTTCAAGATTTGAATAACTCCTGCTGGCCGAAAGAAGTGCCTCAACAGCAGAAAGGGGAAGAAGTGATCGCCCCAGGTTGGTATGAACAATGACGCCGGTTCCATTAATGACACGGGAAAAATGTGGCCGATGGTAGTGTTGTACAAAGATAGCGAGATCACGAAACAATGCTTCCCTATCCTCTAAAGGGCATCCCTTGTAGTCGCCAGACAACAGGGAATGTCGAATCTTATTCAGATACAAGCGTGTGCAGTTTTTGATACGCTGCAAGGGGATATCAGCTACAGAACCCGAAGCGACGAGTTGATTAATGCAATCGTGAACGTTGGGAATATCTCTGAGTATAGTAGGTATATGGTTGTTCATTCCGGAAGTCATAGTCTGGCAGTTAAAAAAAAGAGATGTCGGCCGGTCACATGATACAAAATGAGTATTTTGCACGCAATGGCATGTTACGATAAAGCCAGACCAGAAAGCAAACAGAAAAAACCAAAACAAATCCATAGGGTTAAAATTTGCGTCACCTCAAATTAAACGAACACCAAAAAAGGCGTTGACAATCATCACCCGGTTTTGTATTTTCGGCCCCCGTTGCTCCAGAGAACGCTCTTGTAGCAACGGCCTCGAACGAGACGCATTTTTAATCTTGACATCGAGTTAAAAAGCAAGTTATAGTGCTCACTCGCAGCAAATGTTGCGTGGCACCATCCTGACCTTGGGTTGGGAGATTGATCTTTGAAAACTGAACAGTAAATGAGCGGGCCAAGTAGTAGAATTGGTTTTTGATTTGGACAAAGTCCAGTCTGTAGTGACTGGCTAGGATATTAAACTGGAGAGTTTGATCCTGGCTCAGAACGAACGCTGGCGGCGTGCTTAACACATGCAAGTCGAACGCGAAAGGGACTTCGGTCCTGAGTAAAGTGGCGCACGGGTGAGTAACGCGTAGATAACCTGTCTTTGTGTCTGGAATAATACACCGAAAGGGGTACTAATACCGGATATCCTTGCCTTTCATAAGTTTTGCAAGAAAAGGTGGCCTCTGACATAAGCTACTGCACATAGAGGGGTCTGCGTACCATTAGCTTGTAGGTGGGGTAATGGCCTACCTAGGCGACGATGGTTAGCGGGTCTGAGAGGATGATCCGCCACACTGGCACTGGAACACGGGCCAGACTCCTACGGGAGGCAGCAGTGAGGAATATTGCGCAATGGGGGCAACCCTGACGCAGCGACGCCGCGTGAGTGAGGAAGGCCTTCGGGTCGTAAAGCTCTGTCAAAGGGAAAGAAATGCATAATGGTTAATACCTGTTATGTTTGACGGTACCCTTAAAGGAAGCACCGGCTAACTCCGTGCCAGCAGCCGCGGTAATACGGAGGGTGCAAGCGTTGTTCGGAATTACTGGGCGTAAAGGGCGCGTAGGCGGTTTGATAAGTCAGATGTGAAAGCCCACGGCTTAACTGTGGAAGTGCATTTGATACTGTCAGACTTGAGTACCAGAGGGGAAAGTGGAATTCCCGGTGTAGAGGTGAAATTCGTAGATATCGGGAGGAATACCGGTGGCGAAGGCGACTTTCTGGCTGGATACTGACGCTGAGGCGCGAAAGCGTGGGGAGCAAACAGGATTAGATACCCTGGTAGTCCACGCTGTAAACGATGTCAACTAGATGTAGGGGGTGTTGATCCCTTCTGTGTCGCAGCTAACGCATTAAGTTGACCGCCTGGGGAGTACGGTCGCAAGATTAAAACTCAAAGGAATTGACGGGGGCCCGCACAAGCGGTGGAGTATGTGGTTTAA
>CAVTDN010000012.1:397500-590000 GCA_963733595.1 uncultured delta proteobacterium | reverse complement strand
GCTCGATTTTTTATCAGCCCTAGCCGGTGAAGCCAAGTTTGACGACGAAGAACTTTTTCTCAAAACCCTTTTTCGACCATGGTTTGTCCGATTTCAAGAAAAGAGTATGAAAGAAGCTCGACATCCTTTTTATAAGGTGTCGATACAGTTAATCGATTTTTTTACCAAGGAGGAACAGTAAATGGCAATGAACCTTACCAGGCGGAATTTCCTCAAAGCCGCCTCGATTGCCGCTGCGTCCGTGCCGCTGTCCAAAGTGGCGGCAAAAGCAGAATCAGGAGTTGTCAAAACACCCCTGGTCGCTCCGGGGAGTTTCAAGAATACCCAAACAGCGGTTGGCGGTGTCTGTGAGATGTGCTTCTGGCGGTGTCAACTGGTCGGAAAAATCCGTGACGGCCGCCTGATCAAGCTGGAGGGCAATCCAAAATCCATCGACAACGGCGTTTCCATCTGCGCCCGCGGCAATGCCGGCGTCAAGATGCTCTATGATCCGGACCGCCTCAAATACCCGTTAAAAAATGTCGGCAAGCGCGGCGAACCCAAATGGCAGCGCATCTCCTGGGAGGAGGCGCTTGACACCTGCGGCAACAAACTGAAAGCGATCTCCGACCAGTACGGCCCCAAAGGGATTGCCATGTTTCCCCACGGTTCCACAGCAACCTATCCCATGGGCTTTCTGGAAAATACCGTGGGTACGCACAACGTTTCCGAGGCTTCATTCTTCCAGTGCCGCGGGGTCCGCGATACCGCTTACATCGCTACCATCGACTTGCCTCCGAACGAAGATGTGGACATGGCCAACACCAAAGTCATGTTCTTCATCGGCGATCATCTAGGCGAGAATGTCCATGTCTCCCACCTGAAACGCTATCTCAAAGGCCTGGAGAACGGTGCCAAGCTGATCGTGGTCGATCCCCGCTACTCGGCCTCAGCAGCCAAATCGCACATTTGGGTGCAGATACGGCCAGGTACCGATACCGCCTTCCTGCTCGCAATCATGAACTACCTGATCCAGAACAAAAAGTACAACACCGAGTTCGTTGCGAAGCATAGCGAAGGTTTCGACAAGATGGCCGAGGGCATTAAAGGCTGGACGCTGGAAAAAGCGGCACAGGAATGCGATGTGCCGGCTGCCCAAATCAAAGAAGTGGCGGAATTGCTGGCCGCCAACATGCCCAACGTTTCCATCCATCCCGGGCGTCATGTCACCTGGTACGGCAACGATTTTCAGCGCGAGCGCGCCCTGGCCTGTCTCACCGGCGTCTTGGGGGCCTTCGGTGTCAAGGGGGGCTTTGTTCCGCCTAAAGGCCCGAAAGGTCTGGGAAAATATGGCTGGCCAAAGGGTGAAAAGCATGATGGGAACTTGCGGGAAATGGCGGATGTTCACCATTTCTCCCCACCCGGCACTCCGACTGACCTGATTCGCGACACCGCCATCAGCGGCAAGCCCTATCCGATCAAAGGCTGCGTCATCTGGGGCCAGAATCCGATCCAGACCATTCCCGCCCAGGAACAAACCATCAAGATGCTCGAGCAGATGGATTTTGTCATGTGCGTTGATGTCATGCCCACGGACATCACCATGTTTGCCGACATCCTTCTGCCTGACTGTTCCTACCTGGAACGTTACGACCTGGTCAAAACCGGTACCCAGTGGAATTTTGCCGATGCCCAGCAGCAGTACATTGCACCGCGCATGCCGCTGGTAGCCCCCGGTTTTGAGCGCAAGGACAGCGTCTACATCACCAATGAGATCGCCAAGCGCATGGGTTTCGGTGACAAGATTCCGATCCAGACCCAGGAAGAAGGTGTCAACAAAGTCCTGGCCGGCGTTGAACTGTCCATCGACAAGATCAAGGCCGAGGACGGCATTCACCTCCAGCCCGGCAAGGACCCCTACGGCGAGATGGACCTGACGGTAAAGTTCTACAACACGGATCTGGAGGAGAAAGGTTATCCGCCGATCCCCACCTACATTCCGGTGGAACGGGCACCCGAAGGCTATGCCCGCCTGCTCTACGGTCGCTCGCCGGTGCACACCTTCAACCGCACCCAAAACAACGCCTGGCTGATGCACGAGGACAGTGATAACCCTGTCTGGGTCAATGACAAACTGGCTGCCAAGCTGGGCCTCAAGGAAGGCGACATCGTTTCTTTGATCAATCAGAGCGGCGTCAAATCCCGCACCACGACTAAGGTCAAGGTCACTCCCGGCATTCGCCAGGATTGCGTCTACATGGTCCACGGCTTCGGCTCCATGAATCCGGAACTCACCATAGGCTGCAAAAAAGGCGTTGATGACCAGAGCCTGATCACCAAACTGGCTATCGATCCGGAATCAGGCACCAACGGCATGCGCAATAACTTTGTCAAACTCGTGAAGGTAAGCTGATCGTGGGGACAGACATCCCGCAATCATCAGCAACGACCACCTCTGAAGGAGAGTACTTATGCAATATGGCATGATTATCGATATCAACAGGTGCGTGGGCTGCCATGCCTGCGTCATCGCCTGTAAAGCCGAGTGGGAGGTTCCCACTCAATACGACCGCAACTGGGTGCATCGCTTGGGTCCGACCATGACCTCGACCGGCATGGCCTCCACCTACTATCCCGGTCTCTGCAACCACTGCAACAAGCCTCCCTGCGTTCCGGTCTGCCCTGCCGACCCGGTCAGCGTCACCTTCAAAGACGTCAAAACCGGCAAGACGGTCACCATGGATGTGTCCGCCACCTGGAAAGATCCGTTCAACGGCACCGTCCAGATCGACAAGGAACGGTGCATCGGCTGCGGCGCCTGCCGTGACGCCTGCCCCTACGGCGCTCGTTTTATCGACGAGGGGCTCAAGGACGCGGGCAGCTTCGGCAAGGCCGATAAATGCACCTACTGCATGCCGCGGGTCGCTGCAGGGCTGGAGCCCTCCTGCGTCCAGACCTGTCTTGCCCGTGCCCGTATCTTTGGCGATCTCGACGATCCCAACTCGGAAGTGGCAAAATACGTGCAGAAAGGTGCGGTCGGCCTGACCTCCAAGGCTGTGCAGATTGGCCCCAATGGCAAGTATTTCGGTAGCAAAAAGGGTGACATGGAACTGCTGATGCAGGCCGCCCCGCAAGAGATGCCCAAAGTCTCATTGCGCCGCAGTCTGCTGTCCAAGATGTCTCTCACTGCCAAAAACCAGATCAAAGATCTTGGTCTTCTCGGCCTGGCCGGCGGCCTTCTGGTAAAAACCCTCCGGGACGAAGAGAAGTAAGTTTTATCTACAATCTTCTGGGTTACTCTTCCCCTGCCGCTCATTTGAACGGCAGGGGATTTTTTTTCGCCGCCATGAACCCCTTGTCTGCTGAAGGTCAACGTTTCAAGGTATGACTTTTTAATGCGATCCTGATACAATGAGACAGTGTTTCGCAATCAATCGGACAATCCGCTTTTGTTCCGCCCAGATCCGGCCGAAGAATGGTTATGGAAAACGAGCCCATCGAACAGCACACAACAATCGAAGAGGAAAAACCGGCGGCAACCCCACCGGTAACGGCTGAGCCGAAGCCGCCTGCCCTCCCCCAGGACTGGCAGCAAACTACTCAGCCGGTATTTGTGGTCGAGGATTCTTTTTACCGTTCGCGAACCCCACCCCGACCGGTGCACTGGTCGATTGCCTGGTCGGATTTAATGATGACCATGTTCATCCTCTTCCTGACCCTTTTTGCCCATCTGCGTACCCATCAGGAGATCCTCGCCCACGGCAAGCCCAACAAGATCGCCGACGAGACCATTCCGGTCCGGTCGGAGGATGCAAAACCCTCTCTCATTTTTCATCCCATCTCCCAGGACGTCTCACTCAAGACAAGCGACAAACTTCAGGAAAAGGCGCTGCCGGAGCGAGAACAATCGGGTGCGGATGTGCTTATCCGCCACCAGGCGGTGGAAGAAAAACCACAGGACGAATTATTGGTGCCGATCCCGGAGGTCATCCAGGAGCAACACACTCCGAAGGCTCTAAATCAAGTCGCGACCGCACCAGCGTTACGACCTCCAGCGCCACAGTCTTCCACACCTGAAACGCTGCAGAGAGAGGAAGTGATCACTAAAATCTATGACCTTTCCAAGCTTACCCTGGCCAACGAAAAGTTGGAACGGTTTGCCTCGGTGGAATTAGTACCGGATAAGACCATGCGCATTATCCTCACCGGTGACCTCCTCTTCTCCTCCGGCCAGGCGGAACTGACCGCCAATGCGTCGGATTCTCTTAAAAAAGTTTCGGAAATCATCAAGAAAACGCCCTACATGATCAATGTGATCGGCCACACCGATGACCGGCCGGTGAAGACTTCCCGCTTTCCTTCCAACTGGGAACTTTCCCTGGCACGGGCCGGGCGGGTCGCCCGCTTCCTCATCGACGACACCCGACTGCCAGCCTCCCAGTTCAGCGTTTCCGGCTACAGCTCCTTTCGGCCGGTCCAACCCAATACCAGCGAGGAAAACCGCAAGGCCAACCGCCGAGTGGAAATCGTGCTTTCCAAGGAATTGCCGCAGGTGGAAGCGGCCTCCCCTGCAAACCTTCAATGACGGAAGGATTAATCGATGAAACGACAGACACTGGTCGGCCTGCTGTTGTGCGGCCTTATTTTTCTTGGCGGTTTTCTCATTAAAGGCGAGCTCACCTTTTACTTCAATATCGCCAGCCTGATGATCGTGGCTGGCGGCAGTGCCACTGCCGCTCTGCTCAGTTTTCATCTCGAGCGACTGAGAATTGTGCTGCGGGTCGTCCGAGCCTCTTATCGGAGTCGGCTGAAATCCGAGGCGGAGATCGTCGACATCCTCATCGATCTTTCGATCAAATCGAGGATGGAGGGAATTCTGTCCCTGCAGAAAGACGAAAATGAGACTTCTGTCCTCTTCCTTCGCCGGGGCCTGGGCTGTCTGGTCGATAATTACGAACCGCAGCAGATCCGCGACATCCTCAACACCGAGATGTATTTTTTCAAGCTGCGACGTGAGGATAGTGAGCGCGTATTGCGCACCATCGCCGATTACTGTCCGGCCTTCGGCATCGTCGGCTCGGTTGCCGGTCTCATTCCGATGCTGGCGGGCATCGACGATACCGGCATCATCCTCAAAACCGTGCCGCTCGCCCTCACCTCGATCCTCTACGGCCTTATCTTTGCCAATTTCTTTTTTATCCCCTTTGCCTCCAATCTGCGCGAACGCACCAACCAGGAACTCCTCCTGCAGAAAATCATCATGGAAGGCATCATCTCCATCAAAATTGAGCTGAACCCCACCGTTCTCCGGACCAAGCTGCTTTCCTTTCTCACCCCCTCGGACCGCAAGGCCGACCTAGTCCCCCTTTCCCGAATCCAGGAACGATTTCACATCCGTCTTGATGACCTTGACGAACCAGATGATCCACCCGGTGCCGCTGCTTTCTAACTGCCGCTTTTGCGGCAACAGGTTTTGAAAAACAAAGGTGCAAAAAGCCGCCAGCCGTGTAATATACATCCTGATTGCGACTGAACACTTACGCCAGCGCAACTACTCAACAAATTGTTTTCATTTAAAAAAATAGAAGAGGGTTTCCTATGCGGCCTTTCGCACTCCCGGTTCTGCTCTGTTGCCTTATGCTTTCCGGCTGTGGTCCAACCACCGTCAATTCGCTGGTCAAGAACCAGGGAGCCCGGCAGATGACTGGCCGCGATGTGCTCGGCCTGGTCAAGGGCAACACCCTATTCCTCCATTCCTTCAATGAGGATGCCCATCTCTACTTTGACCCTTCTGGCAAACTCTTTGCCAAGGATGTTTCCACAGAAAAGGACACAGGCCGCTGGGATGTCAGTGAGAACGGTGAGCTCTGCTTCCGCATGGATACCTGGTGGTATGGCGATCTCCGCTGCTTCCAGGTGTATCACATCGGCGATCAGGACAAGGTACGCCTGGCTAACAGCAGCGGCGTACTTCAGTATTCGGCAGAGCAAGAGCAAGGGGACAACAAGCATCTCGCCAGCGCCAATACCAGCGAACAGAAGAAAAAAAGCCTGCGACGCTCGATAAGTAAAGAGGACAGCGGTCCAGGATCAGGCAGGATAGCCGTGATCGAAACGGCACCGGCAGAAAAAAAGTCGACACCTGTCCTTATCGAGGAACGTCCGGCAGGCGAACCTACGGCTAAAGACACCACCGCTACTGTGCAGTACATAGCCAAGGACTGCCCCGGTTGCAACCTGGCCGGGGCCGATCTCGGCAAAGCGGAATTGATTGGCGCCAAACTGGCCGGAGCTGATCTGCACGGCGCCAACCTGAGCATGGCCAACCTCCGCCGGGCCGATCTGCAAAAGGCCAACCTGCGTGAGGCGGTCCTGACCTATGCCAATCTACCTGGCGCCGATCTGCGCGGAACCGACCTCCGTGGGGCTCGGCTCAAGGGAGCCAACCTGATCAAGGCCGATCTCACCGGGGCCAAGCTCGAAGGGGCCGACCTGACCGAGGTCCTTAAAGAAGGGGCGAAGGGATTGAAGTAGGCAAAAAGGCTGGGGCGTTTGGCGCTCCGACTTTCCATATTTATTCCCCCTAGAATAGATTTTGCTCAACCACATTTCTCCCCTCGACAACTTCGGGAGGTGGGGAACAAATTTACGGGGGAATCGTCCCGACAGTTCACTCATTGAGGTCCTGTCGAAACATGAACGGATTGCTTCTGAAAAAAATTAGCGGCAACAGACCAGCGCCCACCCACCTGCTCAACCCCCTAAAAAATCTTGACCTTCTCAAATAAATAACAATGTCAGCGCCCTTTGTTCATCTTCACGTCCACACCCAGTATTCCATGCTTGACGGAGCCATCCGCGTCTCCGACTTGATTCAGACCGCCAAGGATTTCGGCATGGGGGCAGTGGCAATTACCGACCACGGAGCCATGTACGGGGCGCTCGAGTTTTACGAAAAGGCCAAAAAAGCAGGCATCAAACCGCTGGTCGGCTGCGAGTTTTACCTGGCGGAAAACGGCATGCACCTGCACGACCGGAGCGGGGGCCATAACTTCCACCTGGTGGCCCTGGCTATGAATGCCACCGGCTACGCCAACCTGATGAAGTTGGCCTCCCTGGCCCAGACGCAAGGGTTTTACTACCGGCCGCGGATTGATCGGCAAACACTCTATCAACACCAGGAAGGATTGATCGTGCTCACCGCCTGCCTCAAAGGCGAGATCCCTTGGCGCTTGACCCATAACGACCCGACTGGTGCCCGCGCCCGGGCCCTTGAATTGCAAAAGGTTTTCGGCGATCGCTTGTACCTCGAAATCCAGGAAAACGGCATCCCCGAGCAAACCATCGCCAATCAAGGGCTGATGGCTCTTGCCAAGGAACTGGGCATCAAGCTAGTGGCCACCAACGACTGCCACTACTTGACCCAGGAGGAATCCTATGCCCATGAGGTTTTACTGTCTATCCAGACCGGAAAGACCATCAGTGACCCCAACCGCTTCCGCTTCAACACCGACCAGCTGTACTTCAAATCCGGCGATGAGATGGTCAGCCATTTCCCCTATTGCCCTGAAGCGGTGAGCAACACCCTGGAAGTGGCGGAACGTTGCAACCTTGAACTGGATTTCAGCGCCAATCATTTCCCGATCTTTCCGATCAAGGAAGGCGAAACCCTCGACACCGTCTTTGCCAAGGCCTGCCGGGCCGGCCTCAAGGTACGGCTTGATCAGATGCGCGAACTGGAGGCAGTCACCCCAGAGACCGAGACCGCCTACCAGGAACGGTTGACCCATGAGATTGACGTTATTCAGAAAATGGGGTTTTCCGGCTACTTTCTCATCGTCGCCGACTTCATCACCTGGGCCAAACAGCAGAAGATTCCGGTCGGACCGGGGCGTGGTTCCGGCGCGGGCAGCCTGGCCGCCTACTGCCTGTCGATCACAGATATCGACCCAATCCCCTACGGCCTCCTCTTTGAGCGCTTTCTCAATATAGAGCGCGTTTCCATGCCCGATTTTGACATCGATTTCTGCAAGGAACGCCGCGACGAAGTGTTGACTTATGTCCGCCAGCGTTACGGCGGTGATGCCCATGTGGCCCAGATTGTTGCCTTCGGCTCGATGAAGGCCCGGGCCGTGCTCCGCGATGTCGGCCGGGCACTGGACATCCCCCTCCCCGTAGTCGACCGGATCGCAAAGCTGGTGCCGGAAGAACTGAAGATCACGCTGAAAAAGGCAATCGAGAAGGAACCCCGGCTACGCGAGGCGATGAAAGAGTCTGAGGTCCGTGAACTGCTGACCATCTCGCAGACCTTGGAAGGTTTGGCCCGCCACAAATCGACCCACGCGGCCGGCGTGGTCATCTCGCCCAAACCGATGGTCGAGTATTTGCCGGTCTGCGTTGGCCCGAACAAGGAGATCCTGACCCAATACGACATGAAGTACACTGAGAAAACCGGACTTATAAAGTTCGATTTTCTCGGACTCAAGACCCTGACAGTAATTGACCGGGCTTTGAAGCTGATTGCCTTTGACCTCGGCACCGAAATTGATCTGCGTAAAATTCCGATGAATGATCCCAAGACCTATGCCCTGCTCTGCCGGGGCAACAGCTTGGGGGTTTTTCAGTTGGAAAGCGACGGCATGCGCGAGCTACTGATCAAGTTGCAGCCTGAGCAGTTCTCCGACCTCATCGCCCTGGTGGCCCTCTACCGGCCGGGGCCGCTTGATTCAGGCATGGTCGAATCCTTTGTCGAGACCAAGCACGGCCGCAAGCCCGCCGATTACCCGCTGCCGCAGATCAAATCTGTCCTCCAGGAGACCTACGGCGTTATCGTCTACCAGGAGCAGGTGATGAAGATCTCCAATATCCTGGCAGGGTACAGCCTGGGCGATGCCGACATCCTCCGCCGTGCCATGGGCAAGAAGATCCCGGAGGTCATGGAAAAAGAACGCGGCAAATTCATGGCCGGGGCCAAAATCAACAATATCCCGGAGGAGAAGGCCAAATATGTCTTTGACCTCATGGCCAAATTTGCTGGCTACGGCTTCAACAAGTCGCACTCGGCGGCCTATGCCCTGATTGCCTACCAGACCGCTTACCTCAAAGCTCATTATCCGGCCCAGTTTCTGGCGGCACTGCTCTCCTGTGACGTGGAGAACACCGACAAGGTGGTCAAGTACATCAATGAGTGCCGCCAGGAAAAGATCGACGTCCTGCCACCGGACATCAACGAATCCTTTAACGATTTCACGGTCATCAACGACCGCATCCGGTTCGGCATGGCGGCGGTAAAAAATGTCGGTGGTGCGGCGCTCGACTCGATCCTCGCCGAACGCCAGGCCAATGGCCCCTATCGCTCACTCGACGATTTCTGTGGCCGGATCGATTCCGCCAAGGTTAATCGCAAGGTGATTGAGAGCCTGATCAAGGCCGGGGCTTTTGACTCGCTCAATAAAAACAGGCGGCAATACGTTGAGATCCTCGATCAGTGCATCGAGCGGGCCAAGGCTGTGCAGCGCGATCGAATGAGCGGCCAGATGAATCTTTTTGCCATCGGACAGCCCGCTGCCAAACAAACCGGGTCGGCGGAGATCGAGGTGCCGGAAATCGAGGATTGGCCGGAGTTGGAGCGGCTGGCCTTTGAGAAAGAGACTGTGGGCTTTTTCCTCACCGGACATCCGCTCGAAGGCATACTGGAGGATTTGCGGCGGGTGGTCGACACCGACATCGCCGGGGCGGAAAAGTTGCGTGATGGGCAGGTAGTGCGCATCGGCGGTTTGCTTGCCGGGTACAAAGAACACAAATCGAAAAAAGGCGATCGCATGGCCTTCACCGTGCTGGAGGACATGAGCTCCAGGATCGAGGTCATCGTTTTCCCCACGACCTTTGCCGCGTGCGCGCACCTGCTGACAAGCGACCAGCCGTTAATCGTCCTCGGCACAATACAGCAGGGAGAAAGGGGCGCCAAGGTCGTGGCCGAGGAAATCAAGGGATTGGCAGAGACCCTGGAACAGTACACCGAGCGGGCAGTCATAACCCTGGGGGCGGCCTCGACTTCGCGCCAGCACATGCTCGAGTTGAAGGAACTGCTCTATCAGCACCATGGCACCACGCCGGTGCTCCTCACCCTTCATTTCGACAAACGGGGGGAGGTTGACATCCAGGTCCTTAAAGACATGAGCATCCGTCCCTCCACCGACCTCTTTCACAAGATCACCCGGCTCTGCGGCCCCCGCTCTCTGGTGGTTCAGATGCGAAAACCCGAGGTGCAAAGACGAAACGGAAACGGGAACGGCCGCAACGGCCACTGAAATGGCTTGCGAAAAAAAATGCAGCTCATCAATGATGATGAGCTGCATTTTCTTAACTCCTTCAGGCGGAACCGGCCCGGCAACCGTCTTTCCCCTGTTTTCAATCAAGCATTTTCAAAAATTTCGTACTGAGTCGGTGCCCCAAGCAGTCTATCGATCTGCTCCTGCAACTCGACTCGCTCTTTGCTCAGGGTCCAAGCCCGCCAGTCATCGATAGATTGCCAGGTGCTGATAACCATGCTGACACCTGCCTCGTCAAGCCGGGTGAACGTTTCCCCCGAAACATACCCCTTTTGACTAAGTGTCAACGCCCTCATTTTCCTCAGAAGCTTATCCAATTCAGGAACTTGCTTCTCCGCGACCTTCCTCTTGATCAGAATCTTGACAGCCATGTGTTCCTCCTCGTGTTGATGTAGGTTAATAAGACGTACATGAACAACCAGACAGCGAACAGCGTATTACATTTTCACTATAAACATATCCGGATACAGAAGCAAAAAAATGTGCTCATAGGATGCAAAAAAAGATGGCCCACCCGAGAGACGCAACTCAGCATGACCTCTTGCCGTTCTCATCTCCGCACAAGGACCCCTCATAATGTCCAAGGGTTGCCTCATAATCATTTCCCTGACTCTTTCCGGGCAAGGTGAACCATGATTGGGTCGCCGGGCGCACAACCGAGCAGTTCGGCGGCGCTGGCCCGGTTTGCCGCAATTTCGAGGTAACCGGAACTGTCGATCAGAACAAGCAACGATCCGGCAGCCGCCTCGCTATAGGTTTGAAAAAATTGGCTTATCTGCTGCTTGCCAACCTCAAGAAAATCAAAGGTTACGGTCTTGAAACG
The DNA here is from genome assembly GCA_963733595.1 of uncultured delta proteobacterium. Taxonomy (GTDB): domain Bacteria; phylum Desulfobacterota; class Desulfobulbia; order Desulfobulbales; family Desulfobulbaceae; genus Desulfobulbus. Next base: position 578,867 of record CAVTDN010000012.1, on the reverse strand, counting down.
TTCATCACTAGCCTGGATGGTGGTGCGGATATTGCCAAAATGATCGATGCGCTGCACCTGTCCCAGGAGGCACCCGTCGGCAGTAATTGCTGCGGGGACAATGGCCATGTGAATATTCGCCAAAGGCACGGTTGGACCAATATCACCCAAGATTGAGGTTTTGGCCAAGGCGGTAGCCACAGGGGCCATTATATCGCGACCGTGAAAGGTCGGGCTGACGGTCGATGGAGAAAAAGTCGTTTGCTCCACCCTATGAATTGACTCAATCTTATGATCAGCCACTAATAACGACAGTATGCCGTTGTCCGGAGCGATAAAAAAATGACCGTCCCCGGCGGCCGCAAGGATTGCCCGCTGGCTGCCGACCCCGGGATCGACAACGATCAGATGAATCGTTCCGGGTGGAAAAAAGGAATAGCTGGTGCGGATGGTGACAGCAGCTGTGACCACGTCCCAGGGGGGGATGGCATGGGTAAGGTCGATGATGGTGGCCGATGGGCAGCCTTTGAGCAAAGCTCCCTTAAATTGGCCGACATAAGGGTCCTGCAAACCGAAATCGGTGGTTAGGGTGAAGAGGGCTGTAGTATTCCCCATAGACAAAGATCAGGAAAATGTCCGCGCGCCCGTTAGGTTGCCACTGCACGGCCAGCGCAGCACAACAGATCTTCTGACGTCAAGAGCACCAGGCCGATTCATGCATGAACAGCCGATCCAGCCTGACTCAGACAAAACAGAGGCCGCAATCGGGACAGGCAGTTGAAGTGGTGGAAAACCGATAGCCGCAAGCCGGACAGACCGCTTCGGCCGCCTCGTCATTGTAGACCGCTCCGATGAACCGAGTGTCATGGTCCGCCAGTCCCGTACTCTGCACGTACTCCTGCTCAAGAGCGGTCATCACCTCGGGCAGGTCGCTCTCCCGCACCTGGAGCAGCAACTCGGCGCCCCGGCACCCACACTGCCCGCCGCTCTCTTTGCCGGCAAGGGAGGGCACCCCACAGCGCAAGAGATAGGCCTGCAGGTCTTTGATCTGCAGCACCGGCCCCTTACGAACCGTGAGCAGCGGCTCGTCAGGAAGGATCTCGAGGGAGGGGGAGGATTGTTGCAGTTGCCTTGCCCCACGCTTGGCCAGCATCTGCGTACCGCTCAACAGTTTAATGCCGCAGGCGGTGCAAACATCGACTTCGGCGCGATACTCATCGTTGCATTGGGGGCAGTAGTTCAGTTCGGGATCAGGATTACGGTTCATGGCACTCGAAGGGCAGATCAAAGAATATAGCGGCTGAGATCCTCGTTCTCGGAGATATCGGTCAACTGGCGGCGGACATAATCGGCGGTGACCGTGAATGCCAACTCCTCCCGATCGGCGGCGTCAAAAGAGATCTCATCCAAGACGCGTTCAATGACCGTATGCAGCCGACGGGCGCCGATATCCTCGGTCTTCTGGTTGACCTGCACCGCAATCCTCGCCATTTCCCGGATGGCTTCTTCCTCGAAAACAAGGCGGATATCTTCTGTGGCGAGCAAGGCCGTATACTGTTTGATTAGGGCGCTCTTCGGCTCAGTGAGGATACGAAAAAACTCTTCCTGCCCCAAGGCGTGAAGATTGACCCGGATGGGGAAACGACCCTGCAATTCGGGCACCAAATCCGAAGGCTTACAGACATGGAAGGCGCCGCTGGCGATGAACAGAATATGGTCGGTCTTCACCGGTCCGTACTTAGTGGTGACGGTGGTGCCTTCAACAATGGGCAGAAGATCGCGCTGCACCCCCTCGCGCGAGACCTCGGGCGAGCCGGAACTGGAACCTCCCCGCGATGCTATTTTATCGATTTCGTCGAGGAAGATAATACCTGACTGTTCGGTACGGCGGATAGCCTTCTCAGTGACACTTTCCGTGTCCACCAACCGCTCAGCTTCTTCTCTTTTAAGAAATTCCAGGGCCTCTGGCACCTTCATCTTCTTGGGCTGTTTCTTCTTGGGAAAAAATTTGGAAAAAGCCTCCTGAAGCGAGTTTTGCATATCCTCCATGCCTGAGGCCGAAAAGACCTCGACCACGGGAGTCCCTCCGGCCGAGGAGACCGCCAGTTCGACCAAACGGTCGTCCAATTCGCCCTGGCGCAGCATCTCGCGAAACCGCTCTCTTGTTGTCTGGCTACGCACTTCCTCTTGCTTGCCTTCAGTGCCATTGTAGCCAAGCGAAATCACATTTGTCCCTGATGAGGCGGACATGCCAGCACCCTGTCCAGGCGGGCGAGGCAGGAGCAGGTCCAAAAGGCGCTCTTCGGCTAGGGCCGCGGCCTTTTCCTGGACCCCCTCCTCCGCCTCCTTGGACACCATATTAACCGCCAGCTGCGTGAGATCACGGATCATTGATTCGACATCGCGGCCGACATACCCAACCTCGGTAAACTTGGAAGCCTCAATTTTAAGAAAAGGACTCTGAGCAAGATGGGCAAGCCGGCGGGCGATCTCGGTTTTGCCCACTCCGGTCGGCCCGATCATAATGATATTTTTCGGGGCGATCTCTTCGCGCAGTGGCGGCTCGACCTGCTGCCGCCGCCAGCGGTTGCGCAGCGCAATCGCCACCGAGCGTTTGGCATCGGCCTGACCGATGATGTAACGGTCCAGTTCGGCGACGGTTTCCTGTGGGGTCAGCGAGTTCATTCCTTTCATATTTTCTCAACAACAATGTTGGTATTGGTGTAGACGCAGATCGTTCCAGCGATTTCCAGTGCGGCACGGGCAATAGCCTCGGCATCGAGATCGGAATGATCGACCAGAGCTTTGGCGGCAGCCTGGGCATAAGGACCGCCTGAGCCGATGGCCAGAATGGCGTCATCAGCCTCGATGACGTCACCGGTCCCCGAAAGCAAGAGAGAATGTTCAGCGTCAACTGCGATCAGCATGGCCTCGAGGCGGCGCAGCATTTTGTCCATACGCCAATCCTTGGCCAACTCGACCGCGGCCCGCATCAGGTTGCCGCTGTATTGCTCAAGCTTCTGCTCCAACCGGTCATAGAGGGTGAAGGCGTCGGCGGTGGAACCGGCAAAACCGGTAATCACCTGATCATGATAGAGCCGCCGAACCTTGCGCGCCTGATGTTTGATGATAGTGGCTCCGAGCGAAACCTGGCCGTCGCCGGCGACAACGACCTGCCCCTTGTGCCGGATGGCGATAATGGTGGTGGAACGAATTTTTTGTGTGTGCATAGTTTTGATTCGATGATGGTTCAACAAGTGAAAGATGGTGGGATGTGTAACCATGATGAAAAGGGGCGTCAATCCCCGAGCCGCTTTTCATCGACCGCGCCCCTTCGCTTGCGGATGCGCCTGATCGTAGACCTTGGCAAGATGATCGATGTTGATGTGCGTGTATTTCTGCGTCGTTGACAGGCTAACGTGGCCGAGCAATTCCTGGACCGTTCGTAGATCGGCCCCCATCTCGAGGAGATGGGTGGCAAAGGAATGGCGCAGGGCGTGCGGAGTGACCATCACTCCGATACCGGCCCGGAGGCCATACATCTGGATGGAGCGCTCGACACTACGTGCGCTGAGGCGAGTTCCCTGGCCGTTGAGATAGAAGGCCTTACCTTCAGCTTCATGCCCCCGCTGGATGCGGGCAATGCTCAGAGCCTCCCGTTCAGGCAGATACTGCTCCATTGCCTCCCGGGCGGCACGACCGAAGGGAATTAGCCGCTCCTTATTACCCTTGCCCCGGACCCGGACCATTTCGGCAACACAATCAACGTCTTCCCTATTACAACCCACCAGTTCGGAGACCCGCATGCCAGTGGAGTAAAGCATCTCCAACATTGCCCGGTCACGGCGCCAATAGCGGTCTCCGGTCACCGGAGCCTCAAGCAGGCTGAAGACTTCATCCACGGTGAGAAAGGGCGGAATATGCTGACCAAGTTTCGGGCCAACAACGCCGGCGATCGGGTCGACAGCAAGCACCCGCTCGCGCTGGAGAAAGCGGAAAAAGGTACGCAGGGCTGAGAGCTTGCGCGCCACCGAAGCGCTGGCGTTGCTGGCATAGAGCGAACCGACAAAGGACTGAACCTGGGCGGAGGTGATCGATCCGGGTGCGATACCATTGCCGCAAAAACGAAAAAACTCGACGATATCCCGTTGGTACCCATCGGCGGTGTGGGACGAGTAGGCCCTTTCCACCAGGAGCCAGGCTACGAATCGTTCTATATATTGAGTCATTATTAAAGAGATGTTGAAACCCATAGGGAGAGTTAGTATAGACGATTACCCTTGCTTAATTTATTCGGCAAACAAAATCGTTCACAGCTCTGGCGGATGGGGCCGCTTTATGGCAAAAAAGACCTTCGAAAACGCGCTGACCAGACTGGAGCAGATCACCGACGAACTGGAAGCCGGCGATCTCAGCCTCGAAAAAAGTCTGGAGAAATTCAACGAAGGCATGGCACTGGTGCAATTCTGTAACGGCAAGCTCGATGAGGCGAAAACACACGTCGAGCTGCTGTTGAAAAAGGATGGCGAACTGGTGAGCGTGCCCTTTGCAGAGGAAGACGGTGGAGATCACAACCTATCTGACTGAACAGCGGCAAAAGGTTGAGGATCGCCTTGCCGCCCTCATGCTCGAGCCCGTCGGCACCTTCTTCAAACACATCGAAGCCATGCGCTACAGCCTCTTTGTCGGCGGCAAGCGAATCCGGCCCATCCTTTGTTTGGCAGCGGCTGAGGCCGTGGACAGCGGCGACCAAACCCGGCAACGGGCCCTGCCCGTGGCCTGCGCCTTGGAATGCATCCACACCTACTCCCTCATCCACGATGACCTGCCGGCCATGGACGACGACGACCTTCGCCGGGGTAAACCAACTAACCACACGGTATTCGGTGAGGCGGCGGCCATTCTTGCCGGCGACGGCCTGCTCACCTTTGCCTTTGATCTGCTCAGCAGTCCGCTGACCGCCCCTATTGGTGATCGATCCCGGATCCGCATTATTCAGACCGTTGCCCGGGCAGCCGGATCTCTCGGTATGGTCGGCGGCCAGTCCCTGGATATGATCTATGCCGGCAAAGAGGTGGGTTACGATGCGCTGCGCAGGATCCATCGCGCCAAGACCGGTGCCCTGATTACCGCTTCTGTTGCCTGCGGCGCCATTGTCGCCGGTGCCAGCATTGAGCAGGAGGAAGCCCTGAAAACGTATGGCGATCACATTGGGCTCGCCTTCCAGATCGTCGACGACCTCCTTGATGTCGAGGCCACCACCGAACAGCTGGGCAAACCGGCAGGCAGTGATATCAGATCCGACAAGGTCACCTATCCCTCGCTTTTCGGCAGGGAAACATCCCGAACCATGGCCCGGGAAGCCGTGCAGGAGGCGATTGCCGCCCTTACCGCCTTTGACTATCAGGCCGATCCACTCAGGGCCCTTGCCAATTACATTGTAAATCGTAAAAAATAGTTATGCTGAATGTGGATTCCCTGACGGACCGTCATTGCGCCTTGCTGGACACCATTGACTCTCCCCTTGACCTGCGTCAACTCAGCCTGCCGCAGATGGAAATTCTTGCCCAGGAACTGAGGGAAACCATCATTGCGACCGTGGCCGAAACCGGTGGACACCTGGCCCCCAGCCTAGGCGTGGTCGAACTGACCATGGCCCTGCATTATGTCTTCGACACGCCCCGCGATCGCTTGATCTGGGATGTGGGGCACCAGGCCTACGCCCATAAGCTGCTCACTGGCCGTCGGGATCGGTTTACCACCCTGCGCCAGTACAAGGGCTTGAGTGGTTTTCCCAAACGGGCGGAGAGCGAGTACGATACGGTGGAGGCCGGGCACAGCTCCACCTCGATCTCCTATGGCCTCGGCATGGCGGCGGCCAAGGCCATCCAGGCAGACCCAGGCAAGGTAGTCGCAATCATCGGCGACGGCTCCATGACCGCAGGCATGGCCTTTGAAGGGCTCAACCACGCCGGCGATCTGGGCCGCAATCTGGTCGTCATCCTCAATGACAACGAGATGTCGATTTCGAAAAACGTCGGTGCGCTCTCAAGCTTCCTCAGTCGCAAGATGACCGGTAAGACCGTTCGCCGCCTGCGGGATCATATCGAAGAACGATTAATGGCCCTCTCCTCTGTGGGCGAAAACATCCTCACCGTCCTGCGCAAGAGCGAGGAGAGCATTAAAGGTTTTTTTACCCCCGGCATGCTGTTTGAAGCCTTGAAATTCAAATACATTGGCCCGATCCCCGGGCATGAACTTGAAGACCTGATTGCGACCCTCGAAAATGTCCGCGACCACAATCACGGCCCGGTGCTGGTGCATGTGATCACGACCAAGGGCAAGGGCTACAAGCCGGCCGAAACCCGTCCTGGCGAATACCATGGGATCGGCCCCTTTGACGTCACCACCGGCGCCCCGAAAAAAACAAAAAATGCGGCCGTTTCGTATACCAAGGTCTTCGGCGAGACCCTCTGCAGATTAGCCCGACAAGACAAGCGCCTGGTTGCAATCACTGCCGCCATGCCAGGCGGCACTGGCTTGCTGCCTTTCAGCATCGAATTCCCTGAACGTTTTTTTGATGTCGGCATTGCCGAGCAGCATGCGGTCACCTTTGCCGCCGGCTTGGCCCTGGAGGGCCTCCGTCCCTTTTTTGCGGTCTATTCTTCTTTCATGCAGCGGGCCTTGGATCAGCTGATCCACGACGTCTGCCTGCCCAACCTGCCCGTGACCATTGCTCTGGACCGCAGCGGCGTGGTTGGGGCCGATGGCCCAACCCATCACGGTGTCTTTGATCTCTCCTTTCTCAACTTCATCCCGAATCTGACGGTGATGGCGCCTAAGGACGAAAACGAATTGCAGCAAATGCTCTCCACAGCGCTTCATCATAACGGCCCGGTGGTGCTCCGCTATCCCAGAGGCAGCGGGGAAGGCGTCGCCTTGGAAGCCACGTTCCGGCATCTGGAAATCGGCAAAGGGGAACTGCTACGGGAAGGGGCGGACGTGCTGCTCCTGCCCGTGGGCAACCGAGTCCATCCGGCTCTGGCCGCTGCGGACATGCTGGCAGCCCAGGGCGTCAGCGCCGCAGTGATCAATCCCCGGTTTCTTAGGCCGCTGGACAGTGAATTGATCACCACTTGGACGGTGCGGACCGGCCGGGTGGTCACCATCGAGGACAACTGCGCCTTGGGTGGATTCGGCAGTGGTGTCCTCCAGCTCCTCAATCAACAGGGCTTGCACGTGCCGGTTGCGATCTTAGGGTACCCTGACCACTTCGTTGAACAGGGCCCTCAAGCGACCCTCTGGGCCAACGCCGGTATTGACGCCAACGGCATTGTCCGCAGCGTGACTGCGCTGCTGAAGCCTGAAAGGCCGGCCCAACAGCATGAACCGAATACTTGATCTGATGTCGGCAAGGGGTGCAACCAACCATCCTTGCACATTACCTCAACACTTTGCGGCGAGGAGCAGTATGAAGAAGCCCTTGGTCACGGAACCAAAACAGTCAACCGCCGCCCGAATCGCGTGCATCGCCCTGTTTGCCTTCACCCTCCTGATCGGAGGACAGGGATGCTCACAGAAGGCGAAAGGGCCGCAGACGGCGCAACAGGAACTCGGCCCGCAGTACGACTTTATCTTCAACCCCCCGCCCCGCAAACGGGTGCCCGAGGAACCCGTGCCGGTCGTCACCCCGCAGAGCAAGCTGTCGGTCGATGTCCGGGCGCAACAGGAACCCACCCTGCGCAACGAATTCCGCAACGCCTTGCTGAGCTTTGGCGCTCCGGTATACATCAGAATCTTCAAGGAAGAAAAAGAGCTGGAGCTGTGGGTTCGGCGCGGCGGCGCCTTTAAGCTGTTCAAGAAATATCCCGTTGCCAATTTTTCCGGCACCATCGGCCCGAAACAGCAAGAAGGGGATCAGCAGGCGCCGGAGGGCTTCTATGAGGTCACCCCGACACGCCTCAACCCGAGGAGCAAATACCATTTGGCCTTCAATATCGGTTATCCCAATCAGTATGATCAGCTGCACAATGCTTCCGGCGGATTGATCATGGTGCATGGCAAACAGGAATCGGTCGGTTGCTTCGCCATGACCGATCCCATTATCGAAGAGATCTACACCATCGTCGATCAAGCCCTTGCCACGGGCCAGCCGTCGGTACCCGTGCATATTTTCCCCTTCCGAATGACCGCCGGCAACCTGGGGCAGAAGGCAGGCTCTCCCCACATTTCTTTCTGGCGCAATCTCCTGCGCGGCTACACCCTCTTCGAGTTGACCCACTGGCCGCCCGCCGTTCAGGTGGTCGACAACGCCTATGCCTTCTCCAACGGCATACCGCCGGAGTGGAAGGATGTGGCGAGCCTACAATCCAACCGGTAATTTTGCCAGAGACAACAAAAGCGGCATGCCGGGCATGCCGCTTTGCTGGGGCCGCGACACGGATCGCGGCTTTTTTGTTGGTTCGTGAGCGCGCGAAGGGCTCAATCGTCGAAATTGCCGACCGGTCCTTTGTCGGTGTTGAGAATTGCAGCCCGTTCTCTGATCTTGGTCTCGGTCCAGTTTTCCGGTGACTCGATCCGTCCGGTTTTGGGACCGATATCATGGGAGCCGGCTTCAAGGATCGCCTCCACGCCGAAGCGGGCAGTGTCGGCGGCATTGAAAACCTCGACGAGCATGGTATAGATAAAATTCTCCACTCGCCGGGCCATCCGTTCGCGCACCGCTTTGGGCTGACCCAGAATTTTGTTTTCAAAGGGTAGATTGAGGCTTTTGTAATCGCCTTTTTTCCAGCCTTTGGAGTCGGCGAAAGCCCGCATCGCCTGCCACAACTTTTCGGTAACCCCTTCGCCAGGGATCTTGATGAACTCGCCGCCCGCGTCCAGGGCGGCGTTGCCGTAATCGTTGACCTCCAGACCCCAGGAAACCATCTGCAGGGCCGTGGCCACATTGGCCTTGGTGGTGTAGGTCTGGGCGGCAATAGCCCGGAGCCGGTCGGAGTTGTTACCCGAAGTGCCATGCTGGGCTCCGGAAACCGCAAACCCAGCCAGAGCTTTGTGGATTTCAGCCGTCAGCTCCACCTGGATACCCTGGGCTGAGGCCTCGATGCCATGGGTGGTACCGTTGTTGAGCGCGATCCAGTCGGGAAAGATATCGTGGGCGTTGAGCCCCTGAATGATAAATAAGGCCTCATCCTTGGTAGAGAGCCCTTGCTTGCCCTTGATTTCACCCACCTCGGTTTCGAGACCTGCCCAGGAAGGGAGGCACTTGTTCAATTTGATGCTGGCCAAGAGGTTATCGGCGTCAGGCATGTGCGAGGCATCGATGGCGATCGAGGTAATGCCGGCGTCGAAGATAGTCGGAATCTCGATGGCTGCCGCCGGAACATCCTCGGGCTTCTTGATGCCGTAGTGATCAGCGTGGATGGCCACCGGGACGGTGATTGCCAGTTCGTTACAGAGGGCGTCGACTTGCCGGGCAATATTCCAGTAGTTGACCGGGCAGTAGGCGTTGGCCCCGCCCTCGGATCGGGCAATTTCAATAATAATGGCTGCATGCGCCCGTTGCGCCGCCTGCAGGGCGCCACGGATAATTAGATGATTCCTGCCGTTGGCGGCAATGGTCATAGCCCCGCCTTTGGCCAGCATGGCGCGGTCAATGACCTTACCGCTAACGATCAGAGCTCGAGAATGGGGAAACAGGGTTCTGATATTCGGCGGCCGGCCAATCTCCAGGGCTTTCTCAAAATCGGCAATATACGACATTCTTACCCTCCTGTTGATAATGTATTTGGATGATGGCGGCAGATTCGGCCCCTTGGTGGGGCTAATCGAACGGTAACCGCCAACTGTCGTAGAATAAACGAATTGTTTCCGGCGGGGCAAGAACAAAGTCAACGACTTGTAAGCAGCAAGCGCCCCCGCAAATATCCAGGCAAAACGGACGTGTCCCTAATCCTGGGCACCGGCATTGACCGCCGGTTCATCGGCTTTGGGTGGAAAACCTGTCAGGGTCTTTCGGGCAAAAACTGCCACAGCGACGATGCTGACCTCGTAAAGCAGGATGAGTGGTCCGGCCATCAGCAATTGATTGACCACATCAGGCGTTGGCGTGAGAATGGCGGCGACAATAAAGGCTATCAAGAGGGCATATTTCCGATTTTTCACCAGAAAAGGCTTGTTGACCATCCCGATCTTACCGAGAAAGACCATGAACACAGGTAGCTCAAAGATAACGCCAAAGGCTAGAAACAGCCGTAAGGCCAGTGAAAAATACTCATCAACCGACGGCATGGGTTCAAGAAAGGCACTGGAATACCCCAATAAAAAGTGAAAAGCCGGGGGAAAGACCACAAAGTAGCCAAAGGCAGCACCGCCGACAAAGCAGAGGGTGGAAATCACCGTAAAGGGAACCAGCACCTTTCTTTCGTGCCGATACAAGCCGGGGGAGATAAACCTCCAGATTTGGAGAAAGATAACCGGGCTAGCAAGAACTGCGCCGCAGACGAGGGCGAGTTTTAGATAAAAAAAAAGCCTTCTTGATAGGAGGTAAAAATCAACGGCTTGCCGGACGGCAACACCTTGATCAGGGGGCGGAGAAACCAGTCAGCCAGCGGCTCGACAAAACTGTAGGCGGCGGCAAAACCAACGGCAACGGCCCCAAGGGCAATCAACAGACAGGATCGCAACTCCTTCAGATGCTCGGTCAGGCTCTGTTGATCAAATTGTTCCTGAGTATCCATTCGCTCGTCACTGAAAAAATTGGTTGGGGAGAATTGATAGCGCATCTTTTTACCCTATTCCCGTTCTAAAGTAAACCGCTTATGGATAATGTTTGACTTCGACTTCTACTTGGGGCTACACTGGCGTATATAGCCAATGGACTGATTTGCAAGGACTTTTATAAGGATGAACATGGCCTCCATTCTGGTTGTCGATGATGAACTGAGCATGCGCGAGTTTCTCAAAATTCTTCTTGAAAAAGAAGGGTACCACGTCACCACCGCGGCCGAGGGCAGGACGGCCTTCGAGCTTGCCGAGCAGCACCCCTTTGATTTGGTTATCTCCGATATCCGCATGCCGGGCATGACCGGTCTGGAACTGCTGGCCCGACTCAAGCAACTGAAAGCGGATATCGGCGTGATTATGATCACCGCCTTTGCCTCGCCCGACGATGCGGTAGCAGCAATGAAAAACGGAGCCTTCGATTACATCACCAAGCCCTTCAATGTCGACGAGATAAAAAGCATTGTCCGGGCCGCGCTGAAAAAGAAACAAAAAAGCGACCCACAGCAGGTGAGCGGCTTTCCCGAAATCATCGGCCAAAGCCCGGAGATGATGAAAATCTTCGATCTGATCACCAAGATTGCTCCGACACCGGCCAATGTCCTTATCTACGGCGAATCGGGAACAGGCAAGGAACTGGTGGCCAAAGCCATCCATAACCGTTCACGGGTGGCAGGTAATCCTTTTGTCCCTATTACCTGCAGCGCCATCCCCGAAAGTTTGCTGGAAAGCGAACTCTTCGGTCACGTCAAGGGCTCCTTCACCGGGGCCATCGCCGACAAGGCGGGGTTGTTCCAGCAGGCTGACAGCGGCACAGCTTTTCTCGATGAAATCGGCGAACTGACCCCGATTATCCAGACCAAGCTCCTGCGGGTCCTACAGGAAAGAGAGTTCATGCCGGTGGGATCGACTAAGACCCGACAGGTCAATGTGCGGATCATCGCCGCCACCAACAGGATTCTGGAACAAGAAATTATTTCAGGAAAATTTCGGGAGGATCTCTACTATCGGCTGGCGGTGGTCCCTATCCGGGTTCCCCCTTTACGCGAACGCATCGGCGATGTGCCGCTCTTAGTCGACCATTTCCTCAAAAAATATTCGAGATTGCTCGGCAAGGAGGTGCAGACCATCAGCTCCTACGGCATGGAAGTTTTGATGCAGTATGATTTTCCTGGTAATGTCCGCGAGTTGGAGAATATCATCGAGCGGGGCGTTGCCCTCGAATCCTCTAATATCATCCTGCCGGAAAGCCTGATTCTCTCCCTGCACCGTCAGGAAAAAAACAAGCCGGAACCGGACAAAAAAAAGGCGCCGCTTTTTGTCGCGGCCCATGATGAAAACGAACTCTTTTCTCAAGGGCTGGAGGAGGTGCTGCAAAGGGTAGAGAAGGGGATGATCCTCCATGCCCTGACCAAAGCCGACAATTCAAAAATGCGCGCCGCCGACCTGCTCAAACTCAGTTTCCGTAGCCTGCGTTACAAAACAAAAAAGCACAACATCGACTGAAACCGGCAATAAAAGGCGAAGCCACCTCCATCTTTCCCTTCAAACGGCGCCCAGAATGTTTCGTTTTATCACCAAGGCCTTGACCCCGGTCATTGAGAGTGAACAAGAAACCCGGAGACATCTTCTCTGGTGGATAGCGACCCGGGTGTTTCTGTTCACCCTGCTTATCGGACTTGCCGCGTTCTTTCGAGAAAAAGGACACAACGTCATCCTCCCCTCCTCCTTAATGACGTCCGTCTTCCTTCTGGGGCTGTATGGTTTCTCCATCGTCTCAGCGCTTCTTCTCCAACGGAGAACCCGCTCAGTTCGTAGATTCGGTGTGATCCAACTGTTTTTCGACTCCGTTTTCATTGCTCTGCTGGTGTATGCCACCGGATGCAGCCAGTCGGATTTCACCTCGTTGCTGATCTTACCCGTTATTGCCGCCGGGCTCATACTCTATCGACTGGGCGGCTTGTTCCTCGCTGCTACCACCACCCTGCTCTATGGCGGGGTCCTTGCTCTCGAACAGCTTGGATGGATTCCCCGTTATTTTCTTGCCTCAACGTACAAGGCTCCAACCTCCTTTCTCACCGGCACCAATCTCTTTGCCATTTATGGACTGCTCTTCTTTCTAGCCGCCTTGCTGAGCGGACAACTGGCTCGGAGATTACGTGTCACCGAAGAGAAATTACAGAGAACCGCATTCGAGTATGATCGGCTTTCCATTCTCTACAAACAAATTTTTGATGATATCTCCACCGGGATCATCACCACAGACCGGAGCGATTTCATTACTTCATATAATCAGGCGGCAGAACGGATCACCGGATACCCACCTGAAAAAGTTCTCGGCCAACCGTTCAACCGCTGCTTTCCCGGCATTCTTCTTCAGGAACGCCATGGTCGCGACGTCTGCGACTTCCGAAAATTTGACGGGATAATTACCAGAATAGGCTATTCTTTTTCATATCTCAACATGCCAGAACAAGAGGAGAGGGAGAAGCAGCAATCCAGATGGAAGGTAATAACCCTTCAGGACATCAGCCAGATCGAACGAATGGAACAACAGGTCCGCGAGGCAGAAAAAATGGCGGCCATTGGCGAACTCAGCGCCTCTATTGCCCACGACTTCAGAAATCCCCTGGCAGCTATTTCCGGGTCCGCCCAGATTTTAGCCATGGAAGAAGGCAACATCGGTGGTCTTGACCAGGGCACCTTGAAAACTTTACTCGGCATTATTCTTCGGGAGTCGGGTCGGATGGCAAAGACCATCACCGATTTTCTTCAGTTTGCCCGGCCAGCCGCGATCCAACCTGAATGGTTTGATCTTAACCGACTGATCGACGAGGTAACAGCCCGACTGCAGGCTGGGAGTAATGCGATGGTGACGGCGGCGATCATTAAGGAGATCGACGATCGGCTTGACTGCTGGGCCGACCGGCAGCAGATGCAGACGGTTTTGACCCACCTCATTGACAATGCCTGCCAGGCCGTGGGCACTCAAACGGGGCGTGTTGTCGTCACCGCCGGGGAAAGCGCTGCCGAAGGCTCGGGAGAACTGTGTGTGGAAATTCGAGACCAAGGGCCTGGAATTCCTATTGAAATGCGCGACAAGGTCTTCACCCCTTTTTTTTCCAGCCGAACAGATGGGACAGGTTTAGGATTATCTATTGTTCGGCAGATTGTAGAAAATCATGGCGGCAGGATTGAGATCGACGGCAATGCCGACTTCCCCTGCATCATGCGCCTTCATCTCCCCTTGCCCCTGACGACTACTCTCTGACTTTCGAGATTGTTGCCCCCAATCCTCGCAATTTTTCCACCATACTCTCATACCCCCGCTCAAGATGGTAAATTCGTGAGATTTGTGTGGTCCCGCCCGCGGAAAGACCCGCGATAACCAGAGAAGCGGAAGCCCGCAGGTCAGTGGCCATGACTGGTGCGCCGCAGAGGTTGTCACGACCAATGCCACGAACAACGGCGCGAGAGCCCTCAATAGTTATGTCCGCCCCCATACGTTTGAGTTCCGCCACGTGCATGAATCGATTTTCGAAAATGGTTTCATGGATGATGGAGGTGCCTTCTCCCTGTGCCATCAGGGCCATGAACTGGGCTTGCAGATCGGTGGGGAAGCCTGGATAGGGCAGAGTGGTGATATCGACGCTGCGCAGGTGACACCGACTCCGGCCATCGACTTCGGGACAGGAAACCGTCATCGACTCCGTAGCTGCTTCGATCTCAACCCCGCAAAGCAGCAGTTTTTCGGTAAGAGCCGGCAGATGGTCGGGATTGCAGTTGGTTATGGTCACCGAGCCGCCGGTGGCGGCCACTGCAATCATATAGGTTCCGGTCTCTATCCGATCGGGAATGATGGTCGATTCGGTCGCATACAGCTGGTCGACACCATGGACGGTCAACCGATCCGTCCCCTTTCCTTCGATCTCGGCACCCATGGCCACAAGCATTTCGATGAGATTGCCGACCTCGGGTTCTTTGGCGGCATTCTTGATGACTGTTTCACCCTGGGCGAGAACCGACGCCATGAGCACGTTTTCTGTGCCGGTCACCGACGGGATATCAAAATAGACGGTGCCGCCACGCATCCGTCCCGCGACAATCGCTTCCACATATCCCTGCTCCAGATGGGTGGTCACCCCAAGCTTCTCGAATCCCTTGAGATGATAGTTAATGGGTCGGGCGCCGATAGCGCAGCCGCCCGGAAGCGAAACACGGGCAAAACCTGACCTCGCCAGCAATGGACCCAATACGAGTACCGAGGCCCGCATGGTCTTCACCAGATCATAAGGCGCTTCCACGCCTGTGAGACGATCACTGTTGATTCGTACCGTTTGCCCGACCCGCTCCCACTGCGCCCCCAGGATCTCAAGGAGTTTGAGCATGGTTCTAGTGTCACGGAGATCGGGGACGTTATGCAGGGTATGCAGTCCGGGAGCCAGCAAGGTGGCAGCCATCAGAGGCAAGGCGGCATTCTTGGCGCCGCTGATTGCCACTGAGCCATAGAGAGGGTATCCACCCTCGATGATGAGTTTTTCCATAAAAAACACTCAGAAATTCTAAGAGAAAAGGGATGTGCGATTAACAATCGCGTATCATTTCAGGGAACAACGTGCCTGGAGAACCCGCGGTCGGCCCGCCCAGTCATCAATAACCCGGACTTCGCAGTAATGGCGCGCAAGCGAACGGAACAGAGCTCCCACTGCCTGTTTTTGCTCTGCGCCGATTTCAAGAAAAAGCCATCCACCAGGATGGAGAAATGTGTGCGCCTGCGAAGCAATCCGCTCGATGATCATCATCCCACCGGGGCCGCCGGAAAGGGCCACGCGCGGTTCGGCCCGACAGACCTCCGGCTCCAGTTGGTCGATTTGTTCTTCGGGGATATAGGGCGGATTACTGACGATAAGGTCGAATTTCCGATTGCTGTCCAGCGCGGTGAACAGATCACCGCACACCGGTAGTATCCGGTCTGACTCCCGATGGTTGGAAAAATTTTCCACCGCTACCCGCAAGCCAGCCTCGGAAATATCGACCGCAACCACAGAGCATCCTAACTCCTTGGCCAGCACAACCGCAATCACGCCGCTGCCGGTGCACATATCAAGCGCCCGAGTGATCACTGTTGCCGAGCAGGTTGTCAACACCTGCTCCAAAAGGAATTCGGTTTCAGGACGAGGAATGAGTACAGCGGGCGACACCATGAAATCCATGGACCAAAATTCTTGCGAACCGGTCAAGTGCTGCAGCGGAGTCCGCTGGCTCCGCAGCTCGATGAGGCTCCGGTAACGCCCAAGAGTCTGTTCATCCACTGAAAGATCGTTGCGCAGCACCAGTTGGCTCCGGGTAAGGCCGGTCATGTGCTGGAGCAGAAGGCGGGCATCAAGGGCGGCATCTGCAATGCCAGCCTGCAACAGATTCCGGGTAGCGTCGGCCAGCAGTTCATCGATCCGCATCAAGGACATCTCGATTAATGGCTAGTGAGCGGACTTCAGCGCTTCAGTCTGGTAGTGGGTGATGATCGGGACAATGACATCGTCGAGCATGCCGGCAATCACCTGATCTAAACGATAGATGGTCAGATTGATGCGGTGATCGGTTACCCGTCCTTGAGGATAATTATAGGTGCGGATGCGTTCGCTCCGGTCCCCCGTTCCGACCTGGCTTTTCCGATCTTCAGAGATCCGATCGTGCCGCTCCTGCTCCAGTCTGTCAAGAAGACGGGCGCGCAGGACTTGCAAGGCCTTGGCCTTATTTTTATGTTGGGATCTCTCGTCCTGGCAGGTGACCACTAGGCCGGTGGGCAGATGGGTGACCCGGACGGCGGAATCAGTGGTGTTGACGGATTGGCCGCCCGGTCCAGAAGAACGGTAGATATCGAATTTTAGTTCACTGGGCTCGATATGCAGGTCCACCTCTTCCGCTTCGGGAATGATAGCAACCGTCACCGCTGAGGTATGGATCCTGCCCCTGGGTTTCCGTGTCGGGAACGCGCTGTACCCTGTGCACACCGGATTCGTACTTCAAACGGGAGTAGACCTGCTGCCCGCTGATGAGGACGATTATTTCCTTAAAACCGCCGATCCCGATGGGGTTGGAACTCATCACCTCGACCTTCCAGCCCTGCATTTCGGCATACCGGCTATACATACGAATAAGATCAGCCACAAAAAGGGCAGCCTCGTCTCCACCAGTTCCCGCTCTGATCTCAAGAAAAATATTCTTTTCATCGTTGGGATCCTTAGGAAGGAGGCGGAGACGGATGGCTTTTTCCAGTTCGGATTGTTTCAGGGCAAGCACTTCGAGTTCTGCCTTGGCCAACTCGACCAGATCGGGATCGTCCTGTTCGGTACGGATCAACTCTTGACTATCTCTGATTTGTTCACAGGTTGAGGTATACGCAGCATAAAGTTCAGCTATTTTCGAAACAAGGGAATGTTCACAGACAACCTCACGATACCGTTGCTGATCACCCACCAGCAACGGATCTGAAAGCTGTCTTTCCAGCGCGCTCAGTTTCTCATCAATATCACGCAGATTCTCAAACATGCTTGAATGTGTGCAGAAAAAGAAAAGCCCTCATGACAACAGGGAGAGAAACCCATATGCCGACCCTGATCCGCCAAATTTCAAGCGGAACAAGGTGCGGTAGGCGGGCAACGCCTGCGGCCAGGAGGGAGTAAAGAAAAACGCTGAAGTGCTTATTATTTCTTGGCGCCTTGGTAACCGGCATACTTTTTCTTGAACTTTTCGATCCGTCCTGCTGTATCGATAAGTTTCTGTTTTCCGGTAAAAAATGGGTGGCAAGCGGAACAAATTTCGACTCGCATTTCCTTCTGTACGGAGCCGAGTTCGATTTCATTGCCGCAGGCGCAGATAGCATTAATTTTATAATATTCGGGATGAATATCTGGTTTCATGAGTAACACTCCTTTTGGAAAGATGGCATCGTGAAAAGCAATAAAAAACATATAATATATCTTTTTTCGTCATTTCTTCAAAGAAAAAACGAAACCTACCGGTTCATGGAGGCAAAAAACTCCTGATTGTTTTTAGTCTGACCCATTTTATCGAGGAGAAATTCCATGGCGTCGGCGGGATTCATCGAGGACAACAGCTTGCGCAGGATCCAGATCCGATTGAGATCTTCGGGAGGCAGAAGCAGATCTTCCTTCCGCGTTCCTGATTTTTGAATGTCAATAGCGGGATAAATCCGGCGATTTGCCATCTTGCGATCAAGAACAATCTCCATGTTACCGGTACCCTTAAACTCTTCAAAGATGACCTCGTCCATGCGACTGCCGGTGTCGATCAGGGCTGTGGCCAGAATTGTAAGGCTGCCCCCCTCCTCGACATTACGTGCCGCTCCAAAAAAACGCTTGGGTCGATGGAGAGCATTCGCCTCGACGCCGCCGGAGAGAATTTTTCCGGAAGCCGGGGTAACCGTATTGTACGCCCTGGCCAACCGGGTAATAGAATCGAGCAGAATGACCACATCCTTCTTATGCTCCACCAGACGCTGGGCCTTCTGGATAACCATCTCGGCCACCTGGATGTGCCGTTGCGGCGGTTCATCAAACGTTGAACAGACCACCTCGGCATCAACACTGCGCCGCATGTCGGTGACCTCTTCGGGGCGCTCATCAATGAGCAAGACGATCAGGATAACCTCTTTGTGATTGGCAACGATCGAGTTGGCTATCTTTTGCATCAGAACGGTCTTGCCGGTGCGCGGCGGCGCTACGATCAACCCTCGCTGACCCTTGCCGAGCGGGGCGGCAATGTTGAGCACCCGCATGGACAAATTATCCGGCGTTGTTTCCAGATTGATCTGCTCCTCCGGGTGAAGCGGTGTCAGATTGATGAACGCAGTTTTGTTTTTTGCCGCTTCAGGCAATTCGTAATTGATCGTGTCGACTTTAAGCAGCGCTAAATACCGCTCATTGTCTTTGGGGGCACGAACTTCGCCCTCCACGGTGTCACCGGTGCGGAGATTCAACCTGCGGATCTGCGACGGGGAAACGTAGATATCGTCCGGACCGGGGAGATAATTGTAATCCGGAGCGCGAAGGAAACCGAATCCATCCTGCAGGATTTCAAGGACACCACTGCCCCTGAGCTTACCGTCCTCATCTGCCTGTTCCTTGAGGATAGCAAAGATCAGCTCCTGCTTGGTCATATTGCTGTACCCTTCAATATTGAGGGAAGCAGCAAGGCTGACGAGTTCTTTAATTTTTTTGTTTTTTAACTCAGTTGGATTCATTGACCGGTTATTCCTCCATGGTGGCCAGCATGACAAACCGCCGATGGGATAATAGTTGTAATAAAGGGAATTTTAAATGATTAGAATGGCAGGAATATTGTATTGCTGGTTTTCTCTCTTCAGCTCGTTGGACTGTCAACAGTGATACATACAACGATATCTTTGAATACAAAGGAGACTGGATAAAAAAGGCGGGATCAGCCCCTTGCAACAACCAGGTATCAAATAGATGCAACGGAATCAGGCAGCACAATGCCATGATTCAGTTAGTGAATATATATTTTTTCGTGAAATATCAGAACAAGAAATCGAAAAAAACAGATCGATCTATTGAGATGTACTTATTAAATATTTGTTTCCTGTTCGACTGTCAAGAACTTTCTCGGAAAATTAAGCCGGAAATCGATTTGACAGCTCGTTGCCCAAAGAAACGACCTGACCACGGGTAATCGCCCAGCCCCTGCTGTTGTCGATAACGTAAGCGGCCTGATCAGCCTTCTCTTTGAGACTCATCTGGGAAGCGATGGCTTGCGCCGCCTCTCTCCGTAATACACCGTCACGGCGCATGATCCGGCAGCATTGAACTCCACGTCTTGCATACACTACTAGTACTGCGTCAACATCTCCCTGCCAACCTGCCTCATACAAAAGGGGAATTTCAACCAAAACCAGTGGAGCCCGATAGAGATCAACTTGTCTTCGCATCGCTTCGCGCGCCAAGGGATGGAGGAGACTGTCGACCCGTCGACGGGTCTCAACTTCATTGAAAATGCGTTGCCGCAGGACAGCACGGTCGACCGCTCCATTCTGTTGTAGAAAAGCATTGCCAAACTCGGAACGAAGGGCAAGCCAGCCTGGTTCATTGATATCCAGCAAATTTCGGCAGCATTGATCAACGTCAACGAAGGGGATAAGACAATAGCTGGCCAGCAAACGGCTGACGCAACTTTTTCCCGATCCAATACCGCCGGTAATACCCAGCACGAAGGGTTTCATTGGAGAGTTTCACGCAATCTTGCAAGCAGCATCTGCATATCATCACATAAGGGTGCCGTACAGCACAGTTCCTCTCCGGTAAGCGGATGATCGAAACGGAGAGTGCTGGCATGTAACATCTGCCGTGTAGGTCTTAGACTGGCATGACGGTCGACAGCTCCCCCATACAGCAGATCACCAGCTACCGGGGCTTTTATCGAAGCCATGTGGACACGAATCTGGTGCGTTCGTCCGGTTTCAATACCAATTTCAGCCAGACACCAGCCGTTGGTAAAACGCTCAAGAACATGCCAAGTTGTGACCGCATATTTGCCCTGTACCGGACGAATAGCCATTTTTTTTCGGTCGACCGGATGTCTGCCGATAGGGGCCACAACCCTGCCTTCGTTTTCACGGGGACAACGCAACAGCAAAGCATGGTACATCTTACGGATTTTTCTGTCTTTAAAATCAGCCATAAGAGTTCTCAGGGCATAGTCGGTCTTAGCCACCAGCATAACACCCGAGGTGTCTTTATCTAAACGGTGGACAATTCCTGGTCGCCCAACAGCTGCGGCCGGCAATTCCTTGCACAGGTGCAGCAAGCCGTGCACCAAGGTGCCGCTTTGATGTCCGCCGGCAGGATGCACCACCAGTCCAGGGGGCTTATTGATGACAAGGAGGTGATCATCCTCACGAAGGATGGTAAAATCGACATGCTCCGGAACGAGAACTGAGGCTTGAGGTGGAGGAATGACGACAGAAACCGTTTCATTTTCCCTCAAGCGGTGCCCGGCTTTTACATGCTGGCTATCGACCAGAACATAAGACGCGCTGATTAATTTATTGAGAAAGGAGCGGGATTGTCCCGGGCACTTACTGGTCAAAAAATGATCAAGCCTTTGTCCGGCCTCATGCAAACTTATGACAAAGGTTGTTTGAGGCTCCGCAGGGTGTGCTGCTTTCGGTTCCAGCAAACTGTTATTCGCAGAACCTGTCATTGGAAAAGTGGGGGCTGTGCGTTCAACAAAAAAGGTTTTCTATCTGTTTTTCTATTTTTTCCTCTTCAGTCTGTTTGGCAAGCGACAGTTCTTTGACGAGAAGATTCTTGGCAGTGTCCAACATCTTTCGTTCGCCATAGGAAAGATCCTTATCCTCTTTCAACAAAAAAAGATCTCGAAGCACAACGGCAACCTCAAAGACAGACCCTGTTTTTATCTTTTCCATGTACTCGCGATATCTGCGATTCCATGTTTGCGCGGTAATTTTGACATCGCGCTCTTTCAAAATATCGATGACCTTGGCCACCTCTTCTACGGAAATGATAGCCCTCAGGCCGACGTTGGCGCTCGTAGCCGTCGGAATCATGATGGTCATATCGTTATCCAGAATTTTCATCACGTAAAAACGCTGATCAATACCGCCGACTGTCTGTGTTTTTATGGCTTCGATGAGTCCAACGCCATGGGCCGGATATACAGCCATATCACCTTGTGAAAACACATTATCCTCCGAGAACTAGAATAGAAGTATGCCACCCGGTCGCAGAAGGGGCTACATATTCTTAAAATATTATATTAGCATATTTTTTGGGTAATCGCAAAGCCTGTCTATTGCCAAGAGAGAAGAAAGATGTCCGGAGAGAGAAACTCTGATTAAAACCTGCCAACTGCCTGCACCCCACCCGTACCGAATCGTCTCCGCAACGTCAACAGTCTCCACGCAAAAAAAATCACCGGCCATTCACCCGGTTCATACAGACATCGATTCCCTCGCGGACAAACAGAGCGACAGCCTCTTCTACCCAGGCCTTGCGCTGGTCGAACAACAACAACTCATTCTCACTCATCCGAGACAGGACGAATTCGTCCACAGGTTGCCCCGAACCTTCGGAAGAAACCAATGGACGACCAATACCGATTTTCATGCGCGCAAAATTCTGCGTTCCGATATGCTGGGCAATGGAGCGGACACCGTTGTGTCCACCGGCACCACCTTTACTCACCATCTTGATCCGGCCGGCACTGAGATCAATATCGTCATGCAGAACAAGGAGATTTTCTCGAGGTATTTTAAAATAGTCGGTAAAACTGCGGACACACTCACCGGAACGGTTCATGTAGGTCTGCGGCTTTACGAAAAAAACGTGGGCACCAAGGGCGTGCCCCTGACAGTAGAGCCCCTGCATTTTCAGGGTCTCTGCTTGCAACCCCTGAATGCCGGCGAGATAATCAACAAAGAAAAAACCGATGTTGTGCCGGGTCAAATGGTATTCCCTGCCGGGATTACCGAGGCCGACGAGCAAAAATCGAGAATTCGCCATGGATGCAAAAGAAAGAAAAACAAAAAACGAGCCGAAAGATTATTTCGGCTCGTGGGAGACTCAAACTCAAGCAGAAGCTCTGCTTTTGTACACAAGAAGGGATATTACTGTACTGCGACGCAGGTAACGCTGGCTTTCTCGAGCATTTCGACGTTGGCCGGAACGGGAAGATCACCGTAGGTCAAACCCGCGCCACCCTGCTCCAATGAAGTAATGTCGACCTGAATGACATCAGGTATATCCAGTGGACATCCGCGCAATTGAAGGGTGTCCTTGAACACATGTAATTCTCCGCCTAGATCAACACCCTTGGCTGTTCCTACATATTCGATCGGCACTGTAAATTTGGCGGCCTTTTGGAGGTCTATCTCAAGAAAATCAACATGAATGAGACTTCCGGAAACGGGCTCTTTCTGGATTTCCTGAACCAATACGTGCCGCTCCCCGGCGACGTCGCCCTCAACCTGCAAGGTCACCACCGCGTTGCGGCCATGAATAAAAAGGAGATTCTTATAGAGCTTCGGCGTATCAAGCTGCAAAGATACAGTCTCACGCCCGCCACTATAGAGGTTAGCGGGCGTTATCTCACGCATCCGCAATTGCCGCATCGGCCCCTTACCAAAAACCGTGCGCACTGTAGAATCCAAACGTACCTGTAACATGCAAACCCTCCCCCCTTACTCCGGGATCTATAACAATTCGTTAATGGTAATCGAAATCAAACAAACAAATAACTGACGGAATCCTCATTATAGATTCTGTCGATAGCCTCGCCCAGCAGTTCACCGACAGACAGTACGGTAATTTTATCACACTGCTTGGCATCATCCTTTAATGGGATGGAATTGGTTACCAATAGTGATTTCAAACAGGAATTGGTGATACGCTCAATGGCCGGCCCGGATAGAACCCCATGTGAACAGCAGGCATGCACCTCTTTCGCACCCACCTTTTTCAAAATCTCCGCCCCACTGCAAAGTGTTCCGGCAGTATCGACCAAATCGTCGAGCAGGATAGCGGTTTTTCCGGCAACATCACCGATGACATGTACGGCCTCGCATTCATTGGCCCGTTCGCGACGTTTATCAATAATTGCCAATCCCGCATTCAAACGTTTAGCAAAAGCGCGCGTCCGCTCGACCCCACCGGCATCCGGCGAAACCATCACTACATCGGCAAAACTGTCCCTGATGTATTTCAAAATGATGGGCGCAGCGTACAGATGGTCAACCGGAATATTGAAAAACCCCTGAATCTGGCCAGCATGGAGATCCATGCACAGTACCCTTCTGGTCCCAACCACCATGAGCATCTCGGCAACGGCCTTGGCTGTGATCGGTACCCGGGGCCGAACCTTACGATCCTGTCGGGCATAGCCGTAATAAGGCATAACCGCAGTGATCCTCCGGGCTGAGGCGCGGCGCAAGGCATCGATCATGATCAGCAACTCCATAAGGTGATCATTGACCGGGGTGCATGTAGGCTGAACGACAAAGACATCGGCGCCACGAACATTTTCGCCGATTTCGACAGAAATTTCACCGTCGGAAAATTGCTTAACCTCGGCCGCCCCCAGAGGGACGCTTAAATAGTCGCAGATTTCCTTGGCGATGGCCGGATTGGCGTTGCCAGTAAAAATCTTCATTTTCTTGGGCATAACGCTCTTCTCTTAAAATTGGCTGGGGCGGGAGGATTCGAACCCCCGAATGCAAGGATCAAAACCTTGTGTCTTACCGCTTGACGACGCCCCAGCCCATAGCCTGACAGATCGAACGGGAGTGGTATTCATTTCGCACCGATAGGAGAGACCAGATAGGCGTGATGAAATCTGCGCTTAAAAAGAGCATGGCAGGCCTCAGCACAATGCTGGTCGGCGAACAGACCGAAAACAGTAGGCCCGGATCCAGACATCAATGCCCCGGCCGCTCCATTCTGGAGCAGTTCATCCTTTAATCGCCTGATCTCCGGATACTTGGAAAGTGTAACCGTTTCGAGATCGTTCAACAAGACCATCGCTGGTGAAACCGCATGCGCGGAACTGCTCAGGGCGCAAGCCTTAACAACACCTTCTTGCGAATTCTTTAGGTTACTTGCATTTTCCTTTTCTGTCAATGCAAAAGTCTGATAAACCCAACGGGTTGAAACGGGAAAACCCGGATTAACCAGGAGAACGCTATACCCTGAGAGTGGCTCGACCGGCTGTAAATTTTCTCCAATTCCCGTGGCAAATGCAGCCGGTGCATCGGCAAGAAAAAACGGCACATCCGCCCCCAACTGCAGGCCAATTTCCGCCAATTCTGCAGCAGAAAAGCCGCATCCGTACAACTCGTTCAGCCCCCTGAGCGCGGTTGCGGCATCACTACTGCCGCCACCCAAACCGGCGGCTACCGGTATCCTTTTAGTCAGCGTTATGTCAACACCGAACCCCGAACCGCCTTGCCGCTCGCGATTCACCTGAAAAAACAATTCGGCAGCCCGATAGATGATATTACTCCGATTTCCAGGCACGCTGGCATCAGAACAGTGGAGATGAATCCCCTCTGCGCAGACCCGCAGTTCGATTTCATCATACAGGCTGACCTTCTGCATGCGCGTTTCAAGGAAATGATAACCATCGTGCCGGCGACCGGTCACCTTGAGAAACAGGTTGATCTTGGCCGGTGCACTGAAGATAAGCCGATCGGGCAGCATTGATTAAAAGGGGTAGCAGACTTTAGGTCGTCAACCTGACAAACCTCATCTTCAATTCGTAGAGGATCCGGGTAAGCAGCTCGTTTTCATTAGGATCGAGATTCCCTTTGGTTTTGTCGGCAAGCAAAATCAGCGTATCGATAGTGTGCTTGGCCAACTCGCGATCCACAACCCGCTGCCCGGTTTCCGGATGCGGTAATTCGCCCATGTGGTAGAGAGCGGACGTGTTCAAAGACAGGATAAACGAGGCAAAGGTAACCTCCGGCATGACGCATCTGCCGCCCGCATCCCTTACTCTGCCGTCCGGACATTCGCCGCAGTTCGAGAGATTTTCGGTCATAATTTTCACTCAATAGTTCAATTTTCTTTCAGCCTTCGGTTTGCGAGTGCGCACCCAAAAGAGCGACCCGAATAACAAGGGCAAACAACAGACGGTGGATCACACCCTATACGCACATGCAACCCTGCATGAATGCCCCTGTGCATTGGGATACATGCATTTGCTGGAATATACCGATATTCCCGGATGGTCACAATGTCAAAGTATAATCAGCATCCCTGTGAGTCGCCCCATCGACCAGGACACAAGTAATCCATCGACAGGGCTCAGCTTTTCCTTGAATAGAAGCTGGCAAGGCGCTATATCTTTTAAGTTTGCCGCACCTGCCTTGCGAAAAACAAAACAAGAGTCAACCACAGGAGTTTTGCATGGAAGAAGTTCGCGTTCGCTTCCCCCCCAGCCCCACAGGATACCTGCACATCGGGGGCGCAAGAACAGCGTTGTTTAACTGGATCTTTGCCAAAAAACACAACGGCAAACTGATTTTACGCATCGAAGACACCGACGAGGAACGCTCCACCCAAGCCTCCATCGACGGAATCATCGACGGCCTGCAATGGCTTGGCATTGACTGGGACGAAGGTCCATATTTCCAAACCGAATTCGCCGAAAATCATGTCGCTGCCGCCAACCGCCTGCTGGCTTCTGGTCATGCCTACAAATGCTTCTGCACCAAGGAAGAGTTGGAGAAAAAACGTGAGATCGCTTTGGCGGAAAAAAAACGTGAAGCTGGTTATGACGGCACCTGCCGCCATCTGAACGTCGAGCGGATTCGTGAAAAAGAAGAAAAGGGCATGCCTGCGGTCATCCGCTTCAAGGTGCCCGAACGCCAAGGAACCCTGCTTACGACGACGAGGTCCTGGGACGGATCGAGCGAGCCTACAGCGAGATTGAGGATTTTGTTATTGTCCGCTCCAACGGCAAACCGCTTTATCTGCTGTGCAATGTTGTTGACGATATCCGCGACCGCATCACCCATATCATCCGCGGCCAGGACCACATGACTAACACCACCCGACAGGTCCTGCTCTACGAGGCCCTGGAGGCACAATTGCCCGTATTTGCCCACATGCCCCTCACCTTGGACCTGCAGAAGCGAAAAATTTCCAAACGCAGCCATGGTGAGGTAGTGGCGGTTCAGTTTTACCGGGAAATGGGGTTCATTCCCTGGGCACTGTGCAACTTTCTCTGCTTGCTGGGCTGGAATCCCGGGACGGATCAGGAGTTCTTTTCCCGAGAAGAATTAATTGAAGCCTTCAGTCTCTCGCGGATGAGCCGGGTCAACTCGGTGTTCAATTACAAGCCGGGCGACCCTAAATTTTTCACCGACCCGAAGCTGATCGCTATCAACGAACATTATCTGCGTACCATGGAACTGGAACAACTCGGCAGCCTAGTGCGCAAAGAACTGGAGGCCGAAGCCCTCTGGGACCCGGCTTTTGAAACCAATCGGTGCCAATGGTATCTGGCCACTCTGGGGCTGATTCGGGATCGCTTCCACACCCTCAAGGATTTCACCTCAGCGGGCCGCGCTTATTTTTCCGACCAGTATGACATTGATCCTAAACCACTGGCTAAAAATGTGCTTAAATTTCCGGAACTCGCCTCTTGGCTCCCGCAACTGGCCGAACGTTTTTCCGTACTGGAAACGTTCAGTGCTGAGGAAACCGAGCGGGCCTGCCGTGAACTGGCCGATGAACTGAAGATCAAACCGGGAACCCTGATCAACGGCATGCGGACTGTGCTCACCGGGCAGTTGGCCGGCCCCTCGATGTTTGACATTATCACCACTCTGGGCCGGGACAAGGTCGTAGCCCGATTGAATAAAACAGACCACCTGTTCGCCGCAACCTGACGCTTGCAAATGGAAATCCACCCATGATCACAGAAAAAGAACCTGCCAGCAAACCGCTCGATTTCATCCGCCAGATCATTGCCGAAGATCTCGGTTCCGGGAAACACCAGACCATCGTCACCCGTTTTCCACCCGAGCCCAACGGATTTCTCCACATCGGCCATGCCAAATCGATCTGCCTCAATTTCGGAGTCGCGGCGGAAAACCAGGCTGCCTGTCACCTGCGCTTCGACGACACCAATCCGGACAAAGAATCGACGGAATATGTTGAATCGATCAAGCGCGACGTGCACTGGCTAGGGTTTGACTGGGGTCAGCACCTCTACTACGCCTCGGATTACTTTGATCAATTGCATGATTTTGCCGATAGAGTTGATCAAAATGGGCAAGGCCTACGTCTGTCACTTGAGCGGGGAGGAGATGCGTGAGTACCGAGGCACCTTGACCGAACCGGGCAAGGAAAGCCCGTACCGCAACCGTTCGATTGAGGAAAACCTCGACCTTTTCACCCAGATGAAAAACGGCTCAATTGCGGAGGGCACCTGCGTTCTCCGGGCCAAGATCGACATGACTGCACCCAACATCGTCCTGCGCGATCCGGTATTGTACCGCATCCTCAAATCCAGCCACCACCGCACCGGCGACAAATGGTGCATCTACCCGATGTACGATTTCACCCACTGCCTTTCTGATATGCTGGAGCAGATCACCCACAGTCTCTGCACCCTGGAGTTCGAGAACAACCGCGCCCTGTACGACTGGGTTCTCAACACCCTGCATACGCCCAACCACCCGCGGCAAATCGAATTTGCCCGGCTCAATATCAACTATACCGTAACCAGCAAGCGCAAACTACTGCAACTGGTTACAGAAGGACATGTTTCAGGCTGGGACGACCCGCGGATGCTGACCATCTCCGGGCTTCGCCGCCGCGGTTACACGCCGGCCTCGATCCGCAGCTTCTGCGCCATCATCGGTATCGGCAAGCGGGAAAGCTGGATCGACATGGGTGTATTGGAAAACGCAGCCCGGGACGATCTCAACCAAGCCGCCCGGAGGGTTTTCGGGGTTCTCGATCCCCTAAAGATCGTGATTACCAACTATCCGGAAGGCCAGGCCGAGGAGGTCATTGCCCAGAATCATCCGCAGCATCCGGAGATGGGTGAACGTACAGTACCTTTCTCCCGCGAGGTTTATATTGAACGAACGGATTTCATGGAAGACGCTCCGAAAAAATTCTTCCGGCTGAGTGTGGGCCGGGAGGTTCGCCTACGCTATGCCTACCTCATCACGTGTGAGAAGGTAATGAAGAACGATCAGGGCGAAGTAGTTGAACTGCGCTGCACCTATGACCCGGCAAGCAAGGGCGGTTCCGCTCCCGACGGTCGCAAGGTCAAGGGCACCATCCACTGGGTGTCCGCGCCCCATGCCCTGCGCGCCGAAGTTCGTTTGTATGACCGGCTCTTCACCGCAGAGTACCCGGATGCGGACAAAGAAAAGAGTTTCAAAGACTTTCTCAACCCGGACTCGCTCACCGTGCTTGCCGGCTGCATGCTGGAGCCGGGATTGGCCCAGGCCGGCCCCGATGACCGTTTCCAGTTCGAGCGGCAGGGATATTTCTGCCTCGATGCGGTGACAAGCTCTCCGGACAAGCCGGTGTTCAACCGGATTGTCACCCTGCGCGACAGTTGGGCTAAACTGAATGAATCCTAACGAGTGAACAACATGCCTCTCATTAAACTACGAAATATGGCGATCAATCAGAGCGGCACCATCGTCACCGTCAAAGTAGGCGGCGAACTCGGTCGCCGCATTCGGGAAATGGGCCTGGTCCCCGGCACTGAAATCACGGTAAAACAGCGCGCACCCCTCAACGACCCGGTCGCTCTCCGGGTTATGGGCGGCACCCTGACTCTGCGCAATAACGAGGCAGACTACATCGAGGTGGAAGTCGTTCCCTGACTGACTCCCCGCCCTTCCTGGAAAAGAAGTCGATCGTTTCGGCGCTTCCGAAGCGTCTCTTCCCCCTCACGCTTTGTCGAGCCGTGCGTACCATTTCAGAAACCTGTCGGCCTTCCCCCCTTCCTTAAAAAATTGCCCCATACCCATTCCGTCCCTTGGCAAAGCTGTTGACAGTGACGATTGTTTGGAGTACCTAATAATGGTTGCTTCAACTTATCGACCTTGGCCAAATGAAGTTTTTTCTATTTGACAAATCTCACCGGAAGAGCAACAAAATTCCATCACTTTCAACTAGGCATCAATCGTGATCATGACCAAGGAGCCATCCGAAACATCCTGTCTCCTACTCAGCGATGTCCAAACCCAATGCCAGCGGCGTAAAAGATGCGGCAACCAGTCGCCCCAGACGGCGACCCCATTGTCTGAGACCTGCTGCAACAGCCGATTACGCGTTTGCGCCATCAACGGCGACAGGCAGATCTGCGCCAAGATGGCAAACCTAGGGGTTTTGCCGGGATCGGAACTGGAACTGCTCTGCAAGGGCGGAGGGCAACAGTGCATGATCAAGGTCCGCGGTGGCACACTGAGCATTGATGCCTCGACCGCCGCCAATATCCTGGTGGCGAAGGTCTGAATACGTTATTGCTTTTCGTCCGGCGCACAATCCCATGGGTTTTTGTGCGACGGTTGAGGGACAGAATCGCACCAATCGAATCAACCCTTGGAGAAAAATATGCAACAGCTTCTCGTATTGATCGCTATCGCCGTAGCTGTCTTTTTTATTGCGAAACGGATATGGAGAACGCTGCTCCATCCGAAAAATTTCTCCTGCGGTTGCGGGTGTTCGGGTTGCGGTTCCGTTGCCAGCACCTCAAAAAGCAAGGTGACCTTCCCTGCATATAAGCCCTGATGATCAAGCATATTGGCTGCTTTCTTTTCTAATTCATTGCTCGCCGGGATGCTTCTTGATTGATTGCTGTTGAAACATCCCCTCCAGTTACATATTCCGGCCGTTAAATATCCAGCCCTACTATTACCTCCCAACGTCAGACTGCACCTAAAAAAACATGAATGATGCCATTACCATTGCCTTAGCCGGGAACCCAAATGCCGGCAAAACAACGCTATTTAATCACCTTACCGGCGCCCGGCAGCATGTGGGCAATTATCCTGGGATTACAGTTGAGCAGAAGGAAGGCTGCTGCATCCATCAGGGCCAAGGCCTGCGCGTGATTGACCTGCCGGGTACCTATTCTCTGTCCGCCTATTCGGTTGAGGAGTTGGTGGCCCGCGATTTTATCATTAACGACAAACCGGATGTGGTGGTAGACGTGGTCGATGCTTCCAACCTGGAGCGGAATCTCTACCTCAGCTGCCAGTTCCTGGAACTGGGGGCGCCCTTGGTGATTGCTCTCAACATGATCGATGTTGCCGAAAAAAGGGGCGTGACCATCAACACCAAAGAATTAAGCGCTCGCCTTGGCGTACCAGTGATTCCGATCATCGCCCGGAGCGGTCGGGGCGTTCATCAGATGCTGGATGCGGTACTGGCAGTGGCCGCCTCACCCACGCCCCCGCAGCCAGCATTCCTCCGTTATGGCTCAGATATCGATGAGGCCCTCGCCGACATGATGGCCGACATCAGACAGTGCAAGGAATTGACCGTCATCTATCCAGAGCGCTGGCTCGGTGTGAAACTGCTCGAAAACGACGAACAGATCGTCCAGAAGGCGGTGGCCATTTATCCCGAGGCAGGAAACAAACTCATCGTTCGCTGCGAGGAAGTGACCCATCATCTCCAGCACACCCTTGGCGTTTACCCGGAGGCGGTAATTGCCGACCACCGTTACGGCTACATCAAATCAATCCTCCACCAAGGTATCATCACCCGAAAGTTTGTCGCTGACCGCCTCTACGCCTCGGATAAAATCGACAAGATCGTCACCCATCGCATCCTCGGACCGCTGATCATGGCCGGGGTTTTGTTCTGCCTCTACACCTTTACCTTCAGCTACAGCACCGTGCTGGTCGACTGGTTCTCGCAGTTTTTCGCTCTCATCAATAAAGGTATCGACACCCTGCTGCCCGATGGACCGTTCAAATCGTTAATCATTTCAGGCGTGGTTGACGGGGTCGGCGGCGTCCTCGGTTTCGTACCTATTATTATGTTCATGTTCTTCGGCATTGCAGTGCTTGAGGACTCGGGCTACCTTGCCAGGGTGGCCTTTATGATGGATCGCATCTTTCACTTTTTCGGCCTGCACGGCTCTTCAGTCATGCCCTTTATCGTCTCGGGCGGCATTGCCGGCGGCTGCGCCGTGCCTGGGGTCATGGCCACTCGCACCCTACGCTCTCCCAAAGAACGATTGGCGACACTCTTAACCGTGCCCTTCATGAACTGCGGCGCCAAACTGCCGGTGCTGACGCTCCTGATCGGTACTTTTTTCTCCGATCATCAGGCCCGATACATGTTCCTCGCCACCGTAGCCGCCTGGATAGTTGCCCTGTGTGCCGCCAAATTCCTCCGCATGACCGTGCTCAGGGGTGCCTCTACCCCTTTTGTCATGGAACTGCCGCCCTACCGCTTCCCTACCCTAAAAGGCCTGTTCATCCATACCTGGGAACGGACCTGGCAGTACATCAAAAAAGCGGGTACCGTAATTCTCGGCATTTCCGTGCTTATCTGGGCAATGATGACCTATCCGGGACTGCCAGAGGGGCGACTAACTCATTACGAACACCAGCGGCAGCAAACGCAGACGATCCATACATCAACGGACAAAGAGGAATTAACCAAGGCATTACAACAGATTGAGGCGGACGTGGCGATGGAAAGGCTACGCCACTCCTTCGGCGGCCGAATTGGTATAGCCCTTGAAAGCGTCAGCCGCTACGCGGGTATCGACTGGCGGACCAACATCGCTCTGATCGGCGGTTTTGCCGCCAAAGAAGTGATTATTTCGACCCTGGGTACGGCCTACTCGCTGGGCGAGGTCACCTCCAAGGACCCGACCTCGCTGAGTGAACGGCTGGCCAAGGACCCCAATTGGAACCCTGTGGTCGCCCTGGCGGTGCTGGTATTCATCATGTTCTATGCCCCCTGTTTCGTCACCGTGATCTGCATTGCCAAAGAAGCGGGGTCATGGAAATGGGCTGTCTTTTCCATGACTTTCAACACCCTGTTCGCCTTCCTTCTGGCCGTGGCGGTGTACCAGATCGGCGTCCTGCTCTATCTGCGCTGAAAAACCTGAAAATTAGGGTTTATAGTCCTTGAACCGGCGAAGGACCTCAGCCATCTCCACCGCCGGCAAGACTGGCGGTTCGTTCACCTGCAGGGCTTGAAGATACATGCGGGCCAAGGTTTCCACCTCGACAGCCAGGGCCAGTACCCGGTCAAGGTCGCCGGCATAGCAGATCATGCCATGATGCGAAAGAAGGGCTGCGGAACGATCGCGCAGGGCCGCGATCACCTCATCCGACAAGGCCTGGGTACCAAAGGTGGCGTAGGGAGCACAGCGAATGGATTCGCCGCCGGCCATGGCCACCATATAATGAAAGGCCGGAATGGTTCGCTCCAGACAGGCCAGGGTGGTGCAGTAAAGGCTATGGGCGTGGAGAACAGCCCCCGCCTGGGGATAGTGGCGATAAATATCGCCATGCATCCGCCATTCCGAAGAGGGTATGCGGTTGCCTTGCGGCTGCCCGAGCCAGTCCATCCACACCATATCCTCTGACCTGCACTGATCGTAGGGCAGGGCTGAAGGCGTAATTAAAAAACCCCCGCCCTCGCGAACGCTGACATTGCCCGAGGTCCCCTGATTCAACCCCCGGCTGTTCATTGCCCGAGCGGTCGCCAGCAACTGTTCCCGCAGATCGGAAGTAATCATTGCCCCTGCTCCGGATACAGTCCGAGCAGACCGGCGCGGCTTGCCGGACAGACGCCCCGCTCGGTGATCAGGCCGGTCACGAGCCGAGCCGGAGTAACGTCAAAAGCCGGATTGATTGCCGGTGTCGCAGCAGGCGCGATCGACACGGTCCGTACCATCCCGGCATCATCCAACCCCTGCAGCCGCAGAACCTCCTCCCCACCACGCTCTTCAATGGGAATTTCTGTAACCCCGTCGCCCACCGCCCAGTCAACAGTGGAACCCGGCAGGGCCACATAAAAAGGCACGTCGTTGTCTTTGGCAGCCAAGGCCTTGAGATAGGTGCCGATTTTGTTGCAGACATCCCCGCTGGCCGTGGTTCGATCGGTGCCGACAATACAGAGATCGACTAAGCCGTGCTGCATGAGGTGCCCACCAGCATTATCAACGATCAAATGGTGGGGTATACCGGCGGCCACCAGTTCCCAGGCGGTAAGGCTGGCGCCCTGGTTACGGGGCCGGGTCTCGTCCACCCAGACATGCACGGGTATCCCATCCGCCACCGCTTTATAGATCGGTGCCAAGGCCGTGCCCCAATCGACGGTGGCCAACCAGCCAGCATTGCAGTGGGTGAGAATGTTGACCGACTCTCCTGTCCTCTTCTTTTTCCCGATGGCTTCGATCAGGGGCGCGCCGTGCCTCCCTATAGCCTCATTGGCAGCGACATCCTCATCGCAGATCCGCCCAGCCTCCCTGTAGGCGGCAGCAAGGCGCTGTTCCGCAGGCAGAGGCAAGAGCACTCGCAGCACCCGCTCCACGGCCCAGCGGAGATTGATCGCCGTTGGTCGGCAGGCGATAAGTTGGGTTGCGATGGTCTCCAAGGCGGAGGAAGTTGCACCTTGTCTTAACCCCAGACAGATACCGTATGCGGCTGTCGCCCCGATGAGCGGCGCCCCGCGGACCAGCATCTGCCTTATCGCCGCCATCGCCTCCTCCAGACTTTCCAGACGAACGACTGCAAAACGAAAGGGTAGTTGAGTCTGGTCGATGATTTCAACGCCAATCCCATCCGCCGCCAGCCAAATTGACCGATATGCCTGCCCGTCTACTTGCAAAAGCCACCTCCTTTCTGTGCATTATCGTCCGGTGAACGGCATCGACGCCGTCACCCGTAACATTGTCTCTCAGCTCATAAATGGTCATACCTACCTAAATGGGACACCCTGGGTCAAGCGAATTAAATGCAACAACCGATCAACCCCGCTTGAAACCGATAAAAAATAATGGTCCTTTAAAATTTGGTTACTGGATTTTTCGCCGGCGCTCTGCTATACAAATTAAAGTATGCATGTTTCAAGATAGTTACCTTTTAACCACTCTTGTATCCGGTCATGACAACCGCCAACAATGTTCTCAGCACGCTCAAAATCTCCGGCAACCTGCCTAGCATGCCGCAGGTACTGCTGCAATTGATCGACAGTTGCCACGAAGGCGAGATCAACCTCCAGGAGATTGCCCACATAGTCGACAAGGATGCGGCCATCAGTGCCAAATTGCTGCAACTGGTCAACTCCGCTTTCATCGGAGCACGCCGATCCTTTGCCAATGTGGAACAGGCGGTCATGTACCTAGGCGGCGACACAGTCAGGAACCTGGCCATCAGCATCTCTGTGCAACAGGTTTTTCGCCGGGTGGAAAGCAACGGCTTGCTCTCCATAGACCGATTCTGGCATCACAGTTACCTCAACGCCCTGCTGGCCCGGAACATCGCCTTTGCCACCGCCCACCCCAATCCTTCCGATGCCTATCTGGCCGGACTCCTGCACGATATCGGAAAACTGCTCCTCTGGATGGCCTTTCCCGGTAAATACGCACCGCTCCTGCTCAAAGGGGTGCGCTGTCACAACGGGAGGCTCGCCTTTCTTGAAGAGGAGAAACTCCATGTCAACCACTGCTCGGCCGGCGCCTGGCTCTGCGAACAGTGGCGACTGCCGACCTTGCTCGCCGACGCCATCCGGTACCACCACCATCCGCTTGAGGAGGTTGAACAGGCGCTGCCGCTGACCAGAATTGCTTGCCTGGCCGATTTGCTCAGCCATAGCAGCACCGCCGGTCAAGATTGTCTGGATGCAGCCGATCGCCTCTTTAATCTTTCCGCCGCACAGGTCCAAGCACTCTATGAGGGGCTGGACGAGCAGATAGCGGAGCTTGCCGGACACCTTGGCATCCATGTGCCCCGCAACGCCAAAACCTCCCATGACAAAGAACCGGAAAGTCAGGAAACGCACAAGGAAACTTCTCTGGGCCTGATCAATCGCATCAGGGAAATTACCCAATTAAGCGGCCTTCTCGACAATCTGCTCCGCACCGAAAACAACGCTCAGGTTGTTGCTGCCGTCGAACAGGCACTCAAAATCCTCTTCAACGAAGACGCCTGCCTGGTAATGGTGCTGGACTCACAAACCGGTGATTTGCGCGGCTCCACCTCGCCCGACAACAAGCTGGCCAGGGAAATGAGCGACCTCGCCTTTTCACCGAAGCGGTATGCCGACAGCCTTCCAGGAAAAGTGCTCCAGCAAAAGCGCCTGCTCCATACTTTCAACAAACAACCTGAGGGGAAGAATCCGGCCACTCTCCTTGATGCCCAACTCCTGCGCCTTCTCGGAACAGAGGGCATGATCGCCATTCCCATGATTCATCAGAATGAATTACTGGGTTTACTCCTCATTGGACTAACCGAAAAAACCTTTCAGACCTTCAATGGTCAATGGACCCCACTGCGCCATTTGGCAAACCACGCGGCCATTTGCTTCGCCATGGAGCGGATGCGAACAGCCCATGCAGAGCGGATCGCTGCCGAGCGGCTCCAATCAGCAGCTTTGGTTGCCAGGAAGATTGCGCATGAGATCAATAATCCTCTCGCTATTCTCCGCAACTATCTGCACATCCTTGGCAAAAAAAATGAGCTGGGAGAGACAATCAACGAGGAACTGGCCATTATCGACAATGAGCTGGATCGACTTGGCCATGTGACCTTAGGTCTCGAGGATTTAGCCCGTGAACAAAACGAGATCCTCCTTGAACAAGTGGACCTTCACCGGCAGCTTGAAGAAACGCTTCACCTGTTCCAGGCCGCTTCCGACAAAACCAACCGGATCGACTTCACCTTCAGCCCTTGGCCTCAACCGCTTTTTGTCCGCACCGATCGCCGCTGCCTCAGTCAGATCCTGCAAAATCTTCTGGGAAACGCTATAGATGCTCTAGCCGGACAAGGTGCCGTCACCGTCCGCACAACCGCCAGCAATAGTGAAATCCTTATTTGCGTGGAAGATAACGGCCCCGGCATCGATCCGAATCTGGGCAGAAACCTTTTCACGGCAGGAACCTCAACAAAAGACGGTCGCCATGGCGGACTGGGCCTGGCCATCGTCCAGAATCTGGCAAACCAGCTGGGCGGTTCAGTCCGTTACCAGTCCCGTCCGGGACAAACGGTCTTCACTCTCGCCCTTCCGGCCTGAAAGCCTTGTCCCTATTGACAATAGAGCCATCTTTTCAATAGACTTTTAACAATAAACCCGTTTCAATGACTCGCATGCAGGATCAACTACTTTAGTATCTATAATTCTCAATTCAAACCAAAGGGTTCCACTGCCCCATGTCTCGGTTACATACTGTTCTCGTCACTGATGATGAAGTCCATCTTTGTAACAGTTTGGCAATCCTCCTGAAAGCGGAGGGGTATCAAGTCGATACCGCTCATTCAGGCGCACAGGCTTTTTGCCTGCTCCAGAAGCAGGCCTATTCCGTGGCGCTGGTTGACATGGACCTGCCCGACATGAGCGGTAACCACATCGCCGCCCGTATCGGGGAAGAGCACCCCGGTACGGCCATCGTCATCCTGACCGGCAATGCCACCATCGAAAACGCGGTCGAATCCCTTCGGCATGGGTGTCTACGACTACCTGCGCAAACCCTGCCCCCCGGACCGGCTGACTCCGAACCCTCGCCAGAAGTATTCAGCACAAACAACTCAAGCAGGATCTACACTACAGCGAAAAACGCTTTCGCCAGCTGGCCCAGGCAACCTGGGAGGGTATCATCATCTACGATCGGGGCGAACTGCTGCAAACCAACAATCAGCTCTGCCGAATGTTCGGCTATCAGGAAAACGAATTGCTCGGAAAACAGATATTTGATGTCCTCCTGGACCGCAGCACCATCCGTACCATGAATAAACCGGCCGCCCCTGACTTGGTCGGACCGTTTGAGGCCCGTGGCATCAAGAAAGACGGCTCCACTTTTCCGGTTGAATTCAGGGTCAAGCATATCGATTTCCAGGGACGCCAAGTGCAGGTTGCGGCTATCCGCGACGTCACCGACAGTGAAATCGCCATGCAGCAAAAATTGGCTTTGATGGAAAAGCTGGCCGATGCCAAACGAATGGAATCTCTTGGCATGATGGCCAGTTCCGTGGCCCATGACCTCAACAACATCATGTCCGGCATAATCACCTACCCTGAGTTGCTTCTTATGGATCTGGGAGAGGGGTTCAAACACCGGGATGAACTGATGATGATCCGCGAAGCCGGCATGCGGGCAGCGGCGGTGGTCAATGACCTGCTGACCGTAGCTCGCGGGGCGACATGTAAAAAAACAGTTCACAACGTCAACAGTATCATCACCGACTACCTCACCTCCGTTGAATTCAAGGAACTCAACCAGCGATTTCCGGAGGTAAAAATTACCCCCTACCTGGAAGGCAAGCTCCAGAACGTCAACTGTTCGGCCATGCATCTCTGTAAATCGATCACAAACTTGGTGAACAATGCTGCCGAGGCCATTCATGGCAAGGGTCAGGTCATTCTCAGCACCAAAAACATCACCTTGACCGCACCCCATCAGGGGTACGAGACCATAGAGCCTGGCGAGTATGTACTGATCTCAGTGGAAGATGACGGTCCCGGCATTTCGGCCCAGGACATTACGCACATCTTCAGCCCGTTTTACAGTAAAAAGGTGATGGGGCGCAGCGGCACCGGGCTTGGCCTTGCAGTGGTCTGGAATACGGTACACGACCACGGTGGCTTTGTTGATGTGACAAGCGACAATCAGGGTTCGTTGTTTTCACTCTATTTCCCGGTGAATAAGTTCGGCCTCTCCAAACCGGCGCAACAATCGCCGATCATCAGTCATCACCGGGGAAACGGTGAGAAGATACTGGTGGTGGACGATCAGAAAAGCCAACGCGAAATTGCCAGCCGTCTGCTCACCCGGCTCGGTTACTCCCCGCTGACTGCACAATCGGGCGAAGAAGCGGTCGAATACCTCAAAAAGACAACGGTGGATCTGGTTATCCTGGACATGGTGATGGATCCGGGCATCAACGGCTGCGAAACATATGAGCGCATCCTCCAGCATGTTCCAGGCCAAAAGGCCATCATCACCACCGGGTACTCCAAAGCCGAAGACATCAACTGGGCCATGCGTCTCGGCATCAGCCAGTTTGTCAATAAACCCTATTCCATCCATGAACTGGCCCAGGCCCTCAAGCTGGAAATCAATCCCGAGCATTCTCCCGCCCGATCCTGAAAGGTAAAAACACCTTCAAAGGAAAAAGCCCCATGCGCCAAATTCCGCCTCGTCTGCTCTCATCCCATTGCAGATCGCAGGAAACGCTTTCATGAAACGATTGATCTCCATCCTGACCTGCCCCTTTATCTGGCTGTGGAAGTTTCTCCGTACCGGATTGACGGTGCTGTCCAATCTCATTTTTCTGGGTTTAGTGTTGCTCGGCCTCACACTGGTTTTGTACACCCCCACAATCCATGTGCCGCTGCAAAGCGCCTTGGTTCTTGCTCCGGAGGGTGACATCGTTGAAGAACGCTCGTCCATGGACCCCATGGCAAGAGTATTGAACCATATTTCCGGGGCACCTCTTCACAGGGAAACCTTCCTCCAGGACATCATCGATACCGTTTCTACCGCCGCCGATGACCGTCGAATCAAACTGCTGGTCCTCAACACCAACCGCATGGGCGACGCCAGCCTCGATCAAATCCGGGCCATCGGCACAGCTATTGAATCATTTAAGCGGGCCGGCAAACACGTAATCGCTGTGGGCGACAACTTTAACCAGGCCCAGTACTACCTGGCCTCATGGGCAGATAAAATCTACCTCCATCCGATGGGGGGGGTCAATATCCGCGGTTTTTCCGTTTTCCGGCTCTACATTCGGGAGATGCTCGACAAATTGGACGTCAATTTCCACGTCTTTCGGGTGGGGACCTTCAAATCAGCAGTGGAACCTTTTCTGCGCAACAACATGTCGCCTGAAGATAAGGAGGCCAACAGCCTGTGGCTCGGCAATCTCTGGAAGGCCTACTGTGCCGATATCGCCAAACACCGCAAGCTCGAGTCGATCGTTCTCACCGACAACATCAACCAGATGGTCTCCCAACTGGCCTCGGTGGGTGGGGACCGCGGCCAGCTCGCTCTGGCCACCGGCCTGGTCGATGGTTTGAAAACCCATCAGGAAATGGAGGCACTGCTCAAAGAGCAGGTCGGTCTTTCAGCTAATAAAAAAGAATACAACCACATAGGATTCAACGACTATCTCGAAACTGTGACGCCTTCCTACGTTGACAGCCAGGACAAAAAAGCGCTGATCGGCATCATCACCGCCTCCGGCAGCATCATGCCCGGCAAGGGCGCTGTCGGCCAAATCGGATCCGACGACCTGATCAAGCGCATCCGCAAGGCGCGGCAGGATGATCGAGTCAAGGCCATTGTCCTGCGCATCAGCACCGGTGGCGGCAGTGCCTTTGCCTCTGAACTGATTCGCGAAGAACTTGTGGCGGTACAAAAAGAAGGGAAACCCGTGGTTGTTTCCATGGGAGCCATGGCGGCCTCAGGCGGCTACTGGCTGGCGGCTGATGCCGATGCGATTATGGCATCGCCGACCACGCTCACCGGGTCGATCGGAATTTTCGGTGCTATACCCACGGTGGAAAAAACTCTGGCCCACCTCGGCATTCACGGCGACGGCCTCGGCACCACGGACATCGCCCTTTTCGGCAACCCGACCACAGCCATGAGTCAGGAAGAGGCATCGGCCCTGCAGATGGATGTTGAACAGGGCTATCGCCAATTTATCGAAATCGTCGCTAAAGGCCGGAAAATGAGCACGGCACAGGTCGAAAAAATCGCCGAAGGGCGGGTCTGGGACGGTGCGACCGCCCTCAAGCTGGGGTTGGTCGACAAGCTCGGCAATCTGCAAGACGCTATTGCCGAAGCGGCGAAACGGGCGCAGGTTCCTGAAGCAACCGGCTATCTGATCGACCTGACTCCCGACAACTATCTGGAACGCTTCAAGCGGACAGAACAACCGGTCGAAGCCATGGCAACCCGTTTGCTCCAATCGCCCTTGGTGCCTGCCGCCTTACGACAATCGGCGGCGGCAGAACAATTCGGCTTTCTTGTACACAGCAGCGACCCCAGAGGGCTTTATGCTCATTGTCTACTGCCGCTATCGGCCCTTTCCTTCCGGTAAGCACAATGACATTCTTTGCCGCAAGCGCCAAGCAGCGCGGGGCGTGTTCCCGCCTTTCAGCTACCCCTTGAGCACCGCCAGCGGTTGTAATTCGACCACCACTTCCATCAGGTCACGCTGGTTGTCGATAACCTCGCCAATGTCCTTATAAGCTCCGGGCGCCTCTTCGAGGTCACTGCGGTGACGGAGCGAGTGAAGGATTTGTTGTTTGCTGAGCTTATCGATTTCCTCGCGCAGATTGAGAACCCGCTGCGCCTCTTTACGGCCAAGAATCCGCCCGGCACCGTGTGAGCAGGACATAAACGACAGCGGATTCCCCATTCCCCGGACAATATAACTCCGGCTACCCTGGCAACCCGGAATGATGCCGTATTCGCCGAGGAATGCGCGGGTGGCACCTTTGCGATGCACCCAGACCTCCTTGAAAAAATGGGTCTCGCGGGCGGCATAATTGTGGGCCACATCCAGGGGCTCCTCGAACAGATCGCAGCCGGTAATCCCGGCAACGATCTCCTGCAATGCAGCCATCATCTCGCCACGGTTGGCGCAGGCAAAGGCAACGCAGTATTCCATTTCCCTCAGATATTGCTGCCCCTCCGTTGAAGCCAGCGGCAGAACCGCCAGTTGCCATTCCTTGGGCACCAGATTCTTGCCCTTTTTTTTTGCCAGGTGCACTGCTAGGTTATTGTAATGACCGGCCACCTTGAAGCCAATATTTCTGCTGCCGGAATGGACCATCAGCCAGATCCGGTTGTCGCTGCCCCTCTGGATCTCAATAAAATGGTTGCCGCCACCCAGTGTGCCGATCTGGCAGCGGGCGCTTTCGAATTCCGCAGCCACCACCGGCAAATCCCTTTCCATAAGGCCAGGATCGGGCAGGGATTGTCCCGGTCGGGGCTTGCTGTGGTGCTTGAACCCCAGAGGGACAGATGCGCGAAGCACGCTGAGAATTTTTTTCAGATCAGCGGTTTCCACCTCTGCCAAACCAGTACGGACCGCTCGCATGCCGCAACCGATGTCAACCCCGACCGCATTGGGGATGACGGCTCCGGTTGTGGCCAGGACGCCGCCGATCGGCATGCCGTACCCCACATGGGCATCGGCCATGACGGCGACGTGATGAAAGGCACAGGGCAGGTTGGCCAGGTTCCTTGCTTGAACCAAGGCTTCCTCGTCCAATTCGTCCAGCCAGAGCATGAGTGGAATTTTTTCAGTTGTAATGATCCGTTTCATAGTGTCCTCTTGCTCTCTTGTCCATCTGGTATATAGTGCCGCTGCATGAAACCTGTCCGTCCGGCGGCAACCATTGTCATACCTGCGTCCTGATGCTCCAGGCACAACAAAACCATCCTCCTCTCCCATGTCCTATGATTACACAGGAAACCCTGACCCATCTTTGGCTCCACCTTGGCTGGCCGCTGCTGCGCCTGCTTATCTATCTGGCCATCGGCCTGCTGGCAGCCCTGTTCATCGAATCGCTCAACTGGACCAGGAAACTGGCTATCGTCGCCCGCCCATTGACCCGATTCGGTCATCTCTCGCCGCTCACTGGCGCTTCGTTCTCTCTCTGTTTTTTCTCAGGAATGGCCGCCAACACCATGCTGGCCGAGGGCTTCAGCAACAAGCAACTCAGCCGCAAGGAACTGATCCTGGCCAACCTGTTCAATAGCCTGCCGAGCAATTTTCTCCACCTGCCCACAACGTTTTTCATCGCCGCCCCGATTATCAAGGGCGGCGCCTTCATCTATATTGGCCTAACCGTCAGTGCGGCGGTATTGCGGACCCTTTTTATTGCCTTTTTGGGGCGGTTAATGCTACCTGCTGACAACAGTGAGGTTCTCCGCACCGAACTACCGCCGGACCCGGCCAACCCTTTCCGCTCTGCCCTACGCAACACCATGAAACGGTTTAAACGACGCATTCGCAAGATCGTCAGTTATACCGTGCCGGTGTATATCCTGTTTTATGCGCTCAACGAGGCCGGTTTTTTTACCGCAGCCGAACGGTTCATGGGCCAACATCTCTCCTGGCTCTCCTGGCTCTCGCCCCAAGCCCTGTCCATCCTCACGTTCCAGATGGCCGCCGAATTCACCGCCGGCCTGGCCGCCGCCGGCTCCCTTCTCGCCAGCGGTTCTATGAGCATGCAGGAAATCGTGCTGGTGCTCCTGATCGGCAACATCCTCTCCTCGCCCATCCGCGCTATTCGCCATCAATACCCCTATTATGCGGGTATCTTTAAGCCGGTGCTGGCAGCGGAGTTGATTTTCTTCAGTCAAAGTTTCCGTGCCTTGAGCATAGCTCTGGTCACCATAATGTATTATTCTTTTGCCATGTAAAACCGGTTGCACGCTCGTTGCAACAACAGACAAAATCCGAGGAGGACAGATGAAAAAATCTATTCTGGTTGCTATCGACGGCTCTGTGTACAGTGGTAATAGCCTTGAATATCTGGCAAAACTCTTCGGCCCGGACCGCGACCTCACCATCCACCTGCTGAGCGTGGTTGCAAGTGGCGGCGGGGAAAAAGACTGGATGTTTGATGTCGATCCGCACCGCACCCAATCCTCCGGGTCTGAAAAACGGGCCCTGTTGGCCCGCAAGCAGCTCAAGGAGGCCGAGGAACGGCTTGTCCGCAGCGGTTTTGCCAGAGAGCAGGTCGAATCCCAGGTTAAAATTGCCTCTCGGATCAGCGGGGCCATTCGCGAAGAG
This sequence comes from uncultured delta proteobacterium, assembly GCA_963733595.1. GTDB lineage: Bacteria > Desulfobacterota > Desulfobulbia > Desulfobulbales > Desulfobulbaceae > Desulfobulbus. The sequence goes on along the minus strand of CAVTDN010000012.1, from coordinate 535,573 downwards.
GCTGAGCGCGGCAATTACGACAGTGTCCTCATCGGCCGTCGCGGGTTGGGAACAATGGGCAACATGTTTTTCGGCAGCACCTCGGGTGAGCTGATCGAAAAATGCCACAAAGTTCCGCTCTGGATCATTGACGGCAGTGTCAGCCCCTCCCGCTTTCTGCTCGCCGTCCACAGCCATCCTTCCTCGCTGATGGCGGCGGACCACCTCGCCTTCATGCTCAAGGACCATCCAGGGGCGGAAATCTGCCTCTATCACTCCAACCCGGTCTTCGGCAAGCAGCAGGCGGCTAAAGCCGAAGATTTTCATAGGCAATGGGGCAAGTCATGGTGCGATCAATACCTTGACTTGGAAAATTTCCTCTTTTACGCCCACGCTCAACTGCTGGTTGACAACGGCATTCCCCGGCACCGCATCACCCAACTGCCTGTTCAGATGCATATCGACGTAAGCGCCGATCTACTACGGCAGGCAAAACAGCACAACTGCGGCACCATCATCATCGGCCGCCGGCGCAGGGATCTGGCGCAGAGTCAACTCAAGGGCGTATCCGACAAGACCCTGAATCAGGCGCAAAACATCGCGGTCTGGCTGGCCGGATAACAGCCCTCTTCTCCGCCACTCTCATTGGGGGCCGGGAGGAACGCTCTTTCCGGTATTCGGCCCGACAATTACCGTTGCCGCCTGATCCGGCCCCAGATACTGCCGCGCCAGGACGGTCAACTCCTCTGCCTTGATTCCGGCAAACCCTTCAGTGATAGAAAGCGGCCAGCTCAGTTGTTGCGGATGGCGGCCGGAGAGATTCAAAACGGATTCCATCCAATAGCGGTTGTTGCGTTTAATATCCTTGATCGACGTCAAGGTCGGTTCCAGAGCGCGATGCAGTTCATCTTCGCTGACCCCCTTGGCTCCCAAGCTCCCGGCCACCTCCATTATGATCTTGGCCAAAGGCTCTGCCTGCTCCGGGGCGACGATCAGGCTTGCCTTCATCAAGCCAAAGCCCTCATGGGCCCGGCTAGGCTGGCTGACTACATGCGGGGAATAGGTAGCCCCCAGTTCCTCACGAATCTTGACCCTTAACCGATCGTCGAGAACGGCGGCGAGCAGATTGAGCCTTCGGGTGCGGGCGATATCCCAAAAATCGCTGGTTTTCCAGGCAACGGTCAACAGGGCCTTGTCAATGGAGCTGGCCGCCGCCAGGCGACGCTGCTCATTAGCGGGAAAAACGATCGGTTTCCCTGGGACAGCTTCTTCCAATTCGCGCTGCTCATTGCCAAAATACTTGGCAACCAGGCGCACTGCTTCCTGCGGGTCAATATCACCGACCACATTAATTTCCAGCGGCTCGCGGGAAAATATCGGAGTCAGCCAATCCTTAATCTGGGGTAGATCGATCTTCTCTACCTGCTCCCAGGCGGCCAGCCCGTATTCCGGACTTGAACCAGCAAGGAATCGCTCGCCCTGCAACTGCTGAATGCCCTCCACCGAACCGGCCAGCTGCTCATACATCCGGCGCATGTTTTCCCGGCTGCGGTGAAAGGCTTCCGGCCGATAGGCCGGATCGTGGAGACGGTGCTGAAGCAACTGCAACAACAACTCGAACTCATTGCGCAAACTGGTGCCATTGAATGAAAAACTTTCCGGCCCCACCTTGAACTCCAAGCTAGCATTGGTGCCGGCCAAGGCTTCAGCTAACTGCTCCCGAGTCAACTTACCGATACCGCTTTCCTTGATCACGGCTTCGGAAATCTGTGTCAACCCTGCCGCAGGCTCGCCCTGCTTGCCCTTGCCGAACTGGACGGAAAGCAGCACCTGCTTGGCCTGAAAATCGGTTGTTTTGACATTGAGCCGAATACCGCCTTTGAGCAGATAACTTTCTACCCCGATATCCTTGTGGCGTATATGCTCCACAATCTCAGCTGGAGTGGGCGGGGGCTCCAGGTAGGGAAAGGGCGCGCGCTGCCCCTGCACCCAAGGTGGCACGGGTTGTCCTTCATTGGCGAGATAGGCCTCCCGGAGCTGCTCTTCGACCTGACCCGCAGTCAAACCAGGATCAACAGTACCCACCAGTTCCACCAGCCTGCGCGGCCGGCTCCAGAGCTGGCGAAAAGCTGCATTGACCTCGGCAAGCGACATCTTTTCGAGCACCGGCCCATAGGCCGCCATTTCTTGAGCCGGACTCAGGATGACTTCCTGATCGTTAAGTTTGCGAATGATTTCCTCGGCAAGCGCACGACTGTCGCGTGATGGGGCGGTCTGCACGGCCTTTTCCAGCAGGGCAAAAACCTCTCGTTTTCCTCTGGCCAGTTCCACCTCGGAAAATCCGTCCTTCAGGACCTGAACCAGGGATGCCTGCAGAAGCTTCAACCCTTGCCGCCATTTCCCGGTTTCTATACGGGAAGTAAGGGTGGCATAGCCAAAACGACCGAGAAAATAACCAGCCAGTGCTTTCGGCTGAGCAAGGACGCTGCCCGGCTGCTGTTCAAGCTGCTCCAGACGGTTGGTTAGAAGGGCAATGGCAATATACTGCCGTAACTGCGCGATCTCCCAGTCCAGAGTATCGGGACGGGGCGGGGCGTTAAAGACTGTGGTCAACGCAAGCCCGGTGTAGCCCAATTCCGGTTCGGGCACGACCAGGATGTCGGTTCCTGCTTCCCGAACCTGGCCCAAATCGGGACACGCTCCGATCTCCCCCACACCTTTCAATCCGGCCAACGAACTTTCCAGCAGCTTGAGGGTTTCTTGCGGCTGCATGTCGCCGACGACGACAACGATCATGTTATCCGGCCGATACCAACGGTCATAGTAGGAGCGGAGCAACCGGCTGTCTGCTGTCTTGAGTACATCTTCCGTGCCGATGGGATCGCGCTGGGCCACCAGGGTACCGGCTAAATCAAACTGCAGCTGCTTTTTCGAAACCCCGGAGGCTGCGGAATCCCGGCTTCGTTTTTCTGCCAGAATGATGCCCCGTTCGCGATCCACCTCCTCCTCGAGCAGCAGTGCCCCCCGGGCGTAATCGGCCAGAACTTTGAACCCTTCCGCCAACACCTTCACATCTCCCGATGGCAACAGCAGGTTATAGACCGTTTCGTCAAATCCGGTGTGGGCATTCGTGTCACCGCCAAATCCCATACCCAGCGATTGAAAATATTCGACCAGGGTTCCCGGAGGATAGTGGGTGGTGCCGTTGAACAACATATGCTCAAGAAAATGAGCGACGCCGCGCTGTTCGTCGGTTTCGTCCACCGAGCCCGCCTGGATATTGAGATAGAGCGCCACCCGGTTTTTCGGCTCTTTATTCGCCAGGAGAACATAGCGCAGACCATTGGCGAGGCGGCCAAATACCAAGGCAGGGTCCGGTTTCAGATCACTCTCGTCCTGGGGCCAACCCGTGCTGAGACAGGATGAGGGCGACACTTTCACGACCTCAGCACCTTGAGCCCAATCAGGCGGTAGCAGCAGGAGGAAAAACGACAAGAGGACAGGGAAGAGGCTTCCTGATTTCAGGGAAAAGTTTTGCTTCATTGTCGAACCTTTGGGTTTGGTGTACAAAAAGGAAGTTATTTTCAAAATATAGTGCGCGCTTGGAGGGGAAACAAGATGAATATTGCCGGAAAACGAGCGCTGGTGCTCGGAGCCTCGCGCGGAGTTGGCCTGGCGGTTGCCCGCATGCTTGCCGGTCAAGGGATGCGATTGATCCTGCCCTGGTTCGATTGGCCCGAATCTGTGGCAGCCTTGAAGGAGGAATTCGGCGGCGCCCAGAGGGATCATCTGTTGATGCGGGTTGATTTGCGCTGCGCTGATGAAGTAGCAGGGCTCATGAAAGCCATCGACGAACGGTTTGGCGGTCTGGACGTCCTTTTCAATAACATTGAGCGTGGCGGCATGCCGATACTCCATGGCGGCTATGATCGCGAGGTCAACCGCGAGCAGTGGCGACTGGAGATGGACACCACCTTGCACGCCAAATGGATTGTCTTCGAGCAAGCCCTACCCTTGCTTCGCCGGAGTCCGGAGGCGTCAGTGGTGAATATCTCTTCGATTGCCGGCATTATCGGTCGGTCCGGCCCGGCCGGCCTCTTGTTCAACGACGGCTACGCCGCCGCTAACCGGGGCGTCGCCTCACTGACCGAAACCTGGGCCAGACTGGGGGCGCCGTCCATCCGGGTGAATGAAATCATGCTGGGCCTGATTGATTCCCGGCATGGACCGGGGACGAGGGGATGGGCTTTACTCACAGAGCAACAGCGCCACGAACTTTTGCGGCATACCCTGCTGCAACGGACGGGCACACCGGAGGAGGTTGCCCAAGCCGTTCTTTTCCTGATCCGGGATGCCGATTTTCTCACCGGCACAGTCCTGCGATTGGACGGCGGTTTTGTCTTGGGTGGGGAACAACCTGCGGAGATGCCCGAAGGTCTGCTCTAAGAATGTCAGAAGAGGGAAATCAGCTGTCCAGGAACCAATCGGGGATGTGACGCATGACGTACGCCGTCACCTTTTCTTTGGCGTCTGGATCGTTTTTTTGCACTCCGGCATCGTTCATTACTTCCTCAAAATCGAACCAGCAGATTTCCTTTTCCTGATGGTTGTAGACTGTGAGAACCCGATGATCCGGATTGTCGATATCCTCTTCCTCTTGGATGGCAGCAACCAGACGAACAGCTTCATCGTAGGGCAAAAAACGGATTTGATCTTCGCTCATCGAAAACTCCGCAGTGTTATCAGTAACATCGACACCGGCGCACATAAAAAAGGCGAGATGAACGGGTCAACTCGCCTTTTCAAAAAGCAGGGGATCAGGCAGGCTTAACTACAGCTCCAGAACGGATACAACGAGTGCAGGCATTGATATGCACGGTACCACCATTACGGGTGAGCATCCGCACTCTCTGCAGATTGGGCAGCCAACGACGACGGGTCTTATTATGGGCGTGGCTGACGTTGTTTCCTGTCGAGGGGCCTTTGCCACAAATTTCACAAGTACGGGCCATGATAGTATCTCCTCAAAAAAAAAATCGATTAACAGTAACCGCAAATAATACCCGCTCACCTTGAAAAAGCAAGTTTTTTTCACGAACACCGCCGGATAACGGCTGGAGCGGCGGCAATACCTTTACCCTTTCTGTCAGATCCAGCAAATGGGCGCGACTGACCGGTCAATAACACTGGCTGAACGCCCTCCAGATAAGTCATTAAAAATGAAAAGAAAAATTTTTCCGCCCGATGGTTGGTTTTTGCTCTAATCGTCATTACTGTCAATCCGGTTACTGGGCGCAACCTTCGACAAAAAACCGCATACGCACAAGGACTCACCCTATGGGGCATACAGTTGCTCTGACATATGATCTATTCACCTGGCGGGCCGTCCTTGACATTCTTCTGATCGCTGCGGGCATTTTTTTTCTTTACCGCACCCTTCTGCGCCTTGGCACATGGAAAATCATGGCCGGCATTCTCCTGGCACTGGTTGTGTTTATCCTGGCCAACGCTCTCAACCTCAAAGGCATTGAATGGATTTACCATAACGTCAGTAACGTGGCTGTCCTTGGCCTGATCATTATTTTTCAACCGGAACTGCGAAAGGTTCTGGAAAAAGCCGTTTCGGTGCCCCCGCACCGACTCAAAGACCAGAACACCGCTCTCCAATCTTTGATCGGCGAGGCCTTGATGAAACTTGCCCAGGAACGATGCGGCGCCCTCCTCGTTTTTCCTGGAAAAGAACCGATCAACGACAAAATATCAGGGGGATACCAGCTCAACGCCGTTCCCAGCCTCCCTTTGATATTAAGCATTTTTGACCCGAACTCTCCGGGCCATGATGGCGCCGTGATAATAGAGGGCAGCAAACTGACCCAATTTGGCGTCCGGTTACCCATGTCCCAATCTGCCCGACTATCGGAAGAATACGGCACCCGTCATCACGCGGCCATGGGCCTGGCGGAACAGACCGATTCCCTCGCCCTGGTCGTTTCCGAAGAACGGGGCAAGGTTTCGATCTTTGCTAACGCCGAGATGCGGCCGATGCGGAATGCGGAAGAAATCACCCGGGCGATTGTCGCGCACCAGCGGGAAATGGGGTTCCTCAGCCGGGACAGCGCGCCGAAAATCCGCAAGAGAACGCTCTTCCAAATCGCGGCCAGCCTGATCATCGCCGTGGTTTTCTGGTCAACCCTGATTGTCGCCCAGCGCGAGATTGTTGAACGCGTCCTGCCGGTAAATATCGACTACACCTCACCGGCCGAGGACCTGGTCCTTGTGGGCGAAAAAGCAAACGAAATCAAACTGTACCTCTCCGGGCCCAAATCCGATATCGACAACCTGTCGACCAATCCACCCAGCGTGAAGATCGATTTATCCAAAATGGCCAAGGGGAGCCAGACGATTATCATCACCAGCGAAAATCTGCGCCTGCCCAAGGGTGTCACCTTGCTGGATACCTCACCCCAACAATTGAAGTTAACCCTCGCTGCCGTAATAGAAAAAAATGTACCTATCACACCACAGATTATCGGCAAACTCCCCGGCAGCCTGAAGATCAAGAAAATTACTGTCACCCCGGAAACCGTGCTCGTGACCATCCCGGTCACCAAGGAAGAAAAGAACAGCGAAGAAGTTCTCACCACTCCGATCTACCTTGAATCCATTTCCACTGACAGCAGACTTTTCTGTAAGGTCATCGCCCGCCCCTCCATCCAGCCGGCCGCCAAACGCTGGCCGGACGTCGAAGTTTTCATTGAATTAAAATAACCCCCCACTCTCCAGGCAGAGCCCTCCCACCCACCACACCCCATGATTTTAAGGGGCACCCGCTTCCCACCACCCACGCCACATGTCCGCCCGCAAAATATTACATTTTTGCTTTAAAGCACCTCTGGATTATTCAATAATGTAATTAATATTACATTTCCCAACAATTACCGGGCACCAATAAAAGTGTAAAATATTATAATTTAATTAAAAATTTTAAATTGTAATTACTTGGCACTAAAAATGCTATAAAGTCAGAAACGCTTTCTCCAATAAAAAAAGACGGCCTCGTTGCAACGAGAACCCCGTTTGAACAGGTAAAAGAAGCTCAAATTCATCTACAAAAGGAGAGGAAAAATGAAACGACTAGTATCCATGGCCGCACTGGCGGCCCTGACCATGGGCAGCACAGCAGTAGAGGCAACAGCGGCCACGGCCACCCTCGCAACCGACGTCAACAGTGCCTATGTATGGCGTGGCCTGACCTTTAACGATGGCTTCGTCGTGCAGCCCAGTATTGACGTGTCGCACAACGGATTTGCAATCAACGTCTGGGCAAACTACGACCTGGGTGACTACAATGGCACGGTCGAGGAAAATCAATTTTCCGAGGTGGATCTTACCGCATCATATACCTTCAAACTGGGACCCCTTGACGCCAGTGTCGGCATTATTGAATACGCCTTCCCGACGACCTACCCGTCAGCATATGATGGCAGCCCTAAACCTGTAAAAAATACCGCTGAAATTTTTGCCGGCCTTGCCTATGATCTCGGTCGCGGTTTCTCCGTCTCCACCAAGATCTACTATGATATCGATGAGGTCAACAGCTTCTACGGGACTGTTGGCCTTGGTTACAGCTACGTCTACAAAGAAAAGACCACCTTTGGACTCAGCGGCTTGATCGGTTATGCCGGTCAAGAGTTTGCGCAATATTATACTCTAGACGAAAATGCTGATGGCGGATTTTTCAACTACACGCTGACTGCTTCAGTCAAATACATGGCCACCGAGGCCTGCGGTATTACTGCCAGCATTAACTACACCGACAACTTGGATAGCAACGTCATGCCCAATTCAATTGTTGACACGCAGGTCTTTGGCGGCATCAGCCTGACCTATACCTTCTAACCCTCACGCAAACCGACTTTCAACCGCCTCTCCCCCTCTTCCCGATCCGGCCTTGTGCCCCGGGGAGAGGGTTTTTCATTCTCTTTTTTCACCAGCAACCACGACCACCCTGCCCCGCCACGCACGCTTCCCCACGATCTGGCCACAAAACCATCAAGAAAAAACATGCGCTTGCCGGCGGCTGTCTCCATAACTGGAGACAGCTCAATACACACAGCGTTTGCCGCCTTCAACCCACAAGGTGTTGTTGCTATTGGGCGCGGGCAATTGAGCGCCTTCTGAAAAATCAGCCGCGTACCGAGGGAGCCAACTGCACCATCTCCCAGCAAGAGGTAAATGGAGACGGCTTAGTCATCGCCCAACCTGAACAAAAAGAAAAAATTTGACATCGCCCCTGAATTGTGAGTCAATCTAATTACATGCATCAACGACCAATCCCCAGAAGGAAGTGATCGTTTTTTCGGCATAACTTACAGAAGCAACAAGGTTTCAATGAGAGTGCGAAACACTTGCCGCAACCGGAACACTGATAAAAAAGGAGCAAGGCAATGCTAAAAAATTTCAAGATCGGCACACGGTTGAGCCTTGGCTTCGGCATCCTCCTGGTGCTGATGCTGGTGGTGGGCGGTTATGGCATCAAGTCCATCAAGGCTTTGCACGAAGAGATCGATGTGCTGGTTGAAGACCGCATGGTCAAGGTCGAACAGGCCAATACGATCATCGACCAGATCAATATCGTTGCTCGGGCAGTGCGCAATCTGATTATCGATGACAACAAGGAACATCAGGCAGCGGAACTCCAACGGATCGCCGATGCCCGCAAAACTGCCGGCGGCATGTTGGAGGAACTGAACAAAACTATTAAAAATGACAAAGGGTTGGCGATCCTGAACAAAATAACCAAAGATATTCGCCCGGTCTTCGGCCGCCACCTCGAAGCCATAATCGAATTCGTCAAGAATGAGCAGACCCTTAGAGCCAAAATGCTGCTGCTGGGCGATTACCGGCAAATTCAGGCTACCTACCTGAAAACAGCCGAGGAACTGATCACCTTCCAGACCGATCTGGCCAAGAAAGCGGGCAAGGAGGCAGCCGAGGCAGCCGGTTCCGCCACCACCCTCATTGGCACCCTGCTGATTGCCTCCCTCGCCCTGAGCGTTATCCTCGCCTTTTTCATGGTCCGCTCGATCACCGGACCGGTAGGCAAGGCGTCGGCACTGGCTGAGACCATGGCCAAGGGCGACTTCACCAGCAAGCTCGACATCAACCAGAAGGACGAGATCGGCCTCATGGCCGCATCCCTCAATTCCATGGCCGGGCAACTGGGCGCCATGATCCGCGACATCGTCGGCGGGGTCAACCGGCTGACCGCCTCTTCCAACGATCTCGCCGCCGTCTCCAAACAGCTCTCCGCCAATGCCAAGGACACCTCGGAGCGGGCCGGCACGGTGGCCGCCGCCACCGAGGAGATGAGCACCAATATCCAGTCGGTTTCCGCCGCCATGGAGCAGTCGACCAGCAACGTCAACATGGTGGCCTCCTCCACCGAAGAGATGACCGCCACCGTCGGCGAGATCGCCCAGAGTGCCGAAAAGGCCCGTTCCATCTCCGAGGGCGCGGTCAAGCAGTCGCGGCAGGCCACCGAGAAAATGGCGGAACTGGGCGAGTCAGCCCGTAAGATCGGCCGGGTGACCGAAACGATCACCGAGATCTCTGAGCAGACCAATCTCCTGGCGCTGAACGCCACCATCGAGGCGGCCCGGGCCGGCGAAGCGGGCAAGGGCTTTGCGGTCGTCGCCAACGAGATCAAGGAACTGGCCCGACAGACCGCCGCAGCGACAGTGGACATCAAGAATCAGATCAGCGAGATGCAGGACACCACCGCGACGACGGTGGAGGATATAGAGAAAATCTCCGCAGTCATTGCCGAAATCAACAATGTCATCAACGGCATTGCCACCGCCGTGGAGGAGCAGTCGGCCGCTTCCAGCGAGATTGCCAGCAACATCTCCCAGGCCTCGCAGGGCATTGCCGAGGTCAACGAGAACGTGGCTCAGAGCACGGTGGTGATCGCCGACATCACCCGCGACATCGCCGGCATCAACCAGCAGTCGACCCAGGTGGGCGACGGCAGCGGCCAGGTGCAGCAGAGCGCCCAGGGCCTGGCCGAACTGGCGGCCCAGCTGGAGCAACTGGTAAAGCAGTTCAAGGTCTGAGATTGCCGACTCTCCCGGGCGGATGCCCTGCATCCGCCCGAATTGCTTTACCCCTACCCCCAATCCTCGCTGTTATCCACCAGCTCGATCAGCAGGCTGGAACAGTGCTCTCATCGACCCTTCCCATGGAAGAAATGAACGGTGCAGCTCATCAGGTCTGCCTGAATGCTAACAATCTGCCGCCTGCCGCCTCAACCGATCCGGACGACTCGATAAAATATCGGGAGGCGAGAGCGGACAGGCATCCTCGAGGACATTCGTCACGGGTTCTTCAATTCTTTTTCAGCCCCAAGGGACGCGTGCGGGGACTCCGGCCTGGATATTTCTTTCATCGATTCAAGGAAGTCTCAATCAGCCGCAAACCTAGGCGTCACTTGCCGGCGCTAGCCCTTCGCAGTACCCAGAATCCGGCCGATCCAGCTGCAAGCGAACTGAGCAGCACTGTAATTTTGGCGCTTTGGATGGCGGCAGAATCGCTGAACGCCAGGAGCGTAATGAAAATCGACATAGTGAAGCCGATACCGCCGAGCAAGCCAACCCCGAAGATATGTTTCCAGCCGACGTCCTCGGGCAACCGCGAAATCTTGAAGGCGACCGCCAGGTAGGAAAAAAGGGTAACCCCAAGGGTTTTGCCGACGAGCAGGCCGCCGAATATACCCGCGCTGCTGACCGTTGCCAGACCTCCCAGCCAGTTGCCGCCGAGGACGATGCCTGTATTGGCCAGGGCAAACAGCGGCATGATGAGAAAGGCCACGGGTTTGTGGAGGAAATGGAGCAAGGTATGCGACGGCGAGTTCTCTTCATCCGGGCCAAAAGGTATGGCAAAGGCGAGAAGGACGCCGGCCAGGGTGGCGTGCACCCCTGACTTGAGGAGGCAATACCACATGACCGCACCGGCTATGAGATAGGGGGACAACCGATTAACGCCTAAGCGGTTAAGCGTCAGCAATCCCAAAAAAATGATCAGGGCCGAGGCAAAATAGGGCTGGGAAAACCCTTGCGCATAGAAGAGGGCAATCAGGACGATAGCTCCCAGATCGTCGATGATGGCAAAAGCGGCGAGAAAAATCTTTAGTGATACCGGCACCCGGTCTCCCAGCAGAGCCAGCACTCCAAGGGCAAAGGCAATGTCGGTTGCCATGGGAATGCCGATGCCGGCCTGGGTTGGCGTCCCCTGATTAAAAAGATAGTGAATCAGTGCAGGCAGGACCATGCCGCCGAGAGCGGCAATGGCAGGCAGAGTGGCCTCTCGCGGATTGGAGAGTTTGCCGACATAGAGTTCGCGCTCGATCTCAAGCCCGATCAGGAGAAAAAACACCGCCATCAGACCATCGTCGACCCAGTGCACGATACTCATTTTCAGGAAGATGCCTGTTCCCTCGAAACCGATTTTCGTCTGCCAGAAGTCTATATAAACTTGACCATAAGAAGAATTAGCAACGATGATCGAAACAAGAGTGGCGCAAATCAGGATAATCCCAGAGGCCTGCTCACAGTTGAGAAATTTTTCAAACACCCCGGTCTGCTGTGACTTCATAGTACTCCTTTTTCATTGAACACCCGTGGAAAAATTTCTTTAGCTCCTGCGGGGTAATTGTTTGATAAAACTGAATGAACGCAGTCTGATGAAGGGGTACCGTCACCCTGATTGCTGATCGATCACTTCCGTTTTTTTCTTTTGCCCTGCCCGACTCCTGCACCTGACCAGGAAATAACCTGCGCAAAGGGCAAAGAGAATGCCGGCCAGCCCGAGCAACAGAGGACCGGAAGTCTCTTTGATGTCAAGAATGATCACCTTGCGGGCTATGGCAATAATTGCCACGGCTATGACGATCCGCGCATGATCCTTCGATCTGTGCAGATAGGATTTAACGATGGTTTCAAGGAGTTCGACGCCGATCAGCACGAGCATGAACAGGCCGAAAATCTCCAGAAGTTCGTCGATCTCCAGCAGGAAAAAGGGCGGCGACAGAATGTCTTTAGCGATGATCCAGGCAAGTTCTATGGTGGCGAGCAGCAGCACCAGCGACATCATGACCACCAGCGACAAAATGATCATCCGCTCAAATTTTTTAATCATTTCAATCATGGACTTCTCTGTTGGCAGGTAGGGTTGTCAATCTTCTCCGCGGTGTTAAATACCGCGCCCTTGCTCCGCCCGTTCCTGCCACCCATCAATCATGCACTATGGTGCCGGCAGTCGGGCGACTTGAGCGGGACACTTAAATCTTGCCATGACCTCAAGGGAATATCAATCCCTGCAAGGCCCGGCTTCATACTCTTCCGGTAGAAAAGTGTCGATGATCTTCAGGGTTCCGTCGGCCACCTGGGTGATAGCGTAATGAAAGCGCACGAGCAAGAATCACGGAAATCTAAAGCCGGTGTTCCCCTCAAGCTGACAAAGCGGCGCAGACCGCATCCACGGACAATACCTTGGCAAAAGGCCCGTCGAGGGCAGCCAGATAGGCCGCCTGAACCTGCTGAGCAGCAACCGCTATGCCGCCAAAAGCAAGCTCTTTGGTTGCGCAGGCATCGTGTGCCAACAGGCACTGAAAGCCAAGGTCCGCCGCCGCGCGCGTGGTGGTGTCGATGCACATATGCGTCATCATGCCCGCTATCACCAGTTGGGAAATCTGCTGCCGTTGAAGGTGTTCAAGCAGCGCGGTTCCCCTAAAACTATTGGGGAAATGCTTGACCATGACTGGCTCACTTCTCAGAGGAGCAACGCTTGCGTTGATGGCGACGCCTGGCGTATCCGGCAGGAAGAAGGTTGCCCCTTCCCGGGTGGCAACGTGTTGGATATGGATCACCGGCAAAAATTTCTGTCGAAAGGCCTGCAGCAGTTTCCCGGCCTCGAGGCCAGCCTCTGTGCTTCCGGCTAATTCCATGGCCCCGCCGGGGAAATAATCGTTTTGGATATCAACCAGCAACAGTGCTTGATTCATGGATGCTCTCCCTGGATTAAAAGTTACAGGTGTGTCCGGAGGCAACACGTTTACCGATGGCGTAGTCGTCCACCAAACGATTCAAAGGGGTGCTTGGCAGAACAAATACCTGCATCCTCCGGGAAGACGCCGCCGACTCACAGGCATTCGAACATATGGTGACAGAACACGCCGAGCTCGCCATCTTTTCGGACGCTACGAAAACCAGAGGCCCTTGGGGGGCATCGGCATTATAGACGTCATCTCAGTCGACGATATACACAGAATTCGGGGTCAGTTCCATATTTTCCGGGCCGCTGCCGCTGTGGCCAAGACGGCGGGAGGCGATCTTGTTTTTCAGGCTGACCGCCATGCTTGCTGCACAGGGCCAGGTTGTCGGATGCGGGAGAGACCGCCACGATCCGCGAGGTGTCGCAAAGCAGTTGTTGTGGAGATCAAAATCAAAAATGCGCCCTCCTCTGGCCGACATCGACTGCCCGGGGAATCGGTTTGTGATAAACAGCAGGCCTCACTCACTGTAATTTAAGAAAAAACTGCCTGTTATCAGGAGAAGTGCACCCTTGAGGCTTCCTCTCCTTGACGCAACAAAGCACCTAATCCTTTTGTTTGCCGCAGCGCATCTCCGGCGCGCCGTAACCCCAGGTGATCAGGGCTTCGCCGTGGTGTTCCCACAGCGACTCGTTGCGGCCCTGGTACCTGGCACCGCTGGCGCTCGGCTGCTGGATCATCAGGGAAACCTGATCGCCGCGCTCGGCAATCAGAGTGGGCGGTTCGGTCTGGAAAAAAGTGGCAACCACCTCACTCTTGGGATGATCGTCACAGCGATAGATTACCGGGCCGATGTGGGCCACCAGGCGATAGCGGGCCTGTAGCTCGGCGATACGCAGGCGGTAGTTGTCAGCGACGCAGCGCCGCTGATCCGAACTTTTCCAGCAATCGTTGCGACCCTTGATCCAGCCGCGCTGCTCAGCCTTGAGCACGGGCGGATGCTCGTTGACCGCCTTTTGGGTCGCTTGCTTGTAGACCGAAGCCAGCTTGCGATCCAGGGTGGCAAGCTCCTCGTCCGTGCAGACCATCGCCTCGATGCTGCCCGTCGTGGCCTTGCTGCAATCAAAGGAAGGTCCTGCGGCCAAGGCGCAACCCGCGCCAATCGCCCCGATCAACGCAAAATAAAGGGTGAACAAACGAATTGAGAACGGCAAAGAGAGAATGTTCATTGGGGCCTCCTTCTTGTGTGGTGTCCCATGGTTAAAAAGGGCGCAAGCCCCAACCTGGGCGGGACGCCGTTGAATTCGGGATGGCCTTTACACCACCCGCCAAACCGGATTCCGCCTTGGTTCTATCGGGACTACGGGGTGACAAATCCGCTCATGGGCCACTTGGCCTCATTGCACCGGGCCGATGTGCATTTCCAGGGTGAGGGTCGAACCGGGTCGGCAGCCCGGCGAGTTCCGGCCCACATCGCGTTTGATCCGCATGGTCGAACGGCGCAGCCATTGTTTGAACTCGTCGCGGCTGACCGTCTCCCGGAACGATCGGCCGCATCCTGTCCTGATGTTGACCGGCCCCATGGAGGAGCCGAATTCGATGTCCGGAACTTCAGCTCTGATAGTGACGGCGCGGCCGTCGCTGGTCAGACTGGCCACGCCGTCGGACCGGCCAGGGTACTCCTCGCTGAGTGCGACCTGCCAGAGATCGAGCGCATGCCACTTTGAGCAGACCGGCGGCGAACCCGTGTATTTGGCGCACCCCTTGCCGCTGAACTGTTCGACGTCGATTTCAGTGGACAACGTCTGCAGGGCGTAGTCCTCACGGCCGGCGGAACGGGTGACGATCAGATTGCCGACAAAAGTTTCCCGGATAGTATAGGTGATCTCCTGTTTGACCTTACCGTAAAAGGTCGAGGCGTCACCGCCCTCGATCAGGATCATGCCCTCGACCGGGATGGCCCGCACGGTTCTGCCGTCCCTCCCGCCCGACTTGACACCGGACGCCAGCCCCTTGTGATTGATCAGCTCCCGGCGGCGAATGATTTCATCTTCGGGGAGTTCCTCCCGCTGCCCGGTGTCCAGAGGAGGAGTAAAGCCTGCCGCAGGCGGGCCGGGTTTCCTGACCGACGGTTGCGGGCAGCGGGCGGCGTACTGTCGGGACAGGTTGTCTAATTCGGTCCGCATCTGGGCAGAGGACGTCTTGCTGGCCGCTTTCTTCATCGCCGCGTCGAGGGTCCGGATCCGTGCCTGCATGGCCTCGCAGGTCGCGGGGGCGGGAGTGGCGGCGGCGACCGGACACGTCATAACCGCCAGCAGCACCAGGGGCGGCAGCAACCAGGCACAAACCTTCATCGATTCCGGCAGGGCCTCGTCGCCACGATCCCGGCCGCAGCCAGGGTTTCGATCTCTTGGGACGAAAGTCCGGCCAACTGGAGGATATCAACCGTCCCTTCACCCACCGCGGGCGGCTGCAGGCGCAGGTCAAAGGTCCGGCCGTCGAGCCGCAAAGGCAGCTTGGGGAGTTTAACCTGCTTGCCCGAAGGCGTCTCGGTTTGGGCTAGACCGCCCGATTCGTTCATGTGCGGATCATCCCAAAGGTCGACCGGCTGGTTGACCGGGGCAAAGGGAATGTCCGCCTGCTCGGCAAGAGCCATCAGTTCGCTTTTGCTCAATTGCTGCAGCCGATGCTGCAGTTCGGGAAAAAACCAGGAACGCGACTCGATTCGACCCTGGTTGGTGGCGAGTCTCGGGTCGCTGGCCCAATCAGAAAAACCGAAAGTTGTGCACAACCGCCGCCAGTGGCGGTCTGAAGTAATACCAATGAAGATTTGCTGGCCGTCTTTGGTCGAAAAGAGTTCATAGATCGCCCAGGTACGGCCACGCTCGGGCATAGGCGGCGGCACCTGCCCGGAGACCGCGGCCCCGGCCATGTGTTGGCCCATGAGAAAGGCGACGGATTCGAACAGCGAGGCCTGCACCACCTGCCCTTGTCCGGTCTGCTGGCGCTGGAGGAGGGCGGCAAGGATGCCGATAACCCCGAAACCGCCGCTGAGGATGTCGGTGACCGAAGCCCCGGCTCGCATCGGCTTGCCGCTCGGCGCCGGTCATATAAGCGAGCCCGCCCATCATCTGCACCACCTCGTCCAAGGCCGGACGATGCGCATAAGGACCAGGCATGAATCCCTTGAGTGAGCAGAAAATCAGCGCGGGATTGTGCTGTCGGCAGACGTCGGCACCGATGCCCAAACGATCGACAGTGCCTGGCGCGAAGTTCTCGATCAGGACATCAACCTTCTCCACCAGCCTGAGGAACAGTTCCCGGCCCCGGTTCCGTTTGAGATCGATCGCCAGACTTTTTTTATTGCGGTTGAAACAAGTGAAAAAACCGGCGCCGAACCCTTGCAGCCAGCGGGTGTCGTCACCCTTGCCCGGCCGCTCGACCTTGTAGACCTCGGCCCCGAGATCGGCCAGGATCAGGCCGCAGGCAGGCCCCATGATATTATGCCCCAGTTCCAGTACCCGAATCCCGGCCAAGGGCAAAGGACTGTGTTCCGAATGTTGCCTCTGCTCGATTTCCATGATTTCTCCGTTTCCGGCATATTTGCGGAGAAGAGGCCGCCGCGGTCCCCCCTACTCACTCTGCCCCTGCTTTTTCGGGCCAGGCTTTTGCGGCTGCAATGTCCGCCCCAGTCGCTGTTCCAGTTCAACCAGGAAGTGATCCGCCCCCAGGGGACGGCCGGTGCGTTCGTGACGGTGGAGCAGGTCAAGCTCTTCCTCCGATGACAAGGCAAGGAATGTGCGCCAGTTGCCGACCAGTCCAAGCAAGGGGGCTGCCTTGACCAGACCGTCCTCCACCCCGTGCAGATGGGCGCGGGCACTGCTCCACCGGTATTCGTCGGGTTGATCGGCCAGCCCTGCTGCCACCGGATTCATCTCGATGTACCGTGTGGCGGCAAGCAGATGCTGGTCGTCCAGCGGAAAGGAGGCAAACCGCTCTTGCCAGAGATGGCCGCGCCAATGCTCACGGGCGTTGATCCGCAGAGTGTAGCGGCGATGCGCCTCGCCAATGGCCCGCGCCAGCCCCTCCTCGTTCTGCGGCACAGCGATCAGGTGGACATGATTGGGCATCAGACACCAGGCCCAGATTTCCACCTCATACTTGCCGCACCACCTGGCCATCAGGTCGATGTAGGCAAGGTAATCTTCATCGCAAAAAAAAGTCTGCTGCCGACGATTGCCCCTTTGGGTGATATGGTGCGGCACACCCGGAGCTATGACACGCGCAATTCTGGCCATGCGCCCATTATACCTGCGGATTGAAATAAGTCATTGATAAATATACTGTCCCTTTAATAACAAATAACACGCAATACTACTTAGGATTGAGAGAAAAACGGGATCAGAAAATTGTCTTTGTATGAAGCGGTCTTATCATTTATTGCGGTACTCTAGTGAAAAAGAACTGATTAATTCAATTATCATCGTGCAGATATGTCGTTCAAGCTCGCCGTTGCCATGTTGGTTTTTCTGGGGTTGGTCATGCAGATGTCTTGTGCGTCACGCTCCCATCAAGGGCCGGTTTCAGACCATTTTGACGGCGTCCGGTTTTTCAATCCCGGCAAGCCGATGGACAAAGGCTTTTTTCAGGCACTCACATGGTACTGGACGCGCCAGCCCCAACCCTGGCCGGAGTACAGCGAGTTACCGCTCACTGACAAACCGCCCCGACGGGTGGAGGGCAATCGGTTGCGCGTCTCTTTTGTCGGTCATGTGACCCTCTTGATCCAAACCCAGGGATTGAACATCCTCACCGATCCAGTCTGGTCGGACCGGGCCAGTCCCTTCACCTGGATCGGTCCCAAACGGGTTCATCCGCCGGGCATCCGCTTTGAGGATTTACCGCCCATCGACCTGGTCTTGATCAGTCATAATCACTACGATCACCTCGACCTGGCCACCGTAGAGCGGCTTTGGCGGCGCGACCGGCCGCGGATTGTTACTCCGCTGGGCAATGACAGCATCATCCACGACCAAATCCCCGAAGCCACAGTCGAAGCCCATGACTGGGGTCAACAGGTCGTGGTCTCGCCGCAACTGACGGTGCATCTCGAACCAATGCACCACTGGTCGGCGCGAACGCCCTTTGATCGCAACCGGGCACTTTGGGCGGCTTTTGTCCTTGCGACCGCCGGCGGCAATGTCTATTTCGTGGCTGACAGCGGCTATGGCGGCGGGGATTATTTTCGCGAGGCAAAGGCGAAATACGGTTCATTCCGACTGGTCGCCCTGCCTATCGGATCCTACGATCCCCGCTGGTTCATGGCCTATGGCCATATGAACCCGGAAGAGGCTGTCCGCGCCTTTCTTGAGCTGGGTCAACCCCAGATGCTGCCTACTCACTACCGCACCTTCCAATTGGCAGATACCGGCTACGAGGTCCCGCTTCGTGACCTCAAGGCGGCGATCCAAACCGCCGCCGTCTCCGAAGAGCGTATCCGGCCGCTCATGGCCGGCGAATACTGGTGGGTCGATTAAACACCTGCTGGCATGGAGCCTTCTCCCTATTGCCGCATAAGGAAGCCTTTGAGCTATCGAGTGTGTTGGCACAGGGTTTCCTTGGCCGTTTTTTTCCGTGCTGTTGTTTCCCCGTTGCAACCACAGGTTTTTTCCGAAACGTGAGGGATAAACAATGTTGATAAATATACTGTCCCCTAAATAGACCCTGTCCTCCTATCATGGCTGAGGTGCTCATTTAGGTATTTTTTCTATCCATTAAATAGACAAAATTACTGTATTGAAAACCTGCCTGAACCTACGCATACTAATTTTCAATAATCCTCGTTTACAGAGAAACTCTGGAGAAAAAATCTGTGCGATGGTGGGCGATTGAGCTCTTTCAAGAAAATTAAAATGCTGGGAACAGCGAAAGGAGAAACACCATGAAAAGTTATGTTATCGCCGTTGTTATGACCTTGATGACGGTCTCTGCCGCAGCCCAAGAGCTAAAGCCTACAGTCGAATTGCGGCCGGAATACCTGATGACCCTCGAAGTTATGATGGATATCCCGCAATTGGTCGGGGCGCGCCGTGTCGTCAATGTCACGGGTGGGACGTTACGCGGCCCGAAGATCAATGGCACTCTCGTTTCACCCTCAGGAGACTGGCTCTACAATATGCCCGATGGCTCCTCGCGGCTCGACGTCCGCTTGATGGTCAAAACCGATGACAACGAACTCATCTTCATGGAGTACGGTGGCGTGATGGCATTTCCGAAGGAGGCTGCAGAACGGTTGAACAAAGGGGAGGTTGTCACACATGCCGACGGGTATTTCATGGTCGCGCCTCGTTTCACAACGGCTTCGACCAAATACGCCTGGCTCAATCACGTCCAGGCAGTCGGGAAGATGGTATCGCTTCAGCGTGGGCATACCATCAAATACGATATCTTCGAGATGAAATAGTACCCGCCCCTCGCAGGTATTGTTGCAGGTAGAGGGCTGCATTGCGCCTCAACTACAAGATTTTAAACACGAAACTGTTAAAGGAGAACACCATGAAAAGTTATGTGAAAGGGCTTGTAATAACAATGCAATTCCTTGCCATTCTTACTGTGGGCGTGATGTTCAAAATCTCAGATGGTTGCGCTAAAGAAAAGGGAGGTGCTTTGGAAAAACAAATCCAGGGAAGCTGGACCCTGGTTTCGATTTTCGTTGAGAGAGATGGTGAAAAAATCGATGTGTTCGGTGCCAATCCAAAGGGTTCCATGATATTGACTCCAAATGGTCGTTTCTCAGTAATCATGATGAATGCAACCCTTCCCAAGTTCGCCGCTAACAACCGGGCAAAAGGTACCGCTGAGGAGAACCAAGCTGTTGTTCAAGGATCACTTGCCTGGTTCGGGAGCTATAAGGTACTGAGCGCCAAGGAGAATATGGTGATCTTTAACATAGAGGGAAGCACTTACCCAAACTGGACTGGTGAAGAACAGAAGCTGGTTATGACTGTCACCGGTGATGAGATGAAGGTCATTAATCCCGCAGCTGCCGTTGGCGGTAAAGGTTATCCCACCTGGAGACGCGTCAAATAAATGGCATGACGGGGTTTTTTAAAAAATTTAGCTTGAATAACTTAAGAAAAGGAGGCTCGTCATGGTGGGTATTCATCGCATCATCGTTCCTATCGATTTTAATCGACATTCTGATGCATTGGCCGAATTCGCCCTTTTCATCGCCACGAAACTCAACGCCAGGGTGACATTCATTCACATTCTGAAACAGCTTCCCGATTATGCAGATTATTTACCTGATACTTTATTGCATTTGGAAAATAATATCTTGGCACATGCCGAAAAGAAGATGACTGATTTCATGAGTGAAATGCGAGGCAAATACTTGGAGTGCGATGGTGAAGTCCTGCGTGGTGACACGGTTGGTGCCATTTTAGCTTATACCAAGGAGGCATCTGCTGATCTTGTCATTATCAGCACGCACGGGGCCCAAGGCATTGAAAGAGTATTGCTGGGGAGCGTTGCGGATCGAGTGATCAAAGGGGCATCGTGTCCGACACTAGTGTTCAATCCCTTCAGAAACGACAGAGGATATGAAGTCTGCTCACCTTTAAGTGCGTGCGTTCCACCAGTGTGAGTACCGGAATACGTGATGTTTCCAAAGATGTGAAAAAGATTGGCTTTCCTGTGAAGTTCACCAATCCAAAGGGGTAAATTGTTGATAATATAGAGGTCTACGCCAAGCGGTAGATACTGAGCATCAAACTCTTGAGGGGGATAAGGGCATGAAAAAAGTAGTGATCCTTATAACCCTTCTTGTGTTAAATGCTCCATTTTCGGTGCGCGCAGTGCAGGTTAACTGTAAAGGAAGAAATGTTATTGTAATTGCTGAGAAAGAGGCAGACTGCCAAGCAGCATGTGATGCCGTTGACATTGGGGGGCTCTTCTTTGAATCGATAGGGTTACCGAGACCTGAAGGGGTAACCATAAAACTGTTCAAAGCGTTGCCAGAAAATGGTCAGCACAACTCTATAGGCTGCTATGATTCGCGTAACAACGAAATTCGTGCCTTAAATTTCGAAGCCGCTCACTATGCTTCTCAGCAGTCGCCATCAGCACTCAGGGTTTCGATGAATAGGGCTATATGGCGGAGTTATGTTATTCATGAGTTTGCCCATGCTTCTTGCCAAAAGGAATTTGCCCAAGGATTTTCAATTTGTACTTCCACGGAGTACATCGCCTGTGTCGCACAACTTGCAACTCTTCCGAATGAAGAGCGAGCAGCTATATTAACAAATTACTCGGAACTAACCGGTTTTGACAATTTATCAGAAATCACAACGACCTTTTATGCGCTTGATCCCGGAGCGTTTTCGGTTAATGCATATTTGCATTATTCCAAACCTGAGAATGGGCCTCAATTTATCAAAAAGCTGTTGCGAGCAGGGTTGCCTGACGAATCAGAGTGAAAATTTCACCAGTAAGAGCTCCGCAAGCAATCCATTCAATGGAATTGAAACGACCATTTATGCCAATACAACCGCTTGACGGACTAACTCAAAACCCGGTACCTTAAACTGGGGCAGGTCAATCCAGCTTAACCTCTTTGCCAGAAGGCATTTGATCGAACTTTTTAACAACCCACCGGCCAACCCCTCGTTTCTCCAAATATTTTATTGCGGGGAAATCTATAAGACCGCACTGGACCGGGGGATAACGCGCAGGGCAACCACACATCGAAAGGAGGAGCGTATGAGGATGATCAGGATAGCACTCGCGGCACTGGTGATAGCGGCACTCCCCGTCGTCTCGGCGGCTAAGGAAGCGCAGACCTTGAAGGAACTGGTCCAGCAGTACGACGCATCAAGCTGCAAGGAATGTCACCCGGAAATTTACGCGCAATGGGAGCAGTCGCTCCATGCCAAACCGATGCTCGGCCCCATCGGCAGAACCCTGGCCACCTTCCAGGGCTATGTCAATTCCCGGGACACGGAACTGAAGAAATCCCGTGAAGTTGCGCCCGGAACAAGAGAGTTTCTCAAACCCTGCATAGAGTGTCACCTGCCGCAGATGATGGATGCCTCGGAGGGTGTGGCCAACGAGATCGCCAAGGCCATCGTCGACGGTAATGAAGAGGTGCTGAGCAAATTGCAGATTACCTGCATCGTCTGTCATAACAGAAACGCCATCATTCGCAAGTTCCGGGACGGCAACCCGCAGCCTGGCGTCATTTATGGGCCTAAATTCGCCGGCCCCCACGACGATAAAAAATTCACAACCGCAGCAAAAAGCGAGATGCTGAGCGATACGGTCTTTTGCGCCCAGTGCCACCAGGGACCAAACGTCCAACACTATGCCGAACCCATGTGGTGCACCTCTACCTTTGACAGCCACCAGCAATTTTACGTGCCCATGGGCGGAACCGAATCGTGTCAGGACTGCCACATGAGAAAAGAGGGCGGCCACCGTTTCCCGCCCAACTATCAGGACGCAGCCCAGACCTCCAAACGCCTGCAGGAATGGATCGACCTCAATGTCACCGCGATTGGCTATCGTTTCAAATTAAACGCCAAAGAATTGATTCCGATGGTGGTTATCAACAGCGAGGTTGTCAGCAGAATCGGCCATCGCTTCCCCGATGGCTGCCCATCACCCAATCGGGTCACCCTCGACATCAAGGTCACGACCAAGGATGGCAAGGAAATCTACAAAGACACCAAAATTTACATGCCGCAACACAAGCTGGGCTACGATGAAAATACCATGGTCTACGCGGCCAACCGCAAGCTGACGCTCATACGCGATACCAGCCTGCAACCCTTTGTGCCGAAAAAAGAGACCATCGAGGTGAAACTCCCGGAAGGCGTCGACACTGCTGTAGTCGAAGCCGTCCTCACCTTCCGGCAGTTGCCGGGAGTGCCGGAGGCTGAATTCCCGATTCACAAGGTCACCAAAGAAGTCAGTCTCAAACGATAATCGCATCCCGCAGGTCACACAGCCCCGGCAGAATCTTGCCGGGGCTGTGCCCCGCCGTCATTATCCCCATTGCCCGGCGGCGGCTCCCAAGGTATCATACAAGCATAAGCAGACCGGCACGGTCAGCTCCTTCTTCTTACTGCCTCATTCCATCGCCTAAGCATATTGCAAGGATCTTGCCGATGAACTGTGTTTTTATCTCCCCTCATTTCCCGCCCCAGTATCACCGTTTCTGCCAGCAACTCAAACAGGCAGGGGCCAATGCCCTCGGCATCGGAGATGCGCCCTATGATGCCCTGCCCGTTGAAGTCCGCAACTCTCTCACGGAATATTACCGGGTGGAGCGGATGGACGACTACGGCGAACTGGTGAGGGCCTGCGGCTACTTCACCCACAGGTACGGCAAGATCGACCGCATCGACAGTCTCAATGAATACTGGCTGGGCATTGAGGCCAGTTTGCGCGACGATTTCAACGTCTTTGGCGTCAGGTCGTGCGACATCGGTATGATCCGCCGCAAATCGGAGATGAAAGAGAAGTTCAGGGAAGCGAGGGTACCGGTCGCTGCCGGCCGGGTCGTCCGCAGCCTCGACGAGGCCCGGTTGCTGATCCTTGAAACCGGTTATCCGGTCGTGGCCAAACCCGACGCTGGGCGTCGGCGCCCTGGACACCTTCCGCCTCGATTCGGATGTCGACCTGGTTGATTTTTTCCGAGCGCAAGCCACCCGCTGACTTCATCATTGAGGCCTTTGTCCAGGGCGCCATCTATTCGTTCGATGGTCTCTGCGACGCTTCCGGCAGACCGGTCTTCTGTACCGCCCACACCTTCAGCCAGGGTATCATGGAGACGGTCAATGAAGCCCGCCATATCGCCTACTATTCGTTGCGCGACATTCCACCCGCCCTGGAAACTGCGGGTCTGCGTTGTCTGGAAGCATTCAAGGTACGGGAGCGGTTCTTCCACATTGAATTCTTCCAGACCGGAGGCGACAATTTCACCGCCCTGGAAGTTAACATGCGGCCTCCGGGAGGCTTCACCACCGATATGTTCAATTATGCCTGCGACATCGATATCTACCGGATTTGGGCGGAACTGCTGGTGCACGGCCGCACCGAAGTCAATTTCGAGCGCAGGTACCACTGCTGCTATGCCAGCCGTAAAAACAACCTGGATTATGTCCACAGTCACGACGAGGTCCTGGCCCGATATGGCCGGCACATGTGTCAGGTCGATCGGGTACCGGGCGTGTTTGCCAGTGCCCTGGGGGACATGGGCTACATCTTCCGTACTCCTGATTTCGAACACTTGCACGAAATCATCCGCTTCATCCATCAGACCCGCGTGTAAGAGGCTCCAGACATGCAGATCGAAGAACATCAATGGTTCAGCCCTAACTTGCACCGGAGCATGGCCCTCAAGGTCTACGGCCACTGGGGAGTACCGATCCTGGTCTTTCCCCTGCTCGCTCGGCCGTTACTATGACTACGAAGGCATGGGCATGATTGACGCCATCACCGAGTTCATCGACGCCGGCAAAATCAAGCTCTACTGCATCGACAGCGTCGACGCCGAATCCTGGTACCACTTCTCCGTCTCGCCGGCAGAACGCAACGCCCGCCACGAAGCCTACGACAGCTATATCGTCCGGGAGGTTATCCCCTTTATCCGCAACCACTGCAGCCAGCCGGACATCCGAGTCATGGCCAACGGCTGCAGCATGGGGGCCTACCACGCGGTTAACACCTTCCTCAAACATCCCGATCTTTTTGCCGGCACCATCGCCCTCAGCGGTCTGTATCGCCTCGACCGTACCGAGTTCGGTCTGAACGCAGCGGACATCCCGACGGTCTACTTCAATTCGCCGCTCCACTACCTTGCCAAGCTTGATAATCCATGGCTTCTTGATTGGTACCGGCGGAGCGAGATTGTGGTTTGTGCTGGACAGGGCGCCTGGGAAACGGAAGCGCTCGAAGATACACGCCAATTGGCGGATCTTTTCCGGGACAAACGAATTCCGGCCTGGGTCGATATCTGGGGCGAGGATGTGAACCATGACTGGCCCTGGTGGCACCGGCAGATGAACTATTTTCTGGATTACCTCTATGCAAGGGAGAGCTGAGTCCCTTTTTCCCCGTGCGTCCCCCCAAAGGCGCAAACGACTGAATCAGCCCCCTGCCTTACGGTAAACACTCACCTGACAGCAATGCTCCGTGCACTCTCCACACCTCCTGCCGGAGTTTGAACGCAGCTGGGATGCCAGAGGCTTTTCAGGTTCGAGCATCCGCAGACATGTATGCTCTTTGCAAATCACCGCAGTCTTTGGCCTGGTTGCGCTTCTCCTCTCCATGCAGCATTGTTTCGAAAGAAGAACTGGGCGCAAATCTCCATAGACAGGGTTAAAAGAATCGGTGACCGCAATAATTGCATTCGGCCCGACCATGAAACCACGTTAACTGACTGCTTTTTTGATTCAGCAATCCACGTACGCAGTTTTCTATGGCGGTTTCCCTCCCGATTCCCTATAGATTAGGTATCATTCCCATTCACCAGGAGGCGTCCATGTTATCAGGAAAATACAAGACTTTCTTCCAGTGCATCGAGAAGCAGATCCCCGCCGAGCAGCTCATCACCGATCCTCTTCGAACCCTCACCTTTGGAACTGACGCCAGTTTTTACCGGCTGGTGCCCAAGATTGTCATCAACGTCAACAATGAGCACGAGGTGCAGTTGATCCTCCGCGAGGCGGGCCGACTTCGGCTGCCGGTCACCTTCCGGGCCGCCGGAACCAGTCTCTCCGGCCAAGCGATCACCGATTCTATCCTCGTTCGCCTCGGCCCGGGCTGGAATCGCTACCGGGTGTTTGACAACGCCGCCAAAATTCAGCTCCAGCCCGGCATTATCGGCAGTCAGGCCAACCGTATCCTCGCTGAATTCGACCGTAAAATCGGACCGGATCCTGCTTCGATCGACAGCGCCAAGATCGGCGGCATCCTCGCCAACAACGCCAGCGGCATGTGCTGCGGCGTGGAGCAGAACAGCTATCGCACCCTGGACGCCATGCGCATCATCCTTGCCGACGGCACGATTGTCGATACGGGTGACGACAAGAGCAGAGCTGCCTGCCTGAGAAGCCATCCCACTTTGGTGAACGGCTTGACAGCCCTTCGGGACCGGGTGCATGCCGACCAGGAACTGGCGGACCGGATTCGCTACAAGTTCAAGATCAAGAACACCACTGGCTACAGTTTGAACGCCCTGGTCGATTTCACCGACCCCTTCGACATCATGCAGCATCTCATGATCGGTTCGGAGGGAACGCTCGGCTTTATCGCCGACGTCGTCTACCGGACTGTGGTCGAACACCGCCACAAGGCCAGTGCCCTGATCTTCTACCCGGACATCCGCACCGTCTGCGAGGCAGTAGTCATCCTCCAGCAGCAGCCGGTGGCAGCGGCGGAGCTCATTGACCGCGCAGGATTGGCCTCGGTCACCGGTAAACCTGGGATGCCGCCCTTCCTTGACGGACTTGAACCGGCCGTCACTGCTCTGCTCATCGAAACCAGGGCGGAATCGGCGACGACGCTCGCGGAGCAGATCGAGAAAATCACCGCAAGTCTTGCTCCCCTGCCGACAGTTCGACCGATCGAATTCACCGCCATCCCCGAAGAATTCAACCAGCTGTGGAAAATCCGCAAGGGCCTCTTTCCTGCAGTCGGCGCCGTTCGCCAGACCGGCACCACCGTCATTATCGAGGATGTTGCCTTTCCCATTGAACATCTCGCCAACGCCACCCTTGACCTGCAGGAACTGTTCCGCAAATACAGCTACAACGAAGCCATCATCTTCGGCCACGCCCTGGCCGGCAACCTCCACTTTGTCTTCACCCAGGATTTCTCCATCCAGAAGGAGGTTGTGCGCTACCGCGACTTCATGGACGAAGTGGTCAAACTGGTGGTCGAGAAGTACGATGGGTCCCTCAAGGCGGAACACGGGACCGGCCGGAACATGGCCCCCTTTGTCGAAAAAGAATGGGGCGAGGCGGCCTTCACCCTCATGAAGGAGATCAAGGCCCTCTTTGACCCGCATGGACTCCTCAACCCCGGAGTCATCCTCAACAGCGATCTCGAAGCCCATATCAAGGACCTCAAACCCCTTCCGGCCACCCATGAGCTGGTCGACAAGTGCATCGAATGCGGTTTCTGCGAGCCGATCTGCCCATCCCGCGAACTTACCTTCACCCCCAGGCAGCGCATCGTCGGTCGCAGGGAGATCAGCCGCCAGATGGCGGACGGCAAGCATCCGGATACCCTCAAGCAGCTGATCAAGGCCTACAGCTATCCAGGCATGGATACCTGTGCCGCCGACAGCCTCTGTTCCACCCAATGCCCGGTGGGCATCGACACTGGGAAAATGGTGAAGAGTTTGCGTGAGGAGGCCAACGGCCAGCTGGCAACGACTGTTGCCCTTTACGTCGCCGACCATTTTAAAGGGGTTACCCGCTCGGTGAGCGGACTGCTCAACACAGTTGACAGCGTTCATCGACTCACGGGCACACCGTTTATGGAAAAAGCGTCCAAGGTGGCCCGGAAGGCCAGCGGCGGGCTACTGCCTCTCTGGAATCGCGAAATGCCGGCAGGTGTCCCGGCTCTCCATCCCGCTGCCGCCCCTGTTCAGGGACAGTCTGTGGCCGTCTATTTCCCCAGTTGCGCCAGTCGTGCCATGGGCGGACCGGCGAGGGCCGATATTAACCGCACTCCGCTGCCGCAAAAGACTATGGCGTTGCTGGCCAAAGGCGGATATGCAGTGATCATTCCGGACAATGCTGCCAGCCTCTGCTGCGGCCAAGCCTTTGAAAGCAAGGGATTCCAACGGCAGGCCGATCAGAAATCCGATGAATTGAGCGAGGCCCTGCTCAAGGCCTCACGCGATGGCGAACTGCCGGTGCTCTGCGACACCAGTCCTTGTCTGCAGCGGATGCGTAACACCCTGGACAAACGGCTCAGGCTCTACGAACCGGTGGAATTCATCCTCGAATTTCTCCAGGATCGGCTTGTTTTTGCCCGCCGCAAAGAACGAATCGCCATCCACGCCACCTGCAGCACCAGAAAAATGGGCCTCGACGGCAAACTAAAGCAACTCGCAGAGCTCTGCGCTCACGAGGTCGTCGTACCGGAAAATATTTACTGCTGCGGCTTTGCCGGGGATCGAGGATTTACTTTCCCGGAACTTAACCAATCTGCCCTTAGCAGCCTCAAGGAGCAGGTCTACGGGTGCGAGGCTGGCTATTCGACCAGCAAGACCTGCGAGATCGGCTTGGCCCTGCATGCGGAGATTCCCTACCGCTCAATTCTCTACCTGGTCGACGAAGTGACCGAACCGCTGGCCTGACAAAGGCACGGTGGGGGAAATGTGATTATTGTTACCAGGATGACCTTATACTCGAGGTCATCCTGGTGACCTGACGATTCCGGGTTGCGATACGACGCAGACCGCCCGACGTATTGCCCAACCACGTAAAGCGACAAACAGGATACCTGATTTTGCGGCATCCACTTTAAAAAATATAGATATACTGTCCCTTTAATAGGGATATAAAAAAAACCTGGGTTGATCTTAGTAAAAAAAAATTGCGTGCAGATTTGCCGCCTGTATCCAACGGCTGAGAGAACCGGCTCTGGCTACTTCTATTTCAAGACTTTTTAGCCGATTGATCCCTGACGACTTCCAGTTTGACAAGCGCGACCCCGGCCTTCACCATCCCGACTTCCCTTGCAGCCGCTTTTGACAGATCAATCACCCGCCGAGCATGAAACGGCCCGCGGTCGTTGATGCGCACCTCGACCGACTTGCTGTTCCGGATGTTGGTGACCATTACTTTCGTTCCAAGCGGCAGCGAGCGATGCGCAGCCGTTAGTTGACGCTGGCAAAACGTTTGCCCACTCGCTGTCTTCCGACCGATAAACTTGTCGGAATACAAGGCGGCCAGGCCCTTCATGGATTTTGCGGACTGGTCGGTTGCCACAGCGGGCAACACTGCCGTCTCGTCAGTGACCTGCAATGGTTGCAGCACGATGGCTGATACAGCGGCGCTTGACGATTGCACGATGGAAAGCTCGATCATCGCTAAGCCGATCATCAGAATGAAACCAAGCTTGGTTGTATGCATAGTGTCTTTCTATCAAGTAGGATTTGTGTTGATGTTGTCTATTAAAGTGCGCAATTATAAACAAGCCTCGATATATTGCAATACAAACCTGCCTTATTGTTCTCGTGAACAAAGAAGGGTTCCGAAATAACAGTGATTTTTTTTCGCCAGCGCAGGCACAAACCCCATTGATTCTCTCCCGACAGACCACGAAAAAATGGTGCCGATGAACTGATCGGCAGCTAGACAAAAACGAAAACCGCCCCCGGATAAAAATACATCCTATGCATAGAAGTTAGACCACTGCAATCGAGGTTGCCCCTGAACCTATTCCGGCAATTTTCAAAAAAGGAGGGCGAACTGAAAAAATAGTCTTGACTTATTAATAGTGTCGGGATATCGACAAAAATGTTGTTATCAGTCCGCCCTGTGTTTCAGGAAAAATCCATAATCTTATCGTTTAAAAACGAACCGAATCATACCAACTCTATCCGTTTAGCTTGTTTGTAACACAGGGCGAGAAAACGCACCTGGCATGCTGGGAATATTTTCTCGGAAAAACAACCGTTAAATTTTGGGAGGCATCTATGAGGCTGTTCAAGGGATTGATGAGTGTTGGGCTGTTAACGGGTTGCTGTCTTCTGTTGAGCACTGCGGCAAGCCCATGTTGGGCAGCTGATGAAAGCCCATGGATGGTGCGAGTACGGGCCTTGGGAATTTATCCCGACGAGAGCAGCAGCACCTTTACTCTTGCTGGAGTCCCTATCAGCGGCCAAGCAAATGTAGATGATGCCTATACTCTTGATCTGGATATTTCTTATTTCTTCACCCCGAACATCGCCGTCGAGTTGACCCTTACGTACGCTCAGCACGATGTAAACGCCACAGCGACCCCTCTGGGGTATATTGATTTGGGCTCGCTTGACTTGCTTCCGCCGACCCTGACCCTGCAATACCACTTTTTACCTAACAATAAATTTCGCCCTTATATCGGCGCTGGCTTGAGCTATGTCCTCATCCCCAATGAAGATTCTGGAGATGCTCTTTCTGTCAACTACGATGACGGCCAAGTTGGCTTTGCACTCCAGGCTGGTTTTGATTATTTCTTCACCAAAAATTGGTGCCTGAACGTCGATGTGAAAAAGGTTTGGGTGGATGTTGATGCAACCGTTGAAGTGCTACCCGGCGCATTTGTCAAAACAACCGTCGATGTTGACCCATGGCTTATTGGCATTGGTATAGGCTATCGCTTCTAACACCCCTCTTTTTTGTTCAATAAAAAAACAGAAAAGGCAAAGCTCTTTCGGGCTTTGCCTTTTTTATATTCTGAGCGCTGGTTTTTCTTAAATGAAGCGCCAGCCATGAACCTCAAACAAACCCTCAGCGTTCGCTTTCCTCACCTTGACCCCACTCGATTACCGGGCGGTTTCGATCACGTTGGTGACATCGCCGTGATCGGCATCACGCCCGAACTGGAAACACGGGCGCAAGAGATCGGCAAAATCATACTGGGTCTCCACAAAAACATTCGAGTGGTGGCCAAACGGGACGGCCAGTATGGCGGTCAATACCGCACCCTGCCGCTCAGGGTGATTGCCGGCGAAGAACGTTTAACCACGGTCCACCGGGAAAACGGCATCAATATCCACCTCGATCTCGGCCAAGTCTATTTTTCGGTGCGCTCAGCCCATGAACGGGCGCGAATTGCCGCGCTGGTCAGGCCGGGCGAAACGGTTGCTGTCCTCTGTTCCGGCGTCGGCCCCTTTCCCCTCATTATCGGCCGTCACAGTGAGGCCCAGAAGGTGATCGGCATTGAAAAGAATCCCGTGGCCCACGGTTATGCCTTGCGCAATCTCAGGGCCAATCGAAAAATCAAGAACGTCCACTTCTTCGGAGGCGATGCCGTCCAGGGTCTGGTCAACCTAGGCCGCACATTCGACCGTATCCTCGTCGTCCTGCCCCACGGCGGTGAAACGCTGCTGCCTGGCGCCCTGGAAGCATTGCGGCCAGGCGGCACGCTGCACTTCTACGACATGCAGACCAAGGGCTGCCATGCTGCAACACTGGCCAGAGTAGCCGCTGTCTGCCAGGAAAAAAACCGCCGCATGCGGCCACTGCAAACAGTCGTTTGCGGCCACTGTGGACCAACCATCCACAGGATTTGCCTGGACGCAGTGATCGACACCACAGCGTGACAGCCTTGCCTCTTTCCGCGCCCTTGCTTTCATTGCGGTTCCCGGCTGCCTGTGCTATCTTTATAATCATTCGCTCCCAAAACGAACCTCAAGCAACCTTCATCCAGGAGAAACCGTGGACACCAACGGTTATGTTAAAAAACAATCCCTTTATCTGGCCGTAGTCGCAGCCCTGATCCTCGGTTTTCTCGGCGGCATCGTTTATTCGGTCTACCGGGCGCCGGAGGCCAGCGGCGACAGGCAGGACGTTGCCCGCCAGCAGGAGGCGGTCAAGACCCTTGAGATCCTGGAAAAAGCAACCAAGGACAAACCCAACGACGGCCAGGCCTGGGTGGAACTTGGCCACGCCTATTTCGATACCGACCAAGCCAAACAGGCCATCGCCGCCTACACCAAGGCGCTGGAATTGTTGCCCGGCGACCTGAACGTCATGACCGACCTCGGTGTCATGTATCATCAGGACAACCAGCACCAGAAGGCCATCGACATGTTCGAGCAGGTATTGAAGATCAACCCCAAGCATGAACAGGCACGATTCAACAAGGGTGTTGTGCTGCTCACCGGATTGAACGATCGCAAAGCGGCCCTGGTCGAATGGAGGACGCTGGTCCAGTATTATCCTATGGCGGTAGGACCTTCTGGAAAAATGGTGCGCGACCTGATCGATCAACTGGAAAAAGAAGCGTCGAAACCGTAGGGAAACAGAGCGAGCTGATCCAACAAGGAGCACCCCGACCGCACATCAATTGCGCTGATCAATGGCATCGCCGTAATTGACGGAAAATTGCCGGTTTCCCGCTTGACAGCCCCTGGTAACCTCTATATATTTTTTAGCTCTTTTGGGCATTCTCAGCCGATTGAGCCGAACAACAGCCGCATGAACGCATTCCGGACAGAACCGCAAACCAAGGAAAGGAATACTTTATGAGTAAAATCACAGGTTCACAGGCCATTATCAAATGTCTGCAGGAAGAGGGTGTAGAACTTCTGTTCGGGTATCCCGGCGGTGCCGTTATTGAGCTCTACGACGAACTGTGCAAGAGTAGTCTCCGGCACATCCTGGTGCGCCACGAGCAGGGCGCAGTCCATGCGGCCGACGGCTTTGCCCGGGCCACCGGCAAGGTCGGCGTGGCGCTACTGACCTCCGGCCCCGGTGCCACCAACGGCGTTACCGCCATTGCCACAGCCTACTGTGATTCCATCCCCATCGTGGTCCTGACCGGCCAGGTCCCGCGAGCCCTGATCGGTAATGACGCCTTCCAGGAAGTGGACATTGTCGGCATTACCCGGCCCTGCACCAAACACAACTATCTGGTCAACAATCCCGAGGATCTGGTGCCGGTATTGCGCGAGGCATTCTACATTGCAGCCTCCGGCCGCCCCGGTCCGGTGCTGGTCGATCTGCCCAAGGATATCATCGCCTCGCTGATCGCCTACCCGCCCAAAAAGCCAATCAAGATGCAAACCTACCAGCCCAACGTCAACCCGCATCCCAATCAGGTGGAAAAGGCCTGCCGGGCCTGTCTCAAGGCCAAGCGCCCGGTACTCTATGTCGGCGGCGGCGTCATTCTTTCCGGCGCCAACGAGGAACTGACCCAACTGGCGCGACGGCTGAACATCCCGGTGACCATGACGCTGATGGGTCTGGGCGGTTTTCCGGGCACCGATCCCCTCTCACTGGGTATGCTCGGCATGCACGGCAGTTATGCCGCCAACATGTCGGTGGCCAAGAGCGATCTGCTGATCGCCGTCGGCTCTCGATTCGACGACCGGGTAACCGGCCGCCTCGACGCCTTTGCCCCGCAGGCCAAAATCATCCATATCGATATTGACCCCTCCTCGATCAGCAAAAACGTCAAGGTCGACATCCCTATTGTCGCCGACTGCAGACTTGCGCTTCAGGCCATGAACAACTGGCTCGACAAGTCCGGGGAGTTCAATCCCCAGGAAGTGACTGAACTGCACCAGCCCTGGTTTGAGCAGGTCAAAGAATGGGACACCAAACACCCGCTGGCCTATATGGAGGACGGCGAGATCATCAAGCCCCAATATGTTATTGAAACCCTGCACAAACTGACCGGCGGTGACGCCATCATCACCACCGAGGTCGGCCAGAATCAGATGTGGGCCGCCCAGTTCTACAAATTCAATCTCCCGCGCCGGTTGTTGACCTCGGGCGGACTCGGCACCATGGGCTACGGCCTGCCGGCGGCCATCGGCGCCCAGATGGCCTTTCCCGAAGCCACGGTTATCGACGTGGCCGGTGACGGCTCGATTCAGATGAACATCCAGGAACTGGCCACGGCCCGGGAATGCGGTGCACCGGTCAAGGTTGCCATCCTCAATAACAATTACCTCGGTATGGTGCGGCAGTGGCAGGAACTGTTCTACAATCGCCACTACGCCTCAACCGTGATGGAGGTCACCCCGGATTTCGTTGCCCTAGCTCAGGCCTACGGGGCGGTCGGTCTGCGTGCCAAAACCAAGGCCGAGGTCGAACCAGTGATCAAGGAGGCCCTGGCGACCAAAAATGTTGTGATCATGGACTTCTCCATATCCCGCGAGGAAGGCGTGTTCCCGATGGTGCCAGCGGGCAAGCCGACCACCGAGATGCTCCTGGTTTGAAGACCAAGGGAGAACGAACCGCTATCCGGACCTGCTGCCAGCCCGCATTGAACCGACATCCATTTCGAACAGGATAACCACCATGAAACATACCCTTTCCGTCTTACTGCGCAACCAACCCGGCGCCCTTTCCACGCGTCACCGGACTTTTCAGCGGCCGCGGCTTCAACATCGAGAGTCTCTGCGTAGCCGAAACCTATGACCCCCAGGTTTCCTGTCTGACCGTGGTCACCCGAGGCGAGGCGGCCATCATCGAGCAGATCACCAAACAACTGCACAAACTGATCGACGTCATCAAGGTGAATGATGTCAGTGAGGGCGAGTTCGTCGAGCGGGAGATGGCCCTCATCCGGGTTAAGGCAGAGGCCGGCACCCGAGCCGAGGTTCTGCGCATTATCGACATTTTCCGCGGCAAGGTGGTGGACGTCAGCCCCACGACCTATGCCCTGGAAATTACAGGTTCCGAGTCCAAAATCAAGGCGGTGATCGACATTCTTCGGCCGCTCGGGATCAAGGAGATTATCCGTACCGGCAAGATTGCCATGGTGCGGGCCTCGAAAAAATAACCGCCGTGCCATTGGCCGCAGGGCCGCGGCCGACATCCCTCTTCCCCGGAATTCCTATGCAAAAAACCGAACTTCCCTTGGCCCTTGAAGGATACCCCTTTATCCTCTTCAGCGGTTTCACCACCCTGATTCTCGGCATGCTCGGCTTTGCCGTACCCGCCCTTCTCGGCTTACTGCTCACCGGCTTTGTCACCTATTTTTTTCGTGACCCTGCACGGGTATTGCCAGAGGAGGCAGGGGCCATTGTTTGTCCGGCCGACGGCAAAATCATTGTGATCGACGAGGTCGAGGACGACCGTTTTCAGCACACGCGGGTCCAGAAGATCTCGATCTTCATGAACGTCTTCAATGTCCATGTCAACCGCATCCCCCTGACCGGTACCGTGGAACGGGTGATACTGTCACCAGGGAAATTCTATGCCGCCGACAAGGACAAGGCCGTGCTCCACAATGAATTTTGCGCCATGACCCTGGCCACGCCGGACAATCAGCGGTACACAGTGGTGCAGATCGCCGGCCTGATCGCCCGCCGCATCGTCTGCCGGGCGGAAAAAGGCGACAAAGTCATGGCGGGCGAGCGTTTCGGCATGATCCGCTTTGGCTCCCGTGTCGATCTCTACCTGCCGTTGACGGTGAAGGTGACGGTCAGCAAGGGCGAAAAAGTCCGTGCCGGCGAGACCGTCCTTGGTTATCTTGCATCAACTGCCGGTAGCAGCGCAGAAGAACCTGTTGCCTAACTCACCAGAGTATCGTATTATATTTTCAATTAAAATCCCTGGACCCTCTGCTGCAACACCACTTCGAGCGTACAGGAAAACCGGATGCTGAATCGACAACACCAGAGCCGCCTTAAAGCCGCCTGATCCCCAACGAGCCGACCATGGAAAGCGCACAACCAGTAAACCAGCCGCCCAACCGTTTCTATGTTGTTCCCTGCATGCTCACCATCTGCAGCCTGTTCAGCGGGTTCTATTCAATTGTCTCCTCGATCAACGGCCATTTTTTTGCAGCCGCTGTCGCCATCCTGGTGGCTGCCGTCTTTGATGGACTTGACGGCCGGGTGGCACGGATGACCGGTTCGACCTCGACCTTCGGCATGGAACTCGATTCCCTCTGCGACATGGTCGCCTTCGGAGTGGCCCCCGGGCTGCTCGCCTATCTCTGGGCCCTAACCCCCTACGGCCGTTACGGCTGGCTGGCAGCTTTTCTTTATGTCGCAGCTACCGCGCTTCGCCTCGCCCGCTTCAACTCTCAGACCGTTGCCAGCCCGAGTCACGATTTCACCGGCCTGCCTTGTCCGGCCGCAGCCGGCATGATTGCCACCGCCGTCATGTTCAGCACCCATGTCTTTAAAACCACCGACACCGTTCAACACATCACCCTGCTCCTGATGGTCTATCTCCTCTCCTATCTGATGGTTTCAACACACAGGTATCTGAGCTTCAAACACATGGACATCGCCAAAGAAAAGCGGTTCCATCTGATCGTTGGCCTGATCCTTCTCTTAATCCTCCTCGCCAGCGAACCGCCCATCACCCTCTTCGGCGCTGCTCTGCTCTACATCTTTTCAGGGCTGTTCATGGCCGCGAAGGCTAGGCTCACCAGGAAAAAACCGAAACCCGTCAGTCAAGAAAACCTGCCCCGCTGACCTGTTTTCCTCTTTGAGGTTTCCTTGCGCATCACCGGCGGCAGTGCCCGGGGCCGTAAACTGGCCACCCCAAAATCCAATGTAATCCGTCCGACCTGCGACCGGGTCCGTGAGGCCCTGTTCAACATCCTCGGGCAGCGAATTGCCGGCAGCAAGGTTCTTGATCTTTTCGCCGGTACCGGTGCCGTGGGCATTGAGGCTCTAAGCCGAGGCGCAGCCTTTTCCCTGTTTGTTGATCAATCCTTGGAAGCCGGCCGCCTCATCGAGGTTAACCTCCGTGCCTGCATCCCCCAACCCCGCGCCGCTTTTGTCCCGCTCAATCTGGCGACCACACCCCATCTCCGCTCACTTTGCGCCAAAATGGAAGCCGGCGCCTGCTTTGACCTGGTCTTCATGGATCCACCGTACCAGAAAAATCTGGCACAACCAGTGCTGGCAGTGGTAGAAAAAACGAACATCCTGGCCACGGGGGCCTTGGTGGTCGTGGAGGAGCACCGGCATGCCCGCCTGCCCGAAAAGGTTGGCTCCCTTTTTCTGGTTGATTATCGCCGCTACGGAGAAACCGGTTTGTGGTTTTATGAACTGCAAACGGGCACGAACTGACATCATGAATGAAATCTGTATGCCACCCCTACCGGCCAAACAGGACGGAGAGCTTCGTGTGGCCCTCTATCCGGGGACCTTTGATCCGATCACCAATGGTCATATTGATATTATCGAACGAGGCCTGCAGCTCTTCGACCGGATCATCGTCACCGTTGCCGTCAATGCGCAGAAAACACCGCTCTTTTCCCTCGAAGAGCGCTGCGGCATGATCCGCGAATGTTTCAAAAACGCGGGGGACAGGGTCGAGATCGGCTACACCGACGGCCTGATTGTCGAGTATGCCCTGAAAAACAAAGCCCGCACCATCATCCGTGGCCTGCGGGCCCTCTCCGACTTCGACTACGAATTTCAACTGGCGCTGATGAATCGGCGGCTGGAACGGACGGTTGAAACGGTCTTTCTCATGACCGCTTTCCGCTGGATCTACATCAGCTCAAGCAACATCAAAAACGCGGCCCGCTGCAAGGGGAACGTGACCGGCTTGGTGCCTGCGCATGTGGAGAAGGCCTTGCAGGAAAAATTCGCCTGATGGAAAGCTCTGTGAGCGGCACGAACAACCGGACCGGACCGGACAGCACCCGCCGCCGCGCTCTCCTTGTCCGCTGGATGCAGTGGGCGACAGTGACGGCGGCGGCCCTTTTTCTCTACCCACTGATCCGCTTCACCGGACACAGGATTCCCCCCAAGCCACGGCTGGTTGAGGTTCCGGCCCCACTCCCCTTGAGCGGCGTCCACACCGGTCACGACTTTCTTCTCTTTTCGACACCGGAGGGAGGCTCTGCTGTTTCCAGAATTTGCACCCACCTTGGCTGCCGGGTCAACTATCAACAGGACAAGCAGTACATCGAGTGCCCTTGCCACCAGAGCCGCTTCACGACAGAAGGCCAACGTCTTTCCGGACCGGCCGAAAAAAATCTGGCGACCTTTGAGGTCACCCTGAAAAAAGATAATGAAGGCCGGGTGATCGCCTACGTGGTCCACCTCTGATGATCCCCTTGTTTGCCAGAAAAACATGGGCGACTCCCCTGCGGTGGCTGCTCGAATACCACTGGGGCGGCGGCTCGCTGATCAGTCTCTTCCTCTCGATCCTCTCGGGAGTTGTCGTGGCACTGCAGTATGATGTGAACGCTCCCTTCTATTCGACCACCGCCATCGAACTGGTCGCATCCTACGGATCCTTCTGGCGGGGTCTCCATTACTTTTCCAGTCAGGCTTTTTTCCTGCTCCTGCTGGCGCATCTCGCTGTGGTGCTGTGGAGAAACGACGCGGAATACCAGAGAGGATCCTGGATTCGACTCTGCTCCACCCTCCCTTGTGGATTACTGCTGCTGTTCACCGGTTATGTCCTCCGGGGAGACGCCACCGGTGAAGCCGCCGGGACCATCGCCGAGCATATCTGCCTTTCGGTGCCTTTGATAGGTGCCCAGCTCAACGACCTCCTCTTTGACATTGCCGACAGCGGCCTGCGCAAAGTCTACGCCCACCACGTCATCGGCTTAGTCGTCGTGGGGGGCATGGCCGCCTGGCCCCATCTCCGCCGGTACACCGCCCGCTGGCGCAACCATTTGGCACTGGTCTTGATCACCGTTCTGGTCTCCATAGTTGTGGCCGCGCCAATGGAGCCAAACCGCTTCGGCCTGCTATTTATCGCTGGCCCCTGGTTTTTCCTCGGGCTGCAGGAACTCCTTCGTTATCTATCGCCCTTTATTGCTGGCTTCCTGATGCCGCTGCTGCCGCTGGCACTCCTCTTCTGGTTACCGAAAGAATCACCGCCCCGTTTTCTCTCCCTCCTGGGCATCGGCCTCTGGCTGTTGGCCTACGCCGTCCTCACCTGTTTCTGCATCCTGCGGATCTGAGCCTCTCCTCCCCTGTTCAATCGACACGCAGCAAAGACAACCGCTCCGGCGCCAAAAAACGGTCCAGCAGAACCTCGCCATCAAGATTGTCGGGCACGGTGACGGCTGAGCTCACCACCTGCTGATAGACCGCCTCCACCGCTTCCCCATAACGGGCAAGAGAATGACGGGAGGCAAGAATGCGCTGGTTCTCGGCAAGGGGTCCGAGGAGGCGAGCCGGTGCCGGCAACTCGTTGGGTTGAAGAAGCGCGGCTTGGCCGGACGTGGCAACCAAACGCCGCAGAACCGTCTCCTGCAAGGATTCGTTCAGCCTGCCGAAATCCACCTTTCCCTCACAGATCCAGGCCGTCAGCAGCCGGTCTAGCTCGCCTTTTGCCGGCTCACGGCCGTAGGCGGCCAGATTATGCTGCAACCCGTCTCTGGCGGCTGCCTCAACCCGATCCTGCCCCAGCCAGTCCAAGGGCACGTCAAGCCGGTCATAACTCCACGGCAGACAGATTCCCTCTGCCTTGGATCCCGCTGCAATCTCTGGAAGATTGCGGCCGCAAACAGGGGTACCGAGCAACCAGGGTTCAAGAAAAGCCATGCCGAAACCCTCGGCTACACTGGTGGTGACCGCGACGTCGGCCATACGGAGCAGATCGACAAAACTGTATCCGCCCGGCCCCACCATTTCAAAACGCACCGGCAATCCCAATTCTGCGGCCACCTGCAGCCAGCGCTCGATAACGCTTCTGCTCTGCCGGATTCTCAGGCCCTGATGTGGTGGCAAACACTGTCCCCTTGGGGGCCATGGCAGCCCAGAGGAGAAACTCTCCCAAATTTTTCCGGCGGATAGCCCGGGTCGGATACAGCCAGAGGGGAGCCGGATATGCTACTGCGGGGATACCCTCCGGAAGCGGGCCGAGGTCAACCGGATTCATGAGGAGATGGAGATGACTCACATCCAGACCCGCTTCACTCAGGGAATGATAATCGCGGTTGTTGAGTACAGCATAATGCAGATGCCCTGCCCTGGGATAGAGTAAGCGAGAGAGTACTTCCCTCCGGCCTCCCGCCATTCCTGAGAGCATGGCCCGATAGTTGGCTGGGCGACCGTCTTCGGCAAAATCGTGGATCTGAAAAAGGAGCCGTTCACCCTCCCGGGCCAGCAATCCCAAGGCTACAGGCAACACCAGACTCTTGCCCAGACTGTGGTTGTGCACATGCCAGAGATCGGGCGGCCCGCCCAGAGCCGCAGTGGCCTCCCTCCTCATTACGGCCGCAAGCTCCGAGGGAGAAATAGCCGGTCGGTCAGCCTCGTATTGCAGACCGGGGATGACCCGGAAATCACCGGCCCCTTGCAAGGAAGGTGGCTTGCCGGTGAGCGCCACGTTCTTGATTCCCCGTTGGCTCAAGGTCTTTTGCAGGTGGTAAACAATGCGGGTGACCCCGCCGCTCTGCAGATGGTAATGAATAAGGGCAACCCGCATCGCTTAGTGCTCCACAACTGCAGCCGGATAATCGGCAACGGTGGCCACCGGTAGCGGCTGCGGACCGTGTCCTGCCGCCACCCATCCCCGTCGGCGCTGGTAGGCCGAGACTTCGCGCATCGGCGGCCGTTCCATTTCAACAATGGCGCAGGTCTCCCGCTGCCAACTGCCGTCGCGCCGGATAAACTGAGAGAGGGAACTTCCACCCTCCGAAGGGTCGTGCCAGAGACTGCGGGCGCGCAACCGTCGCTCCATAACCTGGAGAATAGCAAAAGACATCCTGCCCAGCTCATCATTACTCCGGTTACGGTGGCAGCGCTGCCCCATATCTGTCTGAGCAAAAATGCCGAGCCCGTGAAGGGCATGCAGATCAATGAGATGGGCGGTTTCCACTCCGTATCCCACCGGAAAGGCCAAACGTTCCAGGACGGATCGACGCGACGCGTATTCGCCGGCCAGCGGTTGGATAAATGCGGTCAACTCAGGAAAATAACGGGAAAATAACGGCCGGATAAGGATTTCCGTCACCCGGCCGCCGCCGAGGGAACACGCCTCCCCATGCCGGCAAGGAGGGCGCTCAGAAAAAGATTTAACGTAACCGATCTCCGGACACCGCAAAAGCGGGCCAACAAGACCGGTGACAAAACGGGGGTGCATATTGGTAATGTCAGCGTCGAGAAAAATCACGATATCGCCCTTGAGCTGGTAAAGCGCCTTCCACAGATTTTCTCCCTTGCCGAAATGGCATCCCATTTCCGGCAGGATATCGGCCGCACGATACACCGAAGCTCCGGCGGCGGAGCCCAGTTCCAAGGTTCGGTCGGTCGAGCCGGAATCGATAACGGCAATCTCATCCAGCAAGGGAATCTGATCACACAGGGCCGCATGCATCAGGGTCACCACCGCACCAATGGTTGCGGCTTCATTCAGGGTAGGGATACAAAGGGACAAGGACAAACCCTGTTCCTCCTTGAGCCGCATCAACATCTCGGCCTCGGCAAATTGCCGATGGTGAAAGGTCCGGGTTGCCAACCACTGATCAACTGTGTTCATTCCGCTCCGCGTGGTTTGCGCCGTTCCTCGCCCGCAACAGGGCGACCAATAGCGACGTAATTTCGGCTCAATAAATCAAGCCCGACCGGTTGACATCGCATGCATACGCTTACAAGAGCAACGCTAATAATAATCCCTGTTTTCCTACAGACATCTCATCATTGAACAAGGCGATGACCGTCTTCGACGGCTAACTCGTTCTGGAACCTCCATTTCACGCACTTCTCAAACCCGACACCGCTGGAAAAATTCAGGCCAATTGTATAATTGACAAAAATTAGAGATTGCCGTGACGGATGATGGAAAGCAGCAGCCAGAAGCCCATGACGCCGGCCACGAGAAAGCCGATCAAGCCGATGACCGGGATACTGTGCCAGTGGGGAGGAATACCGGAAAGAACAATGAGGGAACTGCCCACAATGAGGGCAGCGAGGACAATAGCAAAGGCGATGCGGTTGGAAACCCGATCAAGCGCCGCCCCTAAGGATTTCAGCCCCCGGTGCTCGAACTCAAGCCGCATCCGGCCGCTGCGCAATTGATGAAGAATGGTGCGCAACTCCTCGGGCAAATCACGTAATAACTGAACATAGGCCGCACCGGTGAGCGAGAGTTCCTCGGCGATGCGACCAGGTTGCATCCTTCCCAGCCGAATCTTGCGCATAAAAGGTTTGGCCAGGCGGATCAGTTCCAACTTGGGATCGAGAACCAGACCGACGCCCTCCACCGTGCTCAGGGCCTTCATCATCAGGTAGAGACCAGGCTTGAACGAGAGTTTGTGCCGAGATACCAGATCGAGCAGATCCTGGAGAATCTTGCCGGCCTCCAGCTCACCCAGGGGA
Organism: uncultured delta proteobacterium; assembly: GCA_963733595.1. Classification (GTDB taxonomy): domain Bacteria; phylum Desulfobacterota; class Desulfobulbia; order Desulfobulbales; family Desulfobulbaceae; genus Desulfobulbus. Next base: position 493,556 of record CAVTDN010000012.1, on the reverse strand, counting down.
CGATAGAGATAGATGTCCATCAGACTGCCCAGATCCCGGGCCAGATTCTCACGGTCGACCTCTCCCAACTGGACTGTCACCTTGAGCACACCTGTGACGACCTTCTGCTCATTGCCTGCCACCAAATCAAGCACCAGATCGGTAAAATCCTCACGATCCTTGAGCGATAACCGCCCCATCTGGCCAAAATCGATAAAGCAGACCACATTGTCCGGCAGAACAAAGAGATTTCCCGGATGAGGATCGGCATGGAAAAAACCATGAACGAAAATCTGCTCCATCACCAGGTTGGCCCCGCGCTCGGCGACCAAGGGGAGATCGTAGCCCTGCTCCCGCAGTGTTTCGACCTTGGAGGACTTGATCCCGACCACATATTCCATGACCAAAAGCCGGTCGGTGCTCAGCTCCGGATAGACCAAGGGCACATGGATGGCCGGATTACCCTCGAACTGGCGGGCAAACCGTTGAATATTGGCCAGCTCGATGGAAAAATCGATCTCCCGGCTGAGGCTGCGGGCAAACTCATGGACAATGGCCATGGGTTGATGCCCCTGGACCTCTTCGAGGTACTGCTCCATCAGTTCGGCAATATGGGCCAGGATCTCGAGATCGACCGCAATGACGTTCTCGATCCCCGGCCGCTGCACCTTGACCACCACCTCGGCCCCGCTGTCGAGGCGCGCCCGGTGCACCTGGCCGATGGATGCGGCCGCCAAGGGCTCGGAATCAAAATAATGAAAAATCTCCTCGGGTAAACGCCCCATTTCCTCCTTGAAAATGGCATGAACCTCCTCCAGGCTGAAGGGCGGGATGTCATCCTGAAGCTTGGCCAGCTCATCGAGAAAATCGGCGGGAATCAGGTCGGGCCGGGTCGAGAGCAACTGCCCGAGCTTGATAAAGGTCGGCCCCAGTTCCTCGAACACCAGCCGTAGCCGTTCGGGCCGGGTAAGGCGCGATATCTGTTCCCGCGGCTTGCGGTTAATCATCTGCAGCCCGGATTCCAGGTACTGATCGATATGCAGCCGATCAACCAGATCGTTGAAGCCGTACTTGAACAGAACCCGCAGGATGCGGTGATAACGGTTGAGATGGCGGTAGGTGCGGCCTATGGCACCGAGTTTCCTGATGCTGAACATGCGATCGCTTACTCGCCGGTGCTCCTGTTGATCGCCACCTGCAGCTCTTCGATCTTGCGCTGCAACTCGGCAACCTCATCCTTGGTCGCCAGATTGAGCTGCATGATTCGATCCTCAACCTGCTTGGTGATCCAGAGATCCAACTGGTCCTTGGCCTTTTCGGACTTGCGCAGGAGATCCTCGACAAATTGCTTGCCCTCTTCCTGGGACATTTTGCCCTTCTCGATCAGATCACCCTTCAATTCTTCGATCTTTTCCTTGGTTAAAAAGGCCGCGCCGATACCAGCGTACACCACGTTTTTCAATATCTCTTTCATAAGATCCTCCATTGAAGAAATGACCGGGTACTGTCTTTCTTTTTATTATACGACACAGACCCTTCGTGTGCACCTATTCCTTGTCAATATCACGGTGATAGATCTCGGGGTTCAGCCCTTTTTCGACAAGCAAAGCATACAGATGCTCAACCACGGCCACCGAACGGTGCTTGCCGCCGGTACACCCCACAGCCAGGGTGACTGTTTCCCGCCCGCCGGCAGCATATTCATTGAATAGAAAGACCAGCAGGGGCTCGAGCAGGGAGAGGAAACGCGATCCGGACTCGTTGCCAAGCACATAATGGGCCACATGCGCTTCCTTGCCCGTGTGCGGCTTCAATTCCGGCACCCAGAAGGGATTAGGCAGAAATCGGACGTCCCAGACCAGATCGGCCTGCGGATGACCATGCTTGAAGCCGAAGGAATACAGGGTGATGTTCACAATCGCCTCATAATCGGTAGTGACAGAGGAAAGAAGGAGACCGGATAAAAACGGCCCGCCCGGGTTCAACTCTCAAGAAAGTCTATTGTATCAGTTCATGCGGAGAACGGGGCCTGGCGCCCAAAACCTCAAACTAACTGGCTGAACAGATCATCCTGATGCTTTCGGCCCGCTCGTTGATACCGCGCTTGAGCATTTCATGGTTGTAGGCAGCGATTACGTCCTGGCGTTTGAGCATGCCCAGGACCCATGGTTCTTCCAAAGTCTCGACGACCGGAATCTCGTCGATACCCTTAATGTCAAACAGTTTCATCGCCTCATAGAGGTTCGTGTCCGGGGTAAGCATAATCACATCGCGGGTGCAGATGGCGCCCACCAGGTGACAGACTCTCTCTTCCTCACTATGCAGCACGGTTTTGACATCCTGCATGGAAACGACGCCGACCATCAGCCCTTTGTGGTTGATCACCGGAAAGTAAAAATGGTTGCGGGCAAAGCGGAAAAGTTCGAGCAGGTGATTGATATTGGCATTCTCGCTTATAAAATCCACGTCCTCGGTGATCGCCTTGCCCACGCGGATCGATTTCATGATCGCCACTTCGCGGCCTTCGTGGATATCGATTCCCTCGCGGGTGAAATCGACGGTGTCCATGGAATCACCGTAGAGCCAGGAGGAGGTGACGGTGCCAAGGACGGCGACCAGCATCACCGGAATGATGATCATGTAATTACCGGTCATCTCAAAGAGAAGGAAGATGGCGGTCAAAGGCGCGTGGGTCGTGGCGGCGAGAAAGGCGCCGATGCCGACCGTGGCGTAGGCGCCGGCGGTGGCGGTATATGCAGGGAGAAAATGGTGCACTATGCCGCCGTAGGCCCCTCCGAGCACCGCGCCGATGAAGAGCGCGGGGGCAAAGACGCCGCCGGCGCCGCCCGAACCCAGGGTGATAGCGGTAGCCAGGGATTTGAGAAAAACCAGCACCATCATCCGCCACACAAGGGTATCGCCCGCCAGGGCCTTGGCGATATAGTCATAGCCATTCCCCATCACCTGGGGAAAAAAGATGGCAATGCACCCGACTATGAGCGCACCGAGGATCGGCTTCGCCTGGTCATGGAGCGGCAGTCGCTGGAATCGATCGCGAACCAGGTAAAAAAAACGGATGTGCAGCACCGCCGTCACCCCGACGATAACAGCCATGACCGTGTAGAGCGGTATTTCGACAAAGGCGTTGACAATAGTGTAGTCCGGGATGGGAAAGGCGGGCACCGTACCGTAATAGGCACGGGAAACCACCGTGGAAAGGGCTGAGGAAATCACCAGCGCGGAAAAGGAGGAAATCTCGTAGGTACCCAGCAGGACAATCTCGGCGGCAAAGAACATCCCCGCCAGAGGGGCGTTGAAGATACCGGCAATGCCGCCGGCGCAACCGGCGGCGATATACACCTTCATTCGTTTGCCCGAAACACGAAAACGCTGGCCAACCTGTGATCCCAGAGCCCCGCCGATCTGGGCGATCGGCCCCTCGACCCCAGCCGAGTTGCCGGAACCGATGGTCAGGGCGGTACTGATAATCTTGATGAAGATGTTACGGGCTCTGATCACCCCATTTTCCAAATTGACCCGGCGAAGAAAATTATTGAATCCATACCCATTGACCCTGCCGGGAAAAGCCAGGGAAAGTGGAATGAGTAAAACTGCGCCGGTCATTGGCAGCAGCGGCAGCAAGAAACGCCGCCAGCCGCCTTCACCGATTTCCAGAATCTCATATCCCCAGACAAAAATTACTTCGTGGACCAGATCAACTGCCTCACGAAAGACAATGATGGCCAGACCCGACATGACGCCGATACAAGCGGCGACAAGAATCATCCGCGCCCGCTCGCCCGGAAGAAAAGTTTTCACTTTGGCAAACATATTCTCTCCGGAATCTCACAACCGATGATTTCGGCTTGGCGCAGAAAAAAAGCATCGGTCATGCCGGCCAGATAATCGCGAACCATGGCGGCAGCGCTGTGCGTCGCCCTATAGGTGGACGACATGGAGCGCAGAAAACCACGTTCGTTTTCTTCACTTCCCCCCTGGCGTGCCCGCTCCAGGTAATACTCGAACAACCGTTCATAACAATCATGAATTTTAGCAAAATCAGGCTTAAAGGCCGGGTTGGTGTAAATGCGCTGGTAGTTGAAGGCCTTGAGTTGTTTCAATGCCTGCCCGACCTCCTCGCTGAACCCGATGAAATCACTGTCCGTATCGTTCAATCCCGCTCGGCGGGCCTGGCCGCTGCTGGTCAGAAGATCGGTGACCAGAGTATAAACAATGGTGCCGTTGCTGTTGCCGAGCACGGAGCCGCAAGGCTCGGGAATCTCCGTGCGGGAGATGAGCTGCAACTCGATGGCGTCTTCGATGTCGCGACCGATATACGCAATAGTATCGGACAACCGAACCACGCATCCCTCTAAGGTCATCGGCGCCAGCGGCATGCTCGGATCATTTTGTTTTGCGACGATTTCTCGATCATGGGCGGCAAAATCCTTCCGCCGTTCCGGCCGCAGTTGCCGGGCATGAACCTCACCGTCGTGACAGAGGATGCCGTCCAAAACCTGGAGGGTGAGATTCCAACCTGCACCGCCCCGTTCAAACCGGTCGAGAAACTGCGTCGACTGAATGTTGTGCTGAAAAGAGACCAGACCGTGCCGGCGGCAGATTTTTGACAGAATACGTTCGCCCTCGTGCCCGAAGGGTGGATGACCGATATCGTGCCCAAGAGCGATGGCCTCGATCAGATCCTCGTTGAGCCCGAGAAAACGGCCGATGGTCCGAGCAATACGCGAAACTATCTGCACGTGCAGCACCCGGTGGGTAACATGATCGTTGTCCACCAGCGAAAAAACCTGGGTTTTATCGATATAACGGGAGTAGGCTTTGGAATGAAGGATACGGTCGGCGTCCTGGGCAAAAGGTTGACGATGGTCTGCCAAGGTTTCCCCGACTCTGCGGATGGCATTGCGGCTTAAGCAGGCAAGAGCGCTGAGACCGGATTGCTCACGATCGTCCAGTTCCCCCCTAGTTTGGCTCAACCAATCCCGATGTTGTTCAAATCGCTGTCTGACTCATGGCTCTCCCGTGCCGCCTTGTAAAACCATGAGCATAACAAAAACACCTTTTGAATAAAATACATTTCAGCGGGAGAATTCAGGGCCGCTTGCGAACTGATCAAAGGAGTGAAGGGAAATTGCCTGAAAAACCGGTCCTCCCTTGTCCCGGTGAACGGCCCTTCTTATAATAGCAAAACAATTATTTTCTTCTTCCCTCACGACTGTGGCGAGAAAACAACAATAATGGTGTGTTATGTCAGAACAGAAAAAACGACCCGATCCGGCCAAGGTGGCCTTTCTCCGCTCCCTGCCCCCAGACATCAAAGAAAGCATCACCGGCGAAGAGGCTGAACAGTTCATGTTCGGCACTGAAATCCCCGAATCCTTGTACCACAAAATCAAAGAACACCTTGTGGAAAGCGACGAATAAAGGAGTGGCCGACAGCCTTCACCTCCTGCAGCTTCCTCGAGGGGATGCGTTGCCGGCCGTTCTTTTTGGACCTGTTTCCTCACTTTGTCCCGCCCTCCTTTCCCTGCCAACAGAAAAGCCGCGCAAGTATCCCTTGCTCCCGCCTTGGCAAGAAACGACAACTCATTGCAACTGTATAGGTTTTCGGCATCGCTTTAAGATTGCATAATGCTAGCATTTGTTTTATCGTGACCCATTAATGTACTGAATCTCTATTCATTGCGGTGGCCGCTCGGTTCCACTGATTGAATATTTTTTTTGTGCTGTTGAGGCTTGACCGCGCCACCAGAGGGCGGGAAATGGTTACAAACCGGAGGGGATAGCAATCATCGATGGTGGCAACCGGACAAACGCCGGAACACAGCGTTTGTTTCTCATCCCCTTCCCCGAAGTGAGGTACAAAACCATAGCAGGCCACTTCGGGTTAAGCATGCGGTTTTAAGGTTCCCGCCGGGAACCTTCTTTTCATAGCGTTCATCTTTAATCGTTTTCGGCAGTCAATCGCCTGCCGGCGAACACCAACCACTGTGTAAGGAGAATGATCTTATGTCGCGAAAAATGGTCACTATTGACGGAAACCAGGCATGTACGCATGTTGCGTATGCCACAAGTGAAGTCATCACGATCTATCCCATTACGCCATCCTCACCGATGGCAGCTGAGTCAGACGCCAAAGCTAACGCCAAACAGGAAAACATCTGGGGCTCGATCCCAGTCATTTCCCAGATGCAGTCGGAAGCTGGCGTTGCCGGTTCCATCCATGGCTCACTGGGCGCCGGCGCCCTGTGCACCACCTTCACCGCTTCCCAGGGTCTCCTGCTGATGATCCCTAACATGTACAAAATCGCCGGCGAGCTGATGCCCACCGTCTTCCATGTGACCGCCCGCTCCCTGGCTTATCAGGGACTGTCAATCTTCGGTGACCACAGCGACGTCATGGCCTGCCCGCCAGACCGGCTGGGCCATGCTCTGCTCCCAGGATGTTCAGGAATGCCAGGATATGGCACTGATCGCCACCCAGTCCACACTCGCTTCCCGCATCCCCTTCCTCCATTTCTTCGACGGTTTCCGTACCTCCCATGAGGTTATGAAAATCGAAGAACTGACCATGGACGATATGCGCACCATGATCGACGAGGATCTGGTCATTGCCCACCGCGAGCGCGCCTTGACCCCGGATCGCCCGACCATCGGCGGTACCGCTCAGAACCCCGATGTCTACTTTATCGGCCGCGAGACTGTGAACAAGTACTACGACGCCATTCCGGGCATCGTCCAGGGCACCATGGACAAATTTGCCGCTCTGACCGGTCGTCAGTACCATCTGTTTGATTACGTCGGCGCCCCGGATGCAACCGATGTCATCGTGATCATGGGTTCAGGCGCCCTGACCGTTGGTTCCACTATCGAGCATCTCGTTGCCGAGGGAGCCAGAGTGGGCATGGTAATTGTTCGTCTGTTCCGCCCGTTTGATCCCGCCGCCATGGTCAACGCCCTGCCGCCGACCGTCGAGCGTATCACCGTTCTTGATCGCACCAAAGAGCCGGGCTCCAATGGCGATCCGCTCTACCTTGACATTCGCGCTGCAATAGGCGAGGCTGCCGAAGCCAATCCCACCATGTTCACCCCGGTTATCCTCAATGGTCGATATGGTCTGGGTTCCGCTGAGTTCACCCCGGCCATGGTTAAGTCTGTATTTGACAACATGGCATCGCTGGCCCCGAAGAAAAAATTCTGCGTCGGCCCCAATGACGACATCACCTTCACCAGCCTGAAGTATGACAAGTCCTACAACATTGAAGGCGCCGACGTCTATCGCGCTATGTTCTACGGCCTGGGTTCCGACGGTACGGTTGGTGCCAACAAAAACACCATCAAGATCATTGGTGAGGAAACCAACAACTCCACCCAGGGCTACTTTGTCTACGATTCCAAGAAATCCGGTTCCATGACCGTTTCGCATCTGCGTTTCGGCAAGAACCAGATCGTTGCCCCGTACCTGATCAATAAGGCCAACTTCATCGCCTGCCACAACCCGGCCTTCCTCAACACCTACGACATGCTGGGTAATCTTGATGCGGGCGGCACCTTCCTCCTGACCACCAGCTTCGATAAAAACACCATCTGGGACAGCCTGCCAAGCCTTGTGCAGAAGCAGATGATCGACAAAAAAGTCAAATTCTACATCATCGATGCGGTCAAACTGGGCTTGGCACTGGGCCTGGGCGCACGCATCAACATGATCATGCAGACCGCCTTCTTTGCGATCTCAGGCATCATCAGCAAAGACGATGCGATCAAAGCGATCAAAAAAGCCATCAAAAAGTCCTACGGCACCAAGGGCGACAAGATCGTCAACATGAACTACGGCGCGGTTGACGGCGCCATCGAAAACATCGTTGAAATCAAGATCCCGAAAAAGATCACCGGTCACGAAATGCCCTCGATCGTTCCTGCGGATGCTCCCGCCTTCGTCAAGAACGTCACCGCCAAGATGATGGAAGGGCATGGCGAGGACATCAAAGTTTCCGAATTCCCGAATAACGGCCGCTGGCCCACCGCCACCTCCCAGTGGGAGAAGCGCAACATCGCTGTTCAGGTTTCCCAGTGGGATCCTGAAACCTGCATCCAGTGCGGTCGTTGTTCGCTGGTCTGTCCGCACGGCTGTATCCGGATGAAGGTTGCTACCCCAGCTGCCCTCAAGGCCGCCGGTGCCGATGCTTCCTTCCTGACCACCGATGCAGTGGGCAAGGAATTCAAGGACATGAAGTTCACCATCCAGAGTCTCCACCCCTGACTGCAACGGCTGTACCCTCTGCGTCACCGTTTGTCCGGCCCGCAAGAAGGACAAGGACGGTAACAAGACCGAGGAACGTGCTCTGAAAATGGTGATGAACACCGAAGAGCTCAAGCTGTCCTCCCTGAAGACCTGGAAGACCTTCCTGGCCCTGCCCGAGGTTGATGAAAGCCTGATCAACATCGGTACCATCAAAGGCAGTCAGTTCAAACGACCGATGTTCGAGTACTCCGGCGCCTGCGCAGGCTGCGGCGAGACTCCGTACATCAAGCTGGTCACTCAAATGATCGGCGACCGGATGCTGGCTTCCAACGCCACCGGCTGTTCCTCGATCTACTCGGGCAACCTGCCCACCACACCGTACTGCAAACGCGAAGACGGACGTGGACCGGCCTGGTCCAACTCCCTGTTCGAGGACAATGCCGAGCATGGTCTTGGTATGCGTCAGGCCGTAGACAAACTGGCCAGCCAGGCTCTCGAGCTGCTGGCTGTCGCGGTTAAGGATGGCTTGGTCACCAAAAAACTTGCCGAAGCGATCAAAAGTGCGCCCCAGGCAAACCAGGCTGAGATCGAAGCACAGCGTGGCCGTATTGCCGAGTTGAAGGCAGCTCTGGAAGGAAAAACTGACAAGATCGCCAAACGGCTGTTCCATTGCGCCGATTACCTGGTGAAAAAATCGGTCTGGATCATCGGTGGTGACGGTTGGGCGTATGACATCGGCTACGGCGGTTTGGATCACGTCCTTGCCTCCGGTAAGAACGTCAATGTTCTGGTCATGGATACCGAGGTTTACTCCAACACCGGCGGCCAGATGTCTAAATCAACCCCGCGTGCTGCAGTTGCCCAATTTGCCGCCGGCGGTAAGAACGCGCCCAAGAAAAACATGGGCCTGATCTTTTCCACCTTCGGTACGGTCTATGTTGCCCGCATCTCCACTCGGCGCTAATCCGCAGCAGGCTATCAAGGCTATTCAGGAGGCCGAGGCTTATGACGGTCCGTCCCTGATCATCGCCTATGCCCACTGCATCAACCATGGCATCAACATGGCCATGGGTCTGGAGCAGCAGAAGAAGGCAGTCGAGTGCGGTCACTGGTCGCTGTTCCGTTACAATCCAGCACTTGAGGCTGAAGGCAAAAACCCGATGATCATCGATTCGAAAGAACCGACCATCACCTTTGCTGACTACGCCTTGAACGAGAATCGCTACCGGATGCTGAAACTCTCTAATCCGGAGCATGCGGATCAGTTGATGGCAGAGTCCCAGAAGGATGTGGACAAGGCTTGGAAGCTCCTCAAGGGCTGGGCCAAGGCTCTTGAAGTCGAATAAGTCATCCGTTCACGGATGATGTGAAACAAAAATCCCCTGCCGGTTTTCACCGGCAGGGGATTTTTATTTGCTCGAAATAAAATAAGGGGCTTTGTTCAGCCCCTTATCGGTATCGTCGGACGCCAGACTCCGGTGCCGAATTTTTGTTTGAGCTCCAGCCTAGCTTTTCTTGAGCATCCGATCCCGCTCAGCTTTCAATTCCTCGTACTCTTTTTCTGCCTGCTGCATGCTCTCGTCCTGCCGCTTCTTGATCTCCTCGACCTTGCTTTTGATCTTTTCCTCCTTGATGGTCAAACCAGGGGCGCCGAACAGAGTGTTGGCCAGGTACCGGAAGGAAAAAAGCAACAATTCGACATCGTCTTCCTTGATTTTTTTGATAGTTTCGGCATCGACCTCATAGGTGTCAAGAAACGAGCTTTCAAAAATAAATGTACGAAATGTATCGAGGTCGGTCGAGGCCATGAAAAACATCCGCTTGGCCGCCTCGCTCAACGTTGCCTGGAGACCAAAGGATTTTCGCCGCATGACGAGGCGAAGCCATTCTTTGTTCATCTCGTCGCGCAGATCAACACCTTGATCAGCCCGCCACTCCCTGATGGTCCACTGTTTGGGCTCTTCATGCCCCTTACAGTGCGGTTCCTTGACCAGAAAGAAAAATTTATCCTCGGCAGCATCATTGGTACCGCCTTCATGAAAATCTGCCATGCCTACCGGATAGTAACGGCATGCCGACGGTCTGTCCGTGTAAACCGTACATCCCTCCGGGGTGACAAAGGGACAACCGTTCTTCTCGCCGACCAACTTGATCTGCACACCCGGCATATCGGTTTTTTCCAGATAGGTCGGTTCGGTGTATTCAGTGATGAACTCATGGGCCGCCAGGTTTAACCGCTTACGGAGAACGAGAATGTCGTAGGGTGTAAGGATGATCTTGATGTTGTGGCAGCACGCGGTAAAACAGCTGACCTTGGGGTGACATTCGAACTGCAGATGCGAGTCGAAGGTCAGTTTCTCCGGGAGAATATTGGACGGGTTTTTATCGGTGGACTTGATAAAATCAGAATCGTTATCAATATATTCATCAGTCGCCATGTGGCACCTCTTGCTTTGTGGATTAAAGTAAACGATTGACGTACCCGTTATGAGCCGAATGGGAAATCAAGCATTCTACCATGCACTTTCCCTGTGTCAAATCCTATCGGGACAGCAGGCAATGTATTCTCCCATCCAAGGGGAGTTAGAAAACACTAAACGACTCAATGAGCCGGGATGAACCCGACTTTTCCAGCGAATTGCCCAAAAAATGGTTTGATGATGAGCGTATTTTATGTCTTTTCCCCAGCAAACCTGCTATGAGGAATTTATATATTTCTCCACTAAGGACCCAAAACGTACATGAAAAGAATTTTTTCCAACCCGGTTGACCTGAGCAAGGTTGACACTCTCATTTATCATCTCCCCGATGGACCGACCTTTTCCGTTGAAATGGATGGTTTTGATGGATTCATCGATTTTGACATGGAATTGGGCGACATCTGCGACACCTCGGATATCGACGGTGTCCTCCATTTCTTCCCTCGCGGCAACGCCTGAATTTCAGCCCATCCCATTGCCCCGTTTCACCATTTGTACCAGCATCGCATGACTCCCTTAATCGATATCACCATAGACGGGCATGTTCACACCCGGCTCTGTAACCATGCTGTCGGCGAGATGGAAGAATATGTCGAAAAAGCCGTCCAACATGGCCTGAAGACGATCATCTTTCTCGAACACCTGGAAACGGATATTTGCTACCAGCCGCGAAGCTGGTTGGATGACGAGGATTTCTCCTACTATTTTCAGGAAGGTGCCCGCCTCAAGCACACCTACAGGGGGCTCATTGATGTCCAGTTGGGGGTGGAAATGGGATTTAATCCGGCAGCGCCCGAGACCATCCGGCAACGGCTGGACCACTATCCAATTGAGCGCGTCGGCCTTTCCTGCCACTTTTATCGTCACGGCGACATCCACCTCAACCTGCTCAGCCGTCGCCGACAAAGTCTCGACCTGCTGGCTGCCATCGGAGCAGACAGGGTAATCACCGCCTATTTCGAGGCCTTGATCGAGGCAGTCGCCTTGATCAACTGTGATGTCCTCTGCCACTTGGACGCGGTTTTGCGCCATCTGCCAGGAATCCGGTTCAACGGGGAGCACGAACGTCAGATCGAACAACTTCTCGATGGGATGGAGGCCAAGGGCGTGGCCATGGAGATCAACACTTCAGGTTTCGACTACCGGGGAGCGGCCTTCCCCGCACCCTGGATCATCACCGAGGCTCTGAAACGCGGAATTACCTTGTGCGCCGGGTCGGACGCGCACATGCCTTCTGAGGTTGGCCGACATTTCGAGCAATTGCCCGACTACCTGGCCGCGATCCAATCATAGTCCGTATGGTACCCACCTGGAGCAAGGTGCGGGCACCCCTCTTCAGTTCACCTTGATGAATTTCCCCATGGCAGCGCGCAGGGATTCGGCGTTGAAGGGTTTGATGAGAATGGCATTGACCCCAACCGCCTGCGCTGCCTCGTGATCCTGAACATCAGACTGGGTCGTCACCATGATCACCGGCAAAACCTCCGATGAATAGCTGGTTCGTATTCTTTTCGTCAGTTCAATCCCTGAAATTTCCGGCATGTTCAGATCGGTCAGCACCATGGCCGGTTTTTCCCTGGTCAGCCACTCAAGCGCCCCGGCGGGAAATTCAAAAAGCACCGGGTCAAAGCCAAGCTCATGGAGAGTTGCCTTGTAAATATTGAGAATCATGCGAGAATCATCTACCGCACAAACCTTGAGCCGCGTTTTTCCATCCAGTTCATCACCGGAGATCCTGGCGGCAAACTCTTCGAGCCCCTTCTCCTTCAGCAGGGTGACATAGTGGTTTTTGATGTCCCGGTGAGCATGGGGCAGGTAAACCAAGGCCAGTTCCTGAAAGTACTCCTCTGGGGCCAGACTGAGAAAGATATTGTCCACCTGGGCGTTGACAATGATTTTGACGATATGGCGGGCCTCATCGCTCTGGGAACGGACCATGTTCTTGATGCCGGCGGCAAGAATCTCATTGAAATTGCGATCAATAGCGCGAGCGGCGGCAGTGCAGACATGATCCTCGCCGTCTGTCAGGCCGGCGGCAAGGGTATAGGCCCCCTTGCGCAGAGGTAGCAGCGCCAGGGCTTCGTAAGCGGCAAAACGAACATTGGCATTGCGCGGCACGGTGTTCAACAGAGCCCGAATCGGCATAATCGCACTTTCGTCGCCGATTTCCCCCAACACATTGAGAGTATGGACCAGCAGATCGCTGTCCCCTTCCTTGAGATTCTCGATCAGCACCGGCACGGCCTTCATGCCAATACGCACCAGTTCGTCCTTGGCATAGATACGCATGTGGGCATAGTGCGAACGGAGAGTATCGTTCAATTTCTCCAATGAAACCTGATCCTGAACATCGGCAAAGATGCCCAGGATGATCAGATCCAGTTCATTGTCCGTTCCCATCCGCTCGGCCAGCCGGTGCATGGCGGTGTTGGTGCCCACCTGGCCAAGGGCATGAATGGCGGCGGTGATCAGCTCTCGGTCAGCCGCATACAGATAATCAGTCAGGGTATTGATCGCTTCGGGGTCGCCGATCAGCCCCATGTTGTCGATGATCAGCTTGATGGTTGCCGTGTCCTTGGTGGCGGCCAGCAGGTCAATAAGGACCGGGGTCGCCTCCTCGAACTTCAATTCGCCGACGGTCTCGATCATCAACGTCTTGTCGGCAATGTCGGGATTGGCCAGCGATGTGAGCAGTATCTCCGGATAGGCGATCAGGTTGGAGATAAGCGTCTCGCGGATGATCGGCAGGTGTGCTGCCAAATCGGGATACGCCGTCAGTAAATAATTTAATAGGGGGACGGTGAAAGCCATCTCGCCGCGCGACAATTCATAGAGCAGTCTGTTCTGCGTCTTCTTGTCGACAGCGCCGAGATGATCCAGGACCAGTCGGGCCTTGAGAGCGTCTCCGGTCTGGATATTGGCCTGAATCTCCTCGATCATGTGTTCAGCATTCGGTTCAGCCATGCGTCCCCCTCTTGCAAGGTCCTCGCTATTATTTCACCAACCAGTCAACTCCCAGTCGACTGATCACATTCAATCCGCCACATAATACCATGCTATCAAAATTACCGAGGTGATCAAGGAAGACTTGCACTTCGTACGACCTGGTGCCGGCATTGCAAAGAATAATGAAGGTTTTATCGGTGGGCAGTTCATGGTATCGCGCCCGAACCTGACCATATTCTAGAGCCGTCCACCGGACAGCACCGTATTTCTCGACATAAGGCGCTGCTTCCAGAGGGTGACGGAGATCGAGCACAGCCCAGTTCGGCTCGCTGGCCATATTCTCCATCCAGGCCAGAAAACGATTGAGATCGACTCGGCGTAAACGGTTGTCGCACATATTTTCAGCGACATAGGCAGCAGCATTAATCGAATCGATAGCCGAGGAAAAGGGCGGGGCGTAGGCCATCTCCAGCAGGCTGAAATCCTCGATGGTTCCACCTTGGGCAATCAATCCTGCGGCCGCGTCGACCCGAGCCGAAATCGAGTCGTTCATCATGCCAAAGGCCTGGAGACCAAGGACACGCCGTGATTTGCGATCAAAAACCAGCTGAAGGATAACCACCGCCTGATCGGGAAAGAAATGGGCACGATCGGGCGGCGAGGTCAGGGCATAGTCGGCATCAAAGCCCTCGGCCAGAGCGGCCTCGTAGGTAATGCCGGTTGAGGCGATACAGCGTTCAAAGGCCTTCATGATAAACGAACCGCAGACGCCCTTGAACACCGAGGGATGACCAGCCATGTTGTCGGCCGCAATTCTTCCTTCTCGATTGGCAAGCGACCCCAGTGGGGCGTAGGTATCCCGGCCGGTGACCAGACTGGTCAAGGCGATGCAGTCGCCGGCGGCATAGATGCTGGGATCCGAGGTCTGCAGCCGCTGGTTCACTTTGATTCCCCCCCAGGGCGCGACATCAAGCCCTGCGGCTTTGGCCAGTTCGCTGCGCGGTCGCACACCCACTGCCATGATGACCATATCGGCTTCCAGGGTACGCTGGGCAGTTTTAACACCACAAACCTTGCCCTCGCCACTGTCGAGCAGTTCGGTTGCCGACTCCCTGGTCAATACGGGGACGCCTTTATCTTCGAGGTGTTTCTGCAGCATGGCGGCAAAATGCCAGTCGACCAATCGGGGCAGAAGTTGCGGCGCCAGTTCCAGCAGTGTGGTCTCGACCCCCCAGAGATCGGTCAGAGCCTCAGCCATCTCGATACCGATCGCACCGCCGCCAATCACCACCGCCCGGCTGACCTTGCCCTGGGCGATTCTCTTTTTGATTTCGATCGCCTTATGCAGATCGGCGATGGCGAACACGCCGTCAAGGCCAGTACCTGGAATGGGCAAGTCAAAAGGCTTAGCGCCGGTGGCCAGCAGGAGTTGATCATAGGGCAGATCCTGCCGAATTCCGCTGTCAAGATTCTCTACCAGCACCTTCTTCTCTTTGCGATCAATGGACAGGGCTCGGGTTCGGGTTAGTGCCCTGACCCCCTTGGAATTCGCAAAAAAATGGGCATCGCGAATAACATGAAAACTGGTGGCCCGCAATTCGCTCTCGTCCGAAACATCGCCGCTGACATAATAGGGAATGCCACAGCCGCCATAGGAAATCAGGCTGTCCTGATCGACCATGGTGATTTCCCAGTCAGGCCGCAGCCGCTGCAGGCGGCACGCTGCCTTGGGGCCGGCAGCAACCGCCCCGATAATGACAATTTTCTTCCTCATGACAACTCTCCTTCTCTGAAAATAATAGGAATCCAATGCACACGATCTGTTGCAAAATTTTGTCTGTGATCATCTAGCGGGTACGAGCCGGAGGCATCACGAAGCCATACCGGACAAACACCAGCTTCATTTTTTACGGTTGCGACGCGGCTGGCACCGGTTTTTCCGAAGCCGGTGCCGGCTGAGATTCTTCTTCCGTCTTGTGCTCTGTCAACACGATGTCTTTGCTCACCTGGCCGGGCAATCCCGCCAAAAAGGCTGATTGATCAAAGACCGGTTCAGCCCTGGTTCCGCCGATCTCCGCCTCAGCGGTTGCGTTTGTCTGAACCACCAACTGCACGCTGTCCGCGAGCTTTTTGCCAACCGGCAGGCGTACCCGGTAATGAAGCGCACCGTTGAAGTCCATATGTCCCCTGAGCCCGATTTCGGCCGATCCGGCCAGGAGATGGACCGGAGCGCAACTGACACGGCCGTTTTTCCCCTCGCAGACCAGTTCCCGCTCCTTGCAGCTGAGCCATTCCTGATCAAAACCATCCTGATCGAGCATTTTCCGCAAGACATCAGTCGCCCTGAATTTGACCCGGTCCAATGCGATGGTGGCGGTGAAGGCGGGCTGCTGTTGGCCTTTTTCCGTCATGGGTAAGGAAAAACTGTCCACTCGCAGGTCGACCGTTCCCTGGGGCTGGGCCAGTGCGCCAAAGAGGGCATGCACCCGGCCCAGCAGGCCGTCTACAAGCGGCGGTTTGATCGGTACATCCTTGAGCAGCTGGGTGGCGGGAGGCAGGCTCATCAGCATCTGGCTGGCGGCGAGATCCCACCAGGGATGCAGGGCAACCTGGCCACTGCCGAGCTTTCCGTCAATACCCACCCGTAACTTGCCCCGATTCAAATCTACCGGCAGGATCATCTGCCGCAAACCGATCCCCAGGAATCGAAACGAATCCACGGGCAGTTGAGCGGTGAAGGTGAGTTGTTCCATATTCAGGGGAAGAGCCAACGGCAGGGAGAGCAGAAATTCTCCGGCCTGATTGCCGGCCACAACTGCCTCCCTTCCGAAAATAGGGGCCAGGAGCGGGGCAAGGATGGCAAAATCTGGTGTTATTTGCCCCTGCAATTCGAGCGAAGGCAGATCATTGCTCGCAACAACCCCGGCACCCTCGATGTTGAGCGGCGCCGTCCGCAGGAAAAAGGAGGGGATCTTCACCTCCCCCTTCTCTTTTGCTTCGCGGTGCAGACTGAGCCCGAGGTTTGGCCGGGGATCGGTAAAAAGTTTTTTCTTGCCGCGCAACAATTCAAACGGTTCCATCCGTAAGGTCAGATCGGTCCGCTCACCCTGTCCTTTCCCGGAAGCGGTTGCAAGCGCTATCTGCGCCCGCCCTTTCACAGCCAGATCCGGCGGAAACCAACCGGCTGCCTTGACCAAGTCGGCGAGCAGAGCACCATCGGTCGCGCCTTTAAGGGCAGCCGAGAAACCAGCGGCCGGTTGCAGCCAATCCTCAATCACACACTCTCCGTCGAGTGAGGATGTGGCCGATGTAACCCCTAGGTGGCGGACTTCAAGCCGCTGCCGGTCAAAATCAACCAGGAACTTAGCCTGTTCCTGGTCGCTGAAATTTTGCCAGTTTTCAGCCACCATCAGTTCGCGGACAGCAACAGCTCGGCCATTGGGTCGTCCAGCGACGCCCATGCCGAAGGTCACCAGCGGCTGCTGCAGAGCATACCCCAAACCCGACACCGCCAGCCGCTCGACCGTGCCGGTGAAACGCTGCAAAGAAACCTGCCGCCCCTCCCATTCCCCTGCCCCGTCAAATTTCAAATTGCCCCCGAAGACGGAAGAAGGGCCGCCATCGCCAAGACCATGCATAAAAACGCCCACCCGCGCAAGATCGGCTGCTCCCTTTAGGGTGCAGTTGTTCTGCGTCTGTTCCGGGCTCCGCTGCATGTCCTCGGCCCAAAGGGAAAAGTTCCCCGGCCAAAAAGTACCGTCGACCTGCAATGACCTGAGGGCGCCATCCCGCACAAACGAAGGGGCAGCCCCTATCTTGCCGGTGAGGAGAAAATCATGGGCAGGAAACAGAGACACCTTGCCGCGGGAGAAGGCAAAACCTTGAATGGAGATCCGACTCTCCATGCTGTAACCGCCATCTTCTTGCTTCCTGCTCGAAGCGGAGAGTTCTGCCCGTCCTTTAGCGTGGACATTGAGCGCAAATAATTTCTTCAGTTCCTGAAACATCTGGTCGAGATCCCCGCCTGCCCGGAGGGTAAAGTCATCAATGCCGCCGTTTCCCTGAACCTCGAAAAAAGGCGTATGAAGACGCAAGGTGCGGAATGCCATCTTCTCCCGGCCATAATCGACCTCAGCCAGCAGGTCGAGCGGCGTGTCCCAGGAATAGTTGCGGGCATCATGGACGAAGCCCAGGCGATCGGTCCGGCAGTTGGCCCGCATGGCAAGGGCCTCTGGACTGCCCGTGGCCTCGAACGAAAAATCGGCGGTCCCTTCGGTGATCGTGGTTTTTTCGTGCAGGGCCAGCAGTCTCGGCAACTGTGCGGCAACCACCGGCAATTTGACACTGCCCTTTGCGCTCAGGGAGACCATCTTGCCATCGAAACTGCCGCCGGCGGTCAGCCGAATCGGCTCGGATTGGAGATCCAAGGCGGAAAGCCGCCACCCCTCTCCTGTTCGATGACTGCCTTTGAAAGTAAAATAAAGCTGGTCGAGCAGCGGATGATCATCGCCAAGCACACCACCCGTCAGTTGTATTCCCCGCAGAGAAGTATCCCCACCCACCTCCAGATCCTTCATGCCGGCGACGTTCAGATGAAAATTCGCATTGAGCACCCCCTTGCCGCGGGGCATATTGTTGCTTCGGGATGCGGCAAGATCAAGAAAGTCGGCTAGCTCCAAATCTTTGACCTCCACCTCGGAGCGGGAAACCAGGGTCTCCAGGACTGATTGGCCGGCCAAGGGCAGATTGATGAAACCCTTGGCCCGGAGATGCCCCTCTTGCAGCGCGGAACGAAAATGCAGATCATAATTGACGGTACCCATGGCAAAACTGGCGAGGAGGTCGATTTCCCGCCCAAGCTTCTGGCCAGGAGTTGCCGCCTGCTCGAGGACTAGCCCGCCGTTGTTCACCTTGAGCCGAAAGCTCAAGTGTTCCCACCAACGCACTTTTTCGCGTGCCTCCCGGTTCGATGTCCCCAATCCTGCTTCGCCTTCGGCGGATGTTACGGGCTGATTGTGTGGTGTGCCGTGATCAGGCTGGGGAGGAAGAAAGGAGAGTGTGGGTTGATCAATGGTGATTTCACCCAAATAGGACGGCGCCGCCAGCAGGAGAAACAGTCCTTTATCGCTCGCAAGGCGAGGCCCTTCCAAGCGCAGGCCACGCACCGGATCGTGATAGCGGACCTGCTCGCAGCGAACCCCCTGCACCCAACCCAGAGAACAGGATTCCACCTCCAGCGTCCCGGGAAGATGGCGATCGGCCAAATCCAGCAGCGCACGAATGACAGGTTGCAGGCCGAGAAGCGATGGGAGAAAAAAAAGCGCGGCGCCCATTAGAGAAACGGCTATGATAACGGCGCGACCTTTCCTCCTCACGATTTCCTCTCCCTCCCCTTTCTCCGCATGTGCGTATAACTGTCGGATTCCACTGGAGCAACTTGCCGCGAAAGGCTGACATTGTCAACCCTGGAATGGTCGGAGATCAATCAGCTAATGGAGAAGAGGGAAAGACACGGCCGCGACACGTTCTCGCTATGAACTCCGCCATCACATACAGGTAGCAGTCGGCTCAGCCACGCAAAAGGCTCGACGAACACTTTTGGAAAAAAGAACATAAACCAGCAAAATGCCCCTTTCCCTTGCCGGACATCGGTTTCCAACAAGGGTCTGCTTTCGTCCACTGATGAACAGTTCAGGGGGTTCAAGACACAGACACCTGTCTCTGCACACAAATGCGCTGCAAAACACCTGTTCTTCGATTATACAATTCGGTTCACAGGTAGGCAGGCGACAAAATTAGAAATCCTGACCGCACAGACGCACGCCAGCCAATACAACACTGTCGCTTTGAGCAACGGATCGACCGGGGTTCACACAAAGGCAGGCAGAAAGGACGGACTATGTGGAAAAAATGGCAGACACTGCAAGAATTACAATCGGCTTGCACCTCAACCCTGGTGGAGAGTCTGGGAATTGAGTTCACGGCTGTTGGCGAGAATTACATCGAAGCCCGGATGCCGGTGGACGAACGGACCATCCAGCCCATGGGCCTGCTGCACGGTGGGGCCTCGGCGGCCTTGGCTGAAACCCTAGGAGGCGCGGGTGCCTATCTCAGCGTTGAGGAAGGGACAATTTGCGTTGGCCTGGAAATCAACGCCAACCATGTCCGGCCTGCCGGTCGCGGCTGGGTGACCGGTCGCGCCGACCCGCTGCACCTGGGGCGCACCACCCAAGTGTGGAATATCGCAATTCGTGATGAGGCGGAAAACCTTGTCTGCATTTCCCGCCTGACCGTTGCTGTCCGCCGATCTCCCGGCGATCAAAGCTGAACATCGCCCCGGAACGAAGTGGCGGCCGAGAATAGTTTTACTTGCCTGAAGATGGAGTGAGGCTGCAATAGTGCGCAGGCGTCACAATGCGTGCCGCAGGACTTTGGAGGCATACAATCCCGAGATGTGTTGACGCTCGGCTTTGCCAAGGCCGACAAACTTCACGCCGGTCGTATAGTTGCGATCCCGGCTTTGCACATGCCTGACCACGGCTCCGGAGATAATCTTCTCGGTACCGAGGAAGAGTCCGACCTTGATGGCCTGATTCTCGGCAAGCCGGCAATCAAGTTTGACAGCGAGCCCACCCTCGCAAATATCGTGCAGCGAACCGGTCAATGTTGCTTCAGTCGTCGCCACCTTCACCAGAATGCGCCGCCCGTCAAACAAACGTTCCAGTTCCCTTTCATCCATCCGGGCATGAACGCGCTTGCCGTGGGGATTATCGGGCTGATACTTCCAGTCCATCTCCAACCCTGCCAACGAGGGAATATCATCCCATTTTTTCTTTTCCATGCTTCACTCCTTCTTCTCCAAGGACGCCCAAGCAATCACCGAAGAAACGGCACTGCCGAACCTATAATGCAACGGTATTTCATAGCTATACCGTCAATTTTCATAATAGTCCCTTTCGGTTCAATGCGCAAGCCCGGCAACAGTTTCCCCTTGCTGACTGTTGCCAAAAAAAATGGCTGAGCCGACATTAAGGATTGCATAAAGTGCCCGCTGCGTTTCTCCGTTGGCGAGAACCGATTCACCCTTCGAACCAAGCACGCCTGCCTGGCAGTTTAGCATCAATCAGGTATTGGGTTCGCTCCTATATGTATAGTTTGGCGTGCATCCTGAAAGCATTGCAAGAATAACCACATAACAAAAAATCTTCATACAAACGCTCCTCTCGATTCTTTTCTCTCACACTCTGCATTTCGAATTTGAGCCCGACTAAAACCTTTGCCTTCTTCCTGAATGGCACTATCGATGGCCACAAATTACTTTCCCAGACGAGATCAGGTAAGACCTTGTTCACCAATAGCATGAACTTGCTCTTGTCAACACAAACGAGAGTCAGGCGGTGCGCATGGAAAGAGCTACACGCCCCCTCTCTGCATCCACTTCGAGCACTCGCACTCGGACCTGCTGCCGAACCTTGACTACTTCCGCCGGATCTTTGACATACCGGTCGGCGAGCTGACTGATATGGACAAGGCCGTCCTGATGCACACCAATATCCACAAAAGCCCCAAATTTGGTCACATTGGTCACGATGCCAGGAAGGCACATGCCAACCTCCAGATCCCCTAATTTTTCAATCCCTGGGGCAAAGGCAAAAACTTCAAATGATTGCCTCGGATCGCGCCCTGGTTTGCCAAGTTCGGCTTTGATGTCATGTAAGGTCGGCAAGCCAACCTCATCATCAACATATCGATCAAGTTCAATCTGTTGTCGCCATTTTTCACTCTCCATGAGCGCAGAGACCGTGCAACCGCAATCCTTGGCCATTTGCTTGACGATGCCATAACGTTCCGGATGAACGCCTGAACGATCCAGAGGATTTTCCCCGTCATGAATACGTAAAAAACCGGCGCATTGCTCAAAAGCCTTTTTGCCAAGACGCGGAACCTGCAGCAGCTGCCGCCTCTCGGTAAACGGACCCTTTTCATTGCGGTATGCCAGGATATTGGCTGCCAATGTTTCCCCCAGTCCGGAAACAAAGGTGAGGAGTTGCTTGCTGGCACTGTTCACTTCAACCCCGACTTTATTGACGCAGCTGATGACCACATCCTCCAGGCTCTGTTTAAGCGCTTTCTGATTGACATCATGCTGATACTGACCGACGCCAATGGCTTTCGGATCAAGCTTGACCAATTCCGCCAAAGGATCTTGGAGCCTTCGGCCGATGGAAACAGCACCCCGAACCGTAATATCGTGATCGGGAAACTCTTCACGGGCGACCTCCGAGGCAGAATAAATGGAAGCGCCGCTTTCATCGACCATGGTGATAACCACTTCTGGCGGAAGCTCTAAGGCGCGAACAAAGGATTCCGTCTCCCGACCAGCAGTGCCGTTCCCAATAGCGATGGCCTCGATTTGGTATCGCCGGCACAATTGGGTCACGGTTTGCGCCGCTTCCTCCCGTTGTTTTTGGGAGAGCGCCGGATAGATGGTGGTGGAATGCAATAACTCTCCCTGCTGGCCGAGACAGACCAATTTCGCCCCTGTCCGAAATCCCGGATCTAAGGCCATGGTCCGTTTTTGACCCAGCGGCGCAGCCAGCAGCAACTCCCGCAAATTTTCCGAAAAAACAGCAACGGCTTCCAGATCCGCCTGTTTTTTCAAATCCCCACGGAGTTCATTTTCCAGGGAAGGAGCAAGGAGCCGCTTATAGCTCTCCTCAACGGCAAGGGCTACCTGTTGTCCTGAAAAGCTCCTGCACCGAACAGTGAGCCGATGCAGGACCTCCAGCGATTCAGCCTCAGGAGGTCGGAATGAAAGACTCAGCACTTTTTCATTTTCACCTCGAAACATGGCCAGTACGCGATGGCCTGCCACCTTGCCGATGGGCTCCTGCCAATCAAAATAATCCCTGAATTTATTGCCGCTCTCCTCCTGGTTTTTAACCACCGTCGCCTTGATGATTGCTTTCCGTTGAAAAACCGTCCGGAGGCGAGCGCGGAGAGAGGCATCTTCACTGATCCATTCTGCAATGATATCACGGGCACCGCCCAAAGCCTCATCAACCGTCATCACCTCCTTGTCGGGATCGACAAACACTTCCGGCTTCACCTTTTGCGTATCCTGCGCGTAGAGTATTTTCGCCAATGGCTCCAGCCCTTTTTCCTTGGCTATTTGCGCTCTGGTTCTTCGTTTGGGGCGGTAAGGCAGGTAAATATCTTCTAGGGCTGCAAGATGGGGAGCAGCATTGACCGACTGCTGCAGTTCTTCACTCAAGAGATCCCGCTCGCCAAGCGAGGCCAGGATAGCTGCACGACGTTTGTCCAAATCGGCCAGTTCGCCCCTGCGGTCACGAATTGCAGTGAGCTGCACCTCGTCAAGAGAGCCGGTGGCTTCTTTCCGATAACGGGCAATAAACGGAATTGTGGCACCATCCTCCAGCAAAGCAGAAACAGTTTCGACCTGATCGACCCTGATGCGCAACTCTTGAGCAATGACCTGTGGGTAGTTTTGCCTCATATTTTCCCGGAAACCTCTTTTATTGTTGCCTTGAAAATACGAGGCAATGGTTGCTGTGGAGAGAGAACGTCAATTGCAGCTGTGCTTTTGATCGCGCGTCCCACCTAGAGTGAACCGCTTGCGGGATGAGCACGTTCTTGAAGAAGGGTGAACCGAGGTTGCTGTTGACCGTTGACATCGACTTGTTCAAAGAACATCGCATACGGCCGCACCCATAAACCTGATTGGTTATAGAGCGGGCGGTATATGACCAGTGGCTCAAGCGTCTCGCTATGCCGAGCGATGCCCAAGACTTCGTATTCCCCTCCCTTATAATGGCAGTAGCGACCGAGAGGAATGAAAGGCAGTGCGGGAAGATTACTCATGAAAGGAGATTCCTATCGTTTAAAATAACAAACTGGCGGCGGCGCTGAATTTGTGAAAACGAGGCTCTTTTCAGTCCAGGTTTTTTGGTTGATTGAAAAACTATCCTGCCCGAAAAGGTAGAACTTTTTGCTTTGATCACTAAGAGTTGACCATTGTAAATGCGGTCAAACATTTCAGCTTGCTTAAATCTTGTTCCATTGAACTGCGAGAAAAGCTCCGGTATCCGGGGAATGCTCTCTGCCATTTCTTTCCCTCTCAGGAATGCTCGCAACAGGATCATTTTTTTGAAAGTGAATGGCTGTCTTGAACACACTCTTTTCAGGAACGAGCAAACGCATATCATCCGGGGACCTGAAATGTATCTTCTCAAAGAGGGAGTGGCCGCCGTTTTGGGCTTTTTGTTTCCTTTGTTCTGCCCAGGGACTGAGACTATTGAGGGTGGTGACAACAATGCAGCCTCCCTTCCGGGCAACTCGATTAAATTCCGCAACCGCCCATCCTGCTTCAGCCACAAACTCAATCGCGGTCATGGAAAAAACTTTATCAAAACTGTTATCGGAAAAAGGTAAAGCGCACATGTCGGCACAGAGACCTGTGAAACCGGAATCACCTGTACGGACAATCGCCTTTTTCAGCATGGGGACTGACAGATCGATGCCGGTCACCATGGCCCCGCAGTCCAAGACATCTTGGGTGAATATACCGGTACCGCATCCCACGTCCAGAATCCGCTCACCGGGGAGGGGGTTCAGAAACTCAAGCAGAAGGTCTGATTCATATTTTTTGACAAACCCGCCTGTTGGGGTTTCAAACCAGCGGTCATACTTGTCTGTCCATGAGTCAAAAAGTGCGGTTGTCATATTTTCGTACAATCAGATTGGAAGGGAAATCCAGCCGGACAAACTGCCCAACTGATCCAGTTGAATGATATACGGCTTTTCATAACTTGCCCACCATCTTTCTCAGGACATCTCCCCATGGCACTCTGGCGCCCGGCAAATCCTTTGGGCGGCAGCACAGAGAACTCACCTTGCCACTCAACAAGATGATCTGCTTGAAATTGTCGACAAAAGCTGATGACCAACCCCACTTCGCCGCCATAACGACAAGCTCTCTTAAGGCCGATATTTTATGGGTATTCTCTTCTGCACAAAGGCATAAGAGTGCCAATGCTGTGAAACCAACAGTCAGTTGAGAAAACGGTTTACCCTCCCAGGTTTTCTGGACAGGGAATGTACTCTCTGTACCTTTTTCATTCATAACCATCACGCTCCCTGCTAAGATAAAAATACATCCTCCCGATAAACCGCAACCCTTTGCGCACACGTACAATTCCCGACGATTCTATTGACGGGTTAGTTTAAGGAAAACTTTACTATGAAACAAAAATGCAAGTGATGGGCTGTCTACATCATAGATGAACGGGAGATGCACCAGTGGGCGCGATGGAGATGGGTTTCATTGTCTCTGCGGAAGAATGTCAGGACACCCCCCTCTAATGCCCGCACCTGAGAGCGACTGAGGAGAAGAAGAGAATAATCGGGCAAAAAAGTACACGGGTTTATCACCAGATACCCTTTCCTCTGAGCAGGGAAGTACAGCTGAAAAGTGCCAATCAAAGCTGTGCCTTTTCAACACCTTCAACAAGGCAGCAAGGAATTTTACAATGTCACTGATTCTAACATCCTACGACGATACTATCGGTACGATCACTTTCAACCATGCAGCAACCCGGAATAGCCTTTCCAATGCGCTGCTGGAAGAACTGATCAACGCTTTGCAGGAATTTGCCCGGCGCAAGGTTCGCGTCGTGGTCTTAAGGGCGGAAACCGGTGCGAAAGTCTGGTCCTCCGGTTTGAATATAAGTGAGCTTCCGGTCTCAGGCCGCGACCCGCTTTCTTACAACGACCCCCTGGAGCAGGCTCTTCGTGAAATCCAGCACAGTCCGGCGCCGGTCATTGCCATGATTGAAGGAAGTGTGTGGGGCGGGGCCTGTGATCTGTCATTGATCTGCGATATCGCGGTCGGGAGTCCGTCCGCCTCTTTTGCGATCACGCCAGCAAAAATAGGGGTTCCCTATAATTCATCCGGCATCATGCATTTCATCAACGTTGTTGGCCCGCGCATCGCTCATGAAATGTTTTTTACCGCCAGGCCAATCGCCGCCCCCCGCGCCTTGCAAGTCGGCATCCTCAATCATCTCGTCCCCACGGACGAGCTTGAGTCCTTCACCTATGACATGGCCCGCCAGATTGCCGAAAATTCACCTCTCGCGATTTCGGTCATCAAAGAACAACTCCGCCTACTGAGTAACTCGCACCCCTTGAGCCCGGAAACCTTTGAACGCATCCAGGGGTTGCGCAGAAGTGCCTATGACAGTGCAGATTACCAGGAAGGGAAAAATGCCTTTTTTGAAAAACGCCCGCCGTGTTTCTTGGGCAGATAAGCAAAAGGAAGGGAAAAGTGACCAAACAGGGACTGGCCTTGATGATGGAGTGGCTTCGGCCCGCCGGCATAGGAATTGCCATTTTTTTCGGTTATCTCTTTGGCAATGACGCAATAGGACGGTTTCACCTTATGGGACCTTCCGTCGTCATGTTGATGTCAGGGACGGTGGCCTTTGAATCTTTGGTCCTGGGAGAAAGCGCTTCCGGTAAAATTGGCTATAGCCCCAATCGGGCCTATCAAATTCAATCAGGTCTTGCAAATGCGGCGACAGCTCTTACGGCCATGCTTGTTTACGCGCTCGACTGGGGCCGATATGCTGATGCAACTATCGTATTGTCGATGTTGCTGTTCTTCACTTTCTCGGCTGCAAATCATACCGCCACCGCCCTCCTGGAAGGGAACAGGCGCCCTGTCAATGCATTGCGCCCAGTCATGGCAGTGTTACTGATTTGCTTTCTGCTTCCCCCAATGATCAAAGCGTTATCTCAATAAAATTTTCACCCCGTTTCAGGCTCAAGAAATTTCCGGTCGCTATCGGGTGACCAGCTCCACGAGGTCGCGCCCATTCATTTCCGGCATGACCACATCGGTCACCCGAAGGTAAATCGGGCCTTCATGGGCACGGAGGTGTTCCTGTTCATGAACATATCTCTTCAGTGTCCTGGCCGGACTGCACTCCCGCTGGTGAAAAAGCGGGTCCTCATTGCGGCCCAAGAAGGCCCGAGACCGTCCTGCCCCTGAATGGCAACAGCTTATGCATTCTCCTGCCATTGATACTCCATCTGTCGTGCGGTGCGGACGGCAAGATCCCGCCCGGCGAAGCGTTCGACCAGATGGAGGCTCATATCGATACCCGCTGAAACGCCAGCGGAGGTGACCACCTTCCCCGCATCCAGCCACCGCTGTCCTGCGATGATGGTCACAGAGGGAAACCGTGCCTTCATGTCCTCAACATCTTCCTCATGGGTAGTGGCCTGCTTTCCATTCAGCAGGCCTACTCTAGCCAGGAGGAACGAGCCGGCACCGACCGATGCCACCAGTTGAACACCTGGCGCCAGACCGTCGATCCATCCCAAAATGACAGGGTCTTTCAGTGCGGCAGAAACATCGCCCCCTGGAATGAGAAGCAGATCGACAGCAGGATGACCAAGAAACTGATAGTCCGGCTCAATGACAAGGCCGGCACGTGTGGTTATTGGATCACGGGATTTAGCCACGGTGAAGACCGAAAACGGTTTGGGCGAAGGTGCATCGAACCGCCCGAAGAGCCGTGAAGCTGTCGTAAAAACCTCATACGGCCCGGCAATATCCAGCAGGTCGACTTGCTGAAAAGCGAAGATGCCAACGGAAAGCGTCATGTTCACACCGTGAATTTTTCCACCAGGAGTTCCAGTTGAGCGGCAAGGTCCGTGAGCCCCTGAGCGCTTGCCTGCGCCTGACCCGACCCTTCGCCCACCTGGATGGACTGGCGGCTGATTTCGGTAACATCGCGGGTGATGTCGGTCACCACCAGGGTGCTCTGAGCCACGTTCTCATTGACCTCGGCAATACCCCGGGAGGCCTGGGCTATATTGCCGGCGATTCGTTCGAAGCTGCCGACTGTTCTTCCACTGCTGTGGCAATGGCGTTGATCACCGTGTTGATCTCGACGATCACCTCGGAAATCCGGGTGATATCCTCGATGGTCGCGCTGGTGGTGGTCTGCATCTCATTGATCTGATTTTTCGGCGGTCGTATTCTTTCATGCCGTCGGCCAAGGTGGTCAATTCCTGCCAGGAAAAGACGGCTACAACCAGAAGAAGAACGAACACAAAACCAAAGCCCCCGCCGACTTTTACCGACAGTTTCATCTTGTTCATCGCCTGTCTTCCTTACAATGCATGTTTATAGAGGGGGGGTGCAAGGTGAGCCCATCACCTCGCTCGGGCAACCTGTTGTTGATAAAAAGGGCACGGAGTGCGTTGCCGAGAGCATTGAGGTCGTGCTCCAGAGAAAAGACCATCCGCGGCATGAAGGAACAGAGGTTCGGGTTGCACTTCTTCTGGCTGCCGCCGAGCACAAGCAAAACCCGAAAGAGGATGAACTCATCGCGCAGAGCCTCGAGCTCGGCTAGTTCTCCAGCATTGGCGGCAAAGAGGACAAAGGGGTCCTTGCTCCGCATTTTCAGGCAATCGGCGGAGGTAAACTCGGATCCGGCCGGCAGGACGATTACCCTGCCGGGGAAATCAAGCCACTGCAGGTGAGCAATCACCCGTCGGCTGCCCTCCGAATCTTTAGTCGCGTAATAAAACAAGTTTTCCATAGTCTTCTCCCTTCGCATCCCCTGGGGGCATGCGCCTGTCTGCTTTGTTTTGTTCAGGTAAAGAGCAGGAAACGTACCAGAAAATGGGTGAAAACTTATTCAAGACCTTTTGCTCTATATTTCAGCTTGTTAGATGGAACAGGCACAGCAGTGGTTCTCCGGCAGCCCCATCAGTTTCAGGGCTTCATCCTTCTCTTGTCTACTTTTCTGGACAGCAGTCTTGTTTTGTAGACAGGTGATCCAAAAGGCGGGGATCGAGCGGGATGATGGATGGCAAAGCCTGCCAACGCACGCTACACCTTTCCTCTATATACATTTGTTTCAAAGAGTTAGAGACCAGGCTGCCCTATCACGTCTTGTGACTTCCTGTAACCCGCACCTTTTGTCGGACCACGGTTTTTCCACCTGCAACAACCTCCTGGCAGACCCGGGTGTCTACTTTCCTGGACACATGACTTCTGGCCGTTGCCTCCATTCGAGGTGATGCTTTGAGCGGACGCCCATAAACCGAGACTCCAGGCAGGACACGGTCATGCTGTCAAAAGTGGCACGGATTCTGCTCAGGCAGGGAGCAGAAGGACTCCTCACGCGTGCGGGAGGCCCAACAACCAATCCCAGCCACCAGGAAGCCGCCCATGTCAAGCGAAGACGATGAAATCCTCCAGTCGTTTATAGAAGAATCCGTCGAGCACCTTGCCGATATCGAAAACGACCTTCTGGCCATCGAACGCCGGGGGGCAGACATTGACGAGGAGCGGGTCAACAAGGTCTTCCGTGCCGCCCATTCCATCAAGGGCGGTGCCGGCTTCATGGGGTTGATCGTCATCCAGGATCTCGCCCATGTGGCGGAGAATGTCCTCGGCCTGATCCGGAGCAGGAAGCTGATTCCCACTCCGGCGGTGGTCAATGCCCTGCTGCTTGCCGCTGACGAACTGCAACAGCTTCTGACCAATGTTGGCGCCAGCAACGAGGCTGATATCAGTGCCCATGTCGCCACCCTCAACCTCATGGCCGCCGGAGAGTTGCCGACCGAGACGTCCGCCAGACAACCGGCGGCCATGGCTCCCCCTCCTGAGCCCCCGTCCCTGTCGACCTCTCCGGAGGTTATGGCCCCTAACCCGCTGCCGGACGAGCCTTCCCAGAACGTTGCCGGCAGTTCTCCGCACCCGGCTGCCGAGGCCCATTCGGGACTGGCCGAGACCAGCATTCGCGTTTCCGTTAACCTCCTCGATCAACTGATGAATCTGGCCGGCGAACTGGTCCTGTCCCGTAACCAGTTGCTCCAAACCATCAGTTCCGGCGCGGTTCATGAGGCCGAAGCGGTCGGCCAGCGCATCGACCTGGTGACCTCCGAACTCCAGGGGGCCATCATGCTCACCCGGATGCAGCCCATCGGCAACGTGCTCGGCAAATTCCCCCGGGTAGTCCGGGACCTGGCCAAAAAACTGGGCAAAGAAGTCGAGTTGACCCTCATCGGCAAGGAGGTTGAACTCGACAAGACCATCATCGAAGCGATCAGCGACCCGCTCACCCACCTGGTGCGCAACAGCGTCGACCATGGCATCGAATCACCGGAGCAGCGGCGCGCCCAAGGCAAGGACCCACGCGGCACTGTTGTCCTCAAGGCCTATCACGCCGCCGGCCAGGTGGTCATCGAAATCAGCGACGACGGCCGTGGCATCGACGGCGACCAGCTCACCACCGTGGCCGTGACCAAGGGGTTGATCTCCGCCGACCAGGCCAAACTCATGTCCGCCAAGGAGCGGATCAATCTCATCCTCCTCCCCGGTTTCTCCACCGCCCCCAAGGTGACCGACGTTTCCGGCCGCGGCGTCGGCATGGACGTGGTCAAAACCAACCTCGACCAGCTGGGCGGCACCATCGAGATTGATTCCGTGGTCGGCAAGGGCACCAGCATCTCCATCAAGCTGCCGCTGACCCTGGCGATCATCCCCTGTCAGATCATCATGACCGGGGACGAGCGTTATGCCATTCCCCAGGTCAACCTTGAGGAGTTGCTGCGCATTCCGGCGGCTCAGATCAAGGAACGGGTCGAACGGGTAGGCGACGCCGAGGTCGTTCGTCTGCGCGGCACCCTCCTGCCGCTGATCCGCATGGCCGATGTCCTTGGCATCGAGCGGACTTATTACGACGAGGACCAGGCGAGCGCGAGAAGTGACCGCCGCCGCAACATCGCTGACCGGCGCTCGCGGACCTCGCCGCTCTTTACGGCGGCTTCCGAGCCCGCCACTGACGCCCAAACTGTGCCGCCGCCGCGGGAGCGCACCCCGGATCGCCGCCAGAGCCCGGCCAGCGCCCTCAATATCGTCGTCGTTTCCGCCGGCGTCCTCAAATACGGCCTGATTGTCGACCGCCTGCTTGATTCCGAGGAGATCGTCATCAAGCCGCTCGGCCGCCATCTCCAGAACTGCCAGGGATATGCCGGGGCAACCATCATGGGGGATGGCCGCATCGCCCTCATCCTCGATGTCGCCAACCTGGCCCGCATGGCCGGTCTGACTTCGCTCGACGGCTCGAAACGGGCCGGCGAACTGGCCAGGGAAAACCTCGCACGATCGCAGGACCGACAGGCGCTCCTGATTTTCCGCAGTTCAAAGGAAGAACAATTCGGCGTTCCCCTGAGCCTGGTGGAGCGGGTCGAAAAAATCAAGCGCGCCGAGATCGAAATCATCGGCAGCCGCCGTGTCCTCCAGTATCGGGGCGGCAGCCTGCCGCTCGTCTGTGTCGATGATGTCGCCTCAGTTTCCCCCCTGGCCGAGCAGGAAAACCTGCTGGTCATCGTATTCCGTCTGAAGGGCAGAGATGTCGGCCTCCTCGCCAGCGGCCCGGTCGATGCCATCGAAGTCTCCACCGATATCGACGCGACCACCCTCAAACAGACCGGCATCATGGGGTCGGCCATTATCGGCAGCACAACCACCATGCTGGTTGATATCTTCGAGCTGGTTCAGAGCATCCATCCCGAATGGTTTACAGGCGACGCCGTGACCGGGGAGGAGGAGCAGCCGACCGTGCTCATCGTTGACGACTCGGTCTTTTTCCGCAACCAGGTGCGGTCTTATCTCGAACAGGCAGGATTCCACATCCTCGAAGGCATCGACGGCGTCGACGCCCTCCGGGTGCTGGAGGAGAATATCGAAGCCATCAGCATGGTGGTCACCGACATCGAGATGCCCAACATGGACGGCTTCGAGCTGACGCGCCGGATCAAGGAATCGCGACGTTACGGCCACCTGCCGGTTATCGCCCTGACCACGCTCTCCTCCGAGGAGGATGCGGCCCGGGGCAAGGCGGCCGGGGTCGAGGAATACCACGTCAAGCTCGACCGCGAGCATCTGGTGGATTGCGTCTGCCGCTACACCCGGATGACTGCGGTTGCATAAGGCAACGAACCCACTCCTCAAGGAACAACGATGGCAACAGCAACACAGACCCAGGAAGCCCTGACAGAACTGGCCACCTTTCTCGTGGGCGAGGCCCTTTGCGGCATGGAAATCCAGCAGATCCAGGAAATCAACAAGCTCACCCAGGTGACCCGGGTACCGCAGGCGCCGGAAGATGTGCTCGGCATCCTTAACCTGCGCGGCCAGATCGTCACAATCATTGATCTGGCCCGACGTCTGGGGCTGGGCACAACCGAACCGACCTCTCAGGCGCGGGTTATCATCGTCAACACTGCCGGCGGCAAGGTTGGCGTTCTGGTTCGCCAGATCAGTGACGTGGTCGCCGTTGACCTCCGCAGCAAAGAAGCGGCGCCGGCCAACATGCGCGGCATCCAGGGGCGTTTTTTCAGCGGGGTCTGCAAGCGGGAAAATGCCCTGATCGGCCTCCTCAACATCGACAGAGTGCTCAGTCATGAGGAAAACTGAAACGGCTCTTCAGCCCGGTCTTCCCGGGATAAATTTACCGTTCTCCCAGGGCGAATCCACTTCTTGGCGGCGTTTTTCATGATCATGACCAGCCAGCAGACCTCGGCATCGATCCTGCGGACGAGCATCCGGCTCGCCTTGCGGACGGAGCCATGTACGCTGCCAAGCATCAGGGCAAAAACAGATACAGCCTGGCCGGAGCCCAATAAAGAAACCGGAAAAATTCGACATTTTCAAAGCATTACACTGTCTTTTCAGTCACATGCATTGACAGCAGAAAATCAACAGAAAATTGAGCATTGCCCAGGCGGTGCTTTCAGTCATAGCAAGGGCTTTACGGCACAAGCGGGCACCCAGGCCGCTCTCTGAACATTCACCAAAAGGAGCACAACAATGCTGAAAAATTTGAAGATCGGTACGCGGTTGAGCCTCGGCTTCGGTATCCTCCTGATGCTGATGCTGGTGGTGGGCGGCTATGGCATCAAGTCCATCAAGGCTTTGCACGAAGAGATCGATCTGCTGGTTGAAGACCGCATGGTCAAGGTCGAACAGGCCAATTCGATCATCGACAATGTCAACGTCATCGCCCGCAGCCTGCGCAATATCATCATCGATGACGACAAGGGCCATCAGGCGGACGAACTCAAGCGGATCGCCGAGGCGCGCAAAACGGCCGGTGAACTCTTTGAAAGCCTTGAACAAAACGATCAAGAGCGAAAAAGGTTCGGCAATCGTGAAAAAAAGCGATGGACGTACGGTCCATCTATGTCCGCTCCACCGAAGCCTATATGGAACTGATCAAGTCCGGCCAGATCGAGCCGGCAAAAAAGATGCTGCTCACCGAGGTCCGCGAGACCCAACGCAACTACATGGCAGGCATTGAGGAAATCATTACCTTCCAGACCGAGCTGGCCAAGAAAGCGGGCAAGGAGGCAGCCGTAGACAGCCGGTTCCGCCACCACCCTCATTGGCACCCTGCTGATTGCCTCCCTCGCCCTGAGCGTTATCCTCGCCTTTTTCATGGTCCGCTCGATCACCGGACCGGTAGGCAAGGCGTCGGCCCTGGCTGAGACCATGGCCAAGGGCGACTTCACCAGCAAGCTCGACATCAACCAGAAGGACGAGATCGGCCTCATGGCCACATCCCTCAATTCCATGGTCGGGCAACTGGGCGCCATGATCCGCGACATCATCGGCGGCGTCAACCGGCTGACCGCCTCTTCCAACGATCTGGCCGCCGTCTCCAAACAGCTCTCCGCCAATGCCAAGGACACCTCGGAGCGGGCCGGCACGGTGGCCGCCGCCACCGAGGAGATGAGCACCAATATCCAGTCGGTTTCCGCCGCCATGGAGCAGTCGACCAGCAACGTCAACATGGTGGCCTCCTCCACCGAAGAGATGACCGCCACCGTCAGCGAGATCGCCCAGAGTGCCGAAAAGGCCCGTTCCATCTCCGAGGGCGCGGTCAAGCAGTCGCGGCAGGCCACCGAGAAAATGGCGGAACTGGGCGAATCGGCCCGTAAGATCGGCCGGGTGACCGAAACCATCACCGAGATCTCCGAGCAGACCAACCTCCTGGCGCTGAACGCCACCATCGAGGCGGCCCGGGCCGGCGAAGCGGGCAAGGGCTTTGCGGTCGTCGCCAACGAGATCAAGGAACTGGCCCGACAGACCGCCGCAGCGACAGTGGACATCAAGAATCAGATCAGCGAGATGCAGGACACCACCGCGACGACGGTGGAGGATATCGAGAAGATCTCCGCAGTCATTGCCGAAATCAACAACGTCATCAACGGCATTGCCACCGCCGTGGAGGAGCAGTCGGCCGCTTCCAGCGAGATCGCCAGCAACATCTCCCAGGCCTCGCAGGGCATTGCCGAGGTCAACGAGAATGTGGCTCAGAGCACGGTGGTGATCGCCGATATCACCCGCGACATCGCCGGCATCAACCAGCAGTCGACCCAGGTGGGCGACGGCAGCGGCCAGGTGCAGCAGAGCGCCCAGGGCCTGGCCGAACTGGCGGCCCAGCTGGAGCAACTGGTGAAGCAGTTCAAGGTCTGAGATTGCCGACTCTCCCGGGCGGATGCCCTGCATCCGCCCGGATTGCTCCCCTGCCGTTCGCTTCCGCCTGCGCCGCCTCTCCGACAACGCTTGCTGTTCAGGGCGTTTTGCAAGGATATCCCTGTTCCCTCCATCTTTCCTGTGGTACAAAACAGGGAAAACGGACAGACTGCCAGATCCCGCCGGATCATCCATCCCTGTACCGAAGAACTTCAGCCGGCGGGTCTTTTCGCCACCCCTGAAAAAAGAGCAGCAGAGAAAAATCATGCCGAAAAACAATTCCTTTCTGACCACCGCAGATCTACCGCTCCAGTTTATCCTGGATGCGTCACCGGTGGGGATGCTGATCTTCAACGACCGGGAAGAGATCATAGCCGCCAATCCTTTCGCTGAAAGGCTTTTCGCCATCTCCTCGAAAACGGGTTCGGGGCAGAGATGCGGCGATTTTATCCGCTGCGCCAACCGGCTCAAAACGGCAGCGGGCTGCGGCCATGCCTCCTTCTGCCCCTCCTGTCCCTTGCTGAGGGGCCTGCACACCGCTCTCGACGGTACGGCCACGAGCAACGACCTGGAAGGCGAGGCCGCCCTCGACCGCGAACCGGGATGCAAGCCGCTCTGGATCCGGTACAAAATCAGCCCCCTGGTCATCAACGGGTTGCGGGGGGCACTGCTCAGCGTTAACGACATCAGCGACCTGCGGCGCTCGGAGCAGCAATACGGAATGCTCTTCCGGGAAATGATCAACGCCTTTGCCCTGCATGAGATCATCTGCGATCACCAGGGCCAACCGGTTGACTACCGCTTCCTCGACGTCAATCCCGCCTTCGAGCACATGACCGGTTTGCGCGCGGACCAGGTTGTCGGCCGCACCGTCCTGGACGTCTTTCCTGATATCGAATCCCACTGGATCGACACCTACGGCCAGGTGGCCCTGACCGGCCAGCCGGTGCATTTTGAAAACTACTCACCAGAGCTGAACAAATATTTCTCGATCAACGCCTTCAGCCCGGTTCCTGGCCAGTTTGCCTGCCTGTTCGAAGACATCACAACGCGCAAGCGGGCAGGGGCTGCCCTGGAAGAGAGTGAGGCTCGCATGCGAGCCATAACTGATTCGGCCAAAGATGCTATTCTGATGATGGATTCCGCTGGCCTTGTTTCCTTCTGGAACCGGGCCGCCGAGGAGATTTTCGGCTACACCGAAGAGGAAGCGATCGGCAAGGATCTCCATTGGCTTCTTGCACCGCAGCGTTATCACGATGCCTACGAAAAAGCATACCCCGGGTTTCAGCGAACGGGTCAGGGCAAGACTGTCGACAAGACCATTGGTACCATCATCGAATTGCAGGCCCTCCACAAAAACGGTCACGAAATTCCCGTCGAGCTGTCTCTTGCCGCGATCCGAGCACCTCATGGCTGGGAAACGATCGGCGTCATTCGTAACATTACCGAACGCAAAGTGATGGAGGAGGAGCGGAAGCAGCTGCAGATCCAGCTCATCCAGGCCCAGAAGATGGAGGCCATCGGTACCCTGGCGGGTGGCATCGCCCATGACTTCAATAACATCCTCGGTGCAGTCATCGGCTATGCCGAAATGGCCCGGGAGGACAGCCCGCAGAATTCGGCGATGGCCAAGGACCTGGACAAGGTGCTGGAGGCGGGCAACCGGGCTGCCGCCCTGGTCAAGCAGATCCTTGCCTTCAGCCGCCAGAGTGGCAGCGAACGTATCGCCCTCGACCCTGGCCAGGTCGTCGAGGAAGTCATCAAACTTCTCCGCCCGAGCCTGCCCTCGACCATCGCCATCAGCCAAAAAACCGTTGCCACCCGATCTGTTCTTGCCAATCCCACCCAGATGCACCAGGTGCTCATGAATCTCAGCACCAATGCCTTTCACGCCATGGAGCAGACCGGCGGCACCCTGGAAATCACCCTCGGCGAACAAGAACTTTCAGCAGCCGACCTTCGCCAGCGGCCGAAGATCCGGCCAGGCGATTTTGTGGTGCTCTCCGTTTCTGATACCGGGGGGGGGATCGCGCCGACGATCCGGGAGCGGATCTTCGAGCCCTACTTCACCACCAAGGGAGTCGGCCAGGGCACCGGCTTAGGACTGTCCATCGTTCACGGCATTGTCACCGATTACGGCGGTTTCATCACCTGCGAGAGCGAACCGGGCCAGGGCGCGACCTTCCGGATCCTCCTTCCGGCCATCGACGGCGAGGCCGCCATTGAAGACCGTTCCTCCGATCCGTTGCCGATCGGCAGTGGGCATATCCTTCTGGTCGATGACGAGGAAATGCTCACCGAGATGGGCCGAACCATGCTCGAGCGCCTGGGGTATGAGGTGACTGTCCGCACCAGCAGCCTCGAGGCCCTGGCCGCCTTCCAGAACGAACCGGACCGCTTCGACGCGGTGATCACCGACCAGACCATGCCGGGCATGACCGGCGTTGACCTTGCCCGGCGGATGCTACAGATTCGCCCGAACCTGCCGATTATCCTCTGCACCGGCTACAGCAATCTCGTTAATGAGGAGCAGGCAAAGAATTACGGAATCAAGGGGTTCGCGATGAAACCGCTCACCAAAAAAGAAGTGGCCCTCCTGCTGAGAGAAGTGCTCGACGGAGTGGATATCTCGAGGGCAGAAACAGCGCCGAGCAATGATGGAGATGCGCCATGAGCCCCTCGGACAGACGAACTGAACACGCTGCGGCATTGCGCAAGCATGCTGAGAAATTGGCGGCCCATTCAACGCAGCCCCCCGACGATCTCACCTCCCTCAGACCCGAAGAAATCCGGTTGATGCTCCATGAACTGCAGGTGCATCAGATCGAGCTTGAGATGCAGAACGAGGAGCTGCGCCGAACCCGGAATGAGGTCGAAACCGCAAAAGCGCGCTATTTCGACCTCTATGACCTGGCGCCGGTGGGGTATTGCACCACTGACAGCCAGGGGCTGATCAGGGAAGCCAACCTCACCGTCGCCACGCTGCTGGGTATTGTCCGGGATGCAATGGTCAGGCGGCGGCTCTCCACCTTCATTTTCGCCGACGATCAGGACATCTATTACCTGTTTCGTCAACAGCTCCTTAGGACCAAAAATCGGCAAGAATGCGACCTGCGGATGGTGCATGCAGACGGCACGACATTCTGGGTGCGGTTGGAAGCCACCCTTGTCTCCGGCGAAGACGATACTCCGGAATGCCGCCTTGTCATCAGCGAAATCAGCCAACGCAAACAGGCCGAGGTAGCCTTGCATGCAAGCGAATACCGGCTGCGTTTTCTCGTCCAGAATTCCTCGGATAGCCTCGTCATCATCAACGCCGATGGTACCCAAAGATATGTCAGTCCCGCGGCGGAGAGAATCACTGGCTTTCCGATTGCCGAATTGGAGGGCAAGGCGATCGACACCCTCATTCATCCGGACGACATCAAAGACGTTATGGCCGCCTGGAATCAGGCGATCGCGCAACCTGACACGACTGTCACCGTCCGATACCGGCATATCCACAAAACACGGGAATGGGTTTATTCGGAGGCCATTGCCCAGAGCTTCCTCAATATACCTGCCATCAACGGAGTCATCGTCAGCGTCCGGGATATCACTGAGCGGCAGATGGCTCAACAAAAGTTGCGTCAGCATGAGCGCGCCCTCAAGGCCATTCTCGACGCTTCGACTGAAACCATCTCCCTGATGAATGCGGAAGGCATCATTCTCATTGCCAACAAGGCCATGGCCAGGCGACTGCACACCCCGGTCGAGGACCTTGCCGGCCGCAACGTCTTTGATTTCTTCCCACCGGAATTGGCCCGAAGGAGAAAGGCCAGGTTCGACGAAGTGATCACCACCGGCAGACCAATCGTCATGGTCGATCAACGAGGCGGCGACACCCTTGAATCCAGCATCTATCCAGTGTTCGATGAAAGCGGTCGCGTCAACCGCATTGCGCTCTTTGCCAGTGATATTTCCCGACGCATCCAGGCCGAAAAGGCGCTCCAAAAGAATAAATCCCTGTTGAACGCCACGCAACAGCTCGGCCGCATCGGCGGCTGGGAATGGAACGTGGCCGAGCAGTCCATGGTCTGGACAGATGAGACCTATCACATCCACGGCTTTGCTCCCGATGACCAGCCGACCCTTTCGGCCGAACTCATCCGCCGGAGCCTTACCTGTTATCTGCCCGCAGACCGGCCGAAAATAGCAGAGGCCTTCCGGCGCTGCGTTGAGGCAGGCGAATCCTACGACCTCCGTTTTCCCTTTCGCTCCGCCACCGGTCGGAAAATGTGGGTCCGCACCATGGCAGAACCGGTGCGAAAAGGGGAAAGCATTGTCCTGGTGCGCGGCAACATCATGGATATCACCGACGAACAGCAGGTGCAACAGCTCCTCCAGGCCCGCCTTCGCCTGAGTGAGGCAGCGGTTTCCCTGCCCCTCGAAGCGCTGCTTGCAGAAGTTCTGCAAGAGGCTGAGACCCTGACCAGCAGCCAGGTCGGCTTTTTCCACTTTCTGGAGGCGGATCAGCAGACACTCTCACTCCAGGCCTGGTCACGGAGCACCATGACCCACTTCTGCAAGGCGGAGGGCAAGGGGCTGCACTATTGCGTCGATCAGGCCGGAGTCTGGGGCGACTGCATCCGCGAGCGCAGGCCCGTGATCCATAACGACTATCCCGCCCTCCCCCAGCGCAAAGGTCTGCCGCCCGGCCACGCCGAGGTACGGCGGGAACTGGTCGTCCCGATTTTCAGGGGCGAGATGATTGTGGCTGTGTTCGGGGTCGGCAATAAGGAGCAGGCGTATGACCAGAGCGATATCGATCTGGTCGCCAACCTCGGCGACATGGCCTGGGACATTGTCCTGCGCAAGCAGTCCGAGGAGGGCTTGCGGCAAAGCGAAGAGGGCCATCGCCTCCAGATTGAACTGGCCATGGACGGCATCCTCCTCTTGTCTTCTGAAGGCATTATCACCGGCAGCAACAGGAGTCTGTGCACGATGCTCGGCATGGAAGCACGAGCGATTATCGGCCAACATTTGTCCAAGCTGCCTTTCACCTCTGAAAGCATGCGTGAGTATCCCTTCCGTTTTGACCTGCTGAGCAAAGGGGAAACGGTCAACAGCGATCGCACCCTGATCCGAACGGATGGCACCCTGGTGTCCGTC
Source organism: uncultured delta proteobacterium (assembly GCA_963733595.1). GTDB lineage: Bacteria > Desulfobacterota > Desulfobulbia > Desulfobulbales > Desulfobulbaceae > Desulfobulbus. The sequence continues at coordinate 454,156 of CAVTDN010000012.1, read as the reverse complement.
GAAATGCGCACCGGCATGATGCCGGACGGCACCTATCAATCGATTTTTCGTGATATCACAGAACGGAAGAAGGCTGAAAAGCTGATCAAGGATCAGGTTGATTTCACCCGGCGGGTTCTCGACAGCACCGACGCCCATATTGCCATCCTCGACGAACAGGGGCTGATCATCGACGCCAACAATGCCTGGAAATGTTTTGGAAGGGAAAACAAGGGTGACGAGGAGGCTATTGGTATCGGCGCCAGTTATTTTTGTGCCTGGTCTCCGGAGTACGGCGATGCCTCCTTCGCCGCCGAGGCCTTTGAGGGTGTACGCCAGGTACAGCGCGGCGAACGGGACTCCTTTCAGGTCATTTACCCCTGCCACTCTCCGGAAGAGGACCGCTGGTTCACCATGCAGGTACAGCCTCTGAGCGGCGCCCCCGGCCAGGTGCTCGTCTCTCACACCAACATCACGTCCCTCAAAAAGACCGAGGAGAGCCTTTCCGTTGCCCTGGCAGAAAGGGAGGTGCTGCTGCGCGAGGTCCATCATCGGGTCAAGAACAATCTGGCGGCAATCGTCGGCCTCCTGGACATGCAGCGCCGGATTATCGAAGATCCCCATGGGCGCAACATCTTGGCCGAACTGGGCGGACGGATCCGTTCCATGAGCCTGATCCACGAAAAGCTTTATCGCGCCGAAAACCTGGCACGGATCGATTTCCAGGAATATCTCCAGGCCCTGATCTCCCATCTGCGCACCTCTTTCGGCTCACCCCGCATCCATTGCCAGGCGGATGCCCTGGGCGTCGAGATGCCCCTGGATCTCGCCGTGCCCTGCGGCATGATCATCAACGAACTGGTGACCAACGCCCTTAAATATGCCTTCCCCGGCGGCGAACCCGCTCCCGGCAGCGACACCTGCCGCATCCGGGTAGAGATACGTCGGGAAGACGGTCTGTACCGGCTGAGCGTGGCCGATAACGGCGTCGGCCTGCCCGCCGGATTTGACTGGAGCAGCTCCACGACCCTGGGCATGGTGCTGGTCCGCATGCTCGGCAGCCATCAGTTGGGCGGCGGCTACGTGCTGGACCAGCAGCATGGACTTCGTTTTACCCTTACCTTCAGCGAACAACGAGGCAAAAAATGACCACGGCCACCCTGCTCATTGTCGAGGATGACGGCATTCTCGCTGCCAACCTCATGGACATCGTCAACCGACTCGGTTATGGGGTGTTCGGTCCCGTGGCCACCGGCGAGGAGGCTATCGCTCTTCTCCGGGAGCACCCGGCCGACCTGGTGCTTATGGATATCGAGTTGGCCGGCGAGATGAACGGCATCGAGACTGCCGCGATCATCTCCGGTTTCGTTGATATCCCCGTTGTCTTTCTCACCGGTTTTTCCCACGAACCCTTGCTCGAGCAGGCCAAGGTAACAGCCCCCTACGGCTACCTGATCAAGCCGGTTCCGGAGCGGGAACTGGCAGCGACCCTGGCCATGAGTCTGCACCGGCACGCACTGGACCGGCAACTCAGGAAAAGCCAGGCGGCGCTGGCGGAGAGTGAGGCCAAATACCGCCTCCTGTTCGAGGAATCGCCGCTCGGCATCTTCCGCACCACCCTGGACGGCAGGGCTCTGCTGGTCAACGCGGAAATGGCACGAATGGTCGGCTATGACTCGCCGGAGGTGGCGATCCGCGATTTCACCAACCTGTCCCGGCAGTTGTATGTTGAACCCGGCAGGCGTGAGGAATTCGTCAACCTGCTGCGGACCCACGGTGAAGTGCGGAATTTTGAATATCAGGGGCGCAAGAAAAACGGGGACCGCATCTGGATCTCAATGAATGCCCGCTTGAGCGCCTGCGACAAAACAGAAATGCACGACGGCCCTGTGATCGACGGCTTCGTCATCGACATCACCGAGCGAAAAAAAGCCGAGGAAGCCGTGCAGGAAAGTGAGCAGCGGCATCGCCGTTACCTCCAAAGCGCTCCTTTTGGGATTTTTGCCGCTGACCTGCAGGGAAGATTCACTCAGGTCAACCCGTCAGCTTCCGCGCTTTCTGGTTATGAAGAGCATGAATTGCTGAACATGTCCATTGCCGATCTCCATTTCAAGGACGATGCGGCGACTGGCCTGCGTCATTTCCAGACAGTCCTCCAGGAAGGCAGGTTCCGGGGTGAAATGCCTTTCCGAACCAAGACCGGTGAACGACGGTGGTGGGCGATTACTGCGGTCAGACTTTCCGGAGAACGCGTTCTCGGCTTCTGCAACGACATCACTGAACGCCGAAGGGCCGAGGAAGAACTCCGGACGAGCGAGACGAGGTATCGCGAACTGGTCGAAAACGCCAACAGCATCATCCTGCGCATGGACAGTGAGGGCCGGCTTTCCTTTTTCAACGAATACGCCCAACTTTTTTTTGGTTATGCCGCCGAGAATGTTCTTGGCAGGAGCGTGATCGGCACCATTGTGCCCGAGACCGACTCTGCCGGCAGGGATTTGAAGGCCATGATTGCGGATATCGGCCAGCGACCCGAACTGTATGCGATCAACGAAAACGAAAATATGCGCCGTGACGGGACGCGCGTCTGGGTCGCCTGGACTAACAAACCCTTCTACAACGAGGCGGGCGAGGTCAAAGAAATTCTCTGCATCGGCAACGACATCACCGAACGCAAGCAGGCCGAGGAGGAGAAACGCCAACTCCAGACACAGCTCCTCCATGCGCAGAAACTGGAGGCCATCGGCACCCTGGCCGGCGGCATTGCCCATGATTTCAACAATATCCTGGCGGCGGTGATCGGGTATGCCGACATGGCCCGGGAAAACGTCGCCGAGGGAACCATGCTGGCCAAGGATCTCGAACCAGATTCTCAAGGCCGGCCACCGCGCCAAGGACTTGGTCAAGCAGATCCTTGCCTTCAGCCGCCAGACCAAAACCGAAGCCACGATTTTGTATCCCGCCGTAATTGTCAAGGAGGTGGTCAAACTGCTCCGTCCCTCTCTGCCATCGACCATTGCCATCGAATCTGTGATTGACCAGCAGGCCGGACCAGTCCTTATCGATCCGACCCAATTACACCAGATTCTGATGAACCTCTGCACCAACGCCTTCCATGCCATGGAGGAGAAAGGCGGCGCCCTCTCGCTTTCCCTGAAAAAAGTCAGCTTTGACGCCAGCACCCTGCCGACCGCCGCCAGTCCCGGCGACTACATCGAATTGGCGGTGGGCGATAGCGGTACGGGCATTCCCGAAGACATTCGTCACCGGATCTTCGATCCTTTTTTCACCACCAAAGGAGCGGGCAAGGGGACCGGCATGGGGCTCTCCATCATCCACGGCCTCGTCGGCAGCCAGTAACGGCTTCATCCTCCTCGACAGCACGCCGGGGCAAGGTTCGGTTTTCCGAGTCTATTTGCCGGTGGTCGAAGATGATAACCAGACAGAAGGCAAGGATACCGAACCGGCGCCGCGCGGCAGCGAGCACATCCTTTTTGTCGATGACGAGGCCATCCTGGCGGAGATGGCGAAAATGATGCTGGAGCAGTTGGGCTACCGGGTAACCGTGCGGAGCAACAGCCTGGAGGCCCTCACCACCTTTCAGAACCACCCCGACCTGTTTGATCTGGTGATCACCGACCAGACCATGCCGGGCATGACCGGAATGGATCTGGCCCGGCGCCTCTTGCGGCTGCGGCCGGATCTTCCCATCATTCTGTGCACAGGCTACAGCGCCCTCATCTCGAAAGAGGAGGCCAGCGCTCACGGCATCCGGGAGTTTGCCCTCAAACCCCTGACGAGAAAAGATATGGCTCTCTTGATCAGGAAAGTCCTGAACAAAGAGTGATCATCGCACTGCATCTGCACTTTTATCAGGTTGGCCTGGAAAGACATTCGGCCCTGTGCTATCCTGACGTTGAGCAGGGAAATCCGGCCGCACTTTTATCATTGCAGCGGCGACTCCGAGCCCGGCTGGCTTTTGGGGGTTCCGCGCCGGAAAATGACGTCCCCCCTTCACCCCTCAACTGGCTCGGCGCAGGCCGGGCCAATGGCAACCGGCGACTTCTACTATGGCGGAGATTCTTGTTGTTGATGACGACAGCATGCTGGCGGAAATGCTGGTTGAGCAACTCGTCCGCAAAGGCCACCGCGCCGAGAGTGCCCCTGATCTGGCCGATGGCGTCTCCAAGGCAAGGGAAGGCAATTTTGACGTTGTTTTTCTTGATGTGCAGTTGCCGGACGGCAACGGCCTGGAGCAGATAGGCCGTTTTTCCGAGGTGTCCTCCGCCCCGGAAATCATCATCATGACCGGCCACGGCGACCCCCACGGCGCCAGGAAGGCCATCCAGTGCGGGGCTTGGAGCTATCTGGAAAAACCCCATGTTCACCGCGATCTCCTTCTCCCGCTGACGCGCGCCCTCCAGTACCGGGCGGAAAAGAAAAAAATCGGTTTCCTCCCCGTCGCTCTCAAACGGGACGCCATCATCGGCAAAGCCCCCTGCCTGCTCAGTTGCCTTGACCAGGTGGCCCAGGCGGCGATGAGCGACGCCAGCATCCTCGTTACCGGCGAAACCGGCACCGGCAAGGAACTCTTTGCCCGGGCCATTCACGAGAATTCGCCCCGCGCGGACAAGGGGTTCGTGGTGGTCGACTGTGCCGCCCTTCCTGAAACTCTGATCGAAAGCATCCTCTTCGGCCACGTCAAGGGGGCCTTTACCGGCGCGGATCGCGCCGCCATGGGATTGATCGGCATGGCCAACGGCGGCAGCCTCTTTCTCGATGAGGTGGGAGAGATGCCTGAGGCCATCCAGAAAAAATTTCTCCGGGTTCTCCAGGAACGCCATTACCGCGCTGTCGGCGCCACCACCGAGGCGCACAGCAACTTCAGGCTGATCTGCGCAACCAACCGCGATCTCGACGTGGAGGTTGAACACAACAGGTTTCGCGGCGATCTCCTCTACCGCCTGCGCTCCCTGTCTCTCGTCCTGCCGCCCCTGCGGGAACGGAAGGAAGATATCAAGAACCTGGCCCGGTCGTTTCTCACCCGGCTCTGTGACCGGTGCAAGATCAAGGGCAAAGTGATGACCGAAGAATTCATCGAGCATCTGATTGCGTACGACTGGCCCGGCAATGTCCGTGAACTCCAGCACACGCTGGAGCATGTCTTTGCCGGCACGGTCGAGCATTCGACCCTCTACGCCTATCATCTGCCCGACCACTTCCGGGTGCGCAAAACTGTGGAGGGCATGAAGGCAGGTAGTGCCGCCCCATGGGTGGAAGAAAGCCGGGACGTCAAGGCGATTCCTCTGCCATGGAAGGAATTCAAGACACGAATGGAGCAGGAATACCTCGAAGCGCTGCTCGCTTCTACCGGAGGGAGCATCAGGGAAGCCTGCACCCTCTCAGGGCTTTCCAGGGCCAGGCTGTACCAGTTGATCAGGCAGCATGGCGCCGGCAGCCACTCCATCGGGCCCCGATGACATTTTCACCCTCTATCCGCTCAACTTCCAGAGTTGTCCCAAAAAACAGATCCTGCGCACACGCTCATGCGGCGGAAAAATTTTCCCTGCCGAAATCTCTGAAAAATTTTTTTGCCGGGGCTAGAAGGAACGCCACCCGGTCAAAGGTGAAACAACTCTCCCATAGTGCTGCCAAACGCGCCTGTGACTTAAAGTTGGGCCGCCTCCAATCAGTGCAAGCTGGACGCCCTCAAAAATCATTTCGGGTTGTGTTCTTTCAAGACTCAAGATGTATTCTCTTCATCCCATACAATCAGAATGTTGAGTAGTTGCGAACAATTTTCCTTTACCACCGCGATGGCTGATCAACTTTTTACCTTGAAGTAATGGGCATATGCTCTTATCGTTAGCGCAAAGGAGTTTATGATTATGCCTCGACCATGCTGCAAAAAAACTATTGATACCTTTTCCAAGTGTGAAGTTTTCAAACCTCAGGGAATACCGATGAGTGAACTTGAGGAAGTCACCCTGAGCCTCGATGAACTTGAAGCCCTACGACTTTCCGACCTGGATGGTCTTTATCAAGAGGCGGCAGCACGTGCGATGGGCATCTCTCGTCAAACTTTTGGGCGTATTATAGAATCTGCCCGACAAAAAACAGCCAGTGCTCTCTTAAATGGAAAAGCACTGAGAATAACTGGCGGAAACGTCCGTCTTAAAAATGAAGGAGAAGATATGATGAAAATTGCAGTCCCAACAGTTGGAAATCAGGTGGATCAGCATTTTGGACATTGTGAGAAATATTCAATTTTTACCATCGAGGACAAAGCCATTATAGCCGAAGAATATATGGAATCTCCGGCTGGCTGCGGGTGCAAATCCAACATGGCGAGCGTACTTGCTCAAAATGGGGTTAAAATTTTAATTGCTGGCGGCATAGGGAATGGAGCGGTTAATGTCTTGGCCAACAACGGTATAAAAACAATAAAGGGCGCATCTGGAACAGTGAGGAATGCGGTCGAACTTTTTCTGCAGGGTGAGCTTGTGGACAGCGGAGATATTTGTCAATCTCACACGCATGACCCTCATCATGTATGCCAGCACTGATAACCGCTATTTGCGCATTAAGGTGCTTTAACGAGTCAAATCCTGACAGGAAGAAAGTATATGGTCAAGATGATTCTCTTTCACAGCGGAAACCCAGCTTGAGTCAGCTGCACGCAGGCTACAGTTGTAGCCGAAAAAATGAAGGAAATTTTCAAAGATACGCTCGAACTGCACATCCAAAGAACTGATTCCGTGGAGGCCATTCCGTATAAACTGAGAAGCTCAACCAACGTCTTCATCAACGATGAGCTGGTTCCATTGGATGTGGCGACTTCGGAAACAGCTATGGAAAAATATTTAGCTGCCCTTGTTAAAAGGCGACTCACTCTGAAAAAGCCCCCCTTGCCAGGGGGCTTTTTCACTTCAAATCAATAACTAGCCTTCAACTCAACGGATGACAAGCCTTGAACACGAACGCAACAAACAACAATGCAAATAAATCTGAGGGGTTAGTCTCGTTCATCCTGGGCATTATCAGCATTTTCTACATGTCACCCGTGTTCGTTCCACTTGCCATAGTGGTCGGAATTGTTGCACTTTTCAAGAAGCAGTTTCTTTGGGGTATCCTGGGGATTTTGTGTGCAGTTATAGGATTTGTGACATCTCCCATTTTACTTGCCGCTCTCGGCCTGACAGCTTTTGCTCTCCAAGCGCATTCACTTGATCATGATTTCAGACCTAAGCAGCATATCCACAAACCTGCACCCGACACTCAGCGCCAGAGTATAGAAATCAAATTCAATCAAACGCCTTGCTACCAGAAAAACACTTGTGTCGGATGGAATCACAATCAGTCGCACATTTGACAGGGAGGGGGGCTTTAATTGATCCGGTTGGAGTATTTCTCCTACAAGCCACGGACACCTTTCTCTGTTGACATTCGGGGGATTCCTCAGTGCCAGGCCTTGACGTTATTGTGTCGGCCCGGAAAATTCATTTATAGCGGCCCAGAATTCGCAGCCATTTAGTTTGAGGTCGGCATTTGAGAATTTATCCTTGGCAGAGAGCGTGCTCAGCAACTTGTTGACGACTACGTTTCGCTTCTCAACTTCCTGTTTCATGAAAGCAAGTTCGGATTCCACTTCCAGCCGGCCTTTGGAATGAGCAAATCTCTGGATATTCTTGGTCAGAGAGTCGTGGACAATTTCGTTGCGAATTTTAAGACCGGACTCAAGATAATCACTCAAGTCCGCTGGAATGTCGATTCGTTTGCGAAGATTGTTGATCGACTGACCCAACGTCTCATTTGAGTAGAAATCCAAAGACGACCCAAAAGCGCCTTCTTCACCTTCGGCTTCATCGTGCGACAGTTGGGCATTCAGAAATCGCAAGCTAACCTCAAGAGACTGGCAGATGAGCAATGCTTTACCCAACTCAAGAAAGATCGGTGCCATTTCGCTTTCATCTATGTTTTTGGTGCTCATACTCAGCCTTGAGGTCTAGCGCCGGCAGCGACGACCTATCAATGCAACAGGCAAAATCTTGCAGCGGAGTATCACTCCACTGTGAATGAACGACATTTTTTGCTTGATGCGTTTCTTCTTGTTCATTTCAACATATGACGCCCCGCTGGTGCAGGACACGCTATTATTTCGTTGAACCAGAAGGATCTAGGAATAGAATATAGTCGAAGAACAACCATCAATATCAACAGTAGATGTCGTTAGCAATCCTCGCATACAATATTTCATTGTTTTCATTCCTGAAAAGCTCAAAATTTGTTTTATTCAATACCAATTTTACTCCTTTTAGATCTGCGTCTTTAATTGCATTAACAAACCTCTCTTCAGCCACCTCTCTACTTTTCCTGCCTAGCAGAAACCATTCTTCTCCAAAGAGTTCGCGCAAACAAAATTCTGAATCCTGACGAAGTAGCGGGAACCGCTTGATGATCTCGAAAAAGATTTCATCAGCACTATATCTTGCTAAATAATAAAGACCATCATTGTTATCGTTGTAGCGTATTCCATGAATTTCATGGTCATTGATCTTTTTCCTGAACTTCTTTTCCGCAATCTCCCGTGATGCTTCATCTAACGACTCCCAATCATCACCAAAGACCTCACCTATTGTGCTCCCCTCCCGTTTTCTCATACCTGAGAATCTCTTTACGAGCTCCAGGAAAATTTGCTCAGGGTTCAGACTTGTATATTTCAATTTAGATTCGCTCATATATTCCTCGCACTATCAATTTTGATTATCGTATGCTTCCAGCACCAGACACATCTCACTGATCACCAAAAACCGCCCAAGAGTTAAATCTCCTTTTAATAACTCAATGCATTATCGAACGGTTACCAATCCAATGCATGAAAATTGGAGACTGCTTCAAGGATCGGGCAAGGCGGATGAGGGAAAAGAGGGGCAAGGCAGTGCAAGTGATCACCGCACACAAATTAATCCACCCCACACCGCCGTCGAGCCTTAATCCTCGACTCCCACGTATTTCTTCACAGCATCGTTCACTTCTATTCCTGCGTTGAAATAGAAAAAGACTGTTTCCATATTGATGGGTTCTGTCATGCTTGGGTACTCTCGAAGCATGATGACGCAAAAATTCTCCGCGTATTTTTTTTTGAGGATCTTTTTCGGTAGCGCCATGTCGATCACCTATTTTTAACCGTTGTGCTCTTCCAGGTGGGGTGTACTGCGGCTGATCCGAGATTTTTTGTCGAGGCTAAGGGGAAAACCACCAAGCCGATCATGGAACATGTTGACCAAAAGTACTGGCAATACGCAAGCGGATTCTCGCTACAATAAAAAAGGGGTTAAACCGATATGGTTTAACCCCTTGAATGTGTTGGTAGCGGGGACAGGATTTGAACCTGTGACCTTCGGGTTATGAGCCCGACGAGCTACCAGACTGCTCCACCCCGCGTTGCAATCCAGCCATATTAACCGATTGAGAAAATAAGTCAACCGTTGAGTTGGTTCGCCGCGCCTTTTTCCAGGATTGCCGTGATCTTCGCCAGCACCGGTGCCGGAAATGGTGTCAATTTTCCCTGCCGGTTGACACACGCATGGCTGGTAAAACCTTTCACCAGCAAGGTCGAACGACCGTCTTCGCCCTCGCGGGTGATGGCATAATGAAAACGGCACGTTACCTTACTGACCTCCTCCAGGGAAGTGGCAATAGTGAGCAGGTCGTCATAGGCGGCCGGTGCCTTGAAACGGAGATAGCTCTCCGTCACCGGCAGGATGCAGCCCAGCGCCTCGATGGCGCTGTAGGGGAGCGCCCAGGCGCGCATCATCTCAGTGCGGCCGATCTCGAAATAGCGGAGATAGTTGGCGTTATAGACCACACCTGCCGCATCGGTATCGCCGTAGATTACCCGGTAGGTGGTGCTAAACACCGGCTCCGTCAGGCTGACTGCCAACTTACTCACGACGCCCCTCCCGTTCAACAAAACGCTGAAAAAAGGCTGCTCCGGATGGCAGGTCCAAGCCGTTCTCTCGAACTGCGGCCAGGACATTAGCCTCGGTATACGTCCGGTTGGAAGGCGCGGCAAGTCCCCGGGAATCGAAGAGAAACATCGGTACAGGCCAGTCCTCGTGGGTACGGCGATGCACAGGGGTATAATGATCCATGGTGACCACGAGACGAAACGGCTCGCCGCGTCGCTCCATTTCTTCAACAATGGGGGTGACGATGCGCTTGTCGAAATCAGCCACCGCCTGAACCTTTTCAGGGGCCAGCCCCTGATGACCAGTCTCGTCGGGGGCCTCGACATGGACGAGGACAAAATCATCTTTTGCCAATACGTTAAGCGCCGCCTGGGCCTTCCCCTCATAATTGGTGTCGAGATAGCCGGTTGCGCCGGGGACATCGATCACCTCCAGCCCGCCGAGCACGCCCAACCCCTTGAGCAGATCGACCGCTGAAATCAGGCCGCCGCGAATGCCGAACCGCCGCTCCAGGGTCTCCATGGCCGGGCGTTTGCCCTCGCCCCAGAGCCAGATGCAATTGGCCGTTCTCTTGCCCTGCCGCTCCCGTTCCCTGTTGACCGGATGATCGGCAAGGATCTCCGGCGCCCGCGCCATAAGTGAACGAAAAGCCTCTACCTGCTGATAGGACTGAAAGAACCCTGCCACATCCTGGTCGGTGTGGTCATGGGGTGGCACCGTGACCAGGCCTTGCGGTACATCGCCCCGAAAAACCAGAAGATGGCGATAACTGACGCCGGGGTACAGGGCCAGCATTTCGTTGCCGCATTCGGCCTCCAGGGCCGCGATCAACTGTCGGCTCTCCCCGGTGGTGATGTGGCCGCTGCTGTAATCGACCATGATCAGGCGGCCGTCGCCCGGCCGGTTCACATGCACCAGATTGCAGCGAAAGGCGGTCTCCTCCGGCGCGAGTTCCACCCCCAGGCTCGCAGCCTCGAGCGGGGCCCGGCCGGTATAGTACCGATCCGGTTCATATCCCATCAGGGAAAGATTGGCGACATCGCTCCCCGGCGGGTACCCCTCGGGCACGGTCCGCACCAACAGCATTTCGGCCTGACGGGCCAGCCGGTCCATGGTCGGGGTCGCCGCGGCTTCAAGGGGCGTCTGGTTGTTCAAGGACGGGATGGCGACATCGCCCATGCCGTCGCCGATCAGGAGAATATATTTCATGGCGTCACACAAAGTCCATCCCGGGGAGAGGTCACTCGTCCTCGAGTATCCGGATCTTGACCACGGGCGCGGTCACGGTTTCCAACTGGCCGATCTCGTCCAGGGCACCGCTTACCGCCGATTCCCTGGCGCTGTGGGTGACAATGACCAGAGGCACGGCGCCCGTCTTCTTGCGGCCTTTCTGGATCACGGACTCGATACTGATCTCGTATTTACAGAGAATACCGGCAATTGCGGACAGAACGCCGGGCTGATCGAGCACGGTGAGCCGGAAGTAATAGGGACCATACAGTTCATTCATGGGGGTTATCCGCCGCGGCTGCATCTGGTCGGGCAGATAGGACAGCGCCGGTACCCGGCCGATCGAACCGCAAGCGATGTTGCGGGCGATATCGACCACGTCGGCGGCAACAGCACTGCCGGTGGGGATCATGCCCGCGCCCTGGCCGTAGAGCAAAATGTTGCCCACTGTGTCGCCCTGAAAATGAATGGCATTATAGGCCCCGCTGATCGAGGCCAGAAGGTGGTTCTGGGGCACCATAGTGGGATGGACCCGGGCCTCGACATGGTCACCGTGGTTGCGGCTGATAGCCAGCAGTTTTATCCGGCACCCCAGCTCGCGCGCCAGTTCGATATCCATGGGCTCGATCCGGGAAATACCTTCGGTGGCGATCTGGTGGTGGGTGATCGGCGCGCCATAGGCAATGGTCATCAGAATGGCAAGTTTATGGGCGGTGTCGATGCCTTCAATGTCGTAGGTGGGGTCGGCTTCGGCAAAACCGAGCCGCTGGGCATCCTTGAGCACCTCGGCAAAAGGGACGCCCTCATCGGTCATACGGGTAAGGATGTAATTGGCGGTGCCGTTCATAATCCCCATGATCGATAGAATCTTATTTGCAACCAGCCCTTCCTTCAGAGCCTTGATCACCGGGATACCGCCACCGACACTAGCCTCGAAGCCGACCTCAACCCCCTGCCGGGCCGCCGCCGCAAAGATGTCGGCGCCTTCCTGGGAAAGCAGGGCTTTGTTGGCGGTGACCACATGCTTGCCTGCGGCTATCGCCTGCATGACAAAGGTCTTGGCTGGTTCGATACCGCCGATCAGCTCGGCGACAATATCGATTTCCGGATTATTGATCAGCTCCTGGGCATCCCTGGTCAGGGAGATGTCACTGAAGCGCTCCGGCAATGCTGTGGTGGCATGATCGGCGATGCCCGCCAATCGAATCACCATTCCCGTGCGCCTGATCAACCGCTCCCGCTGCGACAGCAGCACTTCTGCCAAACCCTTGCCTACGGTGCCAAACCCAATCAATCCGACCTTGATTTCCTTCATACCTGTCATCACCCGAAAAAATTGAAGAAGAGACGCATCTGGGCCGTTTTCTACCCTCTTTCCTGCGCCTTGTCAAAAAGTATGCTCTCACGTCTGGCCACTTCGGGGAAAATCACCCGGCCCTCCCACTGTGCCCCGGTTGGCAGAAGGACGAGGAGCCAGAGAATAACCCAGCGTATTATGGTCCTTAGCCGCCACTATCACTTCCCCTGATCGCAATCATCATTTTTCGTGGCGTATTCATCAAAGGTACGGTATATATATCTGGTTGATGAGAGGTCATTCATTTTCCGACCCGTTTTTTCACCAACCATATAAAGACGTTACCCCATCACTCTTTGAACAAAACACGGAGGAAACCGGCATGAACATCCTTACTTTCGGTCCGAACGGCAGCGGCAAAGGCACCCAGGGCGCCATCGTCAAAGAAAAATACGGCATCGATCATATCGAGTCAGGCGCCATTTTCCGCGAGCACATCAAGGGCGGCACCGAATTGGGCAAAAAAGCCAAGGCCTACATTGACCGCGGCGACCTCGTTCCCGACGAGATCACCATCCCGATGGTATTGGAGACCTTGGGAAAATCCAAAGAAAAAGGCTGGCTGCTCGACGGCTTTCCCCGTTCCCTGGCTCAAGCAGAAGCCCTGGACACGGCTCTGAAAAATGCAGGCATGAAGCTTGATTTCGTTCTTGAAATCATGCTCGACCGCCAGATCGCCAAAGATCGCATCATGGGCCGCCGGCTGTGCGCCAATGACAACAATCATCCCAACCACATCGCCTTTGATGCCATCAAACCGGTCGAAAAGGACGGCAAACTGGTTTGTCGCGTCTGTGGCGGGGAGCTTTCCGCCCGTGCCGACGATCAAGATGAAGAGGCGATCAACAAGCGTCACAACATCTATTATGACGACACGACCGGCACCATGGCCGCCGTCAACTACTTCAAGAAACTGGGGGGCAATACGGTTATCTCCGTTGATGGTTCCAAAAACATCAAGGAAGTTTCTGAGCTGATCATCAAACAGCTGCCGTAATCATCCTGCGCTCTCGTGTTTTTGAAAACGTTTCCGTGCCCCTGGGTGCGGAAACGTTTTTTTGTTTGACAGCCCCCTCTTTTCTCTTATGGTTGGGAACATGAAAACACTCCTTTCGACCAATCTGGTCCAGTCCATCATGACCAAGGAGGCCTTTGTCAAAGAGGCCGCTGACGACATCATCCGCCTGACCGACTGGATTCGGGAAGTGTTCGAGGATGGCGGCAAACTGCTCATTTTCGGCAACGGCGGCAGCGCTGCCGATGCTCAGCACCTGGCGGCCGAATTCGTCAACCGCTTCCTCATCAACCGGCGCCCCCTGCCCGCACTGGCCCTGACCACCGACACCTCGGTACTGACCTCCATTGCCAACGATTTCTCCTATGAGCTCATCTTTGTCAAGCAGCTCCAGGCCCTGGGCAAACCCGAGGACCTGGCCCTGGGCATTTCCACCTCCGGCACCTCGGCCAATGTGGTCAAGGCCATGCAGACGGCGCGGGATATCGGCATGAAAACCGTGGCGCTCACCGGCGGCACTGTTCACCCGGGAGGCGACCTGGCCGCGATCTGTGATTTGGTGCTCAATGTACCGTCGGATTTCACCCCCCATATCCAGGAAACGCACCTCTGGGTGGAACATGTAATCTGCGAAATCGTCGAGAAACAGATGTTCGGCGCCGCCTGATTTTTCCGATCGATTCTCTTCACCCTCCAAACAGCCATGGCTTCTTATCCCCCAGCACCCCTTGATTTCAACGGATTGCACACCTATTCGGTCCATGGCCGCCATTCCAAGGTCAGCGTCGATGACTTTGCCGCTCCCGTGTATCCGGGCATGACCGTGCGCCAGCTCCTGGCCGCCCTGCCCTCCCAGTTGGCCGGGGTCGATTTCCCGGACCTGGTACGACGGATCGGAGAGGCCCATCGCCAGCACCGGCCGGTGATCCTCGGCATGGGGGCGCATGTGATCAAGGTCGGTCTCAACCCGATCCTGATCGACCTGATGCGGCGGGGTATCATTACCGCCTTGGCCCTCAACGGCGCGGGTATCATCCACGACACCGAGATCGCCATGGTCGGCCGCACTTCGGAGGAGGTGGCCGACGTCCTCGGCGCAGGTGCCTTTGGTGCCGCCCAGGAGACCGGTGAGGTGCTCAACGGCGCCATCAGCGCCGCAGCCCAGCAGGGCATAGGCATCGGTCAGGCCGTGGGCGAGATGCTGCTGACAAGCGGCTTTCCCCACAACGACAAGAGCCTGCTTGCCATGGCGGCGCAACTGAAAGTGCCGGTGACCATCCATGTGGCCATGGGCACCGACATCATCCACATCCATCCCTCGGCGGACGGCGCGGCGATCGGCCAAGCGGGCCATCATGATTTCCGGGTCTTCTGCCGGCTGGTGAGTGAGCTGGAAGGCGGCGTTTATCTCAACGTCGGTTCGGCCGTGCTCCTGCCCGAGGTCTTCCTTAAGGCCCTGACCGTGGTGCGCAATCTCGGCCACCAGGTCAAGCAGTTCACCACCGCCAATTTTGATTTCATCCGCCACTATCGCCCGGCGACCAATGTCGTCCACCGGCCCACCCTGGAAGGCGGCAAGGGCTTCCATTTCACCGGTCACCACGAACTGATGCTGCCGCTCCTGGCCGCTGCCCTTGTCGATGAAATTGACAAATAACCGTGCAGGCGGTATATCGCCGCTACCGTATTTACTGAGGATCGCCCTCCGCCATAGCAACAGGACCGGTGCATGAGAACATTGCTGCGCATAGGGACGCGCGCCAGCCTGCTGGCCGTCACCCAATCCACCTGGATCAAAAACCAGATTGAACGCGCCCATCCGGGAACCCGGGTGGAGCTGATGAAGATCACCACCAAGGGTGACCGGATTCTCGACGTCCCGTTGGCCAAGGTCGGCGGCAAGGGTTTGTTTGTCAAAGAAATCGAGGACGCCCTCCTGGCCGAAGAGGTCGACCTGGCGGTGCACTCGATGAAGGATGTACCCACCGAGCTGCCGGAAGGATTGCATATCGGCATTATTCCGGTGCGTGAAACGTCCCGGGACGCCTTTCTCTCCGTCAAGTATGCCTCGATCGATGCGCTTCCGAAGGGGGCGATCATCGGTACCTCCAGCCTGCGGCGCAAATCCCAGTTGGCGGCCTTGCGGCCGGACTTGAACATCGTCGATCTGCGCGGCAACATCGACACCCGCCTGCGCAAGCTCGACGACGGCGTCTTTGATGCCATCATCCTGGCAGGGGCCGGCCTCCATCGTCTGGGACTGGAGAAGCGAATCACCACCCTGCTGGCACCTGAGCAAATGCTGCCGGCAATCAGCCAGGGCGCTCTGGGCATCGAGCTCCGCCGAAACGACACCGAGCTGTTCGCGCGGCTGCAATTCCTCCATCACCCGACCACCGCAATCGCCGTTGCCGCCGAAAGGGCCTTTCTCCTGCGCCTCGAAGGCGGGTGCCAGGTTCCCATCGGCGCCCATGCCACCCTTTCCGGCTCGACGATTACCCTGACGGGATTGATCGCCAGCGTCGACGGTCGCCACATCATCAAGGAAGCCGCAACCGGCCCGACGAATCAAGCCGAAGCTCTCGGCACCACTCTAGCGGAAACGTTGCTGGCCAGGGGCGGCAAGGCCATCCTCGACGCGGTCTATTGCGCCGAATCCCCGGCAACGAAATAACCATTCTCTTCTTTTCTCACAGACAACGAATCCCGTGACAACAAACGATTCCACTCCGCAGCCCGCCAACGGTAAAGTGTATCTCGTCGGCGCCGGACCCGGCGACCCCGGCCTGATCACCCTGCGCGGCAAATACCTGCTTGAACATGCTGAAGTGGTGGTCTACGACTACCTGGCAAACCCCAAACTCCTCAGCTATGTGCCGAAAAACGCGCAGCTGATCTATGCCGGCAAGAAAGGCGGCGGCCTGCACGCCTTTACCCAGGAGGGTATCAACAAGCTCTTGGTTAAGCTGGCCAAAGAGGGCAAGATGGTGGTGCGCCTCAAGGGCGGCGACCCCTTTATTTTTGGCCGGGGCGCGGAAGAAATCGAAGAACTGGTGGGCGAAGGCATCGAATTTGAAGTTGTTCCCGGCGTCACCTCGGCAACAGCGGCCGCGACCTATGCCGGCATTCCGATCACCCACCGCGAGTACACTGCCTCGGTTGCCTTTGTCACCGGCCATGAGGATCCGACCAAGAAATTTTCCAACATCTCCTGGGATAAGCTGGCCACCGGGGTCGGCACCATCGTCATTTACATGGGGATCAAAACCCTGCCGAGCATCACCCAGAAACTGATCGCTTTCGGCCGCTCGCCGGAAACGCCGGTGGCCGTGGTCCGCTGGGCCTCAACCCCGCAGCAGCGCTCGGTGGTCGGGACGCTGGCCACCATTTGTGATGTCGTGGCGCAGGCGGACATCAAGCCGCCCGCCCTGGTCATCGTCGGCGAGGTAGTCAAACTGCGCAGTACCATCGACTGGTTTGAGAAAAGGCCGCTGTTCGGCAGGCGGATCGTCGTCACCCGGACCCGCGAGCAAGCCAGCGACCTGGTGGCCCAGCTGGAGGAACACGGCGCCGAATGCCTTGAGTATTCGACCATCCATATCGAGCCGGTGGACGATTACCGGATTATCGACCGGGCCATTGCCGAGATTGCCGACTACCAATGGCTGCTCTTTACCAGCCTCAATGCGGTCTCCTATTTTTTCCAGCGTTTGGCCCATCTCGAGTACGACAGTCGCCACCTGGCCGGGACGAAGATCGCCGTGGTCGGCAAGGCAACTGCCGAGGAGCTGCGCAAGTATGGCGTCAAGGCCGACCTCCTCCCGGAAAAATTCACTGGTGAAGGTTTAGGCGAGTCCCTGCTCCGAACCGAGGTCAAGGGCAACCGCATTCTCCTGCCCCGCGCCCTGCAGGCCAGCGAGATTCTGCCGGAAATGCTGACCGACGCCGGAGCCTCGGTCACCATCGCCCCGGTTTACCGCAACATCCCGCCCCAAGGTCCTAAGGAAGAGTTGCGTGATCAGTTGCTCGAGGGAACCGTCGACCTGGTCACTTTTACCAGTTCTTCCACGGTGACCAATTTCCTCACCATGATCGATGCCGCCAACGACGAGGAACTGCACCGGCTGCTCGACCAGGTGACCATTGCCGCCATCGGACCGATCACCGCCGAAACCATCCGCGAACGCGGCCTGCGGGTGGACATCCAGCCCGAGCGGTATACCATCAGCGATATGGTGCAGGCAATTGTTGCGCACTACAAGGACAAAGCACGGCAGGACGCCTGATCCGCGCACCTGCCGGATACACCTGCCTTCTTCGAAGATGTCCCGGCCGCCGGATTTCCAATCCGACGGGACGCCAGAGGATCTGGATGACCAGGCCATCCTCTGCTCCACCTGTGGTGCGGAAATCACCCGCCGCCAACACCGCATTGCTGTTAATGGCCGTCACGAGCATGCCTTTTTCAACCCCGCCGGTATTGCCTTCGGAATTCGCTGTTTCCGCGTGGCCCCAGGTGCTATCCCCCAGGGCGATCCCACCGCCGAGTTCACCTGGTTTTCCGGTTACCGCTGGCAGATAGCCCTCTGCACCGCCTGCCATGCCCACCTTGGCTGGCTGTTCATCAACGGCGGGTCATTTTACGGCCTGATTGCCGCCCGCCTGGTCTGATCCACCCCCTCTATATTGTTTTTCTCGCGTTCCGGTTGTATACTGTGTTCAATTAAAATCGAACCCACAGACCGTCATGGCGAACACACATTGCATCCCGTTCACTTTTCTCCTGCTTGTCATGCTCGCATCCGGCGTTGAGGCCGGCCAACAATCATCTGCGACCACCCAGACCGGCTGGGATAATACGGTTAACAGTCTCCTGGCTACCGGCATGTATGGATTCAACAGCGTTGCCGTGCCCGGCCTGACCGTGCAGCTGCAGCGTGCGGACAACCTCACCTTGGTGGGCCCCAATCTCAGCGCAATTACACCCAGCGGCCAGGCCCTCACCTTTTCCTACGAAGGCTCTTCCGGCTTGCTCGAGTTCTCCGCCGGGTATATCCTTACCACTCAGAACGGCAATGAAGAACCCGGTGCCGTCTTTCTCGGGCTCGATTCCGGACCGGGCCAAACCTTCGATCCCGGCCGCTCCTGGTACCTGGCCCTCGATCTTTCCCGGTCCTACCAGGTGGATGAGCACCTTTCGTTCTCCCTCGGCAACAGGGCCATGCTGCTGAACAATCCGTTTGACACCAAGGCAGGGCACTTCTTTTCCCTGCTCTTCAATATGCCGATTTCCTATAAAAATTACTTGACCATCACCCCGGAACTCCAGTGGTCACGCCCTGTCACCGCTGCCGATTCCCTGAGCAATCCGGTTACGTCCGGCAAGGCTGGAGAACAATCGTCGTCAGATGCCTTCTATGGCGGCGTTTCCGTCCGTTTCTCCTACTGATCCCTTGCCCTGCCCACGCTTTGCCACCGTGTTTTTGCCCGCACAAGACGTTTTCTCTTTCCTTTTTTCGCAAAACACATGAAATTGAAAAAGATATTGCGGCTGTCCCGCGCGGCGGCTGACAGCATTGTTTCGTTCTTTTCAACCCCTTATTTCCACCAGAGACAGGAGCGCCCATCGTGAACGTCATTTCTCCGCGAACACTCTCTTCCACCGGCGGCAGAACCCGGACTGCGGTATTTTCCCTCGTTGCCGTCTGCTGTTGCCTGCTCATCGCCGCATGGTCCAGCCAGGCCGCGACCCCAACAGCAAAACCCGTAAAACGCCAGGTGATCGTCTTGCCGTTCGACGTCGAAATCCCCGGTTCCTACACCTACCTGCGCAGCGGGCTTGCCAGCACCCTGGCCAGCCGGCTTGCCTCCCGGGCCAGCATCGCCGTCGTTGCCCAGGGCGGCACTTCGGAGCAGATGGCCAAGGCGCTTAAATCAGGAGATTACTCGGCCTTCAGCCAGCAACTCCGTCAAACCGGAGCCGAATACCTCATCATGGGCTTGCTGATGCCCAAAAACGGCCAGTTTGAACTGAGCAGCTATGTCTTTTCCCAGGCCTTAGGCCAAACGCCCAAAAAATTCGCCCAGAACTTCGATGCGATCGACGAAGCCATGACCGCAGTCGATGAACTGGCTTGGGACATCAGCGTCGCTGTCTTCGGTGTTGCCAAACCCGAAACAACCTCAACCGGAAAAAAACATGCCGGTGGAATGGCCGCCTTTCAAACAGTCAATCCCGAACGCGCCTACCTGGATGGCTTGCTTGCCGGCAAGTCAAGTACCGGGCTTGAGTCCGGTGGCCCGTTCGAACTGATCAGCAGCTTCCGCAGCAAGAATATCGCAGTCGAACCGATGGACATCAACGCCGGCGACATCGACGGTGACGGCAAGGAGGAAATTGTTCTCCTGACCAGATCTTCCCTGATGATCTACCGGTTCGACGATGGCCAGTTCCGCATGCTGGCGACCGTCGATCTACCCAATTACCTGCGCTACCAATCGGTCACCTTAGGCGACCTCAACAAAAACGGCCGCCAGGAAATCTACATCAGCGGGAGCAACCAGGACAATCCTGACTCCTCCGCCCTGGAATGGGACGGTAAAAAGGTTTCCTTTCTCTTTCAACATGTCGGCTGGTATCTGCGCGCAATGACCAATCCGGGTGAGGCGCCAGTGCTCATCGGCCAGGGGCAACTGGCGGGCGAACCTGGGGGAAGAGACCTCTACAGCATGGTGCTCGACGCGAAGACCGGGGTCAGCAGCGATAAAAAGCTGGCCTTGCCCAAGGGGATCAACATCTTTGATTTCAACCAGGCCGATATCGACGGCGACGGTGCCAAGGAAACCATTGCCATTAACCGCAACAACCACCTGGAGGTCTATGACGCCGCCGGAAATCGGCGCTGGTCAAGCGCCGAGATTTATGGCGCCAGCAACAACTTTTTCGGCACCCTCACCAGTCAGGGCTCCACCGTTGATGACAACAAGACTACCTGGGTGCACACCAGAATCATCATCGCCGACCTCGACCGGGACGGCATCAACGATGTTCTGGTGGGCAGCAACCGTCTGGCCACCGTGCCCTACATGCCCAATCTCCGCTACTTCGAGGGCAGCTCGCTCTCCGGCCTCAAATGGGAGAAGGGCGGCCTGATCCCGCTCTGGCAAACCAAAAAAATCCCGTACTATGTCACCAACTACCAGATTGCAGGCGCGGGCAAGGGCAGCGACGAATATCGGATCTTTTTTGCGGAAGCCGAGACCAGCTATCCCTTTGTCTTCTGGAACTCGCCCTCTGCCTTTCTCAACAGCTATACCCTGCGGGTGAACAGACCGGCGCGATGACCAGTTTGAGATCTGAGCAGGAAAAGGGCTGAGCAGATCAAGCTCACGACAATGATTTCTCGTCAGTACGTCCGGTGAGCGATATGGTCATTGCACGATCAAAGGGGAGCCGGTCCTTTGGCACGAAACGGCCTTGAACTGGCCAC
The DNA here is from genome assembly GCA_963733595.1 of uncultured delta proteobacterium. Taxonomy (GTDB): domain Bacteria; phylum Desulfobacterota; class Desulfobulbia; order Desulfobulbales; family Desulfobulbaceae; genus Desulfobulbus. The sequence goes on along the minus strand of CAVTDN010000012.1, from coordinate 433,114 downwards.
ACGAGAACAATATCTAGACATGCCGTCATAGGCCCGCCGCATTTTCAGCGGGCCTATGACGGGCTGAATCGATAGTCGGCACATTCGAATTCGCCTCAATTGACCACCACCCTTGCCAACAACGTGACCACCGAATCGTGGTCACTGGCTTCATGGCTTTATCTGTCCCCAGTTCGTTCCTGCGGCATCGGCTGCCACATTGACCGCCGCTCTTAGCGTTTGTTTTCTGGCTGAGTTGAGCGTACCGCTGCGAGGTTCAATGGAGAAGGGCTCAGTGGAGCGGGCCAGAGAAGACTAGCTGTTCTCGGTCTTTCCCGATGATCCTCCCAACCCCTGCGAGTCCGGAACACGGGCCAATGCCAGGTCCTCCGGGAATACGTGGTTTTTTGTAATCGCACGATCAAGCAACTCCAGTTCTTCACGCAACGCGGGATGCCGATGCTCCGGCAGTGATTCGAGAAGATTCTCTATCATCGAGCGTAAACGCCGCACGATTTGCAGACTGTTGGCACCGCAGTAGCGAATCTCCCTGAACGTGATATGGACGTAATCTTCCCAGTTTGGTGTGCGGAAAACCACACGCGTCAGTCCCTTGGCATCTATTATTTCCTGGCCATGCAAAGAGCGTCCGCCAACTAGACGCAGCAGGCGATGGAGCTGGTCAATGGCGAGCACGGCTGTGGTTGGATCGTTGATAGCTGGTGACAGTGCCTTTAACGCAATGTCGACCTCAATGCGAAAAGCAAACATGGGGTCTTGTTCTATTGTTCGCTCCGAGCCAAACGCAACAAGTGTCGATAATTTGCGACCGTCGATTGCGTTGACGTCCCCCCCATACACATAAAACAGCGGTTCATCGACAGCAACGAAATCGCCCACTTGCGGCACAAATTCAATGATGGTGTCAAACTTTTGGGCCGTGGCCATCAGTCTTTGCAGGTTCACTGCCAACACTGTTGCGGATCGGCCTTGATGATAAATGACCCGATCGGGCTGGCCGCGCTTCATGGCTGGTGCCACAGCAGTCACCGTGCTTGGTGATCCCAATAGCCCAAACACCCAGTTGCGACGCTTATTGGTGGGCACTGCAGGGGCATACACTTTCTGTGTCGGATTCGGATAGAGTCATCTTAATGACCTTGATTCCCTGCTCGCCGATACGGCGCACGAGGCTCACCGGACGCAACAATTTCGCGCAATAATCAATCAGAACGAGGAACGCAATAAGAGAAGCGAGTCCAAATAACGTTGCCAGGAAAATTTGGAACTGGGGTACATTGGGTATCACAGCCGAGTTGGTTCATAGTTCTATTGGCCCATAACAAGGTGAAAACAAACAATCCCACGATCCAACGGATGACATTGTCGCGCAGCAAAGTGGTCGCGATAATCCGCGGTGTGTATTGGCCGCCGGCAACCTGGATCGCAACGAGCAAGGAACCGAACGTGAACACCAAAGATGACAGACTCAGGGTAAATAAACGATCGAGGGTCGCGAGTGCTTCTGCATGGCCGAGTGCTAAAAAGCCGGTTTTCAGATCATAAAAACCTTGTGCCACCATCCATACTCCAAGATGTTCAGCCAGACGCTTGAGCACCTGTTCCACGATGAGGGCGAAAAATGGCACGATCCACAGAGATGATCTGACATAGCTCAGTAAGCTGTACCTTCGATTCCAATCCATGTGCTTTCCCTTAAACTATAACTCCGACGTGGCTCTATCCCGGCGTTGGTTTTCATGACCAGCGACCTGACCACGAAAGCCTTCACCGAGGACTCCACAGGTTGTATCCGTCTCCAGTTCGCTGATGCTTTTCCCTTATCCACCTGTTGTCGCTGGCAGCGGAAAAGTCACCAGCACCGCTGAACGCCGCATCACTTCCTCAATGGAAAACTCGGCCAGGGTGATCTCGTTGGCATCGCGGTCAGCGGCATCGTCAACCCGGACATTCATCCAGTTGAGCCGGAAGGATTGGCTGTTTACCAGCAGCAAGGCTTCCGACTTGCTTAAAATTTCTTCAAGATAGCCAAGAGAATGCTCAGGGAGAGTGATCTGATTCTGCAGTTCCTCGAGTTCCCTGTTTACCTCAGCCAATGCTTTTTCCACTTTCTGCAGCTCTTCCCGATTTTTCATCGTCGGGGCGGCGAACATCTCCTGCATGTGCGACTTACCGCCGAAAATTTTCATCATCCCCTTGAGATATTCCCTCTGGCCCTGCAATTCGGCCTTTCTCGACCGCAAAGTAGTGATCTGTTCCATGGCGAAGGTGGCCAGGACTTCGAGCCCCCGATTGACGATACCGGCCTTGGTTGCCTCGAGGTCGGCGGCAACAGCAACTATTCGGTGATCCGAGAAACTGACCGCCTCTTGCCGCACATCCCGCACGAGCATCTCCCCTTCTTGCTTGTGGCCGAAAATGGTGCGCTCGTCCTGCTGCATGGTCATCATGGCCACAACCTCACCGGCGTACCCTTGCTTGCGGAACCTGTTGACCTCCGGGCTCAACTGGAGCAGTTCCTCAAGTTCGTCGGGTGAGGCGAAGAGCGCTTTGACCAGGGGGTTGTCATGGTACTGATCACGATTGAGGACAACCGGTCCGGGAATGGCCTCGCTCAGCGATCGAAAATAGGACATGGCCCCGGTGATCGGGGCATGCAGCACTTGCCGATAACGCTTTGCCTGGCGAATAACCGGGTCGGCCAGTTGCACGACATGCTCCGTGGCCGCCTGGACAGGATCGTTCTCGGCTCCACGACCTTGGAGGTTTCGCCAGAGCGTTCCGATCCAACCGCCACTCTGTTCACCACTGTTTTTCTGGTTCATCTCTCATTCCTCCGTTTGCAGCAGCTTCCGGTCATCACTGCGGCGGCACGGCGCCGCTTGCCATGGCCAACATCACCTGCACCACGATTATTTTTAAAATCGTCCCCACGCCGGGAAAGATCATCGCGTAGCCGATATCGGGTTTGCCGGTCGGTGCCAGTTGACTGGCATAAGCGAGGATAGCCGGATTGCCGGTCGCGCCGCTGGCGATGCCAAGCACGTCGTCGAAATTCATCCGCAATACATAATAGCCGATCAGCAACACGGTCAGGACAACGGTCAGCAGCACGACCATGCCGGCGAGCAGCATGTAGAGGCCGGAACCGCCGATGTTCTGGACGAACGGGGCACCGGAGGACAAACCGACTCCGGCGAGAAACAGGGTCAGGCCCAGGTTTCGCAAAATGAGATTGGCAACCACCGGCATCCGCCAGTTTAAAGGACCGAGGCGGCCGATATACCCCAGGAAAAGGGACACGATCAGCGGCCCGCCGGCGGCTCCCAGCTTGACGCTGCCGATGACCGGGACCGGGATAGGGATCAGTCCGATCAGGCCGCCGGCGACCAGTCCAAGGGCAAGGGAAACAAAACTGAATTCCGCTTCCGCCTTGATCGAATCGCCGAAAAAACGACTGACAATGGCGCGATGCGCCGATTCGACCAGGACACCGAGTTGATCGCCGTATTCAATCAGCATATCGGGCTTGGGCAGCAGGTCGATATCACCGCGCCGCACCTGAACGATCTTGATTGATACGCCTTCGGGAAAGGGGAGAGCAGAGAGCCGCATGCCGATAAAGGCAGGCTTGGAAACGAAAGCACGCATGTAATCAAAATGGCGGCGGTCATCCCGTGCATCTCTCGCTGCTCCTGTATCCCCAGCCTTGAGCTGTGCCAGGACTTCGGGGAAACCGGCAACCGCGAGTTGATCGTCGGCCTGCAGCACCATCGTCGGTTCAGGGAGCATATTCATCCCGTTGCGCCGCACCATGAGGAGATCGACGCCTTCGGGCGCCAGGGCGACCAGTTCGGCGACCGTTTTGCCGGTGAGTCCCCGATCACCGACCCGGGCTTCGGCAACGACGAGACGACTCGGCGGTGGTACTTCGATCTTCGGCCGGAACAGCAATTTGGCCAGATAAAAACAGAGAATAGGACCAAAAACCCCGAACGGGTAGGCAATCGCATAGCCGACCGCCGGGTTTTTGCTGCCGGAAGCCTCCATTGCCGCCTGAAGCGTGGCGGTGCTGGTCAGCGAGCCGGCGAACACGCCGGCGACAAAGTCGGACCCGAAGCCAAAAAAACGGGCCATGGCGATTGCAACCGCGCAGCCCATGACCACGGCAACAGCCGCCAGGAGGTTGGCTTTGATACCCAGCGGGCTCATCAACCCCCTGAAAAAATCCCGGCCGTATTGGATACCGATGCCATAGAGGAAGAGCACCAGGCCAACCGTTCCCAGCAAGCCAGGCGGTGCGGCCTTGGGGGCGATCGCCCCCACACCGAGACCGACAAAGAGGACCGCGCCGATGCCGAGCGACAAACCGCCGATCTTGATCTGGCCAGCGGCATAGCCCAGGCCGATGACCAGGAATAACGCAATGAATGGTTGAGTATTAAGAAATGCCCCGATGCTCTCCATCTGTCTCTCCTTGCCCTTGAAGTTAAAGAGTTATCACAATCGCCTGCCTCCTTAAACTGCCCATTGAAACCGAGGAGACTTGCCATTTCTGCCAATCGGGACCGTGGTCCGTCCCTGAAACCTGCGGCTCGACGGAGTGGGCGAAGGCCATCTTGTCAGTGGAGATGATGAGCCCTACGCCCAGCCCGAGCGGCACGCTGTCGGTGTTGCTTTCGAAGGTGCACGCCCTTGATCGGGACGGAATGCAGCATGCATGCCTTCGGACATGAGCCGACAAGGTGCTGCTCTTTATCAAGGGACCAAACTGAGAATGTTCCGCATGCTGCCAGTCCGATGGAAGGGGCAATACCGGTATTGAGTATGACTGATATTGCGGCGAGCAACAAGAAACAAAACGACCGCATTCCTCGTTTTTCTTCACTGTGACGGATGGGCGGACAAGAGGCAGAGGGGGGCAGTAGCTGCCCGGAAACCTTACCTTCCATGTCCAATCGCCGCTTCTTCGGCGGCAGCCCGCTTACGGGCTACAAGCGGTTGCAGGGTGACCTGGTCTGGTTCAGCAAAGCAATAATAACGCATCCTCTCTTGCTCACTGCCAGATACCGGATGCGGGCAAGGGAAGCACCTAAATATCGAATCTTTTTTGCCGAAGCCCTAACCCTTCTCCTCTTGCCTCCTGGTGCTGGTTCTCTGCCTTCCTCAGCCACTTTTCACGGCCGGTGAACGGACCGACACGATACGCGGTGCGCAATCAGATCAGGCATGAAAGTGGAACGGTTACTCCCCGATAAGTATTATCAGTTAAAAAAATTTTACCGAAGTAAAAAAAACTTGACGACTAGGTATTCTTACTCTATCGTGAAACCAGTGTACATTAGCTTAAAAAGGTTTCTTGTAGTCCTGGAAACTGTTGATCAACATCAAAAAAAAGGAGAGGAATATGAAGAAAGTACTTCTTGCAGGTGCAGCCCTGATGCTGGTGAGCGGCATTGCCTCCACTGCATCGGCCGCAGAGATTAAACCCGGCGTGGTTATCACCGGTGATTCCCGTGTGCGTGTCTATTACTGAGCGAAGAGTACAAAAACACATACGGCAACTACAACACCGGTGCCTACCTTACCAACCCGACACTCCCCCGCCAATCCACCACCCACGCTCAAGGCATCAACTACAGCGATCAGACCAACATGGATAGCCGTGTCCGCCTCAACTTCACCGGTACCGCTGCCGGCGGCGCATTCGCCAAAGCCCGGATCCGGATGTACGAAGGGCAAATGGGTGATATGGACACCGATATCGGCCAGATCAATGCCGTCAATCAAAACAACATCTGGGTTGATATTGCCTATATGGGCATCCCCTTCGGCGACAACTACACCCTGGAACTGGGTAAATTCCGCGACACCTGGGGCCCGCTGCCCACGACCTACAACTTCTTCTATGATGATGTCAACGAGACCGGCGGCCACATGATCATCAAGGCCGGCAACTTCACGGTCGTCCCCACTGTCATATGGATGGATGAATCCCAGAATAACTACATAACCACTGGTTCAGGTCAAGTCTTCCCCCTGGCGAACGATACCGTCAAGGACAACGACGAGATCCGCTACATGGTTGGTGCCAAGTACACCATCAACAAGGACTGGATGATCGGCGGTATGGTCGGCTACCAGCAGGATGATCGCGACGAATTCAACGCCGCCCAAATGCTCGCTCTTTACGGCACCCGTTACCCCTATGGCATCCAGGCTAACACCGGCGGCTTCGGCTCCATCTTCACCAAGGGCAAAGTCGGCGCATTCGGCGTAGTTGGTGAATTGGCAGTGACCGCTGCTGACATGAACGGCATGAACAACTGGCGAGAAGACGGCAACGTCAGCTATACCAATACCTACGGCGGTACCGTCAACTGGCTGCAGGACCAGATCGGTTCCAACGATACCGGTTTCGGTGGCTATGTCATCCCCTCCTTCACCATCGACAAACTGACCCTGTCCTTGAACGCCGGTTTCACCAGCGGCGGTTTTATTCCTGACCGGGCCTTCGGTTTCGTCATGATCGGCAGCACCGACAACAGCGTCATCTCGAATGTCCAAATCGGCTCCACCGGTGACTGGTACTGGGCCGGCCTGGTTGCTGATTACCAAGTCAATGAAAGCCTGAAGTTGACCGGTAACCTGGTGTACGCCTCCGTCGATGCATGGACCAGCACCGGCGACGGCCCTGGTTTTGTCAGCGCATTTGACAGCGGCCTGACCAACGCGACCCGGACCAACGTCGTTGCTCTGGACAGCGCCTGGGAAATTTCCGGCGTCCTGCAGTACACCATCAGCAAGGGCATGAACGTCTTCCTGTCCGCTGGCTATATTATGCCTGACCTCGAGTATGTCAATTACAGCCCGTATTACAGAAACCCCACAGGTTTCTCTGCCGGGAACAGCCTCAATGACGATGGTGCCTTCGGTGCCGCCGCCAGATTTGAGCTTGCATTCTAAGCAGGTTCGGTTCAACCGCGTTTCATAACAAGCAAGGGGGGGCCGGGTTCATTGAACCCGGCCCCCCCTTTTTTTTCACTCCCTTTTCCCGCCGTTCCCGGCCCGTGTCCCTCACCGCACCCTGGGCAGAACAATAATGGCCTCCACCCCGCCGCTGCTCCGGTTGAGCACGGTCAGACTGCCGCCGTGATCCTCGACGATGCGCCGCACCAGGGTCAGCCCCATGCCGGTGCCGATCATTTTGGTGGTGAAAAAAGGCTCGGTCGCATGCCCCAGGCCGGCCTCGCCCATCCCTATGCCAGTATCGGCAAGACTGATCCGGACCAGCGCTTCTTCCACCAGTACTTCGACCGAGAGTTCACCGCCTTGGGGCATGGCCTCGACACTGTTGCGGATCAGGTGAACCAGGGCCTGCTGGAGAAGGCGCGGATCAACATCAACCAGGGGGTCGCTTTCCGGAAAAACAAGGGTCTGCCGTATGCCCTGTTTGTTGAGAATACCGAAATGAAGAAGCAGCGACTTGCGAATCAGCGGCAGCAGGGCGGTCTGTTCGCGCACCGGCTTGACCTGTTCGACAAAATCAAAGAGATCTTCCAGGGTTTTTTCGATTTTTTCCGCCTCTCCAGCCATCATGGCGAGAAACTGCAGCCACTCCTTGTTGTCGATCTTGCGGGCCAGCAGACGGGCTGTGCCGCCGATGGCGGTGATCGGGTTGCGGATGTTGTGCGCCAGTTGGGAGGCCATGTGGCCAAGGGCTGAATACCGCTCCGCCTCAATCAGCAGGTCCTTGTTCTTCTGCAGTTCCCCGGTCACCTCCTCCAACTCCACAATCTTGCGCTGCATGGCCATATAGAGGCGGCAGTGTTCGATGGCCAGACTGGCCTGACTGGCAAAACTCTCGAGGGCATGGATCCGCTCCTCGCTGATCGGGCTGCGATCGACGTAGTGATCGGCAAGGATGACTCCCAAGGCACGGCTGGGCGAGAACAGCGGGACGACGACAAAGCTGTCGTCCTGGAGCAGGCCGAGCAGTTCCAGGGGAACGGGATAGGCGCAACGGCCGTTGACCACATTGATCGACTGCCGGCTGCGCACCGCCCGGATGAAGATATGGTCGCTGTCCATGGCGTCGACCTGCAGGGCCCGGACAATCCGGTTGACCTCGACATCGTCGCGGCTGTCGCTGCGCTGCATCGGGGTAAAAAGATCGTGCAGTCCCATTTTCTGCTGCTTGACGTCCTGCCAGATACGGCCGCCCTCTTCCCGGTTGGACGGCCCGATCGCCTGCCGCCCCTCGAGCCTGGCCCCGGTTTCGTCGAACAGGGCCAGGAAAGCGCGGTTGAACTGCAGGCCTTCCTCGGCGGTGATGCCGACCAGAATGGCGTGGAGGATCGCATCGAGTTCGGTCATGCTCAGGTAGGCGGAATTCATCTTCATCGCCAGTTCATGGGCCAACTGGATGCGGAAGGTGGCCTGCTCGATCTGCCGCTGGTACTGGCGGTTGCGGATGGTCAGCCGCCGTTTCTCCAGAACCCGGCGCAGGGTGCTTAACAGATCGGTGAAATGGACCGGCTTGGTGAGGTAATCGTCGGCACCGTAACGGAGACAGGCAAGCGCCGTTTGCAGGTCGGTGACGGCGGTGAGCATGATCACCGCCAGATCGGGAGAGTGCTGCTTCAATTCGGGCAGCAGTTTCGTCCCGTCCGCATCGGGCAGCCCGATGTCGAGGAGCACCAGCGCCACCCTGTTTTCGGCAAGCTGGAGGCGCAGCGTATCGGCGCTGTTGGCGATAATCGCCGGCAATCCCTGCTGCTGGAGAAAATCCTGGAGCAATTCGACGATTTCGGGAAAATCATCAACAATGACAATGCACTCGTCCCCTTCGAGGAGTTCGTCCTCGGCCACGGCCGAGGGGGGCGGGGTAAATTGCGGTTCAATCATGTGGGTGTCCGCCGGCTATTGGTTCACTGCGCCTTGACTTCCATGGTGGCATTGTTCTACACATGAAAAAAACCGGTGTCAAGCCGCCAGCCCCGCCATTCTCGGATTGCCTCCTTTTCCCGGCCGTGGTATGGACTGGACAAATTGTGCCCCCAGGCGCAGGGAGAGGCGTTTGCCTTTCCCGGGCGCCTCACCAACGGTCGCAGGGACACCAGCCCCGGTGCCCGCAGAACTCCAGGCAGACTATGACCCAGCAACCGCCCACAAGAGAGACGCCGCCGGCGGTCAGCGATGAGCAATTGCGGCAGGTCATCGCCGACTTTCTCTCGCTGGGGCATGTCGACAATATCGTCGCGATGATGCGGCAGGAGCCCCGTTACCTCGCCTGGACCGGACAGCTGCTCGAAGACGAGCGTTTTGCGGTCCGGCTCGGCGTCTCGGTGCTCTTTGAATATCTCGCCGAGCTGTGTCCGCAGCATCTCGCCCTGGCCGTGCCCGGCCTGATCGCGCAGTTGCGGCATCCCCTCGCCTGGGTGCGGGGGGAAGCGGCCAGCGTCCTTGGCATCGTCGCCACGGCGGAGGCTTTAGCCGCCCTGCCGCCCCTGCTGCACGACCCCTCGCCCCAGGTGGTCGAAATCGTGCGTGATATCCTGGAAGCGCCCGCGCATGGATAGGTTTTTCGGCCCGGAGGGCCTCCTGGCCGACGGGCTTGCCCGGTATCAGTTCCGCCCCGGTCAACTGGAGATGGCACGGGCGGTGGCGAACCTGCTCGAAGACGGCGGTGATATCGTCCCGGATCGGGCCGCCTGCCTGGTGGTGGAAGCCGAAACCGGCCTCGGCAAGACGCTTGCCTACCTCGTTCCCGCCGTGCTCAGCGGCCACCGCGTGGTGGTCTCCACCAACACCCGCAACCTCCAGGACCAGCTTCTCCAACGGGAAATCCCCCTGCTCCAGCACCATGTCGACCCTGATCTCAAGGCGCTGTGCGTCAAGGGGCGGCAGAATTACCTCTGCCTCTACCGCTGGCGTCAGCTCCAGGCCAGCGGCCAGGCCGACCTGTTGGCCGGCGGCGAGGAAAAAACCGTCGAGGAGTGGATCGGCGAGACGGTGCACGGCGACCGTTCCGAACTGAGCTGGATCGCCGCCGGCTCACCGTTCTGGCAGAAGATTTGCTGCCTCTCCCACTTTTGCCTGGGCGCCAGCTGTCCCGAGGCCAGTGGTTGTTTCCTCAACCGGTTGCGCCGGGACGCCGCCGCCAGCCAGCTGTTGATCGTCAACCACCATCTGCTGTTTTCCGATCTGGCCGTCCGCCGGACCGGATACGGCGAGGTCCTGCCCCGCTACGAAACCGTTGTCTTCGACGAGGCCCATCACGTCGAGAATGTGGCCACCACCTTTTTCGGCTTCACCTTTTCCCGCTACCAGGTGCTCGATCTGACCGGCGATGTCGAACGCAGCGGCGCGGCTGATTTGACCGGGGCGCCGCGGGAGGCGGTGCTCAATGCCGCCAACCGGCTCAACGGCACCATCGAACGGTTTGCCGCCGCCTTTCCCGTGCACAAAGGCCGGTTTCTCCTCCAGGGACTGCTGGCCGGACACCCTGAAATCAGCACGATCCGCGGCGATCTCGCGGCAGCGCTCGAACATCTGGCCCGGTGCCTGGAAGAGATCACGGCCACGGAAGGGCCCTGGCAGCCGTATGCCGACCGCGCCCGGGAACTGGCCGACCGCCTGGCCCTGATCACCGCCGAGCAGTTTGACGACCTGCCGCCGGAAGAGGTCCGGCACACCCACTGGTATGAGCGCAGCGAGCGCAACCTGACCCTGTACGCGACCCCGGTGGATGTGGCGGCCGAACTGCAATCAACCCTCTTTGCCCTGGTCCGGCACTGCGTCTTCACCTCGGCGACCCTGACCACCGGCGGCAATTTCCACTATTTCCTCGAGCGCCTCGGCCTCCCGGCGGACACGCCCACCCTGTCGCTGGCCTCGCCCTTTGATTATCCGGGACGCACCCTGCTCTACATCCCCGACAGCGGTTTCCCCGAACCGGCGGCCCCGGACTATGCGCAGGCCCAGCATGCGTGCATGGCCACGCTGATCGCCCATGCCGGCGGCCGAACCCTGGCCCTGTTCACCTCGCTCGCCGCCATGGACCAGGCCCATCGCGCCCTGCGCGACCGCCTGCCCTATCCGCTGCTCCTCCAGGGCGAATCTCCCCGGCGGGTGCTCCTGCGGCGGTTCAGCCGGGAGACCGATTCGGTGCTCTTTGCCGTCGCCAGTTTCTGGGAGGGCGTCGACATCCCCGGCGAATCCCTGAGCCTGGTCATAATCGACAAATTACCGTTTGAAGTCCCGAGCGACCCTGTTATTATGGCGCGCATCAACCGGATCAAGGCCCTGGGCGGCAACCCGTTCAACGATTTCCAGGTGCCGCGGGCCATCCTGACCCTGCGCCAGGGGGTAGGACGGCTGATGCGTACCGCCGAAGATCGCGGCGTCATCGCCATCCTCGACACCCGGCTCTTCACCAAAGGATACGGCCGTCAGTTCCTCAGAAGCCTCCCCCCGAGCCCCGTCACCCGGGAACTCGAGGACGTGGCCTCTTTTTTCATCAACCAGCACGGTGCCCGATGAGCGGCGCTCTGCCGGAGCACGCAGACAGAGCCATGAACACACCCGAGAATGCCCCCCGCCCGGATCTGCGCACCGTTGCCGCAGCCATCGCCGCCCGGGTCGAAACAGCGATGCGCGGCGACCTGGCAACAGCGCTCGCCGGTTGCGACCCGCTCCTGGTCGAGGTGCTGCACTATGCCCTGTTCAATGGCGGCAAACGCATCCGGCCGCTGCTCACCGTCCTCTGTTCGCGCTGCTGCGGCCGGGACGACGACGACCTCTCCCTGCTGGCCGCCGCCTTTGAATACCTGCATGTGGCGACCCTGGTGCACGACGATGTCATCGACCGGGCCGCCCAGCGCCGGGGAAAAGAGACGGTGGCCGCCCGCTACGGCCTGGCGGCCGCCATCCTGGCCGGCGACTGGCTCCATGCCCGCAGCATGCACCTGATCGGCCGGCTCGTCGGGGCCGGAGGGCTGGAAATCTTCTGCCAGGCCACGGCCTCCATGGTCAACGGCGAATTCGAACAACTGCGCGCCATCGGCGATGTCACAACCCAGGAACACCACTACTTCCAGGTGATCCGCCAGAAAACCGGCAATCTCATCGCCACGACCTGCGCCCTGGGCGCCCTCTATGCCGGCGCCGACAGTCTGCAGCAACAGGCCCTGGCCACCTATGGCGACCATATCGGCGCCGCCTTTCAGGTGGTGGACGACCTCCTTGATTTCCAGGGGGCGGCCGAAAACACCGGCAAACAGGTGGGCAACGACTTCGTCGAGGGGAAAATCACCCTGCCGCTGCTCCACACCCTTGCCCGGGCCAGCGCCGAGGACCGGCAGACCATCGAGACGCTCCTCCGGGGCGACCGCACCCAGGCTTCGGCCTGCCAACAGCTGGTGACCCTCATCGGCCGCTATGACGGCTTCACCAGCGCCGCCGACGCCGCCCGCCACCTGGTCGACACCGCCATCGCCGCCCTGGCCCCCTTTGCCGCCGCAGACGGCAGCGCGGACACCATCGCCCTGCTGCACGACCTGGCCCGGTACATCCTCGCCAGAAACAAATAAGCGGCCCCGGCCTGTGCTCCTTGCCCGCCGCTGCGCCGGCCACGCCCTGCTCCTCCTGGCGCTGCTCATTTTTCCCCTGAGCGGATGCCGCTCTCCTGAACCCGCCCCAGAGCAGAACACCGCCGCCCAAGGACCAGCGCCGGTCGCGCCAGAGCCGGCACCCCCCGCCCCGCCCTCACCGCTGCCCGAACCGGCCGCGGACAGCCAGCAGACGGCCCCTCCCGCCGCAGAACCGGAAAAAATCAGCGCCCTGCCCACCGCACCCCGGCCGCTGGTCGCGATCATCATCGATGACATGGGCCACAATCGCCCGCTCGACCTCCAGTTTCTCCAGCTGGATGCCAACCTCAGCTTTGCCTTTCTGCCGCAGGCGCCGTTCACCGCGGAGCTGGCCGAACAGGCCTATCAGGGGGGACATGATGTGCTGGTCCATCTGCCGATGGAACCCAAGGATCCACAGTGGCGGCTTGAGACAGACACCCTGCTGGTCAGGGACAGTCCGGAGCGGATCCGGCGGAAAACAGAGGCGATGCTGGCGGCGATGCCACGGGCAATGGGGGCCAGCAATCATATGGGCTCGCGGTTCAGCGAAGACGGCAAGGGGATGCGGCTGGTGCTCGAAACCCTGCAGGCCCGCTCCCTTTTTTTTGTCGATTCCTTTACCAGCGGAGCTTCGCAGGGGCTGGCAACGGCGCGGCGGCTCGGCCTGCCCTCGACCCGGCGCCACCTTTTTCTGGATAACGTCCGGGAGGCGGCCGTCATCTGCGGCCAGATCGACCAACTTGGTCAGCCTGGCGCACCAGCAGGGCGAGGCCGTCGGCATCGGTCACCCGAACGAGGCCCTGCTCGTCGCCCTCAGCCAATGCGGACCCAGTGCGTTGCAGTCGATTGAATTGGTCGGGGTCCACCGGCTGGTGCACTGACCCGCCGGACCAGCCCAGTCCCGCCGGGCAACGACCGGCCAGTCGAACCGGTCAGGCCTGGAGGTCCGGGACGAGAAAATTGATGTGCTCCTCTTCCCCGGCCATCTCGACAACCGCGCCGGCACCCTGCCGCTGCAGCCAGGCCACGACCTCGACCACGAGATGCTCCGGCGCCGAGGCCCCGGCGCTGACTCCCACCCGCGCAACGCCCGCAAGCCACTGCGGCTCAATTTCCCCCGCAGCATCGATGAGATAGGCCGGAGTGTGCCGCAGCTCGGCCACTTCCCGCAGCCGGTTGGAGTTGGAGCTGTTTTTCGAGCCGACAATCAGCACCAGGTCAACGGCGTCCGCCAGCTGCCGCACCGCGGCCTGGCGGTTGGTGGTCGCATAGCAGATATCGGTCCGTTCCGGCTCGGAGATGAGGGGAAAGCGGAGGCGCAGCGCCTGGAGCAGTTCGGCGGTGTCGTCGACGCTCAGCGTCGTCTGGGTGACATAGCCGACCCGGGCCGGGTCGTTGACGCGCAGGGCGGCAATATCGGCGGGCCGGGACAGCACGTGCACCGGCCCCGCCGCCTGGCCGCAGGTGCCCTCGACCTCGGGATGCCCCTTGTGGCCGATGACGAGGACATCATAGCCCATCGCGTGCAGCCGGATCATGCGCCGGTGGACCTTGGAGACCAGCGGGCAGGTGGCGTCGATGGTCCGCAGGCCCAACTGCCGCGCCCGCTCCTCAACCGCCCGGGAAACGCCGTGGGCGCTGAAAATGGTGACCGCGCCCCGGGGAATCTCCTCCAGTTCCTCGACAAAGACCGCGCCCCGCTGCCGCAGCTCCTCGATGACATGGGTGTTGTGGACGATTTCGTGGAGGACGTAGACCGGCGGCTGATAGCGTTCCAGGGCCTGATGGACGATGGCGATCGCCCGGTTGACGCCGGCGCAAAAACCGCGGGGGTTGGCAAGGAGAAGTTCCATGGCGACTCGTGGTGGTTGGAGAAAGGGGATGTTCCCGGCCGGTGCTGTGCGAATCCGGCCTCAGTTTTCGAGCTTTTTCAGGGCATCGTTGACGGCGAGCGGATAGGGATGATGCTTGCGGAGAAAGACCGGCATGTTGTTGCGCGCCTCCCGAGCCGCCTCCAGACTGTCGTACAACCCGTAGAAGACAAAAATGGTGGGCGGGATGGTTTTTTTGCGGAGGATATACATCTGGTCGCGAACCGGCGCGTAGTCGTTCTCGGCAAGGGTTTGGGCGATGCTGGTCTGGGCCTGGTCCGACACCAGCATCATCAGCTGAATCGTGAATCGCCCCTTATGCATCCCGGTGAGCCAGCTGGCGCTGGCCGCGAGCCGCTCCCGGAACAGCTTGGTTCCGTCCGGCTTTTCGGCGCCGCCGGTTGCCGCTGGTTGCGCCCCAGGGGGAGCCGGCAGCGCAGGCGCCGCCTCCTGGCTCGCCGCCGTCGGGCGGGCGGCTGGCGGCTCCTTGCCGCTGGTGCCGAGCAGGAGAAAGCCGATCAGGAGCACGGCAACCACGGCCCCGGCAAGGGCGCCGGCAAGGAATTTATTGTACCGGAGCAGCTCGTAGAGCTCGAGGACCTTGTTCTCGAGGCGAAAACCGTTCTCCGGCTCCGGCTCCTCGGGTTCGACATGGTCGAGCAGAACCATGAACGATTTTTCGGTGCAGGAGGCCTGCAGCGCCTCCTCGGCAAGGCTGTTGGTCAGCCGCAGGTTGCCCCGGGCGGTGTCGAAAATTTTGGCCACCGCCGCCTCGGTGAAGATGTCGGCCTGCTGCTCGCGGCCCAGGCCGGCCGCCTGGAGACGGAAGCGGAGGTACTGGCCGGTTTCGCCGGCGGTGAGTTCCGCCAGCGCATAGGCGGGATGGACATCGACCGTGGCGCAGAAAACCGACAACTGGTCCAGATTGGTCTCCAGCTCCGGCCGCCCGGCGAGGATGACGGTCAGGGTCTGTTCTTCCGGGCTGTCGCCGATATGCCGCACCAAGCGCTCGAGGGTGGCTAAAAAGAGTTGTTCCGCCTCGTCGATGATGAGCACGACCTTGATCCGCTCGGACCGTTTCCAGTCGAGGATATGGTGAAAGTCGTCAAGCGCCGAGGACTGATCGTGCTTGCCGCGCGGGTCCATGCCGAGATCGATGCAGGCGGTCCGCAGGAGATCGTCGTAGGAGCCGCTGGGATTGTCCAGGCGGACCACTTCGTACTCGGACGGCAGCCGCTCGGCGATCAGCCGGCAGATCAGGGTCTTGCCCGACCCTTCCCGGCCGATGAGCTTGAGCAGCTGCTTGCCGGCCAGGACATCGAGAATCAGCGACTGGCAGATCTCCTCCCGCCGGGCGCCGGGAAAAAAGACCTCCGGGTCCGGTTCTGCCGCAAAGGGGGAATGGGTGAGATGAAAATGTTCGAGATACATGCGCTCTCCGGAATCTCTTGAGATGTGGAAAAATCAGCGAGAGTGTTATCTCTGCGGCCGAGCCTTGTCTTGGCATTAGCCAGTTCTCCTCTTCCTGGCCCGTACGACGCCGATACATTGACGTAAAAACAGAAACAAGTCAATTGATTATCAATTGAATAGCGCCTCCAATAAATCTCTTTTTTGCAGAATCAATTTTCTTCATTGGGGTGATTGGCCGAAGCTTTTCAAAGCAACCTTCGGTTGCTTTCCGCTTTTCAGGAAAAAGCATTCCTGTTTTACCAACGGCTAGCCAGAATGAATAACAGCGCTTAAATCAAAGACTAACAATCCGGCAAGACCAACCCTGCGGCAAATCGTTTTCACCCATCTGCTGCTCACAAGGCAAGCCTTCGGGCTTGCCTTTTTTTATTGCTGCGTTAGGATTCCGGCCGCACCCCATCTCTCTCCCTCTGCCCGGAAGCGCATGCCTGTATTTCGCCTTGTCGACACCCCGCTTTTTCCCGCCCCTGAACTCGCCGAGCCCGACGGGCTGCTGGCCATCGGCGGCGACCTCCGCCCGGACCGGCTGCTCATGGCCTACAGCCAGGGCATCTTCCCCTGGTTTTCCGAGGGCGACCCGATCCTCTGGTGGTCGCCGACGCCGCGGCTTGTCCTCTTTCCGCCCGAATTCCACCTGCCCCGCCGCCTGCGGCGCACCCTCAGCGCCGGCACCTTCACCGTGACCGCCGACACCGCCTTCGCCGAAGTTGTGACCGGCTGCGCCACCGCCGGCGACCGCCGGGAGCACGGCACCTGGATCACCCCGGAGATGCAGCAGGCCTACGCCGGTCTCCACGCCCTCGGTTTTGCCCACTCCATCGAGTGCTGGCAGGACGGCCAACTGGCCGGCGGCCTCTACGGCGTCTGCCTCGACCGGGTCTTCTTCGGCGAGTCGATGTTCACCCGCGTCACCGACGCCTCCAAGGTCGCCCTGGCCGCCCTGGTGCAGCAGGCCCGGCACTTGGGTATCGCCCTCATCGACTGCCAGATGACCACCGACCACCTGCTGCGCTTCGGCGCCCGGGAAATCGAGCGGCCGGAATTCCAGGCCCTGCTGGACGAACACATCACCGCCTGCCTGCCGCAAAAAAAATGGCGCCTGGCGTAGCCGGATAAAAACCGGCTCGCCAGACGCCATCAACAGGCAAAAAAAGAGCACCCGCACGCTGCCTAGAAAAAAACCTCGCAACCCGCGCGGGGAGGAACCGGCGGCCGACTCACCGCCGGCCAGAGGTCACGCCTCGAGCTCGAACTCGTAGCGGAGGCCGGAGCGGGCAAAATGGCGGTCGACCTTTTTCAGGCCGTAGAGGTTGGCGACCTGAAAATTGACCTCCCAATCGCCGATCAGCGTTGCCCCCTTGCCGAGATAGACGATATCGATCATCTTCATTTCCTCGGGCGCCACCGACAGGAGCAGGAACAGACGGTTGCGGGTCGCCTGCATGACGATGATCCGCTGGCTCTTCTCGATTCTCGTCTTTTTCAGCTTCCAGCGCACCTCGACCGCGTCTTCCCGCTGGAAGTTGATCTTCTGCAGCTGGCTGCAGTCCTTGCGGTGCAGCGACAGGCCGCGCTCGCTGAGCAGCCCGATCACCCCCTTGTCGAGCGGCCCGGGCTTGCAGCAGGCCGACGATTTGATCACCACCGGATCAAGCGTCGTCAGATTCCACCCGGTTGAAGGCGCCGGTCGGCTGAAACAGGGTCGGTCGGCCGACGTAGAGGCCGTTGCGGATCTCATAGATCAACTCGCGCAGCCGCACCCTGCCCTCGCCCAGCTGGAGGAACAGATCGGCCATGGATTCGATGTCGAAATAGGCGAGGATATCGGCCATGCCCTCTTTCTCGACCACATCATACGGGACGCCGTAGCGCCGCAGCTCCTGCGCGAGCAGCGAGGCGCCGATCTGGGAGGAGACCGCCTCCCGCCGCAGACGGAAGGCCTTGGCCAATTCGGACCGGGCCTTGGGCGTCTGGAGGAGGGTCTGGAGGGCCGGGTCGAAATTGACCTTGCCTTCCTGGCGGATAACCTTGATGACGCTGCCGTCGCGGAGCTGGTGATCGAGCTTGACCTTCTGCTTGCCGATCATGCCGCCGATGGCGGTGTGGCCGATGGCGGTATGGACCCGGAAGGCGAAATCGAGCAGGATCGAATTGACCGGCAGACAGATGAGATCGCCCTGCGGGGTGTAGGTGTAGATCTCCTTGCGGCCGCTGGCGGCAATCATGTCCCGGTAGCTGACCGAATCGTCGCTGCCGAGGATATCGAACATCTCCTGAATTTCTTTGAAAAACCGGCTGCTCACCCTGCTGTCCCCGCCCCAGTCGCGGACCATGCCGCGCTGGGCGCGGCGGGCCATCTCCTCGGTCCGGATCTTGAACAGAAACTTGCGGCCGTTGATGATCGGCCGGGCGTGCAGCCCCTGGTAGCCCGAGGGCTTGGGGTTGGCGATGAAATCGCGGATGGTCCGGGGAATGGGCGGATACATCTGGTTGAGCACCCCGAGGGCCTGGTAGCAGGCGTTGCGGCTGTGCATCAGGATGAGAATTTCCTGGGGACTCTCGATCTCCTTGATCAGAATGCGGTTGCGGACATCGAAATACCCCCACAGGCCCTTGGTCCGCAGGGCGACCGTGCCCTCCAGCCCTTCACGGGTCATCGCCTGCTGGAGATCGGCGATGATCGCCAGCACGGCGGGATCCTCGCGCAGGCTGTTGATATGGACCTGCAGCCGGCTGCCCTGCCGGGGAAATTTGAAGGCGAGCGCCAGGTTGTACAGCTCCCGCTTGATGGCGAACAGGCCGAGGATGGTGGCCAGGGGCGCATAAATATCGAGGGTTTCGTCGGAAATCTTCTGCCGCTTGTGCTTGGGCATGCTGGAGAGGGTGCGGAGATTGTGCAGCCGGTCCGCCAACTTGACGATCATCACCTCGAGCTTGGCCGCCGCGCCGCTGAAAATCTTGCGGTGGACCAGCTTCTTGAAGGTCTGGCGGTCGCCGGTGTAATGGGTGACCTTGGTGCAGCCCTCGACGATCGCCTCGACGTTGGCGCCGAATTTCTTTCGGATCACCTCGCCGGTGACCTCTTCCACATCCTCGACGGTGTCGTGGAGCAGGGCCGCCGCCAGGATTTCCGGATTGCGGATGTCCAGTTCCTCGGCCAGGATCCGGGCAACCGAGCAGGGGTGCATGATGTACGGATCGCCGGAGCGCCGCCACTGGCTGCCGTGGGCCTCGAAGGCAAAATCAAGCGCATCCCAGAACACCTTGGTTTCCGGCCCGTCGCCGATAAAGGACCGCATGGCCTCGCGGTATGCATCGAGATCGTATTTAACGTACTGCATCTGGTATCGTGCCCATTCCCCTGGCTTTTTCTTTCCTTACCGCCAAAATAGTGTACAATTACGCTCTCCAGGCACAAATGCCGAGTCCCACTCTAACAGAGAGTCCGCCGTGGACAAAGAAAAATTCACGGGCCGCCGGCTTTCAAGGTATGCATTGCACAGGAAACGGAACAGAGATGGCGAGAAAATTTCCCCGCAGACGAAAACCCGTGGGCCCGCCCCGGACAAAACGGCCCGAGAAAGCCCGCACGGCCAGCGCCGCCGGCTCCCTGCAATCGTCCATCCTGGCCCTGCTGGCCCAGCGCGGCCAGCCCATGACCGAAACCGAGCTGGCCCAGACCCTCCATCTCGCCCCGCCGCAGCTGCCGCGGCTCCACACCATCCTGGAGCAGCTGCTCAAGGAACAGGCCCTCACCAAAAAGGGCAAGCGCTTTCTGCCGGCCGCCAGATCGGCCCCTCTGCGGGCCACCCTTGATCTCACCTCCAAGGGGTTCGGGTTCGCCATCCTCGAAGGGGAGCAGGCCAAGGGCGGCAAGGATGTGTTCATCGCCCCGCATCACCTCGGCGGCGCCAGCCAGGGCGACAGCATCCTGGTGACCGTCACCGGTACGGCCCGGGGCCGGCGGGAAGGACGGGTCGTCGAGGTGGTAAGCCGCGCCGTTACCCGCCTCTGCGGCATCTTCACCGCCAGCGCTGCCGGCGGCCAGGTGACGCCCGACGATGACCGCCTGCCCTACACCCTCCTGATCCGCCGGGGGGACGAGATGGCGGCCCGCGACGGCATGGCGGTGGTGGCGGCCATTACCGATTACGGCTCGGAGCGGCAGGGGCCGACCGGCCGGATCGTCGAAATTCTCGGCGATGCCCGCCAGGTGAGCGTCCAGATCCGCATGGCCATCATCCAGTCCGCCCTCCGGGAGACCTTTCCGGCCGAGGTCGAGGCCGAGGCGGCCCGGCTGGCCGAGGTGCGCGAATGCACCGAGGGCCGGGTCGACCTGCGCCATCTGCCCCATGTGACCATCGACGGCGAGACGGCCCGGGATTTCGACGACGCCATCTGCATCGAGCGGACGGCGGACGGTTTCACCCTCCACGTTTCCATTGCCGACGTCAGCCACTATGTGCCCGTCGGGTCAGCGATCGACCGGGAGGCCTACCTCCGGGGCACCAGCGTCTACCTGCCGGACCGGGTGCTGCCCATGCTGCCCGAGCGCCTGTCCAACGACCTCTGCAGCCTGGTTCCCGACCAGGACCGGCCGGCCTTTACCGCCACGCTGCGTTTTGACCGCCAGGGACGGCGAATCGGCGAACACTACGCCCGCAGCCTGATCAGAAGCCACCAGCGCTTCACCTACACCACGGTCAACCAGCTGCTCTACCTGCAGGACCCCGAGGTGCGCGCCGCCCATGCCGACCTGGTGCCGATGCTGGAGCTGGCCAAACAGTTGACGGCCCTGCTCAAAAGCCGCCGGGTCGAGCGCGGCAGCCTTGAATTCAACATTCCCGAAACCCAGGTGACCCTGGACGGCGAACAGGTGGCCGCGATCACCCTGGCCGAACGCAACCAGGCGCACCTGCTGATCGAGGACTGCATGCTCGCCGCCAACGAGGCGGTGGCCGAAACCCTGGCCACGGCCAAACGGCCGGTGCTGTACCGCATCCACGAACGGCCCGACCCGGTCAAACTGGAAACCTTCACCGACGCCGCCAAGGCCCTGGGGCTGCACCTGCCCCAATCCGAGGTCGACCCGGCCTGGTTTGCCCAGGTGATCAAACAAGCGCATCGCTCGCCGGCCGAATACATCGTCAACAACCTGCTGCTGCGCACCATGCAGCAGGCGAGGTATTCCCCCGAAAACGCCGGCCATTTCGGTTTAGCCGCCGCCTTCTACCTCCACTTCACCTCGCCGATCCGCCGCTATCCCGACCTGGTTGCCCATCGGGTGCTGCAGGCCCTGCTGACCGGCCAGGCAGCCCACGCAGCCGCGCCGGTGCCGGGCGAGGGGAAAACGCTGGCCGAAGCCGGCCTCCACCTCTCGCAATGCGAACGCAAGGCCATCGACATCGAGCGCAACGTGCATTCCCGCTGCGCCGCCCTCTTTCTCATCGACCGGGTCGGCGAGACCTTCGGGGCCATCATCTCCGGGGTCACCGCCTTTGGCCTCTACATCGCCCTGGACGGATGCTATATCAGCGGCATGGTGCCGCTCACCAGCATGACCGACGATTACTACCTGCACGACAGCCGCCGCTATCGCCTGATCGGTGAACGCAGCAACCGGATGTATCAACTCGGCGACCGGGTGCAGGTGCGACTGGAAAATGTCGATCTTTTCAATAAACGGCTGAGCTTCGCCCTCATCCCGGCGGCGGCCGCCCCCGCACGGAAATCCACAGACAAGTGATGGCGCCGCTCCGGGTAGGCCCGACCGTGGTTTTGCTTGACGAATATCGGCAATTCAAATAAAAATGGTGGCCTTAACCACCGCTCGCATGAGGGCGGAACCGGCCCTCCTGTTCCGCCTAATTTCATTCTTCTGAGGTAGACACCATGGAAAACAGCAGCTTGATCTCGGACATCCTTGCCAATCCCTTTCTCCGCGGCCTGTGCATCGGACTCCTGATCGCCGCTATCCTCTGGGCGCGGGGCTGGCTGAAGGCCAGGGAACTGCACCGTCATCTCAAAAAACTCCGCGAACACCTGCACACCAAGCTCGAGATCGATTCAGCGGAAAACGAACGCCGCAAGGGCGAGGCGGACAAGCTCAAGCAGGAACGCGACAACCTGCGCAACATGGTCCAGGTGCTCAATCAGAAACCCGGACGCCAGGAACTGCGCCAGGTGCAGGTCTACCAGAAGGCGATCGAGATCATGTTTGAAAAATCACCGGGTTTCGCTCCGGCCTGGCAGATCACGGTCAAAGAGGCGGAAGAGGAGATCAAACGGGCAGAGGGCGGCATCATCCCCTTTTTCAAGCGCATGACCAGCAGCAGCCCGGGATCGGAGAAATCCTCGAAAAAGAACCTGGAACTTGAGCAATCCACCGGCCACTGATCCGCGCGCAAGCAGCATGACCGACGAACAGGTGCCGGCCGGCAGCCTCGGCCAGACCGGGATTATCCTGGTTGGACCGAAGTTTCCGGAAAATATCGGCGCATCGGCCCGGATCGCCTCCAATTTCGGTATTGCGGAACTCCTTGTGGTCAGCGAAGAAGAGTTCGACCAGGAACGGATGCTGAAGATGGCGACCCACAAGGCGGCCCATCTCATCCGGAAGATGCGGGTGTATCGAACCACGGCGGAGGCGGCGGCCCCCTTTCATTTTATCGTCGGCACCACCGCCCGCCAGGGACGGCATCGCCCCCAGGACCAGACGCCGCGCGAGGTGATGGCCGAGCTGGCGCCGCTCCTGGCCGGCAACCGGATCGGCCTGATGTTCGGGCCGGAAGATGCGGGGCTGAGCAACGAGGACCTTGACCTCTGCCAATTCGCCTCAACCATCCCCACCGCCGGCTTTTCCTCGCTCAATCTCGCCCAGGCGGTGGCCATCCACTGCTATGAACTCTACACCGCCGTCCACACCCGTCCCTTTGCCGCCCGCCCCAAGTCGGAATTTGCCAATTCTTTCGATCTCGAAGGCATGTACGAACACATCGAGGAGACCCTGACCGGGGTCACCTTCCTCCACGACACCAACCGCATCTACTGGATGCGCAATATCCGTCAGTTTCTCGGGCGGGTGAAGTTGAAGAAAAAGGAGGCGAGCCTGATCCGCGGCATCTGCCGCAAGCTGCTCTGGCATAACCGTCAGGGCCGGGAAATGGCGCCGGAATCCGAACACCCCTGCGAGGAAACCGCCCGCTAGTTCCCCCTCCCCTTCAGATCCCCTGCAGCGGACAAGCCGCGCAGTCGGGATTCTTCTTTTTGCAATAGACATTCCCCACCCGCACCAGCAGAGCGTGATACTCGTTATAGAGCCGGGTGTCGCAGGCCAGATTATCCATGAACAGTTCCTGGATGGCCTCATAGCCGAACTCCTCGTCGATCACCTGGTGACGGACAAGGATGCGGTGGGTGTAGGCGTCGACCACGAAGATCGGCAGGTTGGCGGCATAAAGGAGAATGGAATCAGCCGTTTCCCGGCCGACGCCCTTGATCGAGAGCAGCTGCTCCCGGAAGAGGGGCAGCGGCTGCTCAAGGAAGGATTGCAGATCGCCGCCGTGGTGCTCATTGATAAAGGCGAGGAGATTGTGCAGGCGGCCGGCCTTGATATTATAATAGCCGGCCGGTCGGATATATTCGGCCAGGAGCCCTGTGGGCAGGGCTGACAGCGCCGCCAGCGACATCAGCCCGACCCCTTTCAGATTGTCGATCGCCCGTTCGACGTTTTTCCAGTTGGTGTTCTGGGTGAGAATGGCCCCGACCATCACCTCGAAGGGCGTTTCCGCCGGCCACCAGTGTTGCGGCCCCAACCGGTCCAGCATCCGGTCATACATGGTCCGCAGTCGGTCGGCGGTCGTCATGGTGGAATACGTCCAGGCCTGGAGAGGATTCAGTCGCCCAGACAGATGCCGATATCGCGGGCGGTCTGCACCTTGTCGCTCTCCAGATCGACCTTTTTCCGGCGACGGATCGCATCGGCAATAGGCACTGCCGTCATGGTCGGCGGCACCCAGGCCACCATGTGGTCGAAGGTTCCGGCCTCCGCCAACCGCACCGCCGCCGCCCCGAAACGCAGCGCCAGCAGCCGGTCAAAGGTGGTGGGCGAACCGCCGCGCTGCAGGTGGCCCAGCACCAGTGACCGGGTATCCTTGCCCAGCCGCAGACGGATCTGGTTGGCAACCCACTCGCCGATGCCGCCAAGCACCACCTCGGATCGTCCGATCTCCCCCTGCCCCTTGCTGATCACCTCGCCGTCTTCCGCCCGCGCGCCCTCGGCCACCACCACAATCGAATAATGCTTGTTGTGCAGTTCATTCTCAGCGATTTTGGCGCAAACCGCATCGAGCTTGAAGGGAATCTCCGGGATAAGGATGACATCGGCACCGCCGGAAATACCCGAGTAAAGGGCAATCCAGCCGGAATCCCGGCCCATGACCTCCACCACCATCACCCGGTCATGGGACTTGGCGGTGGAGTGCAGCTTGTCGATGGCGTCGGTGGCGGTGGAAACGGCGGTGTCAAAGCCAAACGTGCGATCCGTTGCTTCCAGATCATTATCGATGGTCTTGGGCACGCCGATCACCGGCATCCCCTTCTGGGCAAAACGATGGGCAATCTCCAGGCTGCCGTCTCCGCCGACCGCAATGTGGCAGAAAAAACCCATCCTGTTGAAATTGGCGAGAATCTTGTCGGAAATGTCGACAATCTGAATCTCACCGGCAAGGTTTTCCACGGGTTTGGCAAAAGGATTGCCCTTGTTGGTGGAACCGAGGATGGTTCCTCCCTGGGAGAGAATGCCCTCCACATCCTCCGGGGTCAACCGGATCAGATCGTCCCGGTCAAGCAGTCCGCCATACCCGGCCCTGCTGCCGTAGACTTCCCATCCTTTCCTGGTCGCCGAGTTGACCACGGCAAAAATAACGGCATTCAAACCCGGCGCATCGCCGCCGCCGGTGGAGATGAGGAGTTTTTCTCGCATGATGATCTCGCCTGTGAAAGTTTGCTCTGCTGCTGCATCCGTACTGGCCGAATTGTAGAAAGTGGCTCTCGATTTGACAATCTTTTTCGAACCAATCTGGGTGGGGCGATAAACTTTTTTTCCTAAAAAATCAGCCTCTTTTCCCGGAAAAAATCCTTTCGCTCGCGCTCCCGGAGGCAACTGCGCCTCATTTTTCCCCGCACATAAGCCGGTTACAGGTGTATCTGTGGTTGACGCGAATCCTTTTGCACCTTATTTTGCAGGCATAACCCAAACCCTCTTTCCTGAAAGCGGAAAGAGCCTTTTTTTACTTTTGAGGAGGCATGAATGTTTGAAGTAACAGCAACTGCTGTAAATAATTTAAAAGCCTATCTGGAGCAGAACAAAATCAGTTCTGCTATTCGCATCGCCCTGATGCAGGGTGGCTGAAGTGGTCCATCTCTTGGATTGGCTCTGGATGAGTCAAAAAGCAGCGATAAGGTTTTTGAGGAAGATGGTCTGACTTTTCTTGTTGACCAAGATCTCCTGGAAAAATGCGGGACCATCAAGGTTGACTTCATGGAGGCCGGTTACAGATCCGGCTTTTCCATCACTTCCACCAACCCTCTGGGTAGTAGCGGCGGGAGCTGCAGCTCCGGTTCCTGCGGCGGTTCGTGCGGTTAAAACACCCCGAGCCACCGAAAAAAGCAACCCCCTTGCCGCTGGCGGCACGGGGGTTTTTCATTGGCAAGGGGGTGTCAGAAAAAAGCCACCCATCTCTGCGCCAAAATCTTGACACCCCGGGCTTCATTCTTATCGTCTCTCACAAATAAACAGACCAGCAACTTGTCCATCAGCATCTCAATAACCAGGCAAGGAGAGACGAATGCAACTCGACAAATTTACCATCAAGTCCCAGGAAGCCATTCAGGCCGCCCAACAGCTGGCCCAGAACAACGGCAACCAGGAACTGCAGCCCGAGCATCTGCTCAAGGCCATTCTTGAACAGCCCGAGGGGGTGGTGGTTCCGGTGCTGCAGAAAATGGGGGCCACTCCGAGTGTGATCCTCAGCGAAACCAACCAGTTGATCAACGCGCTGCCCAAGGTCACTGGCTCCGCCGCCAACCAGACCTATGCTTCGCAGCAGTTCAAAACACTGCTGGATCAATCGTTCAAGACCGCAGCCAACATGCAGGACGAATACGTCAGCCAGGAACATCTGTTCATGACCATCTTGGCTGACCAGTCGCTGAAAGCAACCGCAATGCTCAACCGTCAGGGCATCACCTCTGACGCTTTTCTCAAGGCCCTGATGGCCGTGCGCGGCAACCAGCGGGTCACCGATCCCTACCCGGAAGACAAATATCAGGCCCTGGAAAAATACGCCCGCAACCTCACCGATGTGGCACGCCGGGGCAAACTCGATCCGGTGGTCGGCCGGGACGAAGAGATCCGCCGGATCATCCAGGTCCTTTCCCGCCGGACCAAAAACAATCCGGTCCTCATCGGCGAGCCGGGTGTGGGCAAAACCGCCATTGTCGAGGGCCTGGCCCAGCGCATCGTCAACGGCGACATCCCCTCGACCCTGGAAGGTAAACAGGTGATTTCGCTGGATCTCGGCTCCCTGGTGGCCGGGGCCAAGTATCGGGGTGAATTCGAGGACCGCCTCAAGGCGGTCTTGAAAGAGGTGGAGAAAAAAGCGGGCGAGATCATCCTCTTTATCGACGAAATCCACACCCTGGTCGGAGCAGGTGCGGCCGAAGGTTCGATGGACGCTTCCAACATGCTCAAACCCGCCCTGGCCAGAGGCGAACTGCACTGTGTCGGCGCCACCACTTTGGATGAGTACCGTAAATACATCGAGAAGGACGCGGCCCTGGAACGCCGTTTCCAGCCGGTTTTGGTTCAGGAACCGAGCGAAGAGGACACCATCGCCATCCTGCGCGGCATCAAGGATAAGTACGAGGTCCACCACGGGGTCCGCATTCAGGATGCCGCCACCGTGGCAGCGGTCACCCTTTCCAGCCGCTACATCACCGACCGCTTCCTGCCGGACAAGGCCATTGACCTGATTGACGAGGCCGCTTCCCGGCTGCGGATCGAAATCGATTCCATGCCCACCGAAATCGATCAGCTGGAACGAAAAAAAATCAAAATGGAGATCGAACAGGAGGCACTGAAAAAAGAAAAGGACCCGACCTCCATCGAGCGGCTGGCCAAGGTCAAGGAAGACCAGGCCAATCTTGAAGATTCGCTCAATGCCATGAAAGGCCAGTGGACCCTGGAAAAAGATACCATCCAGTCCATCCGCGCCATCAAGGCCAGGATCGACCAGGCCCACATGGAGGAGCAGCGGGCCGAGCGGGCCGGCGAGCTGAGCAAGGTGGCAGAGATACGATACGGCCAGATGGTCCAGCTGCACAAAGAACTCGAGGCTGCCAACACCCGCTTGAGTACAATTCAGGAAGGGCATCAGATGTTAAAAGAAGAGGTTTCCCCCGAGGATATAGCCGCGGTGGTGGCCAAATGGACCGGCATTCCGGTGGACAAGCTCCTGGAGGGCGAAAAAGAGAAACTGGTGCAGGCGGAAAAAGCGCTGGGCGCACGGGTGGTCGGCCAGAGGGAGGCTATTGTCGCAGTCGCCAATGCGGTGCGTCGGGCGCGCGCCGGATTGCAGGATCCCGATCGGCCGCTGGGCAGTTTCATCTTCCTGGGACCGACCGGTGTGGGCAAGACCGAACTGGCCCGGAGCCTGGCCCATTTCCTCTTTGATTCCGAGCAGGCCATGATCCGGATCGACATGTCGGAGTACATGGAAAAACATTCGGTCGCCCGCCTGATCGGCGCCCCTCCGGGCTATGTCGGTTATGACGAGGGCGGCATGCTCACCGAAGCGGTGCGGCGGCGGCCCTACGCCGTCATCCTGCTGGACGAGATCGAAAAGGCTCACCCCGATGTGTTCAACGTCCTGCTGCAGGTCCTCGACGACGGCCGCATGACCGACGGCAAGGGCCGGACCGTGGATTTCAAGAATACGATTCTGATCATGACCTCCAACCTCGGCAGCCAGATCATCATGGAAATGGCCCAGTCCAATCCCGAGGGCATGCGCAAGGAAATCGACCAACTCCTCCACCGCCAGTTCAAGCCGGAGTTTCTCAACCGGGTCGATGACATCATTACCTTCAAAGGGTTAAGCCGGGAGGACCTGTTCCAGATTGTCGACCTTCAGATCAAACGGATGGCCAAACGACTGGCCGACCGCAAATACAAGGTGACGTTGACCAAAGAAGCCAAACAGTTTCTGGTCGATACCGGATACGACCCCTCCTTCGGCGCGCGTCCGTTGAAGCGGGCCATCCAGCGTTATATCGAAGACCCGCTGGCCCTCGAAATTCTGGAAGACCACTTCGCCGAAGGCGACCACATCCTCATCGATCGGACCCCGGAGAACCACCTGACCTTCACCAAGCAATAATCCCGCCCCCCTTCCGCTCACGGCGGAAGGGGGGCTTTCTTTTTTTCAGCCACCGACATCGGCAAAACAAGTCTTTCAAAAAGAGGCGTATCGGATTAAATTTGCCCCCATACCCGGCAGGCAAACGCAGACTGCCCCTCAAGGGGATCAAGTATCCCGTAATCCGGTTGTTCCAGGGACTCCGGCATGTTCACACCCCGGCAGCACTGCCCGCCCCTCCTCCGCTCATTTTGGCCAATGTGGCGACGCAAGACTTGCCCGCCCTGCTCGTCCCTCTCCATTGTACCGGCTCGCTCACTCGGCAACCTGCTTCTCCTTGCCCTGCTGCTGGCGCTGCCCGCCATGCCGAGCCCTGTTTTCGCCCAACCTGCTCTCGTTGTCACCATTTCCGGCGACCTGAGCGAAAGGCAGCGCCAGAATATCCGCAACCATCTTTCCCTAACCAGGCTCCAGGAAAACGAAACACCCTCGGAGGCGGCATTCGCCCGGCTCTATGGCAAGGCGCGGCAAGAAGCGGCCAGGGCACTGGAGCCTTTTGGTTATTACAGCCCCGAAATCACAATCTCACAACAGCGCAAGGACGGCAGCCATCACGTGGAGATGGTGGTTTCGACCGGCCCGCCGGTCACCATCAGGGAGGTTCAAGTTACGCTGACCGGGCCTGGAGAGCAGAACAACACCCTCCTGGAAACGGCTCAACGCCTCCCGCTCCACCAGGGGGACGTTCTTGAACACCAGGTGTACGAAGACAGCAAGGAACAACTGCTCGCCGTGGCCCTTGAGAGCGGGTATCACCAGGCTGCCTTCCGCCACAGCCGGGTAGCGGTCAGCAAGAAATCGCTCAGTGCCGCTGTCCACCTGCAACTCGACACCGGCCCCCGCTACCTCTTTGGCCCGCTGAGCTTTGACGCCGATTTCATCGACCATGATCTTCTGCGCAAAATCGCGCCGGTACGCCAAGGCGATGCGTTTTCCCCCAAAGCCTTAACCCGGTTGCGACAATCCCTGTTCAACACTGATTATTTCAAAACCGTCGATATTGAATACAATTTCGACCAAGCCACCTCCCTCGAGATCCCGGTCAAGGTTGTGCTCACACCCAATCTTGCCCACAAGTACGGTGTCGGCTTCGGCTACGGGACCGATACCGGCCTGCGGGGCACGCTGGAATACATCAACCGCCACATCAACCGATTGGGCCACCAGTTGTACGTCCAATTGCAGCCTTCGCAGCGGAAAAGCAATCTGAGCGGGATCTATACCATCCCTATCGGCGACCCCACCAGAGACCGCTTGACTCTTGGCGCAAAATATGAATCGGCACAGTTTGACACCACCGACACCACCTCCTTGAATACCACCGTCAGCCTCGATCATTTTCGGGACAAGGGGGAATACTCCACCTCCCTCCAATTCCTCGACGAGCAGTACAGTATCGGCGCAAACAACAACCATGCATCTCTGTTCATTCCCGGACTCAAGGGGAGTGTCTTCTGGGCGGACGATCGCATCACCACCAAGCGGGGCATCCGATTCACCGCCACGGCGATCGGCAGCGAAGAGACCCTCCTTGCCGATACCAGTTTTCTCCAGACCACCCTGCGCACCAAGGCCATCTATACGCTCTTTGACCAATGGCGCTGTATCGGTCGCGCCGACATCGGCACCACCCTGGTCGAGGACATTGCTGACCTGCCGCCCACCCTGCGCTACTACGCGGGCGGAGACCAGAGCGTCCGTGGGTACGGCTATAAATCAATCGGGCCGGTTGATGCCGAGGGAAACACCATTGGCGGCAAAGATCTGCTCGTCTACAGTGTCGAACTGGAGCGATCTCTCTTCGATGCATGGAGCGGTGCGGTTTTTTACGATAGCGGCACGGCCATGGACAGTTTCTCGAACATCACGCTCCATTCAGGTGCCGGCGTCGGTGTCCGCTGGAGCGGCGTTTTTGGTCAGATCCGTTTCGATCTGGCCAAAGCTCTCGACAAGGAAAGCACCTGGCACATCTATTTCACCATGGGGGCCGATCTCTGATGAAAAAATGGCTGCGGCGAGGGCTCGGCTCTTTTTTGGTGCTGATTCCGGCCGCTCTCCTCTTCCTCTTCGGCACTGACACCGGCTTACGGTGCCTGACGATGCTCTCCAATCGCCTGAGCGCTGACATCCTGACCATCGGCTCTGCTTCCGGCTCCCTCTACGGCACGCTTGAACTTCGGGATATCCGCTATGCCGACGGGATCGACACCGTTCTCATTGATGCGCTGCACCTGACCTGGAATCCTTCTCAACTGCTCGACCGACAAGTCCGCATCCATGAGATCCGCGGGACAGGCGTCCGGGTACTGCTTGGAGCAAGCAGTGCGGAAACCGTTCTCCCCCCTTTTTCCATACCGGGCAGCGTCCTGATTGATACTGTTTCTGCGGAAACGATTGCGATATACTCCGGCCGGGAGGAGGTCTGGAGCATCCGGACCGGAACCATTAAAAACATCTCCCTCCAGGAACAAACCCTGAATTTTGAGGCATTGTCACTCGCCAACGAACAATTCACAATTGAGGCAAAGGGACAACTGCGTACCAGCAGCGGTTACCCGCTGCAATTGGTTCTGGAATCCCGCTTCCATCCGGCCGGTTATGAACCCATAACCGCTCGCGGAACGGTGGCCGGACCACTCAACGAACTGCAGATCAAGGTCGATACCCAAACCCCGTTCCCCGTGCATCTCAAGGGCCGGCTCAACAATCTCCTTGGCGCGACAAACTGGCAGGCTCAATTGGAAAGCCCGGAGGTGGAGCTGAACCGGGTCCACCACGGTTGGCCGGAACAGCGCTTCACCAAGGTGGTGATTGACGGCCAGGGCACCCTGGATGACTACACCCTGCACATTCACTCGCAAGCAGGTTTGCCCAAGCTCAAAGAATTATGCAGCCTCACCGCTGAACTTCAGGGTAACAGTAACGGCATCCAGCTCAGCACCCTGCGGCTCACCCAAGGTAAAACCGAATTGTTGGCTCACGGCACGCTGGCATGGAACCCGAACCTTTCCTGGCAGGCCGAGATCAGTGGCGCTCACCTTGACCCTTCCCTTTTTCTCGCGGACTGGCCTGGGGATTTCGCCGGAACGTTGACCACTGCGGGACACCTTACCCCGCACGGACTCGACGCCTCTTTCCATTTACCCGCGTTGCACGGCACCTTGCGCAACTTTTCCCTCGCCGGGAACGGCGAGATCCGCATGCAAGACAAACAGCTGCAGATTCCACAACTGCTCTTAAAAAGCGGCGGCTCCATTCTGCGAATCAGTGGCAAAGCTGCTGAAACCATCGACCTGGCTCTTCAATTTGATTCCAGCAATCTCGCTGAACTCTGGCCGCGTGCACGAGGAAAAGTCAATGCTCATGGCCACATTACCGGCAAGGCGGAAAAACCGCAGGTCGATTTCAAGCTCATGGGCAGCGCCATCGGAGCAGGCGGAGATGGCGTCCAGAAAGTGACTATAGAAACGAAAGGAATCCTCGCAGCCAAGGGCGTTCTCGACACCTCGATTCGGGCTGAGCAACTGCAGCTTGGCAGCACCAGCATAGACTTGTGCCGATTGCAGCTCAAGGGGTCGCTGCATGACCACGGCCTTGAGTTAACAACTCAAAACCGAGAGTTTACCTCCGGTTTTGCCCTGCAGGGGAAATTCGAGAATGGCCTCTGGCAGGGCACGCTCAAACAGGCCCGTTTCACCAGCAAGCGATTCGGTGACTGGCGACAGCGCCAGGACACCCCCCTGACCCTTTCCACCGATAAAGCGGATGTCAAGCCGCTTTGCCTTGCGGCGTCCGCCGCCAGTTCCCTCTGCGTGAACGGCTCCTGGCTGGCATCTGCCGACACCTGGCAGTTGCACGGCGCAGCCTCCGCCCTCCCCCTCGATTTACTGCAAACAGGAACAACACTCACGCTGCCAATCAAAGGACAGCTCGCCGCCGAGATTGACCTGACCGGTCAACAATCGCGAATCCTGTCAGGAAAGTTGTCCGCCAACAGCAACGGGATGAGCATACGCATCCCCCTGGCGGATGGGGGGGACCATCAAGTGACCTGGAAAAACAACTCTCTTGTCGCCACCTATGCGGCAAATCGGCTGCAAACGAGGTTGGACAGCGAACTAACGGACAACAGCGTGTTGCACGCAGAACTCACTTTTACCGATCTTCAATTTACCCAGGAAAAGATTCTGCGCACCCCGATGAGCGGCTCGATTCAGTTCCGTATCCAGGACCTGACCCCTTTCGCCGTCCTGACCGATCAGAATGTCACCCTTTCCGGCGCATTGCGCGGCCGATTCACCGTGAATGGGACACCCGCCGCGCCTCTGTTGAATGGCCAGATGGAACTGGCAGACGGTCAAGCGGAAATACCGCCGCTCGGCATCACCCTGTCCCCCCTGCTGCTCCGAATGACCGGCGACCTCAACGGTGTTCAATTGAGCGCCACGGCGCATTCCGGCAAGGGTTTTCTCCGGGCGGAGAGTTCTCTGCAAGCAAACCAAATGATGTCCGGCCCTCACACCGTCCATCTCTCCGGCGACACCTTCCAGGTCGCCCATCTCCCAGGTCTAGATCTCGATGTTTCCCCTGACCTCCTGATGGTTTTCTCGAATTCCCAAACAACGGTCCGTGGCACGGTGACCATTCCCCAGGCTCGGATTACCTCCATCGATTTTCACAATACCACAGCCCTATCCAATGACATGGTTGTCGTCGATGAAGAAATTTCCCCGGTAAAGGCCGCGGTGCCTTTGTTTGCCGATATAACAGTTGTTGCCGGTGAGGATGTGCATATCGATGCCTATGGCTTGAGGGGCGACATCGCCGGCAAATTGGCCATCAAGGAGCAACCTGGCCGGCCGATGGTCGGCAACGGAACACTCTCCGTCCATAAAGGATCATTCACCGTGTATGGAAAACGATTGAAAATTGATCTTGGCCGCCTCCTCTTCACCGGTGGCCCACTGACAAATCCAGGCATCGAACTTCGGAGCGAAAGAAAAAAAGGGAAGGTGACCACCGGTATGATCATCGATGGTTTTCTCCAGCGTCCGGAAATGCATTTCTACTCCAATCCATCCATGGAGCAATCTGCTATTGTAGCCAATTTGCTAGAGAGTAGTGCGGTCGGTGGCGAAACACGTCAGGATCTCGGCATGATCGGTTCAACAGCCAGCAAAATTGGGCTGGGCGGAATGGTGCCCTATCTGCAGAGTTTAAAAAAACTCTCTATGGTCGACGAAATCAAATTGGAAAAGGGAGACACCTACGATTCATTTTCCCTCGTTTTCGGCAGTTGGCTGACCCCTGATTTCTATGTCAGCTACGGCAAGGCTCTCGTTAGTGAATCAGGCAGCTTAAGCACTCGATATTCCCTAGGGAAAGATTTTTACCTTCTCCTGGAAACAGGCTCATCCTACAGTGGCGGTGATATTCTATATGAATTCGAGCGCTGATGGACCAACCTGACAGGCATGGTGTTATTGCCTTTTCATTGGCTGTGCGGTAGATTTAGCGTTTTTCATTCCTCTTTTTCCCTTTCCTTTCAACGCATACACGGAGTCTGCATGGCTGAGAACATAGAAGATCTGACGATAAATTATGAAGAAGAGGGCATTCTTCTTGTTCAGGAAATGGACAAAGAAATTCTCTCCAAAGGTTCCTGGACGACCATTCTTTTTCGTTACCGAGATTTTGACAAAAGCACCCAGCAATTTAGCCCGGATAAATACACCATCCGGCGGTTTCAAAAAAGAAATGGACAGTATCAGACAAAGTCAAAATTTAACATTTCTTCGATCGCACAAGCCGAAAAGATAGTCGAAACGCTCTCGCGATGGATTAAAAATCCGGAAGCTTGACCTCGCACTTTTGCAAAGTGGATATCTATCATTTGTTTTTCCATGCTTTTTTGCAATCGACCTGTGACACCCGGAATTACCCACCCATCCCTAGTCATTATTTTTATTGACAGGGGCTGGCAGGTTCGGCTAAGTTGCTCCCTCGTTGCTTTTGGTACTCAAGATGAGGCGGCAACAAAATGCCTCGAACAACATTTTTAATCTTGACATCGAGTTAAAAAGCAAGTTATAGTGCTCACTCGCAGCAAATGCTGCGTGGCACCATCCTGACCTTGGGTTGGGAGATTGATCTTTGAAAACTGAACAGTAAATGAGCGGGCCAAGTAGTAGAATTGGTTTTTGATTTGGACAAAGTCCAGTCTGTAGTGACTGGCTAGGATATTAAACTGGAGAGTTTGATCCTGGCTCAGAACGAACGCTGGCGGCGTGCTTAACACATGCAAGTCGAACGCGAAAGGGACTTCGGTCCTGAGTAAAGTGGCGCACGGGTGAGTAACGCGTAGATAACCTGTCTTTGTGTCTGGAATAATACACCGAAAGGGGTACTAATACCGGATATCCTTGCCTTTCATAAGTTTTGCAAGAAAAGGTGGCCTCTGACATAAGCTACTGCACATAGAGGGGTCTGCGTACCATTAGCTTGTAGGTGGGGTAATGGCCTACCTAGGCGACGATGGTTAGCGGGTCTGAGAGGATGATCCGCCACACTGGCACTGGAACACGGGCCAGACTCCTACGGGAGGCAGCAGTGAGGAATATTGCGCAATGGGGGCAACCCTGACGCAGCGACGCCGCGTGAGTGAGGAAGGCCTTCGGGTCGTAAAGCTCTGTCAAAGGGAAAGAAATGCATAATGGTTAATACCTGTTATGTTTGACGGTACCCTTAAAGGAAGCACCGGCTAACTCCGTGCCAGCAGCCGCGGTAATACGGAGGGTGCAAGCGTTGTTCGGAATTACTGGGCGTAAAGGGCGCGTAGGCGGTTTGATAAGTCAGATGTGAAAGCCCACGGCTTAACTGTGGAAGTGCATTTGATACTGTCAGACTTGAGTACCAGAGGGGAAAGTGGAATTCCCGGTGTAGAGGTGAAATTCGTAGATATCGGGAGGAATACCGGTGGCGAAGGCGACTTTCTGGCTGGATACTGACGCTGAGGCGCGAAAGCGTGGGGAGCAAACAGGATTAGATACCCTGGTAGTCCACGCTGTAAACGATGTCAACTAGATGTAGGGGGTGTTGATCCCTTCTGTGTCGCAGCTAACGCATTAAGTTGACCGCCTGGGGAGTACGGTCGCAA